>NZ_JAAOKO010000001.1:0-1030034 GCF_018320795.1 Stenotrophomonas sp. PE591
CCCCCCGTCAGCGGACGCCAAGAAGCGATACTTTGATCGCACTTGGAGGTCCCTTATGTCCCGTATCACCCGTCGTAGCTACACCGATGAGTTCAAGCACCAAGCCGTCGAGTTGGCCGAGTCGCTCGGGCCTGCCGCAGCGGCCCGTCAGTTGGAGATGTCGGTCAAGACGCTGGCAAACTGGCTTGACGCGGTCCGTGCTGGCCGGTCGTTGACCTCTGAGGCTCGCAGGCCAGCCACCGACCTGGAAAGCGAGATCAGCCGCCTTCGGGCCGAGAACGCCAATCTTAAGATGGAGCGGGAAATCCTAAAAAAAGCGGCGGCGTTCTTTGCCAGAGAGTCCAAGTGAGGTACGCCTTCGTCGCCAGTCAAAGGACTCACTACCCGACCAGGTTGTTGTGTCGGGTTCTTGGGGTTTCTGTCTCTGGATTCCATGACTACCTGCGCCGGCAGTGTGCCCAAACGTGCGATGTCGATTCGGCCCTCCGTACCGAGCTTCGGGCCATTCATGTGACCAGCAAGCGCAGTTATGGGCGACGTCGGCTGGTCAGGGCCTTACGAGCCAGGAATCATCCAGTCGGCCACAAGCGCGTGGCACGGTTAATGGCCGAGGAGCGAATCCAGGGCAAGACCAAAGGCCGATTCCGACCCAAGTCCTCTGGCGGCTCATCTCAGCTCGCCCCCAACCTGCTGGATCGGCAATTTGCCCCCGGAACCGGACCGACGGCGTGGGTCGGGGATATCACGTATGTCCCCACCCGCCAGGGATGGCTGCATCTGGCCGTGGTCATCAGCGTCCAGACCCGGCAGGTGCTGGGCTACAGCGTTTCCAAGCGTCTGACTGAAGANAGGGCCTTACGAGCCAGGAATCATCCAGTCGGCCACAAGCGCGTGGCACGGTTAATGGCCGAGGAGCGAATCCAGGGCAAGACCAAAGGCCGATTCCGACCCAAGTCCTCTGGCGGCTCATCTCAGCTCGCCCCCAACCTGCTGGATCGGCAATTTGCCCCCGGAACCGGACCGACGGCGTGGGTCGGGGATATCACGTATGTCCCCACCCGCCAGGGATGGCTGCATCTGGCCGTGGTCATCAGCGTCCAGACCCGGCAGGTGCTGGGCTACAGCGTTTCCAAGCGTCTGACTGAAGAGCTGGTGGTGAAAGCATTTGCCAATGCTTGGGCTCTGCATCCACAACGACCCGGCCTGATCTTCCATTCAGATCGTGGTGGGCAGTACTGGGGAAACGAGTTTCGCCAGCTGCTGCAGTCCCATGACGTGGTCCAAAGCATGAGCCGGCCTGGCAATTGCTGGGACAACGCGGTGGCCGAGAGCTTCTTTGCGACGCTCAAGACAGAAGAGGCTGCCGAGCCTTACGCCAGTAGGGAACAAGCCAGCCAGTCCATCGCTGCTTACATCCACGGCTTCTACAATCCAGCCCGGCTACACTCGGCGCTGGGCTACCACTCGCCTAACAACTACGCCCGGCAGCTCCGGGCTGCCGCCTGAAACGGCTTCATGGCGTCCGTTTTCAGGGGGCCAGATCAGTTTCGCCAGCTGCTGCAGTCCCATGACGTGGTCCAAAGCATGAGCCGGCCTGGCAATTGCTGGGACAACGCGGTGGCCGAGAGCTTCTTTGCGACGCTCAAGACAGAAGAGGCTGCCGAGCCTTACGCCAGTAGGGAACAAGCCAGCCAGTCCATCGCTGCTTACATCCACGGCTTCTACAATCCAGCCCGGCTACACTCGGCGCTGGGCTACCACTCGCCTAACAACTACGCCCGGCAGCTCCGGGCTGCCGCCTGAAACGGCTTCATGGCGTCCGTTTTCAGGGGGCCAGATCACACACCCCCACAACCTGCCCCACCCCGCCTTCGACAGTTTCCTGCGATCTGCCGGAACGTCTCTTGGGGTCAGATCCGTTTTCCTGCGGAAAACGGATCTGACCCCATTTGATGTATCGATATCTGACAGATGTGTCGACCAAGGTCGACACCTGCCAACAGCCGCGTGAACCTGTCAGAGGCGGGGCGGTGTGGGTTGGCAGGACCGTTGGCGCCATGGATGGCGCCATCGAGCCCCCAGGGACGGGTTAACGGCGTGTCCTGCCAACCCACACCGCCCCGCCATCCCACGGATAGCCCGCTGTTGCTGTTGCTGTTGCTGTTGCTTCGGCCTCTGCAGGTGCAGGGCTGCAAGCCCTGCCGACCAACCCCTTGATTTCGGGACAATCAGCCATACCCCTTGGCGAGGCCGCACGCGCTGGCGCGGCATTGCACATGGAGCCCTATCGATGACCGAGACCACCCAGACCGAAACCCTTGGCTTCCAGACCGAAGTCAAGCAGCTGCTGCAGCTGATGATCCACTCGCTGTACTCCAACAAGGAGATCTTCCTGCGCGAGCTGGTCTCCAACGCCGCTGACGCTGCCGACAAGCTGCGCTTCGAGGCCCTGACCCAGCCGGCCATGCTTGAAGGTGACAGCGAGCTGCGCGTGCGCGTCAGCTTCGACCCCGCCGCCCACACCATCACCATCGAAGACAACGGCATCGGCATGAGCCGCGCCGAGGCAATTGCCCATCTCGGCACGATCGCCAAGTCCGGCACCGGCGATTTCCTGCGCCAGCTGTCCGGCGACCAGAAAAAGGATTCGCAGCTTATCGGCCAGTTCGGCGTCGGCTTCTACAGTGCCTTCATCGTTGCAGACCAAGTGGAAGTGACCTCGCGCCGCGCCGGCCTGGCTGCAGGCGAAGGCGTGCGCTGGACCTCGCGCGGCGAAGGCGATTTCGAAGTGGCCACCATCGACAAGGCCGAGCGCGGCACCCGCATCGTGCTGCACCTGAAGGACGGCGAGCACGATTTCGCCGATGGCTGGCGCCTGCGCGGCATCCTCAAGAAGTATTCGGACCATATCGGCCTGCCGATCCAGATGCCGAAGGAAGGTGGCGAAGAAGGCGCCGCGGTCGAATGGGAAACCGTCAATCGCGCCAGCGCGCTGTGGACCCGCCCGCGCACCGAGATCAGCGATGCCGAGTACACCGAGTTCTACAAGCACGTGGCACACGACCACAGCGATCCGCTGGCGTGGAGCCACAACAAGGTCGAAGGCAAGCTGGAGTACACCTCGCTGCTGTACGTGCCCGGCCGCGCGCCGTTCGACCTGTATCACCGCGATGCGCCCAAGGGCCTGAAGCTGTACGTGCAGCGCGTGTTCGTGATGGACCAGGCTGAGCAGTTCCTGCCGCTGTACCTGCGCTTCATCAAGGGCGTGGTCGATTCCAACGACCTGTCGCTGAACGTCTCGCGCGAGATCCTGCAGTCCGGCCCGGTCATCGATTCGATGAAGGCCGCACTGACCAAGCGCTCGCTGGACATGCTGGAAAAGCTGGCCACAGAGAAGCCGGATCAGTACGCCACGTTCTGGAAGGAATTCGGTCAGGTGCTGAAGGAAGGCCCGGCCGAGGACTACAACAACCGCGAGAAGGTGGCCGGCCTGCTGCGCTTCGCCTCCACCCGTGGCGACGGCGATGCGCAGAACGTGTCGCTGGCTGACTACCTCGGCCGCATGGCCGAAGGCCAGGACAAGATCTACTACCTGACCGGCGAGAGCTACAGCCAGGTGCGCAACAGCCCGCACCTGGAAGTGTTCCGCAAGAAGGGCGTGGAAGTGCTGCTGCTGACCGACCGCATCGACGAGTGGCTGATGGGCTACCTGACCGATTTCGACGGCAAGGGCTTCGTCGACATCGCCCGCGGCGACCTCGACCTGGGCGCGCTGGAAACCGAAGCGGACAAGCAGGAACAGGAAGCAGCGGCCAAGGACAAGCAGGGCCTGGTCGAGCGACTGAAGACGGTGCTGGGCGATGACGTGGCCGAAGTGCGCGTCTCGCACCGCCTGACCGATTCGCCGGCGGTGCTGGCCATCGGCGAACAGGACCTGGGCCTGCAGATGCGCCAGATCCTGGAAGCCAGCGGGCAGAAGGTGCCGGACAGCAAGCCGGTGCTGGAGATCAACCCGGGCCACCCACTGATCGCCAAGCTGGATGCTGAAGCCGATGGCGCGCGTTTCGACGATCTGGGCCGGGTGCTGTTCGACCAGGCTGCATTGGCCGCCGGCGACAGCCTGAAGGATCCGGGCGCCTATGTGGCGCGCCTGAACAAGCTGCTGCTGGAGCTGTCGGCCTGATCGACAAGGTGGCCGCCGGGCATGGCCCGGCTTACCCGGCGATGCTCTGGTAGAGGCCAACCTCGGTTGGCGCCCAAAAAGCGTGCCAACCTCGGTTGGCACCTACCGGGGCGGGTGGTGAGTGCCAACCAGGATTGGCATCTACCAGGCGGGTCGAGCGTGTCAACCAAGGTTGACACCCGCGAAAGCCGGGAGGCTCAGGCCTCGCGATCCAGCAGCGAGCCGAGCATCTGGTCCTGGCGTCGGATCACCGCGGCGTTGGAAGTGAAAGCCACCACCTCGGCTTTCGCTGCCAGCAGATCACCCAGTGGTGCACTGACATCAGCGCCGGTAGGGGTCACCGCAGCCTGCACCCCACCCTGCTCCACCGTACTGCGTTGCAGCTGCAGGCGTTGGGCATCAGGAGTCGCCAGGTTGGCCACGTTGTGCGCGGCCACCTGCACGCCCTGCTGGGCCGCACGCATCCCGCCGAGGGCGATTCCCATCACGTTGTTCATGGCGGTCTCCGGACCGCCCTGCGCAGCCCTCCGGACCGGTTAACGGCCGGCCGGCCGCGACCTTGAGTCCACATCGGCCCGACAGGCCTGAGTGGTAGCATATCCCTCTGATTTCAGCGCCTTTTGCCAATGCTCAGTTTTTTCCGCCGCAAGAAGCCCCAGGATGCCCCCGCAACGGAGGCACCCAAGACCCAGCACTACTCGGCTGAAGAGCTGGCGGCGGCGTTTCCGTCGGCCGCACCGGCCGAGGACAAGGAGCCGGCACCGGTAGCCGTACCGGCCGAGCCTGCACCGGTCGAGCCGCCCCCGGCAACCGCCGTTCCGGTCGCTGTCGAGCCCACCCCGGTGATTCCGGCCCCAGCGGCACCGGTTCCGGCAGCTCCTGCGCCCACGGCGCAGATTGAAGTCGCCCCCATTGCGACCCCGGCCATCGAACCGGCACCCGCACCGCTGCCCGAGCCCACCCCGGCACCGGTCACCGACGACCTGCCTGCTGCCGCCTCGGTCGACGCTGCTCCGGCACCTGCCGGCAAGCCCGGCTGGCGCGAACGCCTGCGTAACAGCGTCATCGCGCGCAGCTTCGGTGGCCTGTTCTCGCGCAACCCAAAACTCGACGACGACCTGCTGGACGAGCTGGAAACCGCCCTGATCACCGCCGACGTCGGCGTGGGTGCCACCACCGACCTGGTCGAGGGCCTGCGCAAGCGCATGAAGTCGCGCGAGTTCGCAGATGCAAATGCGCTGCTGGCCGCGCTGCGCGCCGAGCTGATCGCGATCCTGCAGTCGGTGGCCAAGCCGCTGGTGATCGACCGCAATGCCAAGCCCTTCGTGGTGCTGACCGTCGGCGTCAACGGCGTTGGCAAGACCACCACCATCGGCAAGCTGGCCAAGCGTTTCAAGGATGAAGGCCACAGCCTGATGCTGGCCGCCGGCGACACCTTCCGCGCCGCCGCCGTCGCACAGCTCCAGGCCTGGGGCGAGCGCAACGGCGTGGCCGTGGTCGCCCAAGGGCAGAACGCCGATGCCGCTTCGGTGGCATTCGATGCGCTGCAGGCCGGCAAGGCCCGTGGCACCTCGGTGTTGATCGCCGATACCGCCGGCCGCCTGCACACCCAGTCCGGCCTGATGAACGAGCTGGGCAAGATCCGCCGCGTGCTCGGCAAGATCGACGCCACTGCACCGCACGAAGTACTGATGGTAATCGACGGCACCACCGGCCAGAACGCGCTGTCGCAGCTGCGCCAGTTCAATGCCGCGGTGAACGTGACCGGCCTGGTGGTGACCAAGCTGGACGGCACTGCCAAGGGCGGCGTGGTGTTCGCGCTGGCCCGCGAGTTCGGCATTCCGATCCGTTTCGCCGGCATCGGCGAGCGCCCGGAAGACCTGCGCGTATTCGATCCGGAAGCCTTCGTTGACGCCCTGCTGCCCGAAGCGCTGGGTGTCTGATAGACCGTGCAGCCACGCTTGGCGTGGCTCTACTGCAGCCCGGTAGAGCCCCCCCATGGGTGGCTGCCCAATTCCGGTACACCGATGCCCCGCCAGCCGCACGCCAGCGCCGGAACCACGCAGACCGACGACTTCGTCGCCCGCCTGCTGCACTGGTTCGACGACCACGGCCGCCACGATCTGCCCTGGCAGCATCCGCGCAGCCCCTATCGGGTCTGGTTGTCGGAAATCATGCTGCAGCAGACCCAGGTGGCCACGGTCATCCCGTACTTCCAGCGGTTCCTGCAGCACTTCCCGACCCTGCCCGACCTCGCCGCCGCCAGCAATGACGCGGTGATGGCGCAGTGGGCGGGGCTCGGCTACTACGCCCGCGCACGCAACCTGCACGCGGCAGCCAAGCGCTGCGTGGAACTGCACGACGGCGACCTGCCACGTGACTTCGACGCGCTGCATGCCCTGCCCGGCATCGGCCGCAGCACCGCCGGTGCGATCCTCAGCCAGGCCTGGAACGACCCGTTCGCGATCCTCGATGGCAACGTCAAGCGGGTGCTCAGCCGCTACCACGGCATCGACGGCTTCCCGGGCCTTCCGGCCATCGAGAAGCAGTTGTGGGCGATCGCCGAGGCGCACGTGGCGCAGGTGCCGGCCGGGCGCATGGCCGATTACACCCAGGCGCAGATGGACCTGGGCGCGACCGTGTGCAGCCGCGCCAGACCCGCCTGCGTGATCTGCCCGCTGCAGGACGCGTGCGTGGCGCGCCGCGAAGGCCGCACCGCTGAACTACCCACGCCCAAGCCCAGCAAGACCCTGCCCGAGCGCGAAGCAGTGGCCCTGCTGCTGCGCGACCCCCAGCAGCGCGTGCTGCTGCAGAAGCGGCCGGACACCGGCATCTGGGCGCAGCTGTGGACGCTGCCGCAGGCCGAGGCCGGCAGCGACCTGCAGGACTGGTTCGATGCGCATGTTGAAGGTTCGCTGGAAGACGCCGAGGAGCTGCCAGTGCTGCAGCACACCTTCAGTCACTACAGGCTGCACCTGCAGGTACTGTCGCGCCAGGTGAACGGCCTGCGCGTGGAAGAACCCACGCTGCGCTGGGTCGCCTACGATGAACTGCCCGCGCTGGGCCTGCCCGCGCCGATCCGCAAACTGCTCGACGGCGCGACGATCAAGACGCCAAAACGAACTTCCAAGAAACCCCGCAACCACGAGTGAGTGCCATGCCCCGAACCGTCTTCTGCCAGTACGAACAACGCGATGCCGAGGGCCTGGACTTCGTGCCCTACCCCGGCGAGCTGGGCCAGCGCATCTTCAACAACATCGGCAAGCAGGCCTGGGCTGCGTGGCTGGCGCACCAGACCATGCTGATCAACGAAAACCGCCTGTCGCCGCGTACACCGGAACATCGTGCGTTCCTCGAAGGCGAACTGGTCAAGTTCCTGTTCGAGAAGGACGCGCAAAAGCCGGCCGGCTTCACTCCGGAAGCCTGACGCACAGGTAGTGCCGGGCGCTGGCCGGCAACCTGGCATCTGCGCGATGTCGGCCAGCGGCCGGCATGACCGCGCTATTTCGTGCTTTCCTCGCGCTCCTGCACCTGCGCCTGGCGCAGCTCCTGCTCGGAAGCGCGTAGTGCCTTCACATCCAGCTTGCGGATGCTGTCGATGAAGCACGGCAGGCGCGGGCCGCCGGTAGGGTCGCGCACCAGCACCTTGTCGAAACGCGCCGAAACACGATTCATCTGGCTGGTCAGGCCGATGGCGGTGGCATATGGCAGGTCCTGGCAGGGCCCCCTCAACTCCAGCAGGTAGGCCTCGCTGGGACGCGTCCATACCGCAAGCGCGCTGTCACCCAGCTCGGTCCAGCCATTGAGGGTGCCGAAGAACTGCATGTCGTTCTGCGGCGCACCGGCATGGGCACGGTACAGGTCAAGCTTATCGGCGCTGCTGAGCCGGCCAGTGGTCGCACACGCGGCCAGCGCCAGGCAGAGTCCGGCCACCAGGAACGGGGTCTTCATGGCGATCTCCTCGGGGAACTGTCGCCATCATGCGCCCGGGCCGGCAACGGCGGCGCGACGACCGACAGCCCCATTCAGGCGCTGGTCGGCGGTCGACCAAGGCCGACCTCTACCAAAGCAGACCCAAGGCCCCGGATTCCGGTAGTCACCAACCTTGGTTGGCGCCTGCCCTGCAGGAGCAGCCGACCAGGGTCGGCTTCCACCAAAGCGGCCCCGGCGCCTCAGACATCGGCGTGGGCCAGTGCGTGCAAGCGCCCTTCGCGCAGCTCCAGCACCCGGTCGAGGCGGCGCGCCAAGCTGCGGTCGTGGGTCACCAGCACCAGGCTGGTGTGGCGCGCACGATTCAGTTCCAGCATCAGCTCGAACACCGTCGCGGCCGTGCGGTCATCCAGGTTGCCGGTCGGCTCGTCACCCAGCACGCAGGCTGGGTGATTGACCAGTGCCCGCGCCACCGCAGCACGCTGCCGCTCACCACCAGACAGCTCGCCCGGCTTGTGATCCAGGCGATGGCCGAGGCCGACCGCTTCCAGCAGCGTGGTGGCCCGGCTGCTCGCTTCTGCTACCGCAGTGCCAGCCAGCAGTACCGGCATCATCACGTTTTCCAGCGCGGTGAACTCCGGCAGCAGGTGATGGAACTGGTAGACGAAGCCCAGCGCCTGGTTGCGCAGCAGACCGCGCGCGGTATCCGACAGCGCCGACATGCGCTGCCCGGTCACGTAGACCTCGCCGGCGGTTGGAATGTCCAGGCCGCCCAGCAGGTGCAGCAGCGTGCTCTTGCCGGCGCCGGAGGCACCGATGATCGCCACCGTCTCGCCGGCGGTCACGGTCAGGTCCAGGCCATCGAACACCGGGGTCTGCATGCGCCCTTCGGCGTAGGTCTTGCCCAGTGCTTCGGCGCGGATCACTTCGTCGCCGCGGTTGAAGACCTTATTCATAACGCAGGGCCTCCGCCGGCTGGGTGCGTGCTGCCCGCCAGGCGGGATACAGGGTGGCCAGGAAGCTCATCAGCAGCGCGACCACGGTGATCGCCACCACGTCGCCGGTCTGCATGTCGGTCGGCAGGCCGGTGATGTAGTACACATCCTCCGGCAGCAGCTTGACGTTGAACACGCTCTCGATGGCGCCGAGGATGCGTTCCAGGTTGAGGGTCAGGGTGATGCCGCCGATCAGGCCGGCCAGCGTGCCGAAGATGCCGATCAGCGAACCCTGCACCATGAACACCTGCATCACCCCCCCCGGCGTCAGGCCAAGGGTGCGCAGGATGGCGATGTCGGCCTGCTTGTCGGTCACCAGCATCACCTGCGACGACACCAGGTTGAAAGCGCCCATGGCGATGATCAGCGACAGCAGGATGCCCATCACTACCTTCTCCATGCGCAGCGAGTGGTAGAGATTGGCGTTCTGCTGGGTCCAGTCACTTACCCGGTACGCGCCGCCGAGGCTCTGCGCCAGGTCCACACCCACTTCCAGCGAGCGGTCCATGTCGTGCAGTTTCAGCCGCACGCCGGTAGCGCCATCGGAACGCAGCACGCGCTCCAGGTCCTGCATGTTGGCGAAGCCGACGCCGCGGTCGACCTCGTTGTAGCCGGCCTCGAAGATGCCGCTGACGGTGAAGCGTTTCATCCGCGGCACTGCGCCAGCAGGCGTGCCCTGCACTTCTGCAAAGGTCACCAGCACCTGGTCGCCAACGTCCACGCCCAGCCAGACCGCCAGTTCTTTGCCCAGCAGCACGTTGAAGCTGCCCGGCTTGAGGCTGTCATAGCTGCCCTTGGTGACCTTCTTGTCGATCACCGACACCTTCGGCTCCAGCGCCGGATCGATGCCCTGGATGATTGCGCCCTGCACGCGCGGGCCGCTGATCATCGACTGGATCTCGATGTACGGCGCGGCACCGGCCACGCGCGGGTCCTTGCGGGCGACGTCCACCACGCGCATCCAGTCCGGCATCGGCTCGCCGTCGCGGCTGATGGTGGTGTGCGCGGTCATCTGCAGCAGGCGGCTGCGGATTTCCTTCTGGAAACCGCTCATCACCGCCAGGGTGGTGATCAGCACCGTAACGCCGAGCGCGATGCCCAGGATCGATGCCATCGAGATGAAGGAGATGAAGCCGTTGCGGCGCTTGGCGCGCAGGTAGCGCAGGCCAATGGCCACGGGAATGGGTTTGAACATGCAGGCACGCCGGTCAATTCAGCTTATGGTGCCATCGACCGGGGCCTACGGGAAACGCCGCGTGCGGCCACGGCCAGTCGCAGTTCACGTCGCTGCCTGGAATCGAGCACATCGGGCCAGAACAGCAGGCGCCGGCGGCGCCGATCCTCACGCCAGAGCAACAACAGCCATGGCCCACGCACGACCAGTTGTGGTGCATCGACGTCCTGCCCGGCCACCTGCAGCGACTCGGGCGGTACCGGTAGAAGCACCTGCACGCGCGGCCTGCGCTGGCGCCAGGCCAGTTCGGCCAACCCGATGCCCCAGGCCAGCAACAGCGCCGGCGTCAGCAGCCTGGGCGGCAGATCCGATGCGCGCAGCAGCCAGGGTGCGGCCAGCAGCACCGCCAGCTGGGCGGCGGCCTGCAGCCGCGAGGGGCGCCACTCAAGGCTTGAGGGCGAGGATCTTCTGCATGAGGGGGATCGCGTGCGCATGCGGGCAGGCCTCATAGCCCATGAACCAGCGCCACAACTTATCGTCCTCGCAGTCGAGCAGGAACAGGAAAACCTCGCGCTCCTCGGTCGGCGCAGTGCTCCATTCGTGGTCGAGATAACGGCCGAACAGCTGGTCCAGCTCACGCATGCCGCGGCGGCAGCGCCAGCGCAGCTTCTTCAGCAGAACGTCTTCTTCCATCGTGTTTCTCCAGATACAGCAAAGCCACGCAAGGCGTGGCTCTACTGGGGTGGCACAGCCACGCATGGCGTGGCTCTACCGGGTACGGCCAGAGCCGATCAGGCGCGGCGTTCCATCATCAGCTTCTTGATCTCGGCGATCGCCAGCGCCGGGTTCAGGCCCTTCGGGCAGGTCCGGGCGCAGTTCATGATGGTGTGGCAGCGGTACAGCTTGAACGGATCTTCCAGATCGTCCAGGCGCGCACCGGTGTCCTCATCACGCGAGTCGATGATCCAGCGGTAGGCCTGCAGCAGGATCGCCGGGCCCAGGTAACGCTCGCCGTTCCACCAGTAGCTCGGGCAGCTGGTCGAGCAGCAGGCGCACAGGATGCACTCGTACAGACCGTCCAGCTTCTTGCGGTCTTCCGGCGACTGCAGGCGCTCACGGTCCGGCGGTGCCGGGGTCTGGGTGCGGATCCACGGCTTGATCGAGGCGTACTGCGCATAGAAGTGGGTCAGGTCCGGAACCAGATCCTTCACCACGTTCATGTGCGGCAGCGGGTAGATCGGCACTTCCTTCTTGCCGCAGTCCGAGATGGCTCGGGTGCAGGCCAGGGTGTTGGTGCCGTCGATGTTCATCGCGCACGAACCACAGATGCCTTCGCGGCACGAGCGGCGGAAGGTCAGGGTCGGGTCGATCTCGTTCTTGATCTTGATCAGGGCGTCCAGGACCATCGGGCCACACGCGTCCAGATCGACTTCATAGGTATCGGTGCGCGGGTTGCTGTCGTCGTCCGGACTCCAGCGGTAGATCTTGAAGGTGCGCACGTTCTTGCCGCCGTTCTTGACGGGGAAGTGCTTGCCCTTCGTGATCTTGGAATTCTTGGGGAGTGAAAACTCGGCCATGGCTGCTCTCGTTGGCTCAGGCGGCCCGCGCCCTTGGGCGCGGATTGCATGGTAGGCGGGGTCGGATCAGTACACGCGCGGCTTCGGCGGCACCACGGACACGTCGTCGGTCAACGTGTACATGTGCACCGGACGGTAGTCGAAGCTGCACTTGCCCTTCTCGTCGACGCTGACCAGGGTGTGCTTCTGCCAGTTGACGTCGTCGCGGTCCGGATAGTCCTCGTGCGCATGCGCACCACGGCTTTCCTTGCGCTGTTCGGCCGAGTTGATCGTCGCCACCGCGTTGAGCAGCAGGTTGTTCAGCTCGTAGGTCTCGATCAGGTCCGAGTTCCACACCAGCGAACGGTCGGAGACCTTCACGTCCTGGAACGAGTCGAAGATCTTGTCCATCTTCTCGCAGCCTTCCTTCAGCGTCTGGCTGGTGCGGAAGACGGCCGCGTCGGCCTGCATGGTGCGCTGCATGCGATCGCGGATGACCGAGGTCGGGGTATCGCCGTTGGCATGGCGCAGCTTGTCCAGCAGGCCCAGCGCCTTGTCGCAGGCATCGGCCGGCAGCGGCTTGTGCGATGCGCCCGGCTTGATGGTCTCGGCGCAGCGGTTGGCCACCGCACGACCGAACACCACCAGGTCCAGCAGCGAGTTCGAGCCCAGTCGGTTGGCGCCGTGCACGGACACGCAGGCCGCTTCACCGATGGCGTACAGGCCCGGCACCACGGCATTGTCGTTGTCGCCGACCTTCTGCACCACTTCGCCGTGGTAGTTGGTCGGGATGCCGCCCATGTTGTAGTGCACGGTCGGGATGACCGGGATCGGCTGCTTGTGCACGTCGACGCCGGCAAAGATGCGGGCGCTTTCGGCGATGCCCGGCAGCTTGTCGTCGATCACGCCCGGGCCGAGGTGGGTCAGGTCGAGCAGGATGTGGTCCTTGTGCTCGCCGACGCCGCGGCCTTCGCGGATCTCGATGGTCATCGAACGGCTGACCACGTCGCGCGAGGCCAGGTCCTTGTAGTGCGGCGCGTAGCGCTCCATGAAGCGCTCGCCGCTGCTGTTGCGCAGGATGCCACCTTCACCGCGGACACCCTCGGTGATGAGGCAGCCGGCGCCGTAGATGCCGGTCGGGTGGAACTGCACGAACTCCATGTCCTGCATGGCGATGCCGGCACGCATGGCCAGGCCGCCACCGTCGCCGGTGCAGGTGTGCGCCGAGGTGGCGCTGAAGTAGGCACGGCCGTAGCCGCCGGTGGCCAGTACCACGCCCTGGGCGCGGAACAGGTGCAGGGTGCCGTCGGACATGTCCAGGGCCAGCACGCCGCGGCAGGCGCCTTCGTCGTCGAAGATCAGGTCGAGCGCGAAGTACTCGATCATGAAGCGCGCATCGTGCTTCAGCGACTGCTGGTACAGGGTGTGCAGCATCGCGTGGCCGGTACGGTCGGCCGCCGCGCAGGTACGCTGCGCCGCCGGGCCTTCGCCGTACTTGGTGGTCATGCCACCGAACGGACGCTGGTAGATCTTGCCTTCGGCGGTGCGGGAGAACGGCACGCCGTAGTGTTCGAGCTCGATGATGGCCGGGATGGCCTCACGGCACATGTATTCGATGGCGTCCTGGTCGCCCAGCCAGTCCGACCCCTTGATGGTGTCGAAGAAGTGGTAGCGCCAGTCGTCTTCGCCCATGTTGGCGAGTGCGGCCGAGATACCGCCCTGGGCGGCAACGGTGTGCGAACGGGTCGGGAAGACCTTGGTCAGGCACACGGTCTGCAGGCCCTTGGCGGCCAGGCCGAACGTGGCGCGCAGGCCGGCGCCGCCAGCGCCGACCACGACCATGTCGTACTTGTGTTCGGTGATCTTGTAAGCGGACATCTAATCTGGATTCCTGTGTAGGTGCCTGGGCTCAGGCAACGCCGAGGGCGATGCGGCCCACCGCAAACACACTGACGATCATGCCGAGCACGGCGACGAACTTCACCGCGGTCTGCAGCACCAGGGCCAGCAGCGATTCGTGGATGTAGTCTTCCAGCACGACCTGCATGCCGAGCTGCGCGTGCCAGAACATGGCGATCAGCAGGCCGATCAGCGGCACTGCGTTCCACGGCTTGGCCACGGCGGCGGCGGCGGTCGCGTAGTCCGAGCCCAGCAGGCCCAGCACGAAGACCAGGAACCAGATACCCAGCACCACCAGCGCGGCGGCAGTCAGGCGCTGATGCACGAAGTGCTCGGTGCCGGTCTTGGCCGAGCCAAGGCCACGCACGTTCTTCAACGGGGTACGGAACTTGCTCACGCGGCACCTCCGAACATCACATAGGCCCACACCAGCAGGGTGATCACCAGGCTGCCGGTGACCGACAGCCAGCTGCTGCGGATGAAGGCGGGGATGCTGAAGCCGATGGCGAAGTCCTGCACCACATGGCGGATGCCATTGCACAGGTGATAGGCGAACGACCATGTCCACGCGAACAGGAACACGCGGCCATACCAGGCCCCGGCATGGCCGGTGAAGCAGTTCCAGGACTCGGGCCCCATCATCAGGGCCAGCAGGCCGGCAGCGATGATGAGGGCACCAACAGACAGAAAGACGCCAGTGGCTCGATGCAGGATCGAGGTGGCCATCTGAATCTGCCAGCGATACACCTGAAGGTGCGGGGAAAGTGGGCGTTGTCTGGTCGCCATTCGCTGGGCTCGTTGTCTCGGCTGGGCGGCACGCGGCCGCGTTGGCTCAATGCTGATCAGAAATCGATGCAGCGTCCGTTTTTCTCCCAATCGCCATACCGCACCGGATCAAGTCCGCCGCGGCCGCCGAATTCTTCTGCTTTTTCCTGTTCCACGGGCACGGGTGCCGCGGGGACCAGCGGGGCTTCAGATTCGTCGTCGGGAGTGGGGGTTGTTTGGCCTATCATGTTCGGTCTCGCAACGCACAAATTTTAGACCTCGTTCACGTGCCTGACAACCTGCCCCCTGCTTTCGTCGGATATCCGCGCCTGCCCGGCCACCAGCTGCTGAGCCTGCAGGGCCCGGATGCGGCTGTCTTTGCCCACGCCCAGTTCAGCAGCGATGTCTCCGCCCTGCCCCTGCTGCACTGGCAGTGGAGTGCCTGGTTGAGCGCCAAGGGCCGCACCCTGGCGGTGTTCCAGTTGCTGCGGTTGGCCGACGACCACCTGATGCTGGTGCTGGCGGATGGCGATGCCGATGCGATTGCGTCGCAACTGCAGCGCTTCGTGTTCCGCCGCAAGGTGAAGGTGCTGGTGCGCGACGATCTGGCGGCGGCCGGGGCGTTCACTGCGCCCGAGGCCGCCAGCGGCGCCGCGATTGCGCAGGCCGCAGGTGATGGCTGGGAACTGGATCTGGGCAGCGATGCCCTGCCGCGCACCCTGCGCATCGGCGCCGCCGATGCCTTTGCGGCCGGCAGCGAAACCGATGAGGCCGCTTTCGCCCTGGCTTGGCGCCAGGCCGACCTGCGCTACGGGCTGCCGCGGCTGGAAGAAGGCCAGCGCGAGGTGTGGACCCCGCAGCAGCTGGGCCTGGACCGTCTGAACGGCTACAGCGTGAAGAAGGGCTGCTATCCCGGCCAGGAAATCGTCGCCCGCACCCACTTCCTCGGCAAGGCCAAGCGCGCGGTGCAGCTGCTGCATACCGCGGCACCGGCGCAGGCCGGCGATGGCGTGCAGCAGGACGGCGCGGCGCTGGGCACGATCGCCTGCGTGGCCGGCGACCTGGCACTGGCGGTGCTGCCACTGGAGGCCGGTGATGCTGACCTGCAGGTGGGTGATGCCATCGCGCAGCGCGTGCCGTTGCTGGATGGATTGGCACGCTGAAGCAGGTTGGTGGGGATCTGCACTGGTGGGTGCGGACCGTTGGTCCGCACGCCTGAAATGGTAGTGCCGGCCGCTGGCCGGCAACCAAGCACGGTTGAGGCTGCCGACCAGCGGCCGGCCCTACCCGTTACAGGCGCTCGCCGGTTTCCGCGCTGAAGAAATGCAGGCCCTGCGGGTGGATCGCCACGCGGATCTGATCGCCCACCGCCGGCAGCGCCTGCGGCGCCACGCGCATGGTCAGCGCGTGCTGGCCACTGCTCAGATTCACGAAGATCTCGTTGCCGACCGGCTCGATGCCTTCGATGCGCGCGGTGAACGCATGCGCATCATCGGCGCTGGCCGGCTGCAGGTGCTCCGGACGCACGCCCACCGCGATCGGCTTCTGCAGCCAAGCCGGATCGATCGTGGCCTGGCCCAGCGGTGCACGCCAGTCGCCGTCGACCACGGTCACGCCGCCGGCATCGCCCTGCAGCGTGCCGCGCAGCACGTTCATCGCCGGGCTGCCGAGGAAGCCGGCCACGAACAGATTGGCCGGACGGTCGTACAGCGCCATCGGCGTATCGATCTGCTGGATGATGCCGTCCTTCAGCACCACGATGCGCTGGCCCAGGGTCATCGCCTCGACCTGATCGTGCGTCACGTAGATCATGGTGGTGCCCAGCTTGCGGTGCAGCTGCGCGATTTCGGTACGCACGCTGTGACGCAGCTTGGCATCCAGATTGGACAGCGGCTCATCGAGCAGGAACACCGCCGGCTCGCGCACCAGCGCCCGGCCCAGCGCAACTCGCTGGCGCTGGCCGCCGGACATCGCCTTGGGCAGCTTGTCCATCATCTCGGTCAGGCCCAGCGTCTGCGCTGCTTCGGCGATGCGCTTGTCGATGGTCGCCTTGTCATGGCCGCGCAGCTTCAGGCCGAAGGCCAGGTTCTCGGCCACGGTCATGTGCGGGTACAGCGCGTAGCTCTGGAACACCATGGCGATGTCGCGATCCTTCGGTGCCACGTCGTTGACCACGCGATCACCGATGGTCAGCGTGCCACCACTGATCTCTTCCAGGCCAGCCACCATCCGCAGCAGGGTCGACTTGCCACAGCCGGACGGACCGACCAGCACCATCAGCTCGCCATCGGCGACCTCGAAGCTGGCGTCCTTCACCGCGACCTGGCCGTTGTCATAGACCTTGCGCACACCCTGCAACTGCACTTTTGCCATATCACCTATCCGGTCCGCCCGAAGCCGGGCTGTCTTTTGGGACTGCCTCGGCCCTCCCGATGGCAGTGATGATTGCGCGCCTGCCGCATGACGGCGAGCACTGCAATCGAATACAGTTGCCCATTCTGCCATGTAAACGTTTTCACGTGGCACTATCCGATGATCGGTGCGCACCGATCTGCGTCGGCGGTTGAACGAAGCTTCCGCCGAGGCAGTGGTTTCGAATGGAGCGGTCTTCCGGTACCCCGGAGACCGCCCCCGACGAACCTCGGACAGGCAGTTGCGCGGATGTCCCCCGAACCCAGCCATGAAGCGATTGACAACGATGTCACCCGGATCTGAAACTCGAGCGATGCACGACACCCTCTTCCTGTTCGGTGCCACAGGTGATCTGGCCCAGCGCTACCTGTTCCCTTCGCTGCTTCGCCTGCTTGGCGACGGCCTGCTGCCGGAGGACTTCCGCATCCGTGCGCTGGCCCTGTCCGGGCATGACACCGAAGCCTTCCATGACATCCTGCGGCCGCGCCTGCAGCAGGCCATGCCGATGGCCACGCAGGACGACATCAGTGCCCTGCTGCGCCGCATCGACTACCGTTCGGTGGATCTGCGCGACGTCGACTCGGTTGCCGCCGCCGTCTCCGATCTGGTGCATCGCAAGTGCGTCAGCTACCTGGCCATTCCGCCGGGCCTGTACATCTCCACCTGCGAAGGCCTGGCCAAGGGTGGCGCCCTCGCCGCGCCGGCACGCCTGATGCTGGAGAAGCCGATCGGCAGCGACAGCGAGAGCGCCGAGGAAATCATCAGCACCATCGGCCAGTGGATCGACGAGGACCGCGTGTTCCGCCTCGACCACTACCTCGGCAAGGCCGCGGTGCAGAACCTGATCGCGCTGCGCTTCGGTAACACGCTGCTGGAAGCGGTATGGAACCGCAACTACATCGAATCAGTGCACATCCTGGTGGCCGAGAGCGAGGGCGTGGACGGCCGTGACGCGTACTACGCGCGCTCCGGCGCGCTGCGCGACATGGTGCAGAGCCACATCCTGCAGCTGCTGTGCATGGTGGCGATGGAGCCGCCGGCCTCGCTGGAAGCCGATCGCATCCGCGACGAGAAGGTCAAGGTGCTGCGCGCGCTGCGTCCACTCGATGCCAGGCACGCCGCGCGTGACAGCATCCGCGGCCGCTACACCGCCGGCACCATCAACGGCCAGCCGGCGCAGGCCTACCAGCCGCCGGAAGGCAGCGACGTGGAAACCTTCGCAGGCGTCACCGCGCACATCGACAACTGGCGCTGGAGCGGCGTGCCGTTCCACCTGGTCACCGGCAAGCGCCTGCCCGAGCGCACCACCCGCGTGGTGGTCACGCTGAAGCCGGTCACCCACTGGCTGTTCGAGCGCCCGCAGCGCGCGCAGGCCGCACCTAACCGCTTGGTGTTCCAGCTGCAGCCGCAGGAGAACATCGAACTGGGCCTGATGAGCAGCCTGGCCGGCCCGGAATGGGGCGCGCTGGAACTGCATCCGCTGGAACTGGAACTGTCGGTGCCGACCGGCCTGCACCGCCGCATCGCCTACGAACGCCTGTTCCTGGATGCCTTCAACGGCAACCACACGCTGTTCGTGCGCGACGACGAAGTGCGTGCCGCGTGGGCGTGGATCGACAGCGTCGCCGACGCCTGGAAGGAGGCCAAGCTGCCGCTGGAACCCTATCCCGCCGGCCAATGGGGCCCGAGCAACGCAACGGAGTTCCTGCCGCAGGGCGTGGACGCACCGGACAGCGAGGCGTCGGCATGAGTGCCAACTCGCAGCCGGTGCTGGTCGCCGACATCGGTGGCACCAACGCCCGCTTCGCCCTGGCCGACACCTCGCTGGACGCGCCATTGCTGAAGGAGAGCATCCGCGAGTACGCAGTGGCGGAGTTCCCGTCGCTTGGCGATGCCGCCCGCCATCACCTTGAGCAGATCGGCGCTGCCGCCAGCCGCGGCGTGTTCGCGGTGGCCGGTCGCGTAGACGGTGACGAGGCACGCATCACCAATCATCCGTGGGTGATCTCGCGCAGCCGCACCGCGGCGATGCTCGGTTTCGACGAGCTGCACCTGATCAACGACTTCGCCGCACAGGCAATGGCGATCTCGCTGCTGCAGCCCGAAGATGTGGTCCAGGTCGGTGGCGCCGCCTGGGTCCCGGGCAAGCCGGGCCAGCCACGCAACTATGCGGTGATCGGGCCCGGTACCGGGCTCGGCGTCGGTGGCCTGATCCTGCGCCACGGCCGCTGCTACCCGCTGGAAACCGAAGGCGGCCATGTCAGCTTCCCGCCGGGAACGCCGGAGGAGATCCGCATCCTGGAGATCCTGTCCGAGCAGTTCGGCCGCGTCTCCAATGAGCGCCTGATCTGTGGCCCCGGCCTGGTCAACATCCATCGCGCGGTGTGCGAGATGGCCGGTATCGACCCGGGCCAGCTGCAGCCGGTGGACGTGACCGCCCGCGCCCTGCAAGGCGATCCGCAGGCAATGCGCACCGTCGATGTGTTCTGCGCCGTGTTCGGCGCCATTGCCGGCGACCTGGTACTGACCCAGGGCGCCTGGGACGGCGTGTTCCTCACCGGTGGACTGACCCCGAAGATGCTCGATTCGCTGCAGCACTCCGGGTTCCGCCAGCGCTTCGAACACAAGGGGCGGTTCTCTTCGATCATGGCCCGGGTGCCGTCGCTGGCCGTGATGCATCCCCATGCCGGACTGCTGGGCGCCGCCGCCTATGCCGCCGATGCCGAACGTGACGCACCTGGAGTTGCCGCATGAGCCCCACCTTCCACGACGACCGCGTCGAGTTCATCCACCATGGCGATGCCGACGGCTGGATCGAAGCGGTAGCCGCCGAGATGGCGCAGACCCTCAACCACGACATCAATGAAGTGGGCCGCGCCCGCATTCTGTTGTCCGGCGGCACCACGCCGGCACCGGTCTACCAGGCGCTGGCCGAACTGGACGTGCACTGGGACCGGGTTGAAGTGAGCCTGGCCGACGAGCGCTGGCTGTCGCCGCAGGATCGCGACAGCAACGCATGGCTGGTGCGCGAGCACCTGCTCAAGCGCGCCGAGGGTGCGCATTTCGATCCGCTGGTGCGCATTGGCAAACCCCTGCCGGAATGTGTGTACACCGCCAACCTGCAGGCCCAGCACAGCCAGCCGCCGAGCCTGGTGGCACTGGGCATGGGCAACGACGGCCACACCGCCTCGCTGTTCCCCGGCTCGAAGGACCTGGCCCGCGCACTGGAAAGCACCCTGCCCTACGCGGCGCTGGATGCCACCGGCTGCCCGGGCGCGAACCAGTGGCCGCTGCGCATCACGCTGACCCCGCATGGGCTGCGCCAATGCCGCCAGCGCCTGCTGCTGCTGCGCGGCAAGCAGAAGCTGCAGGTGCTGCGCCAGGCGTTGGACAGCAACGACGCCCAGCAGTACCCGATCCTCAACGCGATCAACCTGGAAGGCGCGCGCCTGCGCGTCCACTGGGCTGATTGATGTCGGCGGCGGCGCCCTGCCGCCGCTTGCCTCTCGCCACCTTGAACGCCGGTAGCCAATGAGCCTCCATCCGCAACTGCAAGCCATCACTGAGCGCGTCATCCGCCGCAGCGCCGCCTCGCGTGCCGCCTACCTGGCCGCGATCGACGCCTCCCTGCGCGAAGGCCCGTTCCGCAGCCGCCTGAGCTGCGGCAACCTCGCCCACGGATTCGCCGCCTGTGGCGGCACCGACAAGAGCCGCCTGCGCGGCGGCGTAACGCCGAACCTGGGCATCATCAGCGCCTACAACGACATGCTCTCGGCGCACCAGCCGTTCGAGACCTATCCCGAGCAGATCCGCGAGATCGCCCGCGAGCTCGGTGCTACGGCACAGGTGGCCGGCGGCGTGCCGGCGATGTGCGACGGCGTCACCCAGGGCCGCGGCGGCATGGAACTGTCTCTGTTCTCGCGCGATGTGATCGCGCAGGCGACCGCGATCGGGCTCAGCCATGACATGTTCGACAGCACCGTCTACCTCGGCGTGTGCGACAAGATCGTGCCCGGCCTGTTGATCGGTGCGCTGGCCTTCGGCCACCTGCCGGCGGTGTTCGTGCCGGCCGGCCCGATGACCCCGGGCATCCCCAACAAGCAGAAGGCGGAAGTGCGCGAGCGCTATGCCGCCGGCGAAGCCACCCGCGAAGAGCTGCTGGAAGCCGAGTCCGCCTCATACCACGGCGCCGGCACCTGCACCTTCTACGGCACCGCCAATTCCAACCAGGTGCTGCTGGAAGCGATGGGCGTGCAGCTGCCGGGCGCGTCGTTCGTCAATCCGGGCACGCCGCTGCGCGACGCGCTGACCCGCGAAGCGACCGAACGTGCACTGGACATCACCGCACTGGGCGACGACTTCCGTCCGCTGGGCCGGATCATCGACGAGCGCGCGATCATCAATGCGGTCATCGCGCTGATGGCCACCGGTGGTTCGACCAACCACACCATCCACTGGATCGCAGTGGCGCGTGCCGCCGGTATCGTGCTGACCTGGGACGATTTCGACGAACTGTCGCAGCTGATTCCGCTGCTGGCCCGCGTCTATCCAAACGGCGAGGCCGACGTGAACCGCTTTGCGGCCGCTGGCGGCCCGGCGTTCGTGTTCGGCGAGCTGATCAAGGCGGGCCTGATGCACGGCGATCTGGTCAGCGTGGCGCGCGGCGGCATGGCCGACTACGCACGCGAACCGCAGCTGCGCGATGGCCAGCTGGTCTATCTGCCGGGCCTGGAACGCAGCGCCGATGACGAAGTGGTGCGTGGCGTCGACAATCCGTTCGAGCACCAGGGCGGCCTGCGCCTGCTGCGCGGCAACCTCGGCAAGTCGCTGATCAAGCTGTCGGCGGTAAAGCCGCAGTACCGCACGATCGAAGCGCCGGCCGTGGTGGTCGATGCACCGCAGGTGCTGAACAAGCTGCACGCCGGTGGCCTGCTGCCGCAGGACTTCGTGGCGGTGGTGCGTTACCAGGGCCCGCGTGCCAACGGCATGCCCGAACTGCATTCGCTGGCGCCGCTGCTGGGCCTGTTGCAGAACCAGGGCCGGCGCGTGGCGCTGGTCACCGACGGTCGCCTGTCCGGCGCCTCGGGCAAGATTCCGGCGGCGATCCACGTGACGCCGGAAGCGGCACGCGGCGGTCCGCTGGCCAAGGTCCGCGAGGGCGACATGATCCGCCTTGATGGCGAGGCCGGCACGCTGGAAGTGCTGGTGGACGCGGCCGAATGGGCGGCACGTCCGCTGGCGCCGAACACAGCACCGGCCGCGCATGACCTGGGCCGCAACCTGTTCGCGATCAACCGTCGCGTGGTGGGTCCGGCTGATCAGGGTGCGATTTCGATTTCGTGCGGGCCGGCGGCGGCTGACGGCGGGCCGTGGGAGTACGACGCGGAATATGAGCTGGGGCACGATGCCGCAGCGGCGGCGGCGCCGCATGAGGCGAAGGACGCCTGAGGGTTGAAGAGCGTTGCGGGTATGCGTTGGCGGTGAGTGTCCTGGTTGAGGCGGCGGGTAGCCCCCACCAGGACACGCCGTAAACCCATCCATGGGGGCTCGGTCGCGGTATCCATGCCGCTCACGGTCCTGGTGGGGGCTACCCGCCGCCTCAGGACAGTCTGCCGGCGCCCTCGCGCCGCGAAGTGATCACTGAAAATCAAATTCGAAAGCAAAAGGCAGAAGCAGAGCTATGGGTATCGAACAACATCAGGTGAAGGCGGCGGAGCTGTTGCATGCGGCGGGCATCCTGCCGGTGGTGACGATTCATACGCTGGACCAGGCGCGGGCGGTCAGTGCGGCGCTGCTGGAAGGTGGCTTGCCGGCGATCGAGCTGACCCTGCGTACGCCAGTGGCGATGGAAGCATTGGCGATGCTCAAGCGCGAGCTGCCGGACGTGGTGGTGGGTGCCGGTACGGTGCTGACCGTGGAGCAGATGCAGCAGTCGATCGATGCGGGTGCGGACTTCCTGGTGACCCCGGGTACGCCGCCGGCACTGGCTGATGCACTGGCCGCTGCACCGCTGCCGGTGGTGCCGGGTGCGGCCACCCCGACCGAGCTGCTGTCGCTCTACGCCCGCGGCTTCCGCGTGTGCAAGCTGTTCCCGGCCACGGCTGTGGGTGGCCTGGCAATGATCAAGGGACTGGCCGGCCCGGTGGCGGACCTGAAGCTGTGCCCGACCGGCGGCATCACCGAAAACACCGCCGCCGAGTACCTCGAGCAGAAGAACGTGGTCTGCATCGGCGGTTCGTGGATGGTGCCGGGTAACTGGATCGCCAACGGCGAATGGGACAAGGTGCGCGCCAGCGCCGCAGACGCCGCCAAGATCATCCAGCGCGTGCGCGGCCACTGAGCCCGACAAAGGTGCAGAGCCGAGCCCATGCTCGGCTCCGGCATCATCAGGGGTCAGAGCCCTTTCCCACCGGGAAAGGGATCCGACCTCGGGCGACGAGCGCGCAAAGCGCGCGACCCGCTCCTGCTCTTCCTTCTTCATTCCGCGGTGGACGCGCACGGAACCTGTCCGTGGCCCTGCGGAGGGATTGCGCAGGGGCGTAAGCGCCATGGATGGCGCGCCCGAGCCTCCAGGGATGGATTCACGGCGTCCCCTGCGCAATCCCTCCGCAGGGCCAACCCCACGAATCCTGCCGCACACCGCGAGGGGCTCAGCCGTTGGCCGAACCCCTTACAGCGGCCGTGCCGGATCCACCAACCCGTACTGGCTGGCCATCCGCGCCAGCGCGATGTTGTCGTGGATCCCCATCTTCTCGAACAACCGCGCCTTGTGCGTGTTCACCGTCTTCGCACTCAGGCTCAGGCGCCGCGCGATGTCTTCCTGGCGCAGGCCCTGGGTCAACAACAGCGCCACCTCAAGCTCGCGCGGCGACAGGTTGTCGAACGGCGAACCATTGCCTTCCACTGTCGACAGCGCCAGATTCTGCGCGATGCTGGTGCCCAGGTAGCGACGACCGGCCGCCACATCACGCACCGCGCGCAGCAGTTCCTGCGCATCGCAGCCCTTGCCGATGTAACCGGCCGCACCGGCTTCGAGCAGGCGCTTGGGCAGCGGGCCGTCTTCCAGTACCGACACGATCACCACGCGGGTATTGCGGTGGCTGCGGACGATGCGCTCGGTCACTTCCATGCCGCTCACGCCCGGCAGGTGCAGGTCGCACAGCACCACATCCGGCAGCAGCTGGCGGACTTCACGCAGCGCGTCTTCGCCGGTCTCGGCTTCGCCCACCACCTCGATGTCGGTTTCCCCCGACAGAATCATCTTCATACCAGTGCGGACCAGCGCGTGGTCATCCACCAGGTAGACTCGAATCGTCATTCATGTACCTCTTCGAATGCGGCCATTGCAGGTCAAGCTAGGCAGGGTGCCGATACCCTGCAAGCGCGTCCGGAATGCGGCATCGGCGATCTGCCTTGCGCATCACAGTACCGCGCGTTGTGCTTGCCCCCTGTCTTGCAGAACCTGCTGCAACGAAACAACTGATCTATCACGTAGACGTCCCTCAAGGGCCATCCACGTCAAACCCCCTGTGTTGGTGCTTCGCTGGCCTTCGCTGGCGGCGGGCCGTGACGTCGCCAAGGGTGCCGGCGACTGAACATGACCAGATAGCACCCTATCACCCAAACCAGCGCGGCACACCATCCGGCCAGGATGTCGGAGGGGTAATGCACCCCCAGATAGACCCGCGACACGCTTACCAGCAGGCTGAACGCGGGTGCCAGCATCAGTACCGGCCAGCGCCAACGGGTGTTCCAGGCGAGCAGTACCAAGGTCACGGCAAGGGTCATCGAACCCATCGCATGCCCGCTGGGGAAGCTGAACGTCGATTCCGGCGCGATCGATTCCCACAGGCTGGGGCGCTGCCGCTGGAAGAACTGCTTGCTGCCCATGTTCAGCAGCGCCGACCCTACGAAGCTGACCGCGACGAAGGTCGCCTCGCGCCAGCGCCGGTAGCCCAGCAGCACGCCAATGATCAGCACGTCGGCCGGGATCAGGAACCACTCGTAGCCCAGTTTCGAGATGAGCACGAAGAAGCGGTCCAGCCACGGCGAATGCAGGCCATGCATCTGCCACAGCAGGGGCGCGTCGAAATGGAACGATTCAAACTCGTGCACTTCGTCCGCCAGGGCAACAAAGCCTGCCAACGGCAGCAGCACGCCACCGAACAACAGGACCAGGCGCCAGGCGTTGCGCGCCATCCAGTGGCGGAAGCCGGAGGCTGACTCCGGTGCGGCGAGGATCGCAGGCTTATCCGGCGCTTCGGACATACGTGTGTTCGACGTAATCGTCGATCAGGGCGACGAACTCCTGGGCGATGTTGTCGCCACGCAGGGTCACCTTCTTCTCACCATCGACGAACACCGGCGCCGCAGGCGTCTCACCCGTGCCCGGCAGCGAGATGCCGATGTTGGCGTGACGCGATTCGCCCGGCCCGTTGACGATGCAGCCCATCACCGCCAGGGTCATGTTCTCCGCCCCCGGGTGGTGGATCTTCCACAGCGGCATCTTCTCGCGCACGTGGTTCTGCACCACCTTGGCCAGCTCCTGGAAGAACTCTGAGGTGGTACGGCCGCAGCCCGGGCAGGCCGTGACCAGTGGCGTGAAGGCACGCTGGCCGGTGGTCTGCAGCAGTTCCTGGGCGACGATCACTTCCTGCGTGCGCGACTGGCCCGGCTCCGGGGTCAGCGAGATGCGGATGGTGTCACCGATGCCTTCCTGCAGCAGCACGCCCAGCGCCGCGGACGATGCCACGATGCCCTTGCTGCCGATACCGGCCTCGGTCAGGCCCAGGTGCAGGGCGAAGTCGGAGCGCTGCGCCAGGTCGCGGTACACCGCGATCAGCTCCTGCACGCCACTGACCTTGGCCGACAGCACGATGCGATCGCGCGGCAGGCCCAGCTCCACCGCCTGCTCGGCCGAATCCAGCGCCGAGCGGATCAGCGCCTCGCGCAGCACGCGGCCGGCGTCCCAGGGCTGTTCGCGCAGGTTGTTCTCGTCCATCAGCTTCGCCGCCAGGGCCTGGTCCAGCGATCCCCAGTTGGCGCCGATGCGCACCGGCTTGTTGTAACGGATGGCGAATTCGATCAGCTGGGCGAACTGCAGATCCTTCTTCTTGCCGAAGCCGACGTTGCCCGGGTTGATGCGGTACTTGGCCAGTGCTTCGGCACATGCCGGTTCGGCGGTCAACAGCTGGTGTCCGTTGTAGTGGAAATCGCCGATCAGCGGCACGTCGATGCCCATCATCGCCAGCTTGTCGACAATGCGCGGGATCGCCGCAGCGGCTTCCACGGTATTGACGGTCAGCCGCACCATCTCCGAACCGGCACGCCACAACTCGGCCACCTGCTTCACGCTGGAGGCGACGTCGGAGGTGTCGGTGTTGGTCATCGACTGCACCACCACCGGCTTGCCTCCGCCCACGGTGACTCCGCCGATCTGGACGGCATGGGTCTGGCGGCGCGGCCAGGCAGTGGCATCGGAAGGCGGAGTCGGGCGGGTGACGGCGTCGTGCATGGGCGCATTCTACCGCCCGGCCCTGCATTCGGGGTGACTCGCATTCAGCCGGCGGCACGGCTGCGGCCGATTGTCGCAGGCACGGTCACGCGCGAACGCATACGATGAGCGTGAATGACCGGTCCCGACGCCCCGTTTCTCCGAACCCTGTGCAGCCTGCGCTGGCTTGCAGTAGGCGGCCAGGCCGCCACCATCCTGGTCGCCACCTGGGTGCTGGGGCTGCCGTTGCCGCAGCTGCCGCTGTGGGCCGGCGTGGCGGTGCTGACCCTGTTCAACATCTATACCCAGCTGCGCCCGGAAGCGGCCGACACCGCACCGCTGACTGCATTCGGCCACATCCTGGTGGACGTGATCATCCTGACCTGGATGGTCGGCTGGAGCGGTGGCATGGCCAATCCGTTCAGCTCGCTGTTCCTGATCCTGATCGCACTGGCCGCGTTCGCCCTGCCCCTGCGCTGGGCGCTGGCGGTCGCGCTGGCCTGCCTGCTCGGCTACGCCGCCAGCGGCATCTTCGGCCAGTCGCTGCCGGACGGCTATTTCCGCGCGCAGGACCTCAACCGCTGGGGCGTGGTCGCCAATTTCCTGATTTCCGCGGCGGTCGTACTGGCCTTCTCCACCCGCCTGGCGCTGGCGCTGCGCCAGCGCGAACTGGAACTGTCGGCGCTGCGCGAACGCTTCGCCCGCAACGAGGGCATCGTCGCCCTGGCCACCCATGCCGCCTCGGTGGCGCATGAACTGAACACGCCGCTGGCAACCATGACCCTGCTCGCCGACGACGTGGCCGAACGCAGTGAAGAGCCGGAAGTGCGCGAGGACATGGAAACCCTGCGCGAGCTGCTGGTGCAGTGCCGTGAGCGCGTGCTGGCGCTGGCCGCACCGGCCTCGGCCGATGCGCCCGGACGCAGCCATTCCAGCGCGCAGCAGGTGCTGGAGCAATGGCGCCTGGTGCGACCGACCATCGACCTGCACCGCAACGACGATGCGCCGCTGCGGCTGCCGCTCGACCCGGGCGTGGGCCACCTGCTGATGGTCCTGCTCAACAATGCCGCCGATGCCGGCGAACAGGCCGGCCGGCCGCGCGTGGACCTGGACCTGCGCATCGAAGGCGACGATCTGATCGGCGAAGTACGCGACTACGGCCACGGCTTCAACGCGCGCGCCGCGGTGCTGCCGGGCAAGCTGTTCGGCAGCAGCAAGAGTGAAGGCATGGGGGTCGGCCTGGCCCTGTCCCATGCCACGATCGAACGCCTCGACGGCGAGATGTGGATGCGCCCGGCCCAGGGGGCCGGCAGCCGCGTCGGCTTCCGCCTGCCGCTGGCCCCACGCGAGGAAACCCCATGAGCGCCTCAACCCTCGGCCTGCTGGTCGACGACGACGAACTGTACCTGCGCACCCTGCAGCGCAGCCTGGCCCGCAAGGGACTTGAAACGCAGACCGCGCAGGATGCCGCCAGCGCGCTGGCACTGGCCCGCCAGCACCCACCCGCGTTCGCCCTGATCGACCTGAAGCTGGGCAGCGATTCCGGCCTGGCGCTGATCCAGCCGCTGCGTGCGCTGCGCGCGGACATGCGCATCCTGCTGGTGACCGGCTACGCCAGCATCGCCACCGCGGTGGAAGCGATCAAGCTCGGTGCGGACGATTACCTGCCCAAGCCAGCCACGGTACCGATGATCCTTCGCGCTTTGGGCGAGGAGGATGACGGCCCGGCCGACGATGGCGAAATGGAAGTGCCCGACGCGATGACACCGATCAGCCGCCTGCAGTGGGAGCACATCCAGCAGGCGATGCACGAGACCGGCGGCAATGTGTCGGCAGCCGCGCGCCTGCTCGGCATGCACCGGCGCTCGCTGCAGCGCAAGCTGGCCAAGCGGCCCAGCCCGGAACGCGACCCGAGCCGCTGAGGCACCACGCCCTTCATGGTAGTGCCGGCCGCTGGCCGGCAACCCATCCGCTCCGGTAGTGCCGGCCGCTGGCCGGCATCCAGGTGATGCTTCAATCGTTCATGAGGTTGCCGGCCAGCGGCCGGCACCACCAGAGCCTCAGCGCTTCAGCTGCGCAAGGATCTCGCGGGTCATCGGGTCGGCAACGGCCACATCCTCGCCCTGCAGCGCCGGCAGCAGGCCGCTGGCCAGCCGCTTGCCCAGTTCGACACCGAACTGGTCGAAGGCGTTGATGTTCCAGATCACCGACTGCACGTACACGGCGTGTTCGTACATGGCGATCAGCGCACCCAGCGCCTGCGGGGTCAGCGCGTCGAGCAGGATCAGCGTGCTCGGGCGGCCGCCCGGGTAATCACGGTGCGGGTCGTCGCTGCCCTGGCCATTGGCCAGTGCTTCGGTCTGCGCCAGCAGATTGGCCAGCAGGGCCTGATGATTGATCGTGTAGGGATCGTCGTTGTGCACGCAGCCGATGAAGTCGGCCGGAACGATGCTGGTGCCCTGGTGCAGTGCCTGGAAGAAGCTGTGCTGCACATCGGTGCCCGCGCCTCCCCACCACACCGGCACGGTATCGGTGGTGACCGGCTGGCCATCACGCTGCACACGCTTGCCCAGGCTTTCCATCACCAGCTGCTGCAGGTAGGCCGGCAACAGCGCCAGGCGCTGGTCGTAGGTCATCACCGCATGCGTGGCATGGCCCAGCAGGTTGCGGTTCCAGATGTCGGTCAGCCCGTGCAGCACCGGCAGGTTGCGCTCCAGCGGTGCATCCAGCGCATGCGCATCCATCTGCGCAGCACCTTCCAGCAGCTGTTCAAAGCGCTCGAAGCCGATCGCCAGCGCGATCGGGAAACCGACCGCAGACCACAGCGAATAGCGGCCGCCGACCCAATCCCACATCGGCAGCACACGATCGGCGGCGATGGCAAAGGCCTTGGCGGCACGTTCCGGATTGGCACTGACCGCGTACAGGCGGTCGCTGCCCCCCAGCCAGTCGTGCAGGATCTGGCCGTTGAGCAGGGTTTCCTGGGTGCCGAAGGTCTTGGAGATCAGGATGCCGGCGGTCTTGGCCGGATCCAGCGTGGCCAGCGTACGCTGCATGGCCGCGCCGTCCACGTTCGATACGAAATGCACGCGCAGGCGCGCACCGCTGACCGGACGCAGTGCGTCGGCAACCAGGCGCGGGCCAAGGTCGGAACCACCGATGCCGACGCTGACCACGTCGGTGACGCCACTGTCTTCCAGCGCGCGCACCAGCACGCCCATGCGCTGGCGGATTTCGCGCGCGGTGGCATAGGCCTCGGCCGCCACCGGCGCATCGACCACGTCGCCGCGCAGTGCGGTGTGCAGCGCGGCGCGACCTTCGGTCAGGTTGACCTGCTCGCCACGGAACAGGCGGGTGATGGCACCACCGACATCACGGTCGGCAGCCAGCGCCAGCAATGCCTGCAACGCCGCGGCATCGTATTTCTGCCGGGCGAAGTTGACGTACAACGGACCGACCCGCAGCGCCAGGTCCTGCACGCGGCCGGGTTCGGCGGCGAGCAGGCCGGGGATGCTTGCGCCCTTCAGGCGCTGGGCGTGGGAATGCAGCGAGTCGAATCCGTTGTTCGTTGTCATGCGGCCTGGGTCGGGATCGTGTCGTTGGTGTGGGTGATCTGGTTCTTGCCATCAACGTACACCAGCTTCGGCTTGAAGCTGTCGGCTTCCTGCTCGGTCATGCTGGCGAACGCGGCAATGATGATGATGTCACCGACCTGCACGTGGCGCGCGGCGCCACCGTTGAGCGAGACAACGCCGCTGCCGGCTTCGGCGCGGATGGCATAGGTCGAGAAGCGCGCACCGTTGGTCACGTCCCAGATGTGCACCTGCTCGAACTCGCGGATGCCGGTGGCAGCCAGCAGGTTGTCATCGATGGCGATCGAGCCTTCGTAGTTCAGCTCGGAATGGGTGACGGTGGCGCGGTGGATCTTGGTCTTGAGCAGGGACAGGTGCATGGGGGCGCTGCAACGGCAAAGGAAAGAGCGGATTCTAGCACCCGCTTGGCCGTCGTCAGGGGCCTGCGGCAGGACGCTGAAGGCCGTTCAGGTGCCCGTGCCCGGCGGCGGCGCCGTGGCATGGATGGCACCGCCCTGCAGTAACAGCCTGAACACCGTATGGAAGACCAGCCCGGAGGCCAGGCCCAGGCCCCCTGCAGCCAACACCGTCAGCCCATAGCTGATCACATCGAATGTATCGACATAGCGCAGGCGCTGCAGCAGCGGCCCATGGATCGCGCCCGGCCACTCATGGATGGCCATGGCCAGCGCGCCCAGAGCAGACCCTGCAAGTACGAAGCGGGCCCGGCGCAGGGGCCGCCGAGATCGCGGGAGCAGCGCCATCGGCAGGAACACCGCGATGGCGCTGCAGACGCCCAGCCCGAACATCAGTCCACCGCCGGTGAGCGCGGGCATCGGCGTGCGCCTGAATTCGAGCGCGAACAACAGGCCGCCAAACAGCTGCGCCGGCAGCATGCCGGCAGCCAGCACGGCCAGGATCAACGCCTGCGCAAGCCGACCAGCGTCAGTGGAGGGTGTCTTCATTGCCGTTCTCCCGTCCATGGGAAGGTGCGAGGCGCCCATTGTGGGCGCCCCCGGGCCGCATGCGGCTCAGAACTCCAGGTTGTCGATCAGGCGGGTGGAGCCCAGGCGCGCGGCGATCAGCGCTACGCGGCCACCGCCATCGAACGTCGGCTCGGCCAGTTCCGGGGTGCGCAGCACCGCATAGTCGACCTGGAAACCGGCCGCCTGCAATGCCGCCGTGGCGTCGGCCTCGATGCGATCACGCGCCTGCCCGGCCACGTAGCCTTCGCGCATGCCCAGCAGGGTGCGGTGGATGGTGGTCGCGACCGGGCGCTGTTCGGCGCTCAGGTACTGGTTGCGCGAACTCTTGGCCAGACCATCCTCGTCGCGCACGATGTCCGCGCCGACGATCTGGATCGGGAACGACAGCTCAGCCACCATCTGCCGGATCACCGCCAGCTGCTGGTAGTCCTTGCGGCCGAACACGGCCACGTCCGGCTGCACCTGCAGGAACAGGCGCGCCACCACCGTGCAGACGCCATCGAAGTGGCCCGGGCGGCTGGCACCTTCCAGCACCTCGCTCACGCCGGGCGCGTGCATCTGCGTGGTCTTGTCCACGCCCAGCGGGTACATGGCCTCGACGCTGGGCAGCCACACCGCATCGCAGCCGACCTGCTCCAGCCCGGCCACATCGGCCTCGGGCGTACGCGGATAGCGGCTGAAATCCTCGTTCGGCCCGAACTGGGTCGGGTTGACGAAGATGCTTGCCACCACCTTGTCGGCGTACTGGCGGGCCAGGGTCACCAGCGAATGATGGCCACCGTGAAGGTTGCCCATGGTGGGCACCAGCGCCACGCGCAGGCCCTCGCGCTTCCACTGGGCGATCTGCTCGCGCAATGCGCCGAGCTCGTTGAAGGTCTGGATCATGAGGCGTAAGCGTGCTGTTCGTCGGGGAAGCTGCCGTCGCGCACGGCGTCGGCGTAGGCGCGGGTGGCACCGGCCACCGAACCGCCTTCGGCAAGGAAATCCTTGACGAACTTGGGACGGCGATGGCCACTGTCCAGGCCGAGGAAATCGTGCAGCACCAGCACTTGGCCATCGCACTGCGGGCCGGCACCGATGCCGATGGTGGGCACCTCCACCGCAGCGGTCACCTCGGCGGCAACCGGGGTCGGCACGCACTCAAGCACCATGATGCTGGCGCCGGCAGCGGCCACGGCCCTGGCATCTTCCACCAGCTGGCGCGCGGCATCGCCGCGGCCCTGGATCTTGAAGCCGCCCAGGCGCAGCACCGACTGCGGGGTCAGGCCCAGATGCGCACAGACCGGAATCTCACGCTCAACCAGGTAGCGGATGATGTCGACCTTGAAGCCGGCACCTTCGATCTTGACCATCTCGGCACCGGCCTGCAGCAGCTGCAGCGAAGCATCCAGCGCGCGCTCCGGAGTGGCATCGGCACCGAACGGCAGGTCGGCCACCAGCAGCGCGCGCTGCAGCACACGGGCCACGGCGCGGGTGTGGTAGACCATGTCGGCCACGGTCACCGGCAGGGTCGAATCATGGCCCTGCACGACCATGCCCAGCGAATCGCCAATCAGGATCAGGTCAACGCCATTTGCGTCGAAAGTGCGGGCGAAGCCAGCGTCGTAGGCGGTCAACATGACCAGCTTCTGGCCATTGCGCTTGGCCTCGGCCAGGGCGGGAACGGTCCAGGGCTTGCTGTCTGCGTGGGTGCTCATGTGCTGATAACCGGGGGAGATAACCCGGGCATTATCACCCTATCGGCGCGATCCCGCAGGCATCCACCCGCATCACTGCATCCCGCACGCGGCCATGCCCGGGGATGGCCAGATCCGGCGCGATTTCGGCCAGCGGCACCAGCACGAAGGCACGCTCGTGCATGTAGGGGTGCGGCACCTGCAGGCCGGGCTGGTCGAGCACCTGCGCGCCATACAGCAGCAGGTCCAGGTCCAGCGCGCGCGGCCCCCAGTGCACCGCCGGATCGCGCACGCGACCAAAGCGCTGCTCCAGCGCCAGCATCGCCTGCAGCAGTTCATCGGCTGCCAGTGACGTTTCGACCGCGGCCACCGCGTTGACGAACGGTGGCTGGTCTTCATTGCCCCAGGCCGGCGTTGCGTACAGGCGCGAGGCCTGCAGCACGCGGGTCCCGGGCAGGCCGTCCAGCGCAGTGATCGCCGCGCCGACAGTCGTGGCCGCATCGCCGAGGTTGGCGCCGAGGCCGATCCACGCTGGCATCATTGCTTATTCGCCAGCTGCACCGGCCGAGGCCCCCGGGCGGCGGCGACGACGGCGACGCTTGCGCGGTGCTCCGTTCTCGTCATCGCCCTCTTCGCTGTGCATCGCGTCCAGCGAAGATTCCAGCTCGCGGCCCGACTGGGCCTGTGCCTCGCGCCAGAATTCAACATCGGCAGCGTGCTCGGCCGAGGCCACCTGGCGCAGGCTGAGGAAGTCGAACGCGGCGCGGAAGCGCGGATGGGTGAGCGTGCGGAACACGCGCTTGCGCTGGCGCGAGCTGAAACGCGACTGCAGCAGCCAGATTTCCTGCATCGGCAGCGAGAAGCGGCGCGGCAGCGCGATGGTGCTCAGCTGCTGCACGGTGACGCGGTCGGCGGCACGACGCTGCGCCTCTTCCGGCGCCACGCCCTGCTTGAGCAGGGTCGCCTGGGCGCGGCAGAACGCCGGCCACAGCAACAGCGCGAACAGGAACGCCGGCGAGACCGGCTCGTCGTTGGCCACGCGGGCATCGGTATTGGCCAGGCCCTCGACCAGCATGCGGCGCAGCGCGCCGGTGCGGTTGGACTTCAACGCCCTGGCGCTTTCCGGGAACAGCACGTCGAGCAGACCGTAGCGCTCCAGGCCTTCGAAGCTGGCCACGCCGTGCCCGGACAGGAACAGCTTCAGCACTTCCTCGAACAGGCGTGCCGGCGCGGCTTCGTTGAGCAGGCCAGCCAGCTGCGGGATCGGCGCGGCGGTGCCCTCTTCGATCTGGAAGCCGAGCTTGGCCGCCAGGCGCACGGCGCGCAGCATGCGCACCGGGTCTTCCTGGTAGCGCTGCACCGGGTCGCCGATGAGCTTCATCAGGCGCGCCTGCACGTCTTCGAAGCCGCCGGTGTAGTCACGCACCGAGAAATCCTCGATGGCGTAGTACAGGGCGTTGCAGGTGAAGTCGCGGCGGACGGCGTCGTCTTCGATGGTGCCGTACACGTTGTCGCGCACAAGCATGCCGTTTTCCATCTCGCGGTCGCCACTACCGTCATCGCTGTTGGCGCGGAAGGTGGCGACTTCGATGATCTCGCGGCCGAACACAACGTGGGCGAGGCGGAAACGGCGGCCGATCAGGCGGCAGTTTCGGAACAGCTGCTTGACCTGTTCGGGCGTGGCGTCGGTGGCCACGTCGAAATCCTTGGGTTGGCCATTGACCAGCAGGTCGCGCACCGCGCCGCCGACAAGGTAGGCGCCGAAGCCGGCATCGCGCAGGCGATAAAGCACGCGCAGGGCGTTCGGGCTGATGTCCTTGCGGGAGATCGTGTGCTGGTCGCGCGGGATGACGCGCAGGCTGAACGGTGATGTAGCAGAGGAAATGATGTTGGCGCTTCCGGTTGAAGTTTCGGGATTGCCCAATGGCATCGAGGTGCATATACTAGCGCTCCTGCCTCGGCAGCGACACAGTTACGCTCCCTTCGTCTAGTGGTTAGGACGTGGCCCTCTCAAGGCTAAAACAGGGGTTCGAGTCCCCTAGGGAGCGCCAGTCGCCGCAGCAGGAACCGAAAAAGCCCGCCTTGTGCGGGCTTTTCTGTTTTCCGGGATTGCAGTGGTTGCGGTCGGGTTGGTCGCTTTGGCGGCCCCCTGCAATCGGCTTGAGCCGGTGGGGTCACCCAGGGCAGGACACGCCGTAAACCCATCCATGGGGGCTCGATGGCGCCATCCATGGCGCCATCTAGCCCCCATGGATGGGCTCTTGCGTGTCCTGGAGAGGGCGGCCTGCCCCCTCACACTCTGGACAAGCAGGCGCCAACGGGACACAACCGAAGCCAGTCGCCGTCAGCCTTCTATCTGCTCCAGCTCCTTGCCCTTGGTCTCGCGCACGTAGCGGACCACGAAGAAGATCGAGAGGATGGCCGCCACCGTGTAGATGCCATAGGCGCCGGCCAGGCCGATGCCGGCCAGCAGCATCGGGAAGGTCACGGTGATCGCGAAATTCGACGTCCACTGCGCCGCACCGGCAACGGCCAGCGCCGGGCCGCGGATCTGGTTGGGGAACATCTCGCCCAGCATCACCCACATCACCGGGCCCCAGGACATGTTGAAGAACACCACGTAGACGTTGGCTGCGACCAGCGCCAGCCGGCCCATGCCGTCGGACAACTGCAGTCGACCATCGGCCAGGCTGCCACTGGCGAAGGCGACCACCATCAGCACCAGCGCCACCGACATGCCGACCGAGCCGATCCACAGCAGCGGCTTGCGCCCGATGCGGTCGATCAGCAGCACGGTCAGCAGGCAGGCACCGATGCTCAGTGCGCCGGACAACACATTGATCAGCAGCGCGTCGCTTTCCGAAAAGCCGACCGCCTGCCACAGCACTGCGCCGTAGTAGAACACCACATTGATGCCGACCAGCTGCTGGAACATGGCCAGACCGATGCCCACCCACAGGATCGGCCGCAGCTTGCCGCTGACCGTGTCGCGCAGGTCGGCAAAGCGCGGCTTGTGCTGGTCCTGGGCCAGGCTGGCTTCGATCTCGGCCTGCTTGGCCGCCGCTGCGGCCTCGCCGTACAGCCGCGCGAGCACCGCCCTCGCCTGCTGCTGGCGCCCCTTCAGGACCAGGAAGCGCGGGCTTTCCGGAATCACCAGCAACAACAGCAGGAACAGCCCCGACGGCAGCGCCTGCATCCAGAACATCCAGCGCCAGGCCTCATGACCCAGCCACAACGGCTCGGTCGACGCCCCGGCGGCGCGGGCCAGCAGGTAATTGCTGAGGAAAGCTGCGAACAGGCCGCAGATGATCGCCATCTGCTGCACCGTGGCCAAACGCCCGCGATAGCGCGCCGAGGCCACCTCGGCAATGTAGGCCGGCGACATCACACTGGCCGCCCCTACTGCAAAGCCGCCGAGCACGCGGGCCGCGATGAACAGCCACGAGGCGTGGGCTGCGCCGGCGCCCAGCGCCGAGACCAAGAACATCAGCGCCGACACGATCAGGACACCGCGGCGTCCCAGGCGGTCGCCCAGCCAGCCGGCCAGGAACGCACCGATCGCGCAGCCCAGCAGCATCGAGGCGACTTCGAAACCGAGCGCCGCCTCGCTGGAGTTGAAGGCCTGGCGCAGGCCATCGACGGTGCCATTGATGACACCACTGTCGAAGCCGAACAGGAATCCACCGAGCGTGGCCACGCAGCTGATCAGGACGATGAATGCAGTGTTCTCACCGCCATGGGGTGCGATGCTGGGCTTGGCTGGCGACATTGACGATCCTGCTGGGAAGGGGGCCGGCCACCCGACGCAGCCGGCTGACCCGCAGCGTCGCACAGGCCCCGCCCTGCCGCCAATGACTGCCACGGCCGCGCCTGCCAGACGCCCGATTTCCGCTCCGCGCCGACACCGGGGGCCAACCTGTTCTAGAATTGGCGGGTTCAGGAATCGATCCACCCCCAGCCCATGCCCTTTGTCGTCACCGAAAACTGCATCAAGTGCAAACACACCGATTGCGTGGAAGTGTGCCCCGTGGATTGCTTCCACGAAGGCCCGAACTTCCTGGTGATCGACCCGGATGAGTGCATCGACTGCACCCTCTGCGAGCCGGAGTGCCCGGTCAATGCGATCTTCCCGGAGGACGATGTCCCCGCCGGCCAGGAAGGCTTCGTCGCCCTCAACGCCGAGCTGGCGAAGGAGTGGCCGGTGCTGACCGTGCGCAAGGACCCGCCCGCCGACGCCGGCGAATGGGATGGCAAGCCGGACAAGCTGAAGCTGCTGGAGCGCTGAGAAGCGCCCACGGCGGCAACGAAAAGGGCGCCCACGGGCGCCCTTTTCTGTTTTCCGGTGAACGCCAACCGCAAGATCCGGCATGCCAGCCTTGCGATCCGGCATGCCAACCTCGCGATCCGGTATGCCAACCTCGCGATACGGCATGCCAACCTCGCGATACGGCATGCCAACCTTGCGATCCGGTAGGTGCCAACCTTGGTTGGCACAGAAGCGCCGACCAAGGTCAGCCTCTACCAGAGGCAGCCCTTACTGGGCCAGCTTCGCCTTCAGCGCGGCGATCAACTTCACCGGCGCTTCGGCGGTGGCCGGCAGGCCACGCGGGTCGACCGCGGAGATGTAGGCGCCGGCATCGACGGCGACCACGCGGACCAGGAAGTTGCTGCCTTCGTAGGCCACGTCATACGAGCCGAGCAACTGGGCGCGGCTGGCGATGGTCACGCCCTCCACGCCTTCCAGCGCGGTACCGACCTTTGCGAAGGCTTCATCCTTGCCACCGGCGATGGTGAAACCGGTATTGCCAACGGCCGGAGCCGCGGCCGCCGGTGCTGCCGGCTTGGTGGCCGACACCAGCGCCGGCACCTTGTTGTCACCGGTGGTGGCCGGCAGGTTGAGGTCCGGCGGCACTTCCAGCGGACGCATTTCCGGGGCCAGGGCATAGTCGCCCTTGACGCCACGCTTGAAGCAGCCGGTGGTGCCGGCGGCAACGGCCACCGCAAGCAGGGCGTAGGACAGCACGCGGACAGTGGAAACGGATTGACGCATGTGAATCTCCTGGGTCAGACCAAGACGAAAGGTCAGTGGCTGGAAAGGGCTTCAAGGGCGGCGATGTCGCCGGCAAGATGGTCGGCGGCCGCGTGGTGCGACGCCGACAGCGGCAGCAGCGGCAGGCGCAGATCATGGCCGATGCCGATACGGCGCAGCAGCGCCTTGACCGGAATCGGGTTCGGTTCAACACCGCAGAAATCATGGAACGGCTGCAGGCGCGCATCCCAGGACTCGGTGGCTTCGTGGTCATGGGCGGCGGCCAGCTCGCACATGCGGCGGTAGGCGCCGGGCAGCACGTTGGAGCCGACCGAGATCAGGCCGTCGATACCGGCCCGGATCGAACGCGCGGCCGTACCGTCGTCGCCGCTGAGCACGGCGAACTGCGGGCTGCGCAGTGCGAGCAGCGCCTGCACCCGGCCGGTGTCGCCCACCGCCTCCTTGATGCCGACGATGTTGGGGTGGCTGGCCAGTTCGGCCACGGTCTCCGGCTGCATGTCGCAACCGGTACGGCCGGGCACGTTGTACAGCACGACCGGCAACCCGCCCTGGTCGGCGACCGCACGATAATGGGCAATCAGGCCGGCCTGGGTCGGCCTCACGTAGGGCGGGGTGACCACCAGTGCATGGCTGGCGCCAAGCGCGGCCGCACGACGGGTCTGTTCGATGGTTTTGGCGGTACCGGACAGGCCGGTGCCGGCCATGACCGGGATGCGGCCGCCAATGCGTTCGACCGCGCTGGCCAGCAGCAGGTCGTACTCGGCATCGGTGAGGGTTGCCGCTTCGCCGGTCGAGCCGGCAACGACAACGCCATGGACGCCACCTTCCAGTTGCAGGTGCAGCAGGCGCTGCCAACCGTCGGGATCGAGGGCGCCGTCGGCCCGGAACGGGGTCGCCAGCGCGGTGATGAGGCCGGAAAGGGACAAGGACGTGCTGCTCTTGGCTGGAAAGGGAAAACGCCCGCCACGAAAGGCCGGGGGCGACCTGAATGTTACTTGCGGCGCGAAAGCACGGGCAAGTATGCTGGACACCGGTGGATCCCCGCCTCTGGCGGGCATTCAGACTAACGCATGCATTACCCGGAATCGCCTTGACCGACACCACCCCGCGCCCCGCGCCGAGCGAAAACCACCTCCTGATCAACGCCTATACGACGCATCCGGAGTCCCCCCTGCTGTCCGTCACCCGCCGCATCGCCGACAGCGGCTGCAATCTGGTGGACGCACGCCTGGCCACGGTCGGTCGCGATGTGTCGGTCACCGCCCTGGCCACCGGCTCCTGGGACTCGGTGGCCAAGCTCGAGGCGATGCTGACCCGGCTGGAGCGCGAGGAAGGCCTGAAGCTGGTCTGGTACCGCACCGCGGCCAAGCAGGCGCAGTCCAACCTGCTGCCGTACATCGTCGAAGTGATCGCCGCCGACAAGCCGGGCATCCTGTTCCAGCTGGCCGATTTCTTCGACCGCCAGGGCATCACCATCGAGAACCTGCAGAGCACGCGCTACCGCGCCATGCAGACCGGTGCGGAGATGTTCAGCGCGCAGGTCACCATCGGCGTGCCGGCCAACATGCACATCGCCGCGCTGCGCGACGATTTCCTCGAGTTCTGCGACCACCTGAACCTGGACGCGATCATGGACCCGATGAAATTCTGATTGGGAGTGCGGATTTTTCGCGCGCCTCTCACGGGCGCGTGGCGTTTCATGCAATTGTCGTAGAAACAACCCAGGCTCGACAGAAGGACCTCATGAACAACGGCGATACCCTGGACAGCACCACCCTCTCCCTGCCGCTGGCGCTGTCCGGTGGCGACCAGGCCACTCTCGGCGACTATGCCGGCCAGTGGCTGGTGCTGTACTTCTACCCCAAGGACAGCACTCCCGGCTGCACCACCGAAGGCATCGACTTCAACGCCCTGCTGCCGAAGTTCAAGAAGGCCGGCGCGGTCGTGCTCGGCGTCTCTCGCGACTCGGTGAAGTCGCACGACAACTTCTGTGCCAGGCAGGGCTTCAACTTCCCGCTGGTCAGCGATGGCGACGAAGCGCTGTGCAGCGCCTTCGACGTGATCAAGATGAAGAACATGTACGGCAAGCAGGTACGTGGCATCGAACGCAGCACCTTCCTGATTTCCCCCGACAGCCGCATCGTGCAGTCCTGGCGCAAGGTCAAGGTTGCCGGCCATGCCGATGCCGTTCTCGCCGAACTGAAGGCCTCCCAGTCCAAGTGAGTCCCACTGCCTACTGTGTCTGCCATCACCCTGCCCCGCAGCAGGCCGTGGTGGTTTTTCCCTGTCCGTAACCAGGAATCGACGATGACCCGAGGCAAGCGCATCTACGTGCTGGATACCAACGTGCTGATGCACGATCCGACCGCGCTGTTCAAATTCGAGGAGCACGACATCTACCTGCCCATGCAGGTGATCGAGGAGCTGGACAACGGCAAGAAGGGCACCTCCGAAGCGAGCCGCAACGCCCGCCAGGTGAGCCGCTTCCTCAACGAGCTGGTGCAGGAATCCGGCCTGGACAACCTGGCCGACGGCATTCCGCTGCAGCGCCCCAACGGCCTGCAGCTGCGCGGCAAGCAGAGCGCCGGCAAGCTGCGCTTCCAGACCAGCCACTTCGACGCGGGCAAGAGCTTTGGCAAGGTCATTCCCGACAATGCCATCCTTGGCGCGATCCTGGCGCTGAAGGAAGAAACGCCGGACCTGCCGGTGGTGTTCGTTTCCAAGGACATCAACCTGCGGATCAAGGCCGCCATCGCCGGCATCGTGTCCGAGGACTACGAAAACGACCGCGCGCTGGACGATTTCAGCCTGCTCTACACCGGCGCCACCGAGCTGCCGGAAGACTTCTGGAAGCGCCACGGCGACGACCTGCGCAGCTGGAGCGACAAGGGCCGCAGCCATTACGAAATCCAGGCGCAGGACGGCGAGGAGTGGTACCCGAACCAGTACGTCTACCTGCCCGGCGAAGACGAAGTCGAACTGCGCGTCAGCCGCGTGGTCGGCGACGGCAAGGTAGTGCTGTCGCTGGTCGATGATTTCCGCCACGGCAGCCACGCCGTCTGGGGTATCAGTGCGCGCAACCGCGAGCAGAACTTCGCGCTCAATGCGCTGATGGACCCGGAGATCGACTTCGTCACCCTGCTGGGCACCGCCGGCACCGGCAAGACCCTGCTGGCACTGGCCGCGGGGCTGGCGCAGACGATGGACCAGCAGCGCTACCGCGAGATCATCATGACCCGCGCCACGGTCAGCGTCGGCGAGGACATCGGTTTCCTGCCGGGTACCGAGGAGGAGAAGATGACGCCGTGGATGGGCGCGCTGACCGACAACCTGGAAGTGCTCACGCACAACCAGGAAGGCGGCACCTGGGGTCGCCAGGCCACCAACGACCTGCTGGCCAGCCGCATCAAGATCCGCTCGATGAACTTCATGCGCGGCCGTACCTTCCTGTCGCGCTACCTGATCCTGGACGAGGCGCAGAACCTCACCCCGAAGCAGATGAAGACGCTGATCACCCGTGCCGGCCCCGGCACCAAGATCGTCTGCCTGGGCAACGTCGAGCAGATCGACACCCCGTACCTGACCGAGACCACCTCGGGCCTGACCTACGCGGTGGATCGTTTCAAGAACTGGCCGCATAGTGCGCACATCACCCTGCGCCGAGGCGAACGCTCGCGCCTGGCCGATTACGCTTCGGAGGTGTTGTGAACCGCTGCACCCGCCTGCTGCTGCCCACGGCTGCGATCACCCTCGCAGCCGTGCTCGGCGCCTGCACCACCACGCGCGGCCCGGCCAGTGTGCCGACCGCCGAGCGCACCGGGCAGTCCTGGGTGGTCACCCGCCCGATCATCGCCGCGCAGGTGCTCGACACCTGTTCGCGCGCCAGCCCCGGCCGCGAGCCCGGGCGGGTCAGCGGCTACTGGGCCCCCAGCCGGCAGCAGATCGATCAGCTGGAGGCACAGCTGTCGTCGCTGGAGGCACAGGTACCGAAGGTGCTGGACTTCGACCGCCAGTACGTCGGCATCGAAAGCGCCGGCAAGCGGCTGATCTACGTCAACGCCTTCCACCTGCCCGACGACAGTGGCATCAATCCGGCACGCGAAGCGATCCGCGTCTGTGACGGCGGCACGCAGTTCTGGGGCGCGGTGTTCGACCCGGCCAGCAACACCTTCAGCGAGCTGCAGTTCAACGGCGGCTTCGGCGGGCCCTGAGGGGCCCCGCCGATGGGAATACGCCTGCCCACCTGGGTCTGGATCGGCGCGGTCGCCCTCTCGTGCGTGGCCGGCATGGTCAACGTGGTCGGCTTCCTCGGTTTCGAGCACCAGGCGGTCAGTCACATGACCGGCAGCACCAGCCAGTTGGGCATGGCGCTGGCGCAGGGGGACTGGCGCGCCGTCGGGCACCTGTGGGGGCTGTTGATCGCGTTCTCGCTGGGCGCGATGCTCAGCGGCCTGCTGATCCAGGACAGCGCCCTGCAGCTGGGCCGGCGCTATGGCGTGGCACTGGCGCTGGAATCGGCGCTGCTGCTGGTGGCCATCCCATTGTTCGAACAACATCAGATCTGGGGCGCACTGGCCGCCGCCATGGCCTGCGGCCTGCAGAACGCGATGGCCACCACCTTCAGTGGCGCAGTGGTGCGCACCACCCACCTCAGCGGCATGTTCACCGACCTCGGCATCGGCCTCGGTCACCTGCTGCGCGGGTTGCCACTGCAGGTACGTCGCCTGACTCTCAGCGGCCTGATCATCAGCGGCTTCCTCGCCGGCGGCGTCCTCGGCGCCTGGCTGTTCATGCGCTGGCAGTACGACGCCCTGCTCGCCCCCGCCCTGCTGACTGGCCTGACCGGGCTGGGTTATGTGCTGTACCAGCAGTGGGCGCGTTGGCGGCATTGAATCAAGGACATCCACGCATGGCGTGGATCTACCTTCCCCTGCGGGACCACGGCACAATCAACTGATGAGCCCGACCACTCCCGTTTCCGCCCTCACCATCGCCGGCTCCGACTCCGGCGGTGGCGCCGGCATCCAGGCTGACCTCAAGGCCTTCGCCGCACACCGCGTGCATGGCCTTTCCGCGATTGCGGCACTGACCGCGCAGAACACGCGCGGCGTCATCGCCGTGCACGTGCCACCCATCGAGTTCCTGCGCGCGCAGCTGGATGCCTGCTTCGACGACTTCGACATCCACGCGGTGAAGCTGGGGATGCTGGCCAACGCCGAAGTGATCCATGCCGTCGCTGATGCACTCGAAAAGCACCGCCCGCCACACGTGGTACTGGACCCGGTGATGGTCGCCACCAGTGGGGCACGCCTGCTGGAAGACAGTGCATTGCAGGCCATGCGTGAGCGCCTGATCCCGCTGGCTACGCTGATCACCCCCAATACGCCGGAAGCGGAACTACTGGTCGGCCGGAAGATCAGCAACGGTGAAGACGCAGAACAGGCCGCCTCCGCCCTGCTCGACCTGGGGGCCGGTGCGGTGCTGCTGAAAGGTGGCCACCTGCATGAGGGCAATCGCGTGATCGATCGCTACTTCGACGGCGTCAGCAGCGAAGAATTCATCCACGCACGCCTGCCCCTCGATGCTCATGGCACCGGCTGCACGCTGGCCTCGGCCATCGCCGCGCAGCTGTGCAATGGCCTGAGCCTGGCCAACGCCTGCGAAGCCGGCATCGACTACGTCGCACGCGGCCTGCAGCAGGGCTATGCCCCCGGCCGCAGCGAGGTGCTGGTGCTCGACCACTGCGGCGCGGCACCCCACGCATGAGCCTGACGCCGAGCGTCCTTGCCGTGCAGTGCGACGACGGCCATCGCTTCGAGGTGATCGCCTGCGTGCCCGCACAGCCCATCGCACGCCTGCTGTGGCTGCCGGCACTGGGCGTGGCCGCGCGCCACTACCTGCCACTGGCTTTGGCGCTGGCGGCGAAGGGCGTGGCGGTCTACCTGCACGAGTGGCGCGGCAACGGCAGCAGTTCGCTGCGCCCATCGCGCACGCAGGACTGGGGCTATCGCGAGGTACTCGAACAGGATCTGCCGAGCAGCCAGGCCGTCCTGGCCGCAGCGGATGACGAAGGCGACGCCCTGCCCTGGATCATCGGCGGCCATAGCCTGGGCGGGCAGCTGGCCTGCGTGCATGCCGGCCGCAACCCGCAGCACTTCAACCGGCTGTGGCTGGCCGCCAGCGGCTCACCGTTCTGGCGCGGATTCCCACCACCGCGTGGCGGGCTGCTGCCGCTGGTCTACCGCTTCCTGCCATGGATCGCACAGCGCCAGGGCGTGCTGCATGGCCGTCGCCTCGGCTTCGGTGGCACCGAAGCGCGCGGGCTGATCGCCGACTGGGCGCGCGTCGGCCTGAACAATCATTACGCCGCCGTCGGCATGGACGAAGACCTCGATGCGCAGATGGCGCGTGTGCATGGCAGCGCACAGGCGGTGCTGATGGAACACGACTGGTTGGCCCCCACCGGATCGATGCAGACGCTGCTGGCGAAGCTGCCGAATGTGGACGCGCAGCTGCGCGTGCTGTCCGCGCAGGAACTGGGCACGCGCGCCGATCATTTCGCGTGGCTGAAGGCCCCTGATGCTGTGGCTGACAGCTTTTTCATTCAGTTGGATGAAAATTTTCACAAAACTGTTGACGGTACGCGCCGACATCCGCATAATTCCGCTCCTGTCGCAGGGCGCCCGTAGCTCAGTTGGATAGAGTACCTGGCTACGAACCAGGCGGTCGGGAGTTCGAATCTCTCCGGGCGCACCACTCGACAGGTTTCCAGCATCCGCCGCTGGAAATGCAGTAAAATTTGATTGTGTACCGCGCGCCCGTAGCTCAGTTGGATAGAGTACCTGGCTACGAACCAGGCGGTCGGGAGTTCGAATCTCTCCGGGCGCACCATACACAGTCAGCACAACAAGTTCATGTAATTGGCGCCCGTAGCTCAGTTGGATAGAGTACCTGGCTACGAACCAGGCGGTCGGGAGTTCGAATCTCTCCGGGCGCACCATTACACCGAAACAGCGGGCCTCGGCCTGCTGTTTTTTTATGTGTGTTTTTCGGCAGGGCTGTGCCCTGCACCCTGGTAGTGCCGGCCGCTGGCCGGCAACCTCAACGGCCACGGCAAAAGCTGGCATTCCGTGGGATGGCGGGGCGGCATGGACAGGCAGGACACGCCGTAAACCCCGCTCCGCGGTCCGGCCCAGCCGCTGGCGGCTGTGCGTTCGGGCGCTTGCGAAGCAATGCTTCGCAAGCAAAGCGCCCTCACCCATGGGGGCTCGATGGCGGCATCCATGCCGCCAACGGTCCTGCCTGCCCATGCCGCCCCACCTCTGACAGATTTCCGCGATCTGATGGATCCACGCCATGCGTGGATGAATCTCCATCGAGTTCGAACATTTCGACAATTGATCGAAGAGCATCCACGCATGGCGTGGACCTACCGTGTCGACCAAGGTCGACACCTACCAGAGCAGTACGCCGTTCCGACAGATCGCGGAAAACTGTCGAAGGCGGGGTGGGTCCGGTTGCGGGAGTGTCCGCGGCATGGATGCCGCGGCCAAGCCCCCAAGGACGGGTTTACGGCGTCTCCCGCAACCGGACCCACCCCGCCATCCCTCAGGAAACCAGCTTCTGCTGTTGCTGTTGCTGTTGCTGTTGCTGTTGCTCTGGATCGTAGCGGGTGCAGGGCGCAGCCCTGCCAAACCCTACCCCCTGGCCATCGCCTGCCACCACTGCGACAACAGCTCCGGCCTGCGCAGGCGCTCGCGCCACCAGCGCAGTGCGGCGCCATCCTCTCCGGTGCGCCAGGCCAGCCAGAAGGTCTCTTCCGGCTTGTGTTCCTCCACCTCGCGGATCACCAGCTGGCCGCGCGCCACCGCAGCGCGCGCGCACGGTTCGGGCAGGAAACCGAAGCCCACGCCTTCGCACTGCAGCTTCAGTTTGCTGGCCATGTCCGGCACCGTCAGCATCTCCTGCCCCATCAACAAGCCGACCGTGCGCGGCAGCAGCCTGCGCGCGGAATCAGAGACCGCGATCGCGCAGTGCTCGACCAGCTGCTCGCGACCCAGCACACCCGGCACTGCGGCCAACGGATGACCGGGCGCGACCGCGAACACGAACTCCACCGTGCCCAGCGGCTCGACCACGTAACCACCGCCACTGGGACCCTCACCCGGCGCGCCGACCAGCAGGTCGGCACGGCGGTCCAGCAGGGCCTCCCAGGTGCCGGACAGGGCCTCGCCGATCAATCGCAGCCGGGTCGGTGCCTCGGCCTCACGAAACGCGGCGATGTCCGGGCCGAGCAGCCAGGTCGGGAACACCGAATCCACCGCCAGCGTCAGTTCGGTCTCCCAGCCCGACGCCACCCGGCGCACCCGCAGTTCCAGCTCACGGGCGGCGCGCAGCAGGTGCCGGCCTTCGTCCAGCAGCGCGCGGCCAGCCTCGGTCGGCTCGGCACGCGGGCCGACCCGGTCGAACAGCTGAACGCCCAGGTCCTCCTCCAGCTTGGCCACGGTGTAGGAGATGGTCGAGGGCACCTTGTGCAGGGCTTTGCCGGCGCCGGCAAAGGAGCCGCGGCGGTCGATGGCATCCAGGATCTGCAGGGCATCGAGGCTGAGCTTGAGCATTCGAATTTTTCGATGATGGCTGTCAAAACTATCCGTTTTTCAAACCCAAGGCGCAAGCGGATACTTCTCTCCAACGGGGAAACACAGCGGCTGCCAGCCCACCCCGCCCCATCGAAACCATCGAACAAGGAGATTCCATCATGCTGCAGATCCGCAAGAGCGCTACCCGTGGCCTGGCCGAGCATGGCTGGCTGTCCTCGCGCCATACCTTCTCCTTCGCCAACTACTACGACCCGCGCTACGTCAGCTTCGGCCCGCTGCGGGTGATCAACGAAGACAAAGTGATCGGCGGCCAGGGCTTCGGCACCCACGGCCACAGCAACATGGAAATCATCTCCTACGTGCTGGGCGGTGCGCTGGAACACAAGGACTCGATGGGCACCGGCTCGGTGCTGCGCTACGGCGACGTGCAGCGCATGAGCGCCGGCAGCGGCGTCACCCACAGCGAGTTCAACCACTCGGCCGACGAGACCGTGCACTTCCTGCAGATCTGGATCTTCCCGGACACCGAGAACATCACGCCGTCGTACGAGGAGACCCACTTCGCCCCGGAAACCAAGCGCGGCCAGCTGCGCCTGATCGCCTCGCCGGACGGTGCCGATGGTTCGCTGCGCATCCACCAGGATGCCCGCATCTTCGCCACCATCCTCGATGGCGGCCAGAAGCTGCACCATGCGCTTGGCAACGGTCGTGGCGCCTATGTGCAGGTGGCCCGTGGGCAGCTGCAGGTCAATGGCATCACCCTGGAAGCCGGTGATGCGCTGCAGGTCAGCGACGAAGCCCAGCTGACGCTGGAAAACGGCAACGATGCCGAAGTGCTGGTGTTCGACCTGCCGCTGTAACCACATCGCCCGCGATGCTGCAGAGCATCGCGGGCACATCTGCGTCAGAACCTGTAATTCAAGCTCAACCGCACGTTGCGCGGCTCGCCCCAGGCGTAGGTGCTGTACCAGTTGAAGATCGTGTAGTAACGCTTGTCGAGCAGGTTGTTGACGTTGACCGTGGCCGACAGGCGATCGTTGAACTGGTAGCGCGCCATCGCATCGAGCAACCAGTACGGCTGCGTGCGATGCACCACCTTGGCCCGCGTGGCGGGATTGGTGATCTCGCCGAAGGTCGAATCCTGCCAGCGTGCGCCACCACCCAGCGTCAGCCCCTGCCAGGCGCCACGCAGGCGGTAGCGGGTGTGCAGGCTGAACTGGTTCTCCGGTTCCAGCGTGGTCACCTTGGTGCCCGCCTGGCGGGCAATCTTGTGGGAGAACCCACCCTGCACCTGCCAGCCCTCGGCCAGCTGACCCGACATTTCAAGCTCGTAACCCTTGGTGCGCACGCCCATCAAGGCGCGGTAGGCATCCTGGCCATCCGGTGTCTTGCCGCCGGTGGGCTGGGCGAAGTTGTCCTGATCAAGCTGGAACAGCGCCGCACTGGCATTGAGGCGTTCATCGAAGAACTCAGCCTTCAGGCCAACCTCGTAGCTGCGGCCCTCCAGTGGATCCAGTGCCTTGCCCTGCTCGTCACGCTCGCCCTGCGGCTTGAAGATGGTGCTGTAGCTGGCATACACCGAGTAATGCTCGCCGAGGTCGTAGACCACGCCGGCATAGGGCACATGGACGCCGGTCTCTCGCGTGTCCGGCGAGCGGTAACTGGCCAGGCGGCTGCCGACGATCAGCTTCAACGGATCGGCCAGGTCGAAGCGGCCAACCACGTACAGCCCATTCTCGCGGGTCACTTCATTGTTGTCATAGGTGCGCTGCCACTGCGGTTCGGCAATGTCGCCATTCCAGCTTCTGTAGTCCGGCACGGTATCCGGGAACCCCGCCTGCGGGCCGTAGCCGGTATTGGTCCAGCGCTTGCGCGAGGCACTGCCACCGACCACCAGCTCATGCTCTCGCCCGAACAGGCCGAAACGCCCGCTCACATAGAAGTCGGCGGCATTGCTGACGGTCTTGCCAACGTACTTGCCGAGCCACAGGCTGACGCCCTCGCCGGTCAACGGATCAGGATTGCCGGCGGCGGCACCGGCCAGTGCGGCGTCATAGCCGTTGACCTGGTGGTTGAGCTGCAGCTTGGCAATCCAATCGTTGGCGAACGTGTGCTCCAACGTGGTGAAACCGGTACGCACGTACTGGCGCCAGCCGGCCCATTGCGCACCATTGTTGAACGAGCGCGGCATGCGGTTGAAGTTGCCGGCGCTGTCCAGCAGCGGAATGCCGCCCCACGTCGACCCCTTCGGGTCGCTGTCCATCACGTCGCCACCGACCGACAGCAGCGTGCGATCGCCCAGATCGGCTTCCACCACGGCATAGCCGACCTTGCTGGTGCGCTGGTAGTTGTCCAGGTTGGAGCGCTTGTCTTCCCAGGCACCCACGGCACGGCCACGCACGCGGCCATCGGCAGTCAGCGGGCCACCGACATCGAGCTCGGCGCGGTAGTCATCCCAGCGGCCGACACCCAGCGAGGCACTGCCGGCGAAGTCCTTGCCCGGCTTCTTGCGCACCAGGTTGATGGTCGCACCCGGATCGCCCATGCCGGTCAGCAGGCCGGTCGCGCCCTTGAGCACCTCGATGCGGTCGTAGATGGCGGTATCGCTGAGCGTGTTACCGGCGGAGTACGCCGAATTGCGCGACATCGGAATGCCGTCGTACTGGAAGTTCTGGATCGCGAAACCACGCGCGTAGTACTCGGTGCGTTCGCTGTCGTAGGTGACGATGCTGACGCCGGGGGTCACCCGCATCACGTCATCGATGCCGTGCAGGCCGAAGTCATCCATCTGGGCGCGGGTGATCACGCTGATGGTCTGCGGGGTCTGCCGTGGCGTCAGCACCAGGCGGGTCGCGGTGGCAATGGTGCCGGGCGTATAGGCGCCGCTGCCCTCGGTGATGGTACCGAGCAGGTTGGCCGTGACCTGCACGGTCTGCAGGGTCTGTGATGCAGGCGCCTGCGAATCCTTGGCTGGATCCGTACTGGACTGCGCCACAGCAATACCGCTGCTGCCCAGAGCAGCGATCAGCACCCCCCGGGCCAGCGCCTGCGGCAACGCGCGGCGACGCGGCAAGGGGGACGGCGTATGGACAACAGGCACAGACAGCACGGCGGGACCTCCACGATAGGGTGGGATCCTCTGGCGGCGGCTGGAGGGAAGAGAGGGACGCGGCCGGACAGCCGCGGCGCAGGAGTGTACTCCCCTACGCTGCGGCTGTCGTGCGGAGTGCTGGCGCGGGATCAGCCGCCGATGGCGGCGCAGGCCTCCAGGATCAGCGCGGTCACTTCCTTCGGCTTCGAAGCCAGCGAGGCATGGCTGGCATCCAGCTCCAGCAGGCGCTTCGGCTGCATCCTTGCGGCCATGGCCTTCTGGTTTTCCGGCGCGATCATGCGGTCCTGGCGGGACAGCTGGTACCAGCTCGGCATGTGCTTCCACGCCGGGTCGCTGACCGCATCACCGAAGGTGCTGGCCAGCGGTGCCTTCTGGGTAACGGCCATCACCCGGCCTTCGTCTTCGCTCAGATCCTGGCAGAAGCTCTCATGGAACTTGTCCGCGCGCAGCCACAGGTAGCCATCGCTGTCCGGTGCCAGGTTCGGCGCCGCCTCCGGCAGGTGCTGCTGTTGATGCCACCGGGACTCTCGCCGGCATCAGGCGCGAACGCGGCGATGTAGACCAGGCCCTTCACGTTGGGCTCGTTGCCGGCCTAGCTGATCACCGCGCCGCCATAGGAGTGGCCGACCAGCAGCACCGGCCCGTCGATCTGCCGGATCATTTTCCGGGTGCGCCCTGCGTCGTCGGCCAGCGAGGTCAGCGGCAGTTCCACCGCCTGCACACGGTCGTGGCCGTTGCGATGCAGTTCCAGGATCACCTTGGCCCAGTGTGCGGCCCCGCCCCAGAAGCCATGGACGAGGAGGATGGTCGGTGTCGTGCTCATGTAGAGGTCTCCGGCAGCGGCCGGCGGAATGCAGACCGTGCAGCCACTGTCCGTGCGTGGCGTTAATCGCTGGTGACGCAATCGGGTCACTGCAATCGTATGCGTCGCCCGATGTCACGCATGGCACTTGCCGAGTCAGTCTGAAATCGTTTTCATGACTGTTCCCTGGAGCTCCGCATCGCGCATGACGCCTTCATCCCCCCGTGCCCAGCAGCACGCCACCCGCGCCGCCTTCTTCATTCCCGGATTCGCCACCGCCGCATGGGCGCCGATGGTGCCCTACGCCAAGGCCAAGGCCGGGCTGTCCGACGCCAGCCTCGGCGCCGTGCTGCTGTGCCTTGGGCTCGGCTCGCTGCTGGCGATGCCGTTGGCGGGCGCGCTGACCGGGCGGCTGGGCTGCCGCCGGGTGATGGTGATCACCTGCGCGATGATGCTGTGCGCCCTGCCCTTGCTGGTGCTGGCGCCCTCGCCGGTGGCGCTGGGTGCGGCACTGTTCGTGTTCGGCGCCGGCGTCGGTGCGCTGGATTGTGCGATGAACATGCAGGCGGTCGCGGTCGAGCGCGACGCCGGGCGCGCGATGATGTCCGGCTTCCACGCCTTCTACAGCATCGGTGGCTTCGTCGGCGCCGGCTGCATGACCGGCCTGCTGATCCTGGGTTCACCGCTGTGGCTGGCCGCGCTGGTTTCGGTGGCGGCACTGCTGCTGGTCGCGGTGCTGTCGGCGCCGCACTGGCGCCCGCAACGGATCCTGCACGACGGCCCACTGCTGGCGCTGCCGCACGGCGTGGTGCTGTTCATCGGCGTGCTGGCCTTCGTGGTGTTCCTCGCCGAGGGCTCGATGCTGGACTGGAGCGCGGTGTTCCTGGCCGAAGTGCGGCAGGTGCCGCGTGACCAGGCCGGCGCTGGCTTCGCGCTGTTCACCCTGGCGATGACCGCGATGCGCCTGTTCGGCGACGGCATCGTCGAGCGCCTCGGCCGCACCCGCACCCTGGTCTTCGGCGGCATCACCGCCGCAGCAGGCTTCACCCTGGCCACGTTGGTGCCCTCGTTCCCGGTGGCGCTGGCGGGCTATGTGCTGGTCGGGCTGGGCTGCGCCAACATCGTGCCGGCACTGTTCTCGATGGCCGGCCAGCAGCGGGTGATGCCGGAGAGCATCGCCATCACCGCAGTCACCACGCTGGGTTACGCCGGCATCCTCGCCGGCCCGGCAGCGATCGGTGCACTGGCACACGCCACCAGCCTCGGCTTCGCCTTCCTGTGCGTGGCCGCGCTGCTGCTGGGCGTCGCGGCGTCTGCCCGCTCGCTGGCACGACGGGTGGCCTGACAGAAAAAGGGGACGGAGGGGATTAAGTCGTTTATGGCCCAGCTGTGCGGGAAACGACTTAATCCCCTCCGTCCCCTTTTCTCAGCGGTGGGCCAGCCATTCGGCCTGGGCCGGCAGCTGTGGGGCCGGACAGGCGCTCTTCGGGTGGTGCTCATCGCGCGCCATCCAGTCATCGACCACTCCGGCCAGCAGGTCGAGCCGCAGCGGCAGGGTGATGTGGTCCTCGCCGCGCATCTCGATGTAGTGCGCGCGCGGGTTGGCCTGGGCCAGTTCGCGGCCCTGGCTGACCGGAATGTGCTGGTCGCCCTGGCCGTGCAGCAGCAGCACGCAGGCGCGGGTATCGGCCAGCGCGCGCGCTACATCCACGCGGTCCAGATCGACGTCGATACGGCGGCTGGCGGCGGCGATCACCTGGTTGATGTCCTGGCCGCCGTAGCGCCAGCGCGCGTACGACGCCATCGCCTGCGCCTTCAGGCCTTCCGGCTGCAGTCCCATCAGGTGCGGAATCATCGTGCGGATCGCCACACCGGCATTGGCGAACGATTCCATCGCCACCACCCCTTCCACCTGGTCGCCGAGCTTGTCGGCGGTGAATACCGCTGTGGCGGCGCCATAGGACACGCCGAACAGGTACAGCGGGCCGGCTACTTCACCACGCGCGCGCAGCTCGCCGATCACATCCACCACATCGTCGGATTCATAGGTGCCATAGCCCGACGGCCCGGTACCGGACTGTCCATGGTTGCGCAGGTCAAGCGTGACCACGCGGTAGCCGGATTCGGCCAACTGCAACGACCACGGCAGCATCGAATCACCGTTCATCATCCAGCCGTGCAGCAGCACCACGGTGCCGCGCGGTGCCTGCGCGCGGAACGGCTGCGGTACTGCCAGGCTCAGGCCGGTATCCAGCGGCAGGCCGTTCTCGTGGCGCTGCGGCAGGTAGTGGTAACGCGCGCCGTAATCGCCAGGATCGAACACACGCCAGAAGATCGGCACGCCATCGCGGCCCGGCGCGAAGCCGTGGCGATTGGGCAGTTCGGCGATGGCCGCAGCAATGCGCGGGCGATCGAGCAGGGTCGATACGCCACCCGGCGCGATCAGCCGATCGGCGAGCGAGGTGGACGAGGCATTGATCGAGGACGAGCATGCAGCCAGCCACAGGCCGGCGCACGCCAGCAACAGCAGCAGCAGGCGCTTCATGGGCAATCGGGGAAAAGGGTGCGACAGCGTGGCAGGTTAGCGACGCGCGCACGGGCCATCTATCGCGCATGGATGACGGCTTGATGACAACGCAGGAACGATTCAGCTTGGTGTACAAGCTGTATCTGTTCAGTCATTGATCCGGATCAATGAACGCGCGCGCGGGATTGCCCACAGTGCCGCCATGCGCACCTCGTTCAAGCTCGCCATTGCCCTGGCCGCCACGCTGGCCGCCGCCTACGGCGTCGCCCGCACCACGCCCTACTGGTTCGCACCGCGACAGGCCGCGCAGGTCGACATCCACGATCCGGCATTGATCGCGCAGGGACAATACCTGTCGCGCGCGGCCGACTGCGCGGCCTGCCACACCGCGCCCGGCGGCAAGCCGTTCGCCGGTGGCCTCGGCATGCAGACGCCGATGGGCACGATCTACTCGACCAACATCACGCCCGATCCGGACACCGGCATTGGCGCCTACGACTACGCCGACTTCGAGCGCGCGGTACGTCGCGGCATCCGCCACGATGGGCAGCCGTTGTATCCGGCCATGCCGTACGCATCGTACGTGATCGCCAGCGACGCCGAAATCAAGGCGCTGTACGCCTACTTCATGGGCTCGGTGCAACCGGTGAAGCAGGACAACGCCGACAGCACGATCCCGTGGCCGGCCAACATGCGCTGGCCACTGGCCTGGTGGCAGCTGCTGTTCGCACGCCCGCGCACGTTCAACCCGGATCCGTCGCTGGATGCCAGCCAGCAGCGCGGCGCCGAACTGGTGGAAGGCCTGGCCCACTGCGGTGCCTGCCACACGCCACGCGGGTTGGCGTTCCAGGAAAAGGCGATGGCCGATGATGGCAGCCGCCAGTTCCTGTCCGGCTCGGTACTGGAAGGCTGGTATGCGAAGAACCTGCGCAACGAGTCGACCGGCCTGGCCAGCTGGAGCGAGGGCGAGATCGTCGACTTCCTGCGTACCGGCCGCACCGATCGATCGGCGGCCTTCGGCGGCATGGCCGACGTGGTCGAGCACAGCACGCAGTACCTGTCCGACGCCGACCTGCTGGCGATGGCCCGCTACCTGAAGCAGCTGCCCGCCCGCGAAGGACGCAGCGCACAGTGGTCGCCCGGTACCGACACCACCACCGCCGCACTGCGCAGCGGCGACTACCGCGTGGCCGGTTCGCTGGCCTATGCCGAGCACTGCCAGGCCTGCCACCGCGCCGACGGGCGCGGCATGCCGCGCGTCTATCCCGCCCTGGCCGGCAACTCGATCGTGTTCGCCGATGACCCCAGCTCGCTGGTGCAGGTGACCCTGATCGGCGGCCGCACGCCGCATACCCCGCATGACCGCATGGCCTTCACCATGCCCGGCTTCGAGCAGCTGCCGAATGCGCAGCTGGCACAGATCCTGACCTTCATCCGCAGCAGCTGGGGCAACCACGCCAGTGCAGTGAGCGAGGTCGACGTGGCGCGCATGCGCCGGGTGGTGCGCGACAAGCCGGTGCACTACGTTCCGCAGGAGGCCGCACGATGAAACGTTCGAGCAAACGCTCCCGCCTGCTGATCGCCAGTGCGATCACCCTCGTGCTGCTGGCCGGCGCCGGTACCCTCGCTTACCGTCATCTGTACCCGGACCTGGATGCCGCCGTGGCCAGCACGATCGATATCCTCGATGCGCAGGGCAAGGTGGTCGGGCACTACCATGCGCCCAGCGCCGAAGAAATCGCCGGGCTCGGCAATGCCGAATCGGTGATGCTCGGCCGCCGTATCCTCAACGAGACCGCACGGCTGCTGCCGGACAATGTCGGCAACGATCTGAACTGCAACTCGTGCCACATGGCCGAGGGCAAGCGGCCTTTCGGCAATCACTACTTCAATACCGGCGGCGGCGCCTATCCGCGCTACATGCCGCGCCCGGGCAAGGTGATCGGGCTGACCGAGCGCATCAACGGCTGCCTGCAGCGTTCGATGAACGGCAAGCCGCTGCCGAAGGACTCGCCGCAGATGCGCGCGATGCTCGATTACATGGCGTGGTTGAGCAGTCCTGTGCCAGAAGGTGCAAAGGTGGCCGCCCGCAGTGAGGGGCCCATCGACAGCACGCTGACCCCGGACCCGGTCCGCGGCCAGGCGCTGTACGCCGTGCAGTGCGCCGCCTGCCATGGCGACAACGGCGAAGGTCGGCGCGACGCCAGCGGTGACATCGCCTTCCCGCCGCTATGGGGCGACCATAGCTTCAACATCGGCGCCGGCATGGCGCGCCTGTACAAGGCCGCCGGCTTCGTCAAGCACAACATGCCACCGGCGGTGACCCGCGAGCCCCCGCTTGGGCAGCAGGTGATGCCCGACCAGGATGCGGTGGACATCGCCAGCTACTTCATCAACCAGCCACGCCCGGACTTCGCCAACAAGGCCAAGGACTGGCCGCGCGACCCGAAACCCAAGGACGCGCGGTACTGACAGGCAGGCGGCCGGGGGCGTCGGCCGTCACACAACACGGTTCCTGCATCTCTACGTCATGTCGATGTCATTGGTGCTGTCGACACTCGGGGGCTTCTCTCCCCCCAAGGTCCGGTATCGATGCGAACGATTGCGCGCTTTCCCCGTGTTTCGCTGCTTGCCCTGCTGATCGCCCCCGCCCTGGACGCCCTCGCAGAAGCACCGCAGGGCGATACGGCCGAAGCGCGCAGCAGCGATGCCCGCACCCTCGACCAGGTGCAGGTGATCGGCCAGGCCACCAGCTACGCCAAGACGTCGGTGCGCGCAGAAACACTGAACCGGCAGACGGTGATGAGCAGCGTCAACGATGCGCTGAACGAAGTACCCGGCGTGGTGGTCAGCGAGGCCGACGCCACCGGCTCGTCGGTGTGGGGCACGCAGATCAGCATGCGCGGGTTCGTCACCAATCGTGATACCCAGCAGATCGGCACCACCGTCGACGGCCTGCCCAACGGCGGCTCCGGCTACGGCGGCGGCTCGCTGGCCAACCGCTACATCGACACCCTCGACCTGGAGACGGTGGAAGTCAGCCAGGGCACCGCTGACATCTCCTCGCGCTCGAACGAAGCACTGGGCGGCACGCTCAACTTCCTCACCAGCGATCCGCTGCAGGACAGCCGCCTGCGCTTCGTGGTCGGCGCCGGTGACAACGATGCGCGCAAGTACTACGTGCGCTACGACACCGGCCTGCTCGGCGGCCACACCCGCGCGTGGATCAGCGCCTCCTCGTCGAAGGTGCACGACTGGATCGACGGCACCGGCCACACCAGCAACGACCACATCGCCGGCAAGTTCATCACCGAACTGGATCGCTGGACCCTGACCGGCTACCTGTCCTACAACGATGCCGACGAGCCGGAATACACCAGCGTCTCACCGAAGGGCTTTGCCACCAATCCGGATCGCGACAACCTGGTCGGCACCCTCACCGGCATTCCGTATCTGGACCAGAACTACCGTTCCGGCTCGCGTGCGCTGCGCGAGAACACCTTTGGTTACCTGCGTGCGGCCTTCGACGGCGGCAACGGGTTCAAGGCCTCGGTGGCCGCCTACGGGCACCGCATGCAAGGTCGTGGCGACTGGCTTCCACCTTACCTGGCACAGGTCAGCGATGAGGGGGCGGGCCGCCCCGAATCGGAATATCTCGGTGGCAAAACCGTGTACGGCGGCAGCAACCGCGGCCAGATCTTCTTCGTCAATCCCGATGGCAGCGCCGCGCAGCGCCTGGCCAGCTGCACCCCGCGCCTGGGCTTCACCGCCGAGTACGATCCGAACTGCTACGCGGGCAACGTGCTGGGCGCGCAGTCCTACCGCCACACCCACTACGACAACGACCGCATGGGCGTGACCGCCGACGTCGAATGGCGGCAGACCTTCGGTGCGATCGACAACACGATCCGTGGCGGCCTGTGGGTGGAGAAGCTGGACCGTTCGGCACGCCGTGACTGGCACCGCCTGCTCAATGTCGGCCAGGACATCGCCTTCGACCATCAGCCCTACTGGGTGCAGTTCGAGGACAAGTACAAGGTTGACGAGCAGATGTACTACGTCGAGGACGTGGCCCGCTTCGGGCCGTTCAGTGCCCGCCTGGGCGTGAAGCAGTTCTTCGTCGACCAATCGCGCCGCCGCGTGATCGGTGCCAGCGAGCACGTCAAATCCGATTCCAGGTCCGATCCGCTGCTGTCCACCGGCTTCACCTGGGCACCGGGCGTGGAAGGCATGGAGCTGTTCGCCGGCTTCTCGCAGAATTTCGCCGCCATTCCTTCAGGCGTACTTGGCGAGACCGACCCGCAGCGCTTCCGCAATGTCGAACCGGAGACCGCCGACAACATCGAAGTGGGCATGCGCATCAGCCGCTGGCCGCTGACCGCCTCGGTGACCCTGTACAACATCAAGTTCGACAACCGCATCGTCTACCTGCCGGCGGGCTTCGTCAGCGGCATCGACTACCTGGGCGAGGCCGACGGCGTCTACGAGAACTTCGGTGGCGTGGAAAGCAACGGCCTGGAAGCGGCGTTCGGCTATGGGTGGGACAATGGCTGGCGGATCAACGCGGCCTACACCTACAACCGCTCCAAATACCTGGGCAGTGGCAATGCCGCCCGCGATACGCAGCTGGGCATCGTCGACGGTGCCAAGGTGATCGGCCAGCCGGAGAACACCCTGGTGCTGTCGGCCGACTGGCAGGGCGCCAACTGGAACTTCGGCCTGTCCGGCCGCTATCTGGGCACCCGCTACCTCGACGCCGCCAACGTCAACAAGCTGCCCTCGGCCACCGTGTTCAATGCCAACATCGGCTTCGACCTGCAGGGCCTGTCGCCGCGCCTGAAGGGCATGGGTGCCAACCTGGTGGTGAGCAACCTCACCGATAAGCGGTATCTTGCGGGGGTGGACGGCCGCGACAACGCCTTCATCGGCGCCCCGCGCACCGTCGGCATCTCCTTCCGCGTGGACCTGTGAGTGAGCCCGTGACCGATATCGGCCGACGCCGGTTGTTGCAGGCCGGCGTTGCCGCCGGCCTTGCCCCGCTGCTGCCCAGCATCGCACGGGCCGCAGCGATCGCCCCCGCCACGCAGACGCGCAGCCTCGAAGACCTGCAGCACATCGTGGTGTTCATGCAGGAGAACCGTTCGTTCGACCACTACTTCGGCACGCTGCCGGGGGTACGTGGTTTCGGTGACCGCTTCGTGGCCCCGGCCGCCGCGCTGCAGGCCGGTGGCCGCGCGCGCAGCCTGTGGCTGCAGCCCGATGCCAGTGGCACGCGGGCGATCGCACCGTTCCCGCTGGATACCGCCGCGCACTTCGGCTACATGCGGGTGGAAGGCACGCCGCACACCTGGCCCGATGCGCAGCGCGCCTGGGACCACGGCCGCATGGGGCACTGGCCGAAGGCCAAGCAGAACCACTCCATGGGCTACTTCCAGCGCAGCGACATGCCGTTCCAGTTCGCGCTGGCCGATGCGTTCACGATCTGCGACGCCTACCACTGCGCGATGCAGGCCGGTACCAACCCGAACCGGGTGTTCCTGTGGACCGGCCACAACGATGCACAGGCCCGCGCCGGCGGCCCGGTGATCGCCAACTCGCATGACAACTTCCCCGAACACGGCGGGCATCCGGCGTCCTACCGCTGGACCAGCTATGTCGAGCGCCTGCAGAAGGCCGGCGTGTCCTGGCAGATCTACCAGGACATGGCGGACAACTTCACCGACAACCCGCTGGCCGGCTTCGAGGCGTTCCGTCGGGCGTACAGTGCTGCACCCGGGCATGACCCGCAACTGCGCGCACGCGGGGTCAGTACCCGTGGCCTGCCACAGCTGCGCCAGGACGTACTCGACGGGCGCCTGCCGCAGGTCAGCTTCATCATCGCCGACGCGGCCGGCAGCGAGCACCCCGGACCCTCCAGTCCGGCGCAGGGCGCGGCCTATACCGCGCGCGTGCTGGATGCGCTGACTGCCGATCCGGAAGTCTGGAGCCGCACCGCCCTGCTGCTGATGTTCGATGAGAACGACGGCTTCTTCGACCACATGCCGCCACCGGCACCGCCTTCGCCGGTGGATGGCGGCTGGGCGGGTGCGTCCTCGGTCAGTACCGAGGGCGAATACCACCGCCATCCCGCACCGGGCGACGAGAAGTACGATGCCGCCGAACTGCGCGGCCGCCCGTATGGACTGGGCCCGCGCGTGCCGCTGTATGTGATCTCGCCGTGGAGTCGGGGTGGCTGGGTCGACTCGCAGGTCTACGACCACACCTCGGTCATTCGACTGATCGAACGCCGCTTCGGTGTGGCGGCACCGGACATCTCGCCGTGGCGCCGCGCGGTCTGCGGCGACCTCAGCAACGCTTTCGACTTCGCCCAGCGCGATACCCGCCCGTTCGTACGCGGCCTGCCCGACGTGAGCGCGGTGGCCGCACGCGCCGCTGCGTTGCCAGGGCGAACCGTGCCCGCGCTGCCGGAGGGGCTGAAACCAGCGAAGCAGGAAGTCGGCATACGCCCGGCGCGCGCCCTGCCCTATCGGCCGCAGGCATCGATGGCTGCGGTGGACGCTTCGGGCGTGGATCTGGCGCTATCCTGCGAAGGCGCGGCGGCAGTGCTGCATGTCTACGACCGGCTGCGGCTGGATGCGGTGCCGCGCCGCTACACGCTGCTCCCGGGCATGGCGCTGCGCGAGCGCTGGCCGCTTGATGCCCAGGGCCGCTATGACCTGTGGCTGCTGGGCCCGAACGGCTTCCACCGCCACTTCCAGGGGGCGGCCAAGGATCCTGCGCTGCAGGCTTCAATTGATCGCACGGATGGCCAACTGCGGCTGCGGCTGCGCAACCTGGGTGACGGCGCGCAGCAGGTTCGTGTGCAGCCTGGTGCCTATGCCGGGCACATGCCCGATCAGGCGCTGGTACTACCCGCACACGCAGAAACCGCGTTGGCGTGGGACGCAACGCCCACGGCGGGCTGGTATGACCTGCAGATCGGCGCGGGCGAGAGCATGCTGCGCCTGGCCGGTCGCGCCGAGGATGGGCGCCCCGGCACCAGTGACCCGGCGATGGGCAGCGAACCACTGCGGTTCGAGCAGGATTGAAGGATCTCTGTAGAGCGGTAGATTCAGGCCTCCTGCAGCCCCGGCCGGCCGTGCTCCACCGCATAGCGCTTCCAGCTCTGCACCGCGCCATTCGGCTGCATCACGGTATCCAGCGTCTTCATGTCGCCGATCCACGCATCGCGGGTGACATCGCACAGCACGTAGCCACGCTTGTCGGTGGTCGCCTTCAGATAGGGGCTGTGCGCAAGCTGGTTCCTGGCATACGCGTCCACACCCTGGCCATCGGCGCCGGAGGTGATCGACGTGGCGAGGAACTCGCTGGAGATCACGCCCGAGTCACGGTGGTCCTGCACCAGATCGCTGGCATAGTGGCGATGCGCGTCGCCGCAGGCGGTCACCACGTTGCCGAAGCCCACCTTCTCGATGTGGTCGAGCAGGCGCCGGCGGCTGTCCAGATAGCCCGACCACTGGTCGTCGGACGACTGCACCACCCCATCCTTCTCGCGCATGTAGTTGCCCAGCGCCACCTGGTGGGCGATGGTGTGCCAGCGCGGTGCGGCATCGGCCAGGCCGTCGAACAGCCAGCGCTCCTGCTTCGCCCCCACAATGCTGCGCTCCGGCGATTCCACCTCCTCACGCAGCGCCATGTTCACCTGCTTGCTGCGGTACTGGCGGGTGTCGAGCAGGTGCAGGTCCATCAGCGTGCCGTAGCGTGCACGTCGGTACATCTGCATGTGGCCATCGCGCGGGAATGCCGAACGGCGCAGTGGCATGTTCTCGTAGTAGGCCTGGAACGCCTGTGCGCGGCGCAGCAGGAATACTTCGCTGGGCGTGTCATCCTGGTCTTCGGCGCCGGCCCAGTTGTTGTCCACTTCATGGTCGTCAAAGGTGACGAACCACGGTGCCGCCGCATGCGCGGCCTGCAGGTCGGCATCGCTCTTGTACTGGGCGTAGCGGCGGCGGTAATCATCCAGCGTGTAGATCTGCGGGCCGACGTGGTTGCGCAGGTTGGTGAACGGCTGGCCGTTCATCTTCCGCAGGCCCGGCTGGCTTTCGCCTTCGTAGATGTAGTCACCATAGTGGAAGACGAAATCGAGCGGTTCCTCGGCAATGCGCCGCCACGCGGTGTAGTGGCCTTCTTCGTAGTGCTGGCAACCGGCCACCGCAAAGCGCACGCGATCCACCGCGGCCGTGGCTGCGGGCAGCGTGCGGGTGCAACCAACCGCACTGGCGTGGCCACCGACGCTGAAGCGGTACCAGTAGGGCCGTCCGGGCGCCAACCCGTCCAGCTCCACGTGCACGGCGTGGCCGAGTTCGGGATGCGCCATCGCCGCCCCCTGGCGTACCACCTTGCGCATGCCTTCGTCTGCGGCCAGTTGCCACTCGACCAGCATCGGCCGGGTCGGCATGCCGCCGCCGAACACCAGCGGTTCGGTCGCCAGGCGCGTCCACAGCACCATGCCATCGGCCGAGGGATCACCCGAGGCCACGCCCAGGGTGAAGGGTGTGCTGGCAAAGCGCGGCTTGGCCAGCAGGTTGCGCGGGTTCAGCGCGGTGGCATCGGCCTGCGCGGCCAGCGCGTGTGCCGTGCCCATCCAGGCACCGGCAGCGGACAGGCCGGCCAGGGCCAGGAATCGCCTGCGATTGATCGTCTCCACGGCTGTGCCCTCAGTTGTAGATGATGTGGAAGTAGAAGAAGCGGCCGTAGTCGTCGATCTCGGTACGGAAGCGCCCGTTCGGGCCGGTGCTGTAGGTCGGCTGGGTGTTGAACAGGTTCTTGGCCTCGTACTTCAGCGTCACGTGTTTGCTGACCTTGTGGCTGAAGCCCATGTTGAAGGTCATGTACGGGTCGTAGTACGAATCCAGCCACTGGGTGTCGCCGAAGTCGACCAGCATCCGGCTGCGGTAGGTGCCGGACAGGCGCAGCTGCGCGCTCTTCCACGGCATGCGCCAGATCACCGAACCGTTGAGCGACCAGTCCGGCTGGTACAGCAGCCGGTCCAGGCGGCGCTCGGTGCCATCACTGATGCGGTAGTTGGTCTGGCCTTCCAGCCGCGTGGCGTTGAAGTACATGTCGAAGCGCTGGCGGCCCCACTGCAGGTTGCGGTTGGCCACCGCGAACTCGACACCGCGCAGCTTGGACTCATCGGTGTTCATCGGCTGGGTCACCCGGTAGCGGGTATCACCCACGTCCTCGAAGGTGGTCAGGGTGTAGATGTCGTCCTTGATCACCTTGTCGAACAGCGCCACCGAGACCAGGCCGTTGTTGCCGTTGAAATACAGGTCCCACGCCAGGTCGATGTTGGTGGAACGGCGCGGCTGCAGGTCGGCATTGCCCTGCTTGATGCTGCAGAAGCCCCTGCCCTCCTCGTCATCGCCACAGCTGGTGCTGGTGGCCTGGGCGATGTTGCTCGGCGTCGGCCGGCCCAGCGTGCGGCTGGCGGAGAAGCGCAGGCGCTGGTCCTCGGTGAGCTTGAAGGTTGCGTTCAACGAGGGCAGCAGGTTGTTGTAGCCACCGCTCGTGTTGCGGAACGCAGAGGTATAGGTAGTGCCGCCATCATCGCTGAACGGACTGTAGGCATCGAAGCGGGTGTGGTCGTAGCGCAGGCCGCCGATCAGCAGCAGCCGGTCCCAGGCGTAGTGCGCGGACACATAGGCATTGGTGATGTCCTCCACGTACTTGTAGTCACTGGTGAAGTTGGCATTCGGATACGCCGCGTTGTTGTTGCCCAGTTTCGGCAGCAGTTGCTCGTTCCACTTGCGGTTGTCGATCAGCGGGAAGCCCGGCACGCTGCCCAGCAGCGTCGAACCCGGGTACAGGTAATCGTTCAGTGTCGCGCTGCTCTTGTAGTAGTCGAAGTCGATGTCCTGCCAGATCTTCAGGTGGCGGTACTCGGCGCCGGCGGCCAGGCCGAAACCTCTCGCATCGGCGTCGATGTTGTAGCTGAAGTCGGCGCGCAGGTTGTCGATGCTCTCCTTGGCATCGCGCGGGGAGACGTAGGCCTGCGCCGGATTGAGCTTGAATGCGGAACTGGTCAGCAGGCTGGAATCGGAAACGGCCACCGCGTTGGGGAATCCGTGGCTGTCGTTCTCGTAGTCGACGAACAGGTTGCTTGGATAGGCGCGCACGCCCCAGTAGACCTGGCTGTTGTGGAAGGTCTCTTCGGTATGGCCACCGCGAAGGGTCAGCCGCGAACGGTCCCCCATGTCCCAGTTGAAGCTGGCGATGGCGCCACGGTTGCTGCGATCCCAGCGGTCGTGGCGATTCTTGATGTAGATGCTGTTGATCTGGGTGGTGCCGCTGTCTTCGGTCTGGTTGCGGACCGGAAACTTGGCGTTTCCGTACAGATCCGTCTTGTTCATCGTCGAGTTCTCGTAGAACCGGTACGAATACAGCAGCAACGATGCGTAGAACGGATCATCCGAGGGCTTCCACTCAAGCTTGGCGGAGCCACCGAAGTTGGTGATGAAGTTGGTATAGGTGCCAGTGCTGAAGTTGCCAGGCGCACGCAGCCCGTTCCAGCCCTTGGCCTGGTCCGGACCCGTGGTACCGTCGGTGAGGTATTTGCCAGCGTCGCTGTAGTAGTAGTTCGACTCCACCCAGCGCTTGACGCTGTTGCGCGAACGCTGCTCGTAGCGTGCCACCGCAACGATGCCGAACTCCTGGTCGACACCAAACTGGTTGGAGAACACCATCTTGGCGCTCTTGCCGAAGTGGCCCAGGGTCTCGTGGTTGCCACCTGCGCTGCGCTCGACGTTGGTCTCGGCGGTGGAATAGATGCCTGCCACATCGGCAAACACGTACTTGCCTGACCGGTCGAAGGCACTGCGGCTGATGATGTCGATCACGCCGCCGATCGCATCCGGTGCCTGCTCGGCACTGAAGCTCTTGTAGATGTCGGTACGGGTGCCGATGTCGCTGGGAATCAGCTGCAGGTTGTTCATGCGCTCGCCGGAGCCACTGCCCCCCACGCTGGCAATCGCAATGCCATCGATGGTGGTGTAGTTGAGGTTGGCCTGCACGCCGCGCACGGTCACATAACGTGGCTCGCCGGCATCCTCCACCGCACTCAGCCCTGGAGCGGCCATCAGGCTCTCGGCCAGGGTCTCGTCGCCGTAGCTGTCCATCTCGTCATACACCACCGAATCCTTGATCACCGGCGACGACTTCTTCTGGTCGATGACCTCATGTGCGGCAATCACCTTCACCGTGTCCAAGGTCGGCGCCACCATTGACTCGGCCTCGCGCGACTTCGGCGCGGCCGGCTTCGGTTGGTTGCGAGCTGGCGCCGGATCGATGGCGATGACATTGCCATCCACCACGGTGTACCCCAGGCCGGTACCGGCCAGCAGCGCGTCCAGCGCCTGCCTGACGGTGGCACCGCGCGGCACCGCACCGGCCATGCGGGCATCACCGCCGGCCGAGTACAGGAACTGCACCCCGGAACCGCGCGACAGCTGCTCCAGCGCACGCGCCAACGGCTGCGCCGCGATCGGCGTGGATACACGCGCCTCCAGGCCATCGGCACCGGCGGCGAAGGCCAGCGGCACGCTGCAGGGGGACAGGGCGAGGATGATCGACAGGTAGAGCGTGTTGCGCATCACGGGTCCTTGGAAGAGAGAAGGCAGCAGGTGCCCCTGCGCGGATCGGCAGCGGCTTCTCCCAAGTAAGAGCCGGCATCCACCGAAGTGGAGAACGCGGATTCGATGAATTTTTTCTGACAGTCCACGACCGCACGGGCCTCAGCGGCTGCCAACCCGCACGGTGTCGCCTTCGCGCCTCACCACGAAGCGCGGGTCGCGTTCGAGGAAGGCCTGCAGCGCACCGATGCGATGCGCATCGAGGCTGCCGGACAACCGTGCCGATGCCGCACCTTCGTCCAGCACGCGTACCTGCACCTGGTTGTGCCGGTTGAAGGCAGCGGCCACCTCGTCAAGCCGCTCGTCGAGGAAGGACACTTTGCGCTGCTGCCAGTCCAGCAGCATCGACAATGGCAGGTCCAATGACTCGACCGCATGGCTGCGCGCGTCGACCTGCACCACCCGGCCTTCGCGCAGTTGCGCAAGACGCCGGGGGGCCACACCCTGGCTCCATACCTCCACCTCGCCGGAGACCACGCCGATGCGCGTGCTCTGCAGCCGTCGCGATACATCGAACACCGTGCCGATGTCGCGGATCTCCAGGCCGTTCACCGCCACCTCGAACGGACGGCGGTCGCGGGCGATGTCGAACGTTGCCTCACCCTGCAGCAGCTCCACCTTGCGGCTGAACCAGCCCATGCGTACCCGCAGGCGGCTGTCCGCGTTGAGCCGCACCTGGGTCTGGTCGGGCAGCACCAGGTCGCGAAGTTCACCCTGTCCGGCACTGTAAAGCTGCTCGGTGGGCATCACCTGCGGAACCAGGCCCACACCGAGCAGGGTGATACAGGCTGCGGCAGCCGCCACCCACCAGCGCGCACGACCGCGACGCGGCACAGCGCGCGGCGGCGCGTGCACGCTACCGAACAGCGGCACCACCTTGGCGGCGACCTGCCGCGGTGGAACCGCCGCGTCGTCAGGCAACGGCGATTGCAGCGCCTCGCCCACCTGCCGGTGCAACGCAAGGGCGTGCATGTAGGCGCGCACGTGCTCCGGCGAGCGCTTCATCCAGTCCAGGAACGCGAGGCGCCCGGCCTCATCCAGCGCCCCCTCGCGATTGCGCAGGAACCAGTCCATGGCCTCGCAGGCGATCGTGTCGTCGGCCGCGGGCGATGAGGTCCGGTTCATGTGAGCTCCCTGGCGCCCAGCGCCTTCCTGCAGGCCTCCAGCCCCTTGCCGATGTGCTTTCGCACCATGTGCACCGACACCTGCAGCTGCTGGCTGATTCGCGGGCAGTCCAGCCCGTCGCGGTAGTGCAGTTCCATCACCCGCCGCGTGGTCGCCGGCAGTCGTGCGATGGTGCTGCGGATATCGTTCCAGCGCTGCGCACGCTCGAATTCACCTTCGATGTCTTCTTCGCTTTTCAGCACTTCGGCCAGCAGGTCGACGTCTTCCAGCGGCGGCAGCGACGACCGCGCGCGCGCATGCTCGCGCGCCAGGTTGGCCGCCACGGTGAACAGGTAGGCTTCCGGGTTCTCGACCGCATCGGCATCCTCGCCGGTGCTGCGCAGCAGGCGCAGGTAGACCTCCTGCGCCAGGTCTTCGGCATCCTCGCTGGCCGAACCGCGACGCAGGAAGAAGCCACGCAGCAGCCGGCGCCGCAGTTCGTAGCTCTTCTCCCAGATCCTCACGCTGTTCACGGCCGGCCAACCACCCCGAGGCTGGAAAGCCCCGCAGGGTGACTGCCATCGATGACAGTGGCGTTTCAACGACCGGCAGGCAGCCGCTAGAATGCGGCCCCTGCAATGTCCCGGCAGCCCGCACAAGGAGTGCTCCCATCAACGCACGCACCGCCATCAACACCCTCAGCAGCCTGCTGTTCCTGCTGCTGGTCGCCCACACCACCGCCTACCAGCAGCAGATGTGGCCGCCCAGCCGGGTCATCCATGTGCATCCGGTGATCGTCGTCCTCGCCTATGCGCTGGGTGTGCTCACGCTGCTGCTGTGGATCGGCGGTCGTCGTGCACCGGAACCCGCCCAACGCCTGGCGCGCTGGTTGCCCATCGTCGCCTGGTGCCTGCTGGGCGTCGGCGTGGCGATCATCCCGGTGTTCCTGCCGGGGCTGTCCCCGGCCTGATCAGCGGCCGCGCCCAGCGCATCGGCCCATGATACGGCGCGCGGCACCAACCCTTGCTTGCCAGAGACCCAAGCCCTGCACGCCTACCGAAGCGTGGGGGGCAGGCCTACGCTTGTCTTCTCGGTGGCCGCCACGGTCGCCCTTCGCGTCACGGCGCCCGCCGTTGCGACCCCGCTCCAGTGCTGTGCGCCCTGCCGGTGTTGTCGCCCAGGCAGACGTCCGACCGGCGCCCTCTGGAGACAGCCATGAACCAAGCCCTCATTCCCTTCGATACCGATCCACTGGAAACCCAGGAGTGGCGTGAATCGCTGGAGGCGGTGATGCAGGCCGGCGGCCGGCCGCGCGCGCACTACCTGATCGACCAGCTGAGCGATCTGGACGCCCGGCAGCACGGCGACCTGCATACCCGTGCCTGGACCGCCTACGTCAACACCATCCCGCCCGAGCGCCAGCCGGCCTACCCGGGTGACCTGGCCATCGAGCGCCGCCTGAACGCGATGATCCGCTGGAACGCGATGGTGATGGTGCTGCGTGCCGGCAAGCACTCCAACGTCGGCGGCCACATCGCCACCTACCAGTCGGCGGCTGTGCTGTACGACGTGGGCTTCGATCATTTCTTCCGTGGCCGTACTGACACCTTCGACGGCGACATGATCTACATCCAGGGCCACTCCGCGCCGGGGATCTACGGCCGCGCGTACGTGGAAGGCCGCATCGATCCAGCGCGCATGGACAACTTCCGCCGCGAAGCCGGTCGCGAAGGCCTGTCCTCGTATCCGCACCCGCGCCTGATGCCGGAGTTCTGGCAGTTCCCCACCGTGTCGATGGGGCTGGGCCCGCTGACCGCCGCCTACCAGGCGCGCTACATGCGCTACCTGGAATACCGCGGCCTGAAAGAACACCAGGGCCGCAAGGTCTGGGCCTTCCTCGGCGACGGCGAGATGGACCAGCCCGAATCGCTGGCGGCAATTTCCCTGGCCGGCCGCGAGCGGCTGGACAACATCGTGTTCGTGGTCAACTGCAACCTGCAGCGCTTGGACGGTCCGGTACGCGGCAACGCCAAGGTCATCCAGGAACTGGAAGGCACCTTCCGCGCGGCCGGCTGGAACGTGATCAAGCTGATCTGGGGCAGTGGCTGGGACGACCTGCTGGCCCGCGACCACAGCGGCCTGCTGCGCCAGCGCATGATGGAATGCGTGGACGGCGACTACCAGACCTTCAAGTCGCAGAGCGGCGCCTACGTGCGCGAGCATTTCTTCGGCCGCTACCCGGAGCTGCTGGAGCTGGTCGCGCACATGAGCGACGACGACATCTGGGCGCTGGCACGTGGTGGCCACGATCCGCAGAAGGTGTACGCCGCCTACCAGCAAACGGTGAACACCAGCGGCCGGCCGACGGTGATCCTGGCCAAGACGGTCAAGGGTTTCGGCATGGGCGAAGCCGGCGAAGGCCAGAACATCAACCACCAGCTGAAGAAGATGAGCGCCGACGCGGTGCGCGCCTTCCGTGACCGCTTCAACCTGCCGGTCAGCGACGACCAGCTGGAGGAGATGCCCTATCTGCGCCCGGAACCGGGCAGCGCCGAAGCGGCCTACTTCGCCGAGCGCCGCCGCATCCAGGGTGGGCAGCTCCCGGCGCGCCTGGCCAAGGTCGATCCACTGCCGCTGCCGCCGCTGTCGATCTTCAACACCCAGCTGCAGGGCAGCGGCGATCGCGGTCAGTCCACCACCATGGGCTTCGTGCGCATCCTCACCAGCCTGCTGAAGGACCCGGAACTGGGCAAGCTGGTGATTCCGATCGTGCCCGATGAATCGCGCACCTTCGGCATGGAAGGCCTGTTCCGCCAGATCGGCATCCACTCCTACCTGGGTCAGCTGTACACCCCGCAGGACGCCGGCCAGCTGAGCTATTACAAGGAAGCCAAGGACGGCCAGATCCTGCAGGAAGGCATCAATGAATCCGGTGCGATCTGTTCGTGGATCGCCGCCGGTACCGCCTACAGCAACCACGGCCTGGCCACGATCCCGTTCTACATCTTCTATTCGATGTTCGGCCTGCAGCGCGTCGGAGACCTGGCCTGGGCCGCTGCCGATGCGCGTACCCGCGGCTTCCTGCTCGGTGCCACGTCGGGCCGCACCACGCTGATGGGCGAAGGCCTGCAGCACGATGACGGCCACAGCCACGTGCTGTCGTCGGTGATTCCCAGCTGCGTGTCCTACGACCCGACCTACAACTACGAGCTGGCGGTGATCATCCATGACGGCCTGCGCCGCATGTATGTCGACCAGGAAGACATCTACTACTACATCACCGTGCTCAACGAGAACTACCCGCAGCCGGCACTGCCCGAAGGCGCCGAGGCCGGCATCCTGAAGGGCCTCTACCTGCTGCACCCGGCGGCCGCCGACAGCGACTCACAGCCACGCGTGCAGCTGATGGGCAGCGGTTCGATCCTGCGCGAAGTGGAAGCCGCGGCAGAACTGCTGCAGCAGGACTTCGGCATCGCCAGCGATGTGTGGAGCGCGACCAGCCTGACCGAACTGCGCCGCGACGGCCTGGCCGCCGAACGCTGGAACCTGCTGCACCCGGCTGCGGAACCGCGCGTACCCTACGTGCAGGAGTGCCTGCAGGGCCATGACGGCCCGGTGGTGGTGGCCACCGACTACATGAAGATCGTCGGCGGCCAGATCCGTCCCTTCATCAACGACCGCCGCTTCATCGCACTCGGTACCGATGGCTTCGGCCGTTCCGACACGCGTGAGTCGCTGCGCAAGTTCTTCGAAGTGGATCGCCACTTCATCGTGCTGGCCGCCCTGAAGTCGCTGGCCGACGAAGGCCGCATCGAGCGCTCGCGGATGCAGGAGGCCATCGACAAGTACGGCATCGACACCGGCAAGCGCGACCCGGCCTCGGTGTAAGGCTGCCGGTGCCATGCCCGCGGATTCCCTCCCCGTGGGCATGGCGCAGGCGGCGCCGCTACGGTATCCGCTTGAACAGGTTGGTCTGCAGGATCGGCGTGCCGTCGTGGCCGTAGAACGCCTTGGTCTCGGTCATCGTCGTACGGTCGGCCGCCACGGTATAGATGCGGGTGGAGGCCGGCGTACCGTGGTCCACCAGCTGCATCACCAGGGTATTCGGCGCCGGCAGTTTCAGGTTGGCCTTGTCCGCGCCGTAGGTGCCGGACAAGGGCCCCGGCGTACCGTCGAGCGCCAACGTGCCGTCGGATTTCATGGTCTTGCCGTCGTGCAGGACGATGTCAACGTGTGAACTCCACCGACCCGCACCGGCGTCCTTGAACTCCAGCACCACCTGCTTCGGGCGCTGTGCTTCGGGTAACGCAGACGTGGCGATATCCAGCGACCAGCGCCCCAGCAGCGGCGAGGGCGAAGCTTCCACCGCCAGCGCCGGAACGGCGGAGAGCGAAAGCGCAGACAACAACACAGCGGACAACAGCTTCATACGGGGCTCCGTTTGAATGAGGAAGCTCTGCGTGGGGCGTTGCGGGGCAGTGCCCAGATCGTGCCGGTCGCCAGCAGCACGCGCAAGGCGGTGCGCTGAACGAGGGAGACTCCGTCCCATCCCGAGAGGCCAAAGCACCCTGCCCCATTGAATCGAGGCGGTTTCCGCTCTTGTTGACCTGAATAGTTACGTTATAACATTTCACGCCAATTTCACGGACCGTGCCATGCGTCGCCATCTCCTTGCTACCGCCATTCTGTTCGCCGTCCACAGCGCCCAGGCCTCGGACGAACCCACCCTCCCCACCCTCCAGGTCCAGGCCAGCCAGCCCTCCCGTATCGACAGCCGGGTCACCGTCGACAACCCACAGGCGCAGAACCGCACCCTGGGCGGCCTGCTCGAACACGTCTCCGGCGTGCAGAACAGTGCTTTCGGGCCGAACGCGGGTGCCCCGGTCATCCGCAGCCTCAGCGGCAACCGCGTGCAGATCCTGCAGGACGGCCAGTCCATCCTCGGGATGAACGCGATCAGCGGCGACATCAACATCCCGTTCGATCCGCTGTTCGTACGCAGCGTCACCGTCAACAAGTCTTCCGACACCGTGCGCTACGGCGGCAATGCGATCGGCGGCAGCGTGGAGATCGATTCGGGCCTGATTTCGCGCCGCATGGAAGACAAGGACCAGTCGATGGAGCTGGTCCTGCGCAAGGGCTTCAACGCCGCCGATGCGCAGGGCTTCCGCATGAACTTCAACAACCAGCGCAATATCTCAACCAACCTGCAGGTCTCGCGCCAGCACATCTCGCACTACGATATTCCCGGCAACAGCAAGGCCGGCGTCTGCAACAGCGGGCTGTTCCCGGCCTCCGGTGGTGTCAACTCGGCCCTCGCCGACAGCTGCCAGAAGGAAGCGCGCGTCCAGCAGATCTACAACAAGGCGTCGCAGCCCTACATCGACCAGTTCATGACCGAAAACCCGGACTGGGCCGACGGCGATTTCTCCTTCTACACCAACAATCCGACTTCGGTCTGGCAGCGCCGCACCTACATCAATCCGGTCAACCCGGCCTACGTACCCGGCACGCCTTCGTACGTGCAGAAGCAGATCAACAACGATGTGACGCCCGATTACCATCACCGGTTGGGCAACAGCTACGCGAGAAATTCGCAGGTGGCGCTCGGGTCGACCCTGTTCTTCGACCGTGGTTACGTGGGTATCAGCATCGATGCCAAGGACAGTGAATACGGCGTGCCGGGGTTCTCGATGCAGAACCTGTCGTTCGGCTCCAACTATGCCAACGGGCTGCCGGTGGGGGTGGTGATCAAGCAGGAACGCTATGCACTGGAAGCCCTGCTGCGCGATCCGCTGCCGTGGTTCGAGCGCGCCGAACTGCGCGTTTCCAAGCTGGACAACACCTCGGGCGAGCGGCTGGGTGCCACCCGCGCCAACGACTACGATTTCGAGAGCACCCAGGCCGATCTGCTGCTCAGCCATCAGCGCGTCGGTCCGCTCAGCGGCATGCTGGGTTTCAGCCACCAGTCGCGTGATGTCACCGGCAGTGGCTCGCTGCGCTACCTGCCTGACGTCGACACCCGCAGCAACGCGGTGTTCCTGAAGGAGACGCTGGACTTCGGCTGGGCCAGTTTCGACGCTGGCGTGCGCCACGAGCGCGTTGACCATGACCTGCAACCAAGCCGCTTCAAGATCGCGCGCAATGCCGCCAACACGAAACTGCAGGACCGCGACTACCGGCTCAACAGCTACAGCCTGGGATCGTATGTCGAGCTCGGTCCGTTGTTCGCCGCCAAGGTGCGCTACTCGTCCTCGCAGCGCGCACCGGAGATCAACGAGTTGTATGCGAGCAATGCCCACTATTCGGTGATGACCCAGGAAGAAGGCAACCAGAACCTCGAACCGGAGCGCGCGAAGAACCTGGAACTGACCGGCCTGTTCCACCTTGGTGGTTTCGAACTGTCGGCCACCGCGTACCGGATGAAGTACGAGAACTATCTGTACCTGGGTTACTCGGGCGTGCAGACCGCCAACCGCCTGCCGCTGAAGTACTGGAAGCAGACCGACACCACGGTGAAGGGCTTCGAGATCGATGCCTCGCAGGCATTGGACCTGGGCCGCTACGGCACGTTGAACGTGTCCGCCTTCGCCGACCTGGTGAAGAACAAGGCCGACCGCCCCGATTCGCTGCGTGCCCACAATGACGGCGAGTACCTGCCGAACATGCCGACCAACCGCTACGGTGCCACCCTGCAGTGGCAGCGCGAGGAGTGGAAGGCGCAGCTGTCCAGCACCTACTACGACACGCAGAAGTACCTGGGCCGCAATGTCAGCGAGGAAGTGCCACTGGATGCGTTCAACCTGGTCGACCTGCAGGTCAGCCGTGAGCTGCCGGTACGCAACAGCTACATCGCCGGCATGGAGGTGTTCGTCAACGGCAGCAACCTGCTCAATCAAGAAGCACGGCCGCACAACTCGCCGCTGAAGTACATCGCGCCGCTGCCCGGGCGCGGTTTCCAGGTGGGCGTGACGGTGAAGCTCTGAGGATCGAACGCGTCGGTACGCGCCTGCGGGCAAATGGCCTGCAGGCGTTCTCCCCCGCCCCCCTGCGGGGTTGCGCCACATTCACCGGTTGATTCACCATCGGCAAAAGAGGAGAGCGTGATGAACTGGAAGCATGCGGTTTCACTGGCGCTGTTGTTGTCCGTTTCATCAGCCGCAAGTGCTGCGTCTGCGATCACCTACGACAAGGATGGCCGCTACGGCTATTCGATGAACCAGTCTTCCCTCACCACTGCGATGCAGCAGTCGCTGCACTACTGCGCAGCGCGATCACGCAATTGCGGTCAGTCCGCCAGCACCACCAGCGAAGGCTATTCGGCCATAGCGACCGGCACGATCGCGTTGGGCTTTGCACTGGGCGAGAAGACCGCGGACGCCGCGCAGCGGAAGGCCGAAAGAATGTGCAGGGAACGTGCCAACGACTGCACGCTTGCGTTGCTGTGGCGGGAAATTCCACCTCGCCACATTGAACCGCCACGGCTGCCGGGTACACCCGCTCCGGCGCCGGCGACGACACCCGCGCCCATGCCAACGCCTGCCTCCCGCACCGATCAGCCAGGATAGTCAGCTCCACGCTGCGAGTGTCGGATAAAGAAAAACGCCTGCAGATCGAGGATCTGCAGGCGCTTCTTTGTATCTGGCGGAGTGAGAGGGATTCGAACCCTCGATAGAGCTTTTGACCCTATACTCCCTTAGCAGGGGAGCCCCTTCGGCCACTCGGGCATCACTCCGGGGTTTTCTCCGCGTCTGGTGCGTTGCACCTCAGCGGGGCGTGAATCATAACGTTAATCGAGTGCGAAGGTAAAGCGTTATTCGGCAGAATTTTCGCTACCGGTGCCACCGGCTTCGTCACCGCGCTGGATGCGCTGATAGATCTCTTCGCGATGCACAGCAACGTCCTTCGGCGCGGTGATGCCGATACGCACCTGGTTACCCTTGACGCCAAGCACGGTGACGCTCACCGAGTCTCCGATCATCAGGGTTTCGCCGACGCGGCGAGTCAGGATCAACATTTTTGTAAGTCTCCATGGAACCGTGTGGAAGGGTATCCCCCACCGGCTTGACGCTCCGTCAAGAAGCGCTACCACGACAAAGGGAAAAGATTCGCAATGGTACCGTCAGCCGTCCCGCTCCTACAAGGAGGGGGACGGCCAGGTTCATCACAGGCGGGGGCTGACCCATTCGACGACTGCAGCCAGCGCAGTGGCAAGGGCGGGCCCGTCCTCGCCACCACCCTGGGCGAGGTCCGGGCGTCCGCCGCCCTTGCCCCCGATCTGACTGGCGATATGGGACAACAGTTCCCCGGCCTTGACCTTGCCCATTGCACTGCCGTTCACACCCGCGACCAGGGCGGCCTTGCCGTCCTGGGCGCCGGCCAGCACGATCACCGCGTCGCCCAGCTGCTGCTTGAGGCGGTCCATGGCGTCACGCAGGGCCTTGGCGTCGAAGCCCTCCAGGCGGGCAGCCAGTACCTTCACGCCAGCAACCTCGACGGCCTGGCCGGACAGATCGGCCGTGGCACCGGCGGCGACCTTGGCCTTCACGGCCTCCAGTTCGCGCTCCAGCTGCTTCTGGCGCTGGCCGAGGGCACGGATCTTCTCGACCACGTCGGCAGCGCTGCCACCGAGCAGTTCAGCGGCCTCGGCCAGGCGGGCCTCTTCGGCGTCCACGTAATCCAGCGCACCTTGGCCGGTAACAGCCTCGATGCGGCGCACGCCCGCGGAGACGCCGCCCTCGGAGGTGATCTTGAACAGGCCGATGTCGCCGGTACGGTTGACGTGGGTACCACCGCACAGTTCGGTGGAGTAGTCACCCATCTTCAGCACGCGCACGTGCTCGCCGTACTTCTCGCCGAACAGGGCCATCGCGCCGAAATCCAGCGCCTCCTGCATGCCCATGTTGTGTACTTCAGCGGCGTTGTTGGCGCGCACCTGCTGGTTGACCTTGCGCTCGATCACGGCAAGCTCTTCCGCGCTGATCGGCTGGAAGTGCGAGAAGTCGAAACGCAGGCGGTCCGGAGCGACCAGCGAGCCCTTCTGCTGCACGTGGCTGCCCAGCACTTCGCGCAGGGCGGCGTGCAGCAGGTGGGTGGCCGAGTGGTTGAGGATGGTGGCGCCACGGCGCTCGCCATCGACCTGGCCGGAGAGCACGTCGCCGACCTTCAGGCCGCCTTCGGACAGGGTGCCGACATGGCCATGGAACTGGCCGGCGAACTTCTGGGTGTCGTCCACCGCCAGGCGCACGCCGTTGCCGGTCAGCACGCCGGTGTCACCGACCTGGCCGCCGGACTCGGCGTAGAACGGGGTCTGGTTGGTGATGACGATGACTGCGTCACCGGCATCGGCCGACTGCACCGGACGGCCGTCCTTGAGCAGGGCCAGCACGGTCAGGCCGTCAGCCTGCAGGCGATCGTAGCCCAGGAACAGGGTCGGGCTCAGGGTCGCCACCAGCTCGGCGGGCAGGGTCACGCCACCACCGAACTTGCCGGCCGCGCGCGCGGTCTCGCGCTGCTGCTCCATCGCGGCATCGAAGCCGGCAATGTCGACGGTCAGGTCGCGCTCGCGGGCGATGTCCTGGGTCAGGTCGAGCGGGAAACCATAGGTGTCGTACAGGCGGAAGGCGTCAATGCCCGGGATCACGCCATTGCTGGCCTTGCCCGCGACGTCCTCGAAGATCTTCATGCCGGCATCGAGGGTTTCGGCGAAACGCTCTTCTTCGGCCTGCAGCGCACGGGTGACAGTGTCCACCGCAGCCGGCAGTTCCGGATAGGCTTCGCCCATCTGCTCGACCAGGGTCGGCACCAGCTTGCTGAAGAACGGCTGGCGCACGCCCAGCATCCAGCCGTGGCGCAGTGCGCGGCGGATGATACGGCGCAGCACGTAACCGCGGCCTTCGTTGGACGGCAGCACGCCATCGACGATCAGGAACGAACAGGCACGGATGTGGTCGGCGATCACGCGCAGCGACTTGTTTTCCAGGTCGGCGGTGCCGGTCAGCTCGGAGGCCTTGCGGATCAGCGCCTGGAACAGGTCGATCTCATAGTTGGTGTGCACGTGCTGCAGGATCGCCGCCAGGCGCTCCAGGCCCATGCCGGTATCCACGCACGGCGCCGGCAGTGGTACCAGGGTGCCGTCGGGCTGGCGGTCGAACTGCATGAACACCAGGTTCCAGATTTCGATGAAGCGGTCGCCGTCTTCATCCGGGGAACCCGGGGGGCCACCGGCGATATGGTCACCGTGGTCGTAGAAGATCTCGGTGCACGGGCCGCACGGGCCGGTGTCGGCCATCTGCCAGAAGTTGTCCGAGGCGAACGGTGCGCCCTTGTTGTCGCCGATGCGCACGATGCGCTCTTCCGGCACGCCGACCATGTCGCGCCACAGCTCGTAGGCTTCGTCATCGGTCTGGTAGACGGTGACCAGCAGGCGTTCGGCCGGCAGCTTCCAGACCTGGGTCAGCAGTTCCCAGGCCCAGGCGATCGCGTCCTTCTTGAAGTAGTCGCCGAACGACCAGTTGCCCAGCATTTCGAAGAAAGTGTGGTGGCGCGCGGTGTAGCCGACCTGGTCGAGGTCGTTGTGCTTGCCGCCCGCGCGCAGGCAGCGCTGGACGTCGGCCGCGCGCACGTAGCTGCGCTTTTCCGCGCCAAGGAACACGTCCTTGAACTGCACCATGCCGGAGTTGGTGAACAGCAGGGTCGGATCATTGCCCGGCACCAGCGGCGCCGACGGCACGATGGTGTGGCCTTTGCCCTTGAAGAATTCAAGGAAGTCGCTGCGGATCTGGGAAGTCGTGAATTTGGCGGATGCGTTCATTGGGGGCTGGCAGTCTGCGGGCCGGCGGACCCGGACCACCGGCCGCGTTGGCCAGGGTCGCGAGGGACCGCCGAAAACCTAAAGGGTATCAGGCCCGGCGCCGCCAGTCTCAGTCATCCGGGTCGTAGCGGGTTGCGCGGCGGATGCTGTCGCCGTCGAAGCCGCGTCGGGCCAGCAGATCGGCAGCCTTGCGCCGCTGTGTCAGGTCCTGCGGGCCGGCCTCGCCAAAGCGTCGGCGGACCAGATCACGGGCGTTTTCCTGCCAGTCGCCTTCGTAGCTGTCCATCGCTGCGGCAATCGCGGCACTGTCCAGGCCGTGGGTCCCCAGCTCGGCGCGGACATGGATCGGCCCATAACCGGTGTTGGCGCGCATCCTCACCAGGTTCTCGGCAAAACGGGTGTCGTCCTGCCAGCCGGCCTCGGTCAACTTGGCGACAGCGGCCTGCGCGGCTTCGTCTTCGATGCCACGGGCGGTCAGCTTGCGGGTGAGTTCCTTGCGCGAGTGCTCGCGGCGGACCAGCAGGCCCAGTGCCCGTTGCACGGGGGTCTGCTCACGCGGCCGGCGCTTGCGGCCGGTCGGAATGTCTTCGGCGTCGGACATGGGTACTCCAAGGGTGGCGCCATCCGTGGCGCCCAGCCCATCCCTGGGCGATTCGAACCTGCGGGACAGGGCGACGTCACTGACGGCGCCACCCTGCCCCACAGCAAGCCTTATTCGTCTTCGCCTTCGTCGTCGCCTTCCTCGCGGGCCGCTTCGGCCGGCTGGAATTTCTCGCGCAGCTCGGCCTCGAGCTTGGCGGCGACAGTCGGGTTGTCGCGCAGGTAGCCGCGGGCGTTGTCCTTGCCCTGGCCAATGCGTTCTTCACCGTAGCTGTACCAGGCGCCAGCCTTCTCGACCAGCTTGGCATCCACACCCATGTCGATCAGCTCGCCTTCACGGCTGATGCCTTCGCCATACAGGATCTCGGTGATGACCTGCTTGAACGGAGGTGCCAGCTTGTTCTTGACGACCTTGATCTTGGTCTGGTTACCGATGATCTCGTCACCCTTCTTGATCGCGCCGATACGGCGGATGTCCAGGCGGACCGAGGCGTAGAACTTCAGCGCGTTGCCACCCGTGGTGGTTTCCGGGCTCTGGCCCGGCATCATCACGCCGATCTTCATGCGCAGCTGGTTGATGAAGATCACCAGGGTGTTGGAGCGCTTGATGTTGCCGGTCAGCTTGCGCAGCGCCTGGCTCATCAGGCGGGCCTGAAGGCCTGGCAGCTGGTCGCCCATCTCGCCTTCGATTTCGGCCTTCGGGGTCAGCGCGGCAACCGAGTCGATCACCAGGATGTCGACCGAACCCGAACGGACCAGCATGTCGGCGATTTCCAGCGCCTGCTCACCGGTGTCCGGCTGCGACAGCAGCAGGTCGTCCACGTTCACGCCCAGCTTGGCGGCGTAGATCGGGTCCAGCGCGTGCTCGGCGTCGATGAAGGCCGCGGTGCCGCCCATCTTCTGGCATTCGGCGATGGCCTGCAGGGTCAAGGTGGTCTTGCCCGAGGATTCCGGCCCGTAGATCTCGACGACACGGCCCTTCGGCAGACCGCCAATGCCCAGCGCGATGTCGAGCATCAGCGAACCGGTCGGGATGGCTTCGACGGGTTCGACCACGCGGTCGCCCATGCGCATCACCGAGCCCTTGCCGAACTGCTTTTCGATCTGGCCCAGAGCTGCAGCGAGGGCGCGCTTCTTGTTCTCGTCCATCGGATTGGTCCTTGCAGAGGTCGTGTCGTTGGAGGTGCTGTCTTTGGGGGTCTTCTTTGCCATGGGTTCACTTTAAGTCGGACGTATCGCACAGGCTGAGATTCTGCCCGGCGCTCTGAAAAGAATTATCGGACATCCGTACCAACCTCAGTGGAACCAGAGAATCGCCACAAAAGACCGCGGGGTAATGCGCTATGGAACGGGTCAACGGTTGGGCCGCAGCAGGCCGCAATAGAGGCCCTCGATCGCGAAGTCCTGATCCGGCAGCACCTCGATCGGCTTGTAGTCGGGATTGCGCGGCAGCAGGCGGATACGATCCTTGGCGATCTTCAGCAGCTTGACCGTGATCTCGTCATCGATGCGGGCCACCACGATCTGCCCGGAATGGGCGTCGCGGGTGCGGTGCACGCCGATCAGGTCACCGTCGAAGATGCCCTCGTCGATCATCGAATCGCCCTGCACCTTCAGCAGGTAGTCCGGCGCGGGCGAGAAGAACACCCGGTCCAGCACCACGAAATCGTCCGAGCCGATGTCGGCGCCGATCGGCAGGCCGGCCGCAACCCGGCCCAGCACCGGCAGGCGCAGCACACTGTCGGGCAGGCCCGGCTCGGCCAGCTTCTCGACCGGCGGTGCCTGCACCAGGCGGATGCCGCGGGCCTGGCCCGGGATGCGACGGATCGCACCGGCCTGCTCCAGGGCTTCCAGGTGGTACTGGGCCGCGCGCACGCCCTTGAAGCCGAACGCACGTGCGATTTCAGTCTGCGAGGGCGGCGCGCCTTCGCTCTCGATACGCTCGGCGATCAACTGCAGGATCGCCTGCTGGGTGTCGGTCAGGTCCATGGTTAGTAGTATTACTACTAATATCCGGGACTGCAAGTGCCGCAAACGACATGGAGTGGTGCGGGCCTGTTGGGCCGAGGCATGCTCGGCAAGCGTCGCCGGGTATGGCCCGGCACCAGGAGCAAAGGCAGCCGACCAGCGGTCGGCTCTACAGGAATCGCGCAGCGATTCCGCGGTTCCCGTTGGGAACCGCTGCGGTAAACACACTCACGTGTGTTTACCGCTTCTCCATATCGAGAACAGGATCCACACGCCGCAGAAGCCGGCGCCGATGAAGCCGCAGACGCCCAGCGCCAGCAGCCAGCGGCTGGAGACGCCGCCGACGCTGTGCATCACGATCGAGGAACCGATGATCAGCGCAGCAGTGACGATGCCCATCACCAACCGGTTCGCTGCGCGGTTCACCTGTTCGCCGAAGCCCTGCAGCGCCGTGGTTTCCACCTTCAACTGCAGGCGTCCCCGGCGCGCCGCCTGCACCAGCTTGCGCAGGTCGCGGGGAAGCTCACCGGCGAAGTCGACCAGGCCCAGCAGGCTGCGGCGGCCGCGCTTGAGCAGCGCCTTGGGCGCGTAGCGCTGCAGCACCACCCGCTCCAGGAACGGGCGCGCGGCACTGGCCATGTCGAAATCCGGGTCCAGCTGCCGGCCCATGCCTTCCAGGGTCAGGAACGCCTTGATCATCAGCGCCAGGTCAGCCGGCAGGGTCAGGCTGTAGCTGCGCAGCAGCTGGGTGATGTCGCCCAGCATCAGGCCGATGCGCAGGTCCTTCAGCGGCACGCCACGGTATTGATCTACGAACTGGCTGATGTCGTGCTGCAGCCGGTTCTCGTCCACCTCAACACCGCCGGCCCAGTCCAGCAGCACGTCGGCCACGCCCTGCGGATCCTGCTCGACCAGCCCGTGCAGCAGCTGCGCCACCTGGAAACGCCGGACTTCCGACAAGGCGCCGACCATGCCGAAATCAATCACGCCGATGCGGCCATCACGTAGATAGATGATGTTGCCCGGGTGCGGATCGGCGTGGAAGCTGCCGTCCTCCAGCACCATTTTCAGCACGATGCCGGCGCCACGCCGTGCCAGCTCGCGCCGGTCCAGGCCCGCCGCATCGACGCCGGCCAGGTCTCGGCCGGGAATGCCCTCGACGAAGTCCTGCACGTTCAGGCTCTCGCAGGTCCACTGCCAGTGCACCTTCGGAATCAGTATGTCGTCACGGCCGCTGAAGTTGCGCGCGATGCGCTCGGCATTGCGGCATTCCGCCGCGAAATCCAGTTCGCGGCGCAGCGATACGGTGAACTGCTGCACGACTTCGGCCGGGCGGTAACGACGCAGGTCCGGCAGTCGCGCTTCAACGATCTCGGCCAGGCGGGCCAGCAGACGCAGGTCGGCCTCGACCACATCGCGGATGCCGGGGCGCCGCACCTTCAGCACCACCTCGCGACCATCATGCAGGCGCGCGCGATGGGCCTGCGCCAGCGAGGCGGCAGCCATCGGGGTTTCATCGAGGAACGCGAACACGTCTGCAGGCGGTGCGCCAAGGTCGGCCTCGAGCTGCTCACGGATGTCCGCATACGGCAGCGCAGGTACCGCGTTCTGCAGTTCGGACAGCTCAGCGATCCATTCCGGCGGCAGCAGGTCAACGCGCGTCGCCAGCACCTGCCCGAGCTTGACGAAAGTGGGACCGAGATCCTGCATCGCGCTGCGCACGCGCACCGGTGCGGTCATCCGCAGCAGTTCCTGCCGCTCCTCGTTCCAGTGCAGAAGGCGCCCTGCCCGCTCCAATGTGCTGGCCAGGCCGATGCGCCGCACCACGTCGCCGAAGCCATAGCGGATCAGGACGACGGCAATTTCCTGCAGTCGGCCCAGGTCACGGACCGTGCCCAGCGTTTCCCACATCATGCGTGCTCCGGACGATTACCGGAGCAGCATGTCACAGCTGGGCGTCGATACCGCGCAATGCCGCCGCCACGGTTTGCCGGCGGATGGCTTCGCGGTCGCCATCGAACTGGAACAGCTCGGCGCGGGCATAGCCGCCCCGGCGTTTCCAGCCGATCCAGACACTGCCGACCGGCTTGTCCGGGCTGCCGCCGCCGGGACCGGCGATGCCCGTCACCGCGACGGCGATGCCGGCACCCGAATTGACCAGCGCACCGGACACCATTTCCAGCACGGTTTCGCGGCTGACCGCACCGAACTGCTCCAGGGTCTGCGCGCGCACACCCAGCAGGCGCTGCTTGGCCTCGTAGCTGTAGACCACCATGCCGCAGTCGAAGAACGCCGAGGAACCGGCAATGTCGGTCATGCATTTGGCGATCCAGCCACCACTGCAGCTTTCAGCGGTCACCAGCTGCAGCGAAGCCTGCTGCAGGCGCTGCCCGAGCGCGGCGGACTGGGCGTTGAGGTCGGCGTCGGTGGGGATGGACATCGGCATGACGGTGGGGTGAAGAACCTGCACGTTGTACCGCAGATCACAGGCGGATGTCGCGCCCCTCCAGCACGGCTGGCGCCGGCCAGCGGCCGGCATTACCGGGGATTGGCCGCTAGCTCACCACTCCGGCAGCTTCTCCGGCAGCAGCGCCCGGATCGGCGCGCCGTCGGCACTGGCGGCCAGCTTTTCGGCTTCGGCGATCGGCAGGTCGACCTGCAGCAGCCAGCCGTCTTCATCGGCCTGCTCGCTGCGGATCACTTCCAGCTGGTGCAGGCGCGCGCGCAGGCGGCCGGCATCGGGTGGCAGGCGCAGTTCGCCGGTGACGTGCTGCAGGCCCAGGCGCTTGCCCAGCACCGCCTGCAGCAGCTCCAGGCCCTGCCCGTCGCGTGCGGAAATCCACACCCGCTCGCGGCGCGATTCGTCCGGGATGCCATCCTGGCCGTCGTGGCGGACGTCGGCACCGTCGATGCGGTCGATCTTGTTGAACACCAGCAGCTGCGGCAGGTCGCCGGCACCGACCGCGGTCAGCACCTCGTCGACCTGGGCGATGCGCTCCTCGCGATGCGGATCGGCGGCGTCGACCACGTGCAGCAGGAAATCGGCCTCGCGCGCTTCGGACAGGGTCGAACGGAACGCGGCGACCAGGTCATGTGGCAGGTCGCGTACGAAACCGACGGTGTCGGCCAGCACCACGTTGCCCCCCGGCACCGCAATGCGGCGCACGGTTGGGTCCAGCGTCGCGAACAGCTGGTCGGCGGCATAAGCCTCGGCGCCGGTCATGGCGTTGAACAGGGTCGACTTGCCTGCGTTGGTGTAGCCCACCAGGGCCACGCGCGGCAATTCGCTGCGCACGCGTGCACGGCGCATCTGGGTGCGCTGCACTTCCACCTTTTCCAGGCGTTTCTGCAGCTGTTCGACCCGCTTCTGCAGCAGGCGGCGGTCGGTTTCCAGCTGGGTTTCACCCGGGCCCCGCAGGCCGATCGAACCACCGCGCTGGCGCTCGAGGTGGGTCCAGCCGCGCACCAGCCGCGTGGCCAGGTGACGCAGCTGCGCCAGCTCGACCTGCAGCTTGCCCTCGTGGCTGTGCGCACGCTGGGCGAAGATGTCCAGGATCAGGCCGGTACGGTCGATCACCCGGCGCTCGAGGAAGCGTTCCAGATTGCGTTCCTGGCCCGGGCTCAACGCATGGTTGACCAGGATCAGGTCGGCACCGCTGGCGTCGGCCGCAGCCTTGATCTCGTCCAGCTTGCCGCTGCCGATCAGGGTCGACGGATTCGGACGGTCCAGGCGCGCGGTGATCGTCGCGGCGATGCTGGCCCCAGCCGAGCGGGCCAGATCACCGAATTCTTCCAGCACATCGTCTTCCAGCTTGCCGAAATGGGGCTGGATCAAGAGGGCGTGTTCGCCCTTTTTCGAGCGGTCAAACATTCACCGCTCCGGTCTTACTCGTCTGCTTCATCACCTGCCTGACCACCTTCACCCGACTGCACGTAACCACCGCCCGGGCCAACCTTCACGTTGCGTGCCGGAACGACCGTGGAAATGGCGTGCTTGTAGACCATCTGACTGACCGTGTTGCGCAGCAGGACCACGAACTGGTCGAACGACTCGATCGTGCCCTGCAGCTTGATGCCGTTGACCAGGTACACCGAAACCGGCACGCGTTCGCGCCGCAGTGCGTTCAAGAAAGGATCCTGCAGCGATTGCCCCTTGGACATTGCACACTCCTGATTATTGTTCTTATTGGGTTGCCGACGGTTGCCACGGCCCCGAGCCGCCCGCCGACCGATGATGTTACACGGCTGGCGGGGGTTCAGCGTGCGACGAAGGTCGACACCGCGCCGGCCAGGCGCTCCCCATCGACATGGGGGTCGAACCAGCGCGCATCAAGCTCGCCGCGCAGCCAGGTCAGCTGGCGCTTGGCCAGCTGCCGGGTGGCGAAGATTGCCTTGTCACGGAAACGGGCGGCATCGCCCTCCCCGTCCAGGTATTCCCAGGCCTGGCGATAGCCAACCGCGCGCACCGCCGGCAGGTCCAGCGGCGCCGCCACGGCGGCCATTTCCGGCATTGCACGCAGTGCCCGCACCTCGTCCAGGAAGCCCTGCGCCAGCATGGTGTCGAAGCGCGCCTCGATGCGCTGGTGCAGTACCGCGCGGTCACGCGGGGCGAGGATCAGCTTGAGGGTGCGCACCGGCAATGGCGCGACGCCCGGCCGGCGCTGCCATTCACTGATCGGCGTGCCGGTGAGGCGATAGACCTCCAACGCCCGCTGGATGCGTTGCGGGTCGGTGGCATGGATACGTGCGGCTGCGGCTGGATCGACCTTGGTCAGTTCTGCGTGCAGTGCCGCCCAGCCCCGCTCGGCCGCCTCGGTGCTGAGTGCTTCGCGCATCACCGGGTCGGCCTCCGGCATCGGCGACAGGCCCTGCAGCAGGGCCCGGAAGTACAGCCCCGTGCCACCTGCCAGGATCGGCGTTTTGCCGCGTGCCACGATGTCGGCCACGACGCGGCCGGCATCGGCGGCGAACTCGGCCGCCGAATAGGTCTGCCACGGATCGCGCAGGTCCAGCAGATGGTGCGGCGCCTGCGCCCGCTCGGCCGCATCCGGCTTGGCCGAGCCGATATCCAGATGCCGGTAGACCAGCGCCGAATCGACGCTGACGATCTCGCCATCCAGCTGCTTCGCCAGGGCGATCGCGGTGGCGGTCTTGCCACTGGCGGTCGGCCCCATCACGGCGATCGCCAGTGGCCGCCGGTCGATGCCCATCAGTCTTCGTCCGGCCAGCGGATCGTCGGCGTGGCGTCGGCGCGCGGCGTTGGCACGGCCTCGACTGCCTGCCAGATCTTCAGTGCATCAACGGTGGCGGCCACGTCATGCACGCGCACGATGCGTGCGCCGCGCTGCACCGCGATCAGGTGCGCGGCCACCGAGGCGGCCACGCGCTCGGACGGCGTGTCGCGACCGGTCAGTTCGCCCAGGCTGCGCTTGCGCGACAGGCCAGCCAGCATCGGCACGCCCAGCTCCAGGAACCGCTCGGAGCGTGCCAGCAGGGTCATGTTGTGGGCAGTGGTTTTGCCGAAACCGAAACCGAGATCGATCAGCAGGTTCTTCTTCGAAATGCCCGCCATCTCGGCAGCGAACAGGCGCTGGACCAGGAAGCCGTGCACCTCGGCGACCACGTCGTCGTAATGTGGATCGGCCTGCATGTGGCCTGGCTCGCCCTGCATGTGCATCAGCACCACCGGCACGCCGGTTGCAGCGGCGGCGTCCAGCGCCCCTTCCTGACGCAGGCCGTAGATGTCATTGATCATGCCGGCGCCAGCCGCCACGGCCGCGCGCATCACTTCCGGCTTGAAGGTGTCGATGCTGATCGGCACCCGGGTGCGTGCGGCCAGCTGCTCGATCACCGGAATCACCCGGCGCAGTTCCTCCTCCACCGATACCGGCGCAGCGCCCGGCCGGGTCGATTCGCCGCCGATGTCCAGCAGGTCCGCGCCCTCCTCGACCAGCTTGAGGCCATGTGCGACCGCGGCCTCGGTGGTGTCGTGCGCGCCGCCATCGGAGAAGGAGTCCGGGGTGACGTTGACGATGCCCATGACCCGGGCACGGTCGAGGCGCAGGATGCGGCCAGCGCAATCGAGCTGGGGCGAGGTATCGAACATGGGCAATCCTGCAGGGACAACGGCGGGTAGTTTAGTTCGGCAGGGCGGCGCCCTGCACCCGCAGAGGCCAGAGCAACAGCAACAGCGGGTTTCCTGTGGGATGGCGGGGTGGGTCCAGTTGCGGGGGACGCCGTAAATACGTCCATGTAGGCTCGGTCGCCGCATCCATGCGGCTCACGCCCCCGCAACCGGACCCACCCCGCCTTCGACAGATCTCCGCGATCTGCAGTAGATCCACGCCATGCGTGGATGAATCTCCATCGGAATCGAATATTTCGAATTGGAATCGAAGTGCATCCACGCATGGCGTGGATCCACCGTGTCGACCAAGGTCGACACCTACCAACAGCAGCAGGAATCTGTCAGAGGTGGGGCGGTGTCGGAGGGCGGGGTGTCAGCCGCATGGATGCGGCTGCCAAGCTTACAGGGACGTACTTGCAGCGTCCCCGCACTCCGACACCGCCCCGCCATCCTACGGAAAGCCCGCTGTTGCTGTTGCTGTTGAGGTTGCCGGCCAGCGGCCGGCACTACCCCGGGTGCAGGGCGCAGCCCTGCCGACACCCCCTCAACGGCGGCGGCGCTTGCGGTCCACGTACAGGGTCTTGGCGATGCTCAGCACGATGCCGACCCCGATACCCACCACGCAGCCCAGCAGCAGGTTGTCGGCCCCCAGGCCCACACCCACGCCGACCACGGTGGCGATCACCATTTCGGCAGTGTGGGAAATCGGTTCGGGCTTCGGGGCGGACATGCGGGCTCCAGCGTCAGATCGGTTCTTCGGGATGGGCCAGTGGCCCGGAAACGACGAAGCCGGGTTGCCCCGGCCTCGTCTGGTGTCACCTGCAGCGGGCCGTCAGTGAGATTCGGCCGGGCCTGCGATCGGCGGCAGCGGACGGGCGTCGCCGCCCTTGTCGTTGCCGCCATCCTTGTTCGACTTGCTCCAGCCCGCCGGCGGCGGCGGATCGCGGCCTTCCATGATCGCGTCGATCTGCGGCGCGTCGATGGTCTCGTACTGCAGCAGCAGCTGCGACATCGCGTGCAGCTTGTCGATGTTCTCGGTCAGCAGCTGGGTCGTGCGGGCGTAGGCCTTGTCGAGGATGTTGCGCACTTCTTCGTCGATCCGGCGCGCCGTGTCGTTGGACACGCTCTTGTGCTGGGTGACCGAACGGCCCAGGAACACCTCGTCGTCCTCTTCGCCATACGCGATCGGGCCGAGCTGCTCGGACAGGCCCCACTTGGTGACCATGTTGCGGGCCATCTTGGTGGCACGCTCGATGTCGTTGGAGGCGCCGGTGGTGACCTTGTCCTCGCCGAAGATCAGCTCTTCGGCGACGCGGCCGCCGTACAGCGAGCACAGCTGCGACTGGATCGCCACGCGGTTCATCGAGTACTTGTCGCCTTCCGGCAGGTACATGGTCACACCCAGCGCGCGGCCGCGCGGAATGATGGTGACCTTGTAGACCGGGTCGTGCTCGGGCACCAGGCGGCCGACGATGGCGTGGCCGGCCTCGTGGTACGCGGTCAGGGTCTTCTCGTCCTCGCTCATGGCCATCGAGCGGCGCTCGGCACCCATCAGGATCTTGTCGCGGGCACGGTCGAAGTGGTCCATGCGGACTTCCTTCTCGTTGCCACGCGCGGCGAACAGGGCCGCCTCGTTGCAGAGGTTGGCCAGGTCCGCACCGGAGAAGCCGGGGGTACCACGCGCGATCACCATCGGCTCGACGTCGTCAGCCAGCGGCAGCTTGCGCATGTGGACCTTGAGGATGTGCTCGCGGCCCTTCACGTCCGGCAGGCCGACCACGACCTGGCGGTCGAAACGGCCCGGGCGCAGCAGCGCCGGGTCCAGCACGTCCGGACGGTTGGTCGCGGCGATCACGATCACGCCTTCGCCACCCTCGAAACCGTCCATCTCGACCAGCAGCTGGTTCAGGGTCTGCTCGCGCTCGTCGTGACCGCCGCCCAGGCCGGCGCCACGGTGGCGGCCGACGGCGTCGATTTCGTCGATGAAGATGATGCACGGCGCGTGCTTCTTGGCCTGCTCGAACATGTCACGCACGCGGCTGGCGCCGACGCCGACGAACATTTCCACGAAGTCCGAACCGGAGATCGAGAAGAACGGCACCTTGGCTTCGCCGGCGATGGCCTTGGCCAGAAGCGTCTTGCCGGTACCCGGCGGGCCTACCATCAGCACGCCGCGCGGAATCTTGCCGCCCAGCTTGGTGAACTTGGACGGGTCGCGCAGGAAGTCGACCAGTTCGCCCACTTCTTCCTTGGCCTCGTCGCAGCCGGCGACGTCGGCGAAGGTAACCTTGATCTGGTCTTCGCCCTGCAGCTTGGCGCGCGACTTGCCGAAGGACATCGCGCCCTTGGCACCGCCGCCACCGCCCTGCATCTGGCGCATGATGAACAACCAGAAGCCGATGATCAGGATGACCGGCAGGAAATTCATCAGGATCGCGCCGAGGGAAATGCCGCTGGACGGCTCCTCCTGCACGATCTCCACGTTCTTGGTACGCAGCACGTTGATCAGGTCACGATCGAACGGCGCGGTGATGGTGGACGACTGCCCACCGCGGGTGGTGTAGGTCAGCTGGCTGGTGCCGCCGCGCATGTCGCCGCCAAAGGCGACCTTCTGCACGTTGCCGCTGTCCACCTGGTCCAGGAACTGCGAGTAAGACGCCCCCTGCCCGCCGGCCCCGGAGGACTTCGGCGAGAAGCTCTGGAAGACCACCATCAGCACGACGGCGACGACCACCCATAGCAGGAGGTTCTTGGTCAAGTCGTTCATCCTCATTGGCTCCGGTGTTCCTCTCAGTGCTGGCGTTGCGTTGGGGTCGAACTTGCGTACGTTGCGAGCTTACTTCATGTGGGCGCGTTTTCCCTGACCCAAGGCATACACCTCGGGAGAGCGCTTGCGCGACGCTTCCGGCTTGCGGATGGAGACCTTGTCGTACCGGCGACGCATGTCGCGCACGTAGTCGTCAAAGCCTTCACCCTGGAACAGCTTGATCAGGAACGCCCCACCGGTCTTCAGGTGGTTGTCGGCAAAATCCAGGGCCAGCTCCGCCAGGTGCATCATCCGCGGCTGGTCGACCGCGCCTACACCACTCTTATTGGGGGCCATGTCCGACAGCACAAGGTCTACCGGCTGATCCCCGAGCATGGCTTCAAACTGCGATAGAACGGCTTCTTCCCTGAAGTCACCATGAAGGAACTCCACGCCGGCCAGCGGCGGCATGTCCAGGATGTCCAGCGCCAGCACGCGACCGGTGTCGCCGATCTGTCTCCGCACCTGCTGAGACCAGCCGCCCGGGGCGGCACCGAGGTCGACCACCACCATGTGCGGCTTCAGCAACCGGTCACGTTCCAGCAGCTCTTCGAGCTTGTAGGCGGCGCGCGAGCGCATGCCTTCGGCCTGGGCCTTCTTCACGAAGGGGTCGGAGAAGTGTTCCTTGAGCCAGCGCTGGCTGCTTTTGCTGCGGGTAGCCATTGAAAATAGGGGCTGATGGGGTCCTCATGATACCCTGATCGCCCCATTCAACCGTATTTTCCTGCATGTCCATCGCCCTGACCGCCTCCCAGACCCGTTTCCTGCGCGGCCAAGCCCACGACCTGAAGGCCCTGCTGCAGACCGGCGGCAAGGGTGTGACCCCGGCCTTCATCGCTGAGCTGAACGAAGTGCTGGAGCGCCACGAGCTGGTCAAGGTGAAGGTCGCTGCCGAAGACCGCGACGCCCGTGACGTGATGATCGGCGAGATCGTCGAAGCCACCGAAAGCGCGCTGGTGCAGCGCATCGGCCACGTCGCCGTGCTGTACCGCCCGAGCAAGGAACAGCGCCAGATCGTGCTGCCGCGCGGCTGATCGCCCTACTGCCATGCAGCTGAACCACGAACCGCCGGATTACGCCTATAGCCTCCGTGCCGCCGATGGCCGCTCGGCCAAGGTGAATGACCAGGCACTGGGCAGCAGTTTCTTCCTGACCCCGGACCAGCTGGTCACGCAATGGCCGGTGGTGAGCGCCACTGCGCTGCAGCTGGCTGACCTGGAGCCGATCCTGGCGCTGAACCCTGCGCTGATCGTGCTCGGCACGGGTGACCGTCAGGTGTTCCCGCCGGCGGTGGTGATGGCCGCCTGCCTGTCACGCGGCATCGGCCTGGAAGTGATGAACAATCCAGCCGCCGCGCGCACCTTCAACATCCTGGCCGGCGAAGGCCGCAAGGTCGCCGCCGCCTTCATTCTGGAAGGCTGAGGTCGAGTCGCCGGGTGGCTCCCGGCTAGCTGCCCGAAGGTGTGCAGCGGAATGCCGAGAACGCCTTGAGCCGGCCAATCAGGTTGCCGCCCTGCCCCCAGCGGATATCCATGACCTTCCAGTCCCGGTCCTGCCACTGCAGCAGGACCCGGTCGGTCCAGCGATAGTCGCCCACGGCCATGTCGACATGGATCCAGGTGGCGTCACCGCTCGATCCGGGCATTCCCACGGATATCGTTTGCGGTCGATCCGGCGCCAGCAGATACGGGCTCTGGTCCAGCATGTGCGGCTTTTCATCGGGCGCCGCCAGTGCGGTGCAGGCCTGTTCATATGCACGCTGCGAAGCGATGGCTGAGCGGAGGGCCTCACCCAGCAGCGGGGAAATGGCCGTTTCGTTCGACGTCGGTGCCTGGATGGCGTCGTAGAGACGGGTGACCACGTCACGTGGATCGCTGCTGGCGGCGGCCGCCAATGGCGCGACGATGAGCAGCACGAAAAGGGCTGTTGGGCGAGACATGCGGCACCGGATTGGGGGGCCGTTGAAGCATGCCGCTTCCCTGGCTTACCGGGAAGCTTGAAATGCGCCACTCAAGGTCGCAAATGACCGCCCACGGCGGCCAATGGCGTGCAGCGAGTCGAGCATGGCTCGACGCTACAGGTCGGGAACGCCGGGCGTGGCCCGGCGCTCCCCGATCCAACGACGATCAGCGTGCCGGCAGGTATTGCTGCGGGTCCACCGGCTTGCCGTTGTAGCGGATCTCGAAGTGGACCATGTCGCGGTTCGCACCGGTGCGGCCCATCTCGGCGATCTGCTCACCGGCCTTCACGCTCTGCCCTTCATTCACCAGGCGCTTGCGGTTGTGGCCATAGGCCGACAGCCACTGGTCGCTGTGCTTGATGATGATCAGCTCGCCGTAGCCGACCAGGCCGGCGCCGGAGTACACCACCACACCGTTGGCGGTGGCCTTGACCGGCTGGCCGCTGGTGCCGGCGATGTCCACGCCCTGCTTGGTCGCATCGCCGGCAACGTAGCGGCCGACGATCGCGCCATCGGCCGGCCAGCGCCAGGCGATGTTGCTCTTCACCGGACCCACCGGCGCCGGGGCCGGGGCCGATGTGGTGCTGCCGCCGCTGCTGCCACCCGAGCGCGGCGGGGTGACCACCGTGGTCGGCGCGCGGCCGCCGCTGGCACCGGCCGGATACAGTCGGATCACCTGCCCCGGATGGATGGTCGAGGGGTTGTCCAGGCTGTTCCAGGCAATCAGGTCGGCCGGGGTGATGTCATGGATGCGGGCCAGCGCATAGATGGTATCGCCCTTGCGCACCACCACGGTCTGCCCGGGCTTGGGCACCGAGGTCTTCGGCGTGGTCACACCGCCACCGGTGCTGCCACCACCAGGACGAACCACGGTTGCGGTGCCGCAGGCAGCCAGGGTGGAAACCAGCAACGCCAGCGCGCCGATGCGCACTCCCTTGCTCAGACGATCAGGATTCATGCGAACTTCGACCTCCATACAAGCCAGGCGATCAGCACCACCACCAACGCGGTGGCGATCCAGCCCAGCGGTTCAATCCAGCGACGCAGTGCCGCTTCAGCACGCGCACCACCGATACGGATGACCGCGGCCAGCACGAACACGCGCTTGCCGCGACCGATCAGCATGCTCAACAGGTACTGCGGCATCGGCACGCCGACGATACCCGATGCCCACGTGAAGACCTTCATCGGGATGGGCATGAAGCCGCCCAGCACCAGGAAGGTGAACACCGCCCACGGCGACTCGGCCATCTTGGCCTGCACGGTGGTGATGCCCTGCTCGATGGCCGGCAGCATGCCCAGTGCTTCGAACAACGGCTTGATCGCTTCGAAGGCGTAATGGCCCAATGCATAGCCAATCAGCGCGCCGACCATCGAGCCGGCCAGGCTGAGGGTGGCGAACCACCAGCCGCGCTTGGGCTGGGCCACGCACATCGGCGCCAGCATCACTTCCGGCATCACCGGAAAGATGATCGCCTCGAAGAAGCTCAACACCGTCAGGTAGGTCGGCGCGCGTTCGTGCGCCGCCCACTTCATCGCCCGCTCGTACAGCGGCCCGAAAATCTTCATGCAACCCTGCTCCGTGGATTAGTCGAGCATGCCGGACAGCAGCGGCACGAAGGTGACCGGCGCCAGCACGCGTTGTTCGATGCTGCCGTCAGCCCTGCGGTCCAGCTGCACCAGCGACTGCCCACCCGGCCCGCCGACCGGCGCCACCAGGCGGCCGCCCTCGGCCAGCTGCCCGACCAGTTCATCGACCAGTGCAGGCGCCGCGGCGGTGACGACGATGGCATCGAACGGGCCGTGCTCGGCCCAGCCGGCGCGGCCATCATCATGCTTGGTGCGGATGTTCATGCCCAGCGCACGGAAGCGCTTGCGCGCCTGTCGCAGCAGGTCGCCGATGCGTTCGACGGTGTAGATCTCCAGGCCAAGCGCGCCGAGCACGGCGGCCTGGTAGCCGGAGCCGGTACCGACTTCCAGCACTTTCTTTGGCGAGACCTGCAGCACGGCTTCGGTCATGCGCGCCACCACCCACGGCTGGGAGATGGTCTGGCCGTGGCCGATCGGCAGGGCGGTGTCTTCGTAAGCGCGTGACGCCAGCGCTTCGTCAATGAACAGATGACGTGGCACCACCCGGATCGCATTCAAGGTCGACTCGTCGACGATGCCAGCCTCGCGCAGGCGATCGACCAGGCGGTCGCGCACACGCTGCGAGGTCATGCCGATGCCGACGGCTTCCGGTTGCAGGCGCAGGCGTGGGCTCATGCCGGCTGGTCCAGCGCGGCGCTGAGGCCGCCGACCCAGCTGGCCACTTTCTCCAGTGCCTGGTAGCGGGTCAGGTCGACCTGGATCGGGGTGATCGAGATATGCCCGGTGCGCACCGCGTGGAAGTCGGTGCCGGGGCCGGAGTCCTGCTCACGACCGGCCGGGCCGATCCAGTAGACCTCGTTGCCGCGCGGGTCCTTCTGCGCGATGCAGCCTTCTGCACGATGGCGGTTGCCCAGGCGGGTGACCTCGAAGCCCTTGACCTCGCTCCACGGCAGGTCCGGCACGTTGACGTTGAGGATGGTGTCAGCCGGCAACGGATCGGCCTTGAGCCGGGCGACGATCTCCACCGCAGCGCGCGCGGCGGTCTCGAAGTGTTTCGGATCGTGGTTGCGGGTGACCAGCGAGACCGCCACCGCCGGCAGGCCGAGGAAGCGACCTTCCATCGCCGCCGAGACGGTGCCGGAATAGATCACGTCATCGCCGAGGTTGGCGGCGTTGTTGATGCCGGACACGACAATGTCGGGTTCGAACTCGAGCAGCCCGGTCAGCGCCAGGTGCACGCAGTCGGTCGGGGTACCGGCCACCGAGACGGTGTAATGGTCGATGCGCTTGAGGCGGATCGGCAGGTCCAGGGTCAGCGAATTGCTGGCGCCGGAGCGATCGCGGTCGGGCGCGACCACCGTGACTTCGTGACCGGCCTCACGCAGCACCGAAGCAAGCATCCGGATGCCTGCGGCGTCGACGCCATCGTCGTTACTGACCAGGATTCGCATCTTCGATTTAACCGCTTGATTTTCCAAGAATTCGATTCCATCACCGTGCAGTGTGGGCGGGACCGTCGTACTCCCCTGCGGAAGCCGTCGACCCTGCAAGGGCATCGTCTATTGTGCCGCATGCGAGCCGCCGGTCCTACCCTGCCGGCGGTCACGGCCGACATCGAACCGTCATAGGCAGACCTGCGCCAGCGGTTTACCCTGTGCGCATGTCGCACCCTGAAGACGAAGATCCGGCCGCGTTGTTCCGCGCGGCCATCGGCGAAGTGACGCCGCTGCGCAAGGATGCCGAGCCGGCACCGGCTGCGCCCCGGCCGAAGCCGCGCGCGCGCATGGCCGAACGTGACGAGGCCGAAGCCGCCGGCGAGTTCGCCCGGCTGCTGCGCGACAGCACGCCACTGGAAGCCGGCGACGTGGCCAGCTATCGCCGCGACAACCTGCCACCTCGCCTGTTCCAGCGCCTCAAGCGTGGCCAGTATTCGGTGCAGGACGAACTGGACCTGCATGGCGCCACCGCCGCGCAGGCGGAGACGCTGCTGCGCCAGTTCCTGCTGGAAGCCCATGCACACGAGTATGGCTGCGTGCGCATCATCCACGGCAAGGGATTGCAGTCCGACGGCGGTGCACCGGTACTGAAGAACCTGGTCGACCGCCTGCTGCGGCTGCGCAACGACGTACTGGCATTCCATTCGGCGCCGACCGGGCAAGGCGGCACCGGCGCGGTGCTGGTGCTGCTGGCGCGGCGCTGAAAAAAAGGGGACGCCATGAGTCCAGGTAGAGTCGACTGTCAGTCGACTGCTCTTCCAGCGGCAAGCGAATACCCCGCGCTGCGCGCGCAAGTCGACTGACAGTCAACTCTACCGCGCGCCCTGCTCAGGCCTGCGAGGCGTCTTCGACCGGGCCGAGCTCGTGCAGTACGGCGGTGGCGTAGCAGCCCGGCGGCAGCGCGAACGATAACTCCAGCACGTCATCGCCCAGCCACTGGTGCTGCAACAATGCGGGGCGCAGGCGCAGCGCGCGGCGCTCCTGCTTCAGGCGCGCGTCTTCCAGCCCGGCCCGCAGTGCCTTCGATTCCTCGTCGTCGAGTGCGGCCAGCTCCAGCTCGCGTGCCACTTCGGTGCTGCGCAGCTCCCCTCCGCCCCACAGCGGTGCGCTGGGATGGATGTCGAACCGCGCGAGGCGCTCGGCCAGCACGTCGGTGTACGGCTCCGGGCCGAACACGCTGCGGCTGCCGTCCAGCATCCACACCTCGCCGTCCAGCGGCTGATCCCAGTTGCCCTGCTCCACGCGCGCAGCCAGCACGCGGTTGAACAGCGCCGATCGGGCGGCAGACAGCAGCAGTGAACGCTGGTCCTTGCGCATGCGGCGGCCACCGAACATCGCCAGTGCCGCCGGCACGTTGCCGCCGTCGCGGCCAAAGCGCTGCTCGCCAAACCAGTTCGGCAGGCCGCGCCCGGCAATCTGCTGCAGGCGTTCGCTGATCGCCGCGGCATCGCCCTGCACCTCGCGCAGCACCAGCTTGAAGCGGTTGCCGGCCAGTGCGCCACGCTGCAGCTTGCGGTTGTGCCAGGTCGCTTCGAGCACTTCGATCTCGTCACTGGCCAGCTCGGCCAGGTCCGGCGCAATGCGCTTGGGCAGGTGCACGCTGAAACGCTGGGTGGTGACCGCGTGGCGGTCTTTCATGCCAGCGTAACTCACCGCCATTTCCGGCAGGCCCGCCCACTTGGCCAGCACCTTGGCCACATGCACGGTGTTGGCACCGCGCTTTCGGATGTGCAGCAACAGGTGCTCGCCTTCGCCGGTGGCCTCGAAGGCCGGCAGCTCGTCAACCTGGAAATCGTCTGGCGTGGTGCGGATGCGCGCCGTCAACAACGGCGCACCAAATGCCAACGGCAGCGGAATCATGCCGCCACCAGCAACACGACCGCCTGTGCGGCAATGCCTTCACCACGGCCGGTGAAGCCCAGTTTTTCCGAGGTGGTGGCCTTGACGCTGACTGCATCCAGCGGCAACTGCAGCAGGCCGCCGATGCGCTCACGCATCGCCAGCGCATGCGGGCCAACCTTCGGCCGCTCGCAGATCACGGTGATGTCGGTGTTGCCGACGCGCCAGCCGCGCTCGCGCAGCAGGCTGTCGCAATGACGCACGAAGTCGCTGCTGTCGGCGCCCTTCCAGCGGTCGTCACTGGGTGGGAAATGCTGGCCGATGTCGCCCAGCGCCAGCGCACCGAGCATCGCATCGCACAAGGCGTGCAGGATCACGTCGCCATCGCTGTGCGCAAGCACGCCACAGCTGTGTGGAACGTTCACGCCGCCAAGCATGATGTGATCGCCTTCGCCGAAGGCATGGACGTCGTAGCCCTGGCCGATGCGGACGGGCGGGAACGGTGCGGTGCTCATGGATGCAACCCTTGCAGCAGGGCCACGCGGACGGTCAGCCGGCGCGGCGGGAAAGTACGAATTCGAACCGGTCCAGATCGGCCGGGGTGGTGACCTTGAAGTTGTCCTCGCTGCCTTCCACCAGCAGCGGGCGCTGGCCCTGGCGCTCCATGGCCATCGCCTCGTCGGTGACTTCAACACCGGCGGCAGCGGCGTCGGACAGCGCGCGGCTGAGCTGGTGGCGGCGGAACAGCTGCGGGGTCAGTGCACGCCACAGGCGCTCACGCGGCTCGGTGCCATCAATGCCACCGTCGTCGCCTGCACGCTTGAGGGTGTCACGTACCGGTGCGGCCAGGATCGCCCCCACCGGGTCGGTACGACCGACTTCAAGCAGGCGGCCGAGATCGGCCGGCGACAGGTTCGGCCGCGCGGCATCGTGGACCAGTACGAACTCATCAGCGCGCACCGTCTCCGGCAGCGCCTGCAGGCCAGCCAGCACCGAAGCGGCACGGGTCGCGCCACCGATGCAGGTCAGCACCGGCTTGCCCGCCCACTCGTTCCAGCCGGGCCAGTCGGCGTCGTCCTGGCCGATCACCACCATCGCCCCGGCCACGGCCGGGTGCGCCAGCAGGGCGTCCAGGGTATGGGCAAGCAGGATCTGTCCCCCTGCCTGCAGGTATTGCTTGGGCAACGGCGCGCCGAAGCGGGTGCCACGGCCCGCAGCCGGAACCACCACCCAGATGGCCGCACTCATGGCACGTCCGCCGGGTGGTCGCCAACCTGCGCACTGACACCTGCCGCAGGCTGCGCCGGGTGGACCGGCGCATCCTCGACCACACGATAGAACTTCTCGCCGGGCTTGATCATGCCCAGCTCGCTGCGTGCGCGCTCCTCGATGGCGGACTGGCCTTCCTTGAGGTCCTTCACTTCGGCAGCGAGCGCGTCGTTGCGCTGCTGCAGACCCTCATTGTCCCGCTCCTGGTTGGCGACCTGGGCTTCGAGCATCATCACTTCGCCCGAATTGCCCGGACCGAACCAGAAGCGGTACTGCAGCCAGCCCAGCAGCAGGGCCAGCACCAGCAGCATCCAGCGCCAGTCGCGCATCGGCTCAGCGCTTCAGCGAAACGAACGCGTCACGACCGGCGTAACGCGCGCCGGCGCCGAGGACTTCCTCGATGCGCAGCAGCTGGTTGTACTTGGCCACGCGATCGCTGCGGCACAGCGAACCGGTCTTGATCTGGGTGGCGGTGGTGGCCACTGCGATGTCGGCGATGGTGGTGTCTTCGGTTTCGCCCGAACGGTGCGAGACCACCGCGGCATAACCGGCGCGGTCGGCCATGGCGATCGCTTCCAGGGTTTCGCTCAGGGTGCCGATCTGGTTGACCTTGATCAGGATCGCGTTGGCGGTGCCCGAGTCGATGCCTTCCTGGAAGATCTTCGGGTTGGTCACGAACAGGTCGTCACCGACCAGCTGCACCTTCTTGCCGATGCGGTCGGTCAGCAGCTTCCAGCCAGCCCAGTCGTTCTCGGCCAGGCCGTCTTCGATCGTGATGATCGGGTACTGCGCGGCCCAGTCGGCGAGGAAGTCGACGAACTGCTCGGAGGTCAGGCGCTTGTTCTCGCCGACCAGGTTGTACTTGCCGTTCTCGAAGAATTCGCTGGAGGCGACGTCCAGGCCCAGCAGCACGTCTTCACCGGCGGTGTAGCCGGCCTTGCCGATCGCTTCAAGAATGGTGTCCAGCGCTTCGACGTTGCTGCGGAAGTCCGGCGCGAAGCCGCCTTCGTCGCCGACCGCCGTGCTCAGGCCGTGGCCCTTCAGCACCGACTTCAGCGAATGGAAGATTTCGGTACCGGCACGCAGCGCTTCGGAGAACGAGGTGAAGCCGACCGGCAGCACCATGAATTCCTGGAAGTCGACGTTGTTGTCGGCGTGCGCGCCGCCGTTGATGATGTTCATCATCGGCACCGGCAGCGACGGGGTCACGCCGGTCCTGGCGGCCAGGTACTGCCACAGCGCCTGCTTGTTCGATGCGGCGGCGGCGTGCGCGGCGGCCATCGAAACACCCAGCAGTGCGTTGGCGCCCAGGCGGCCCTTGTTCTCGGTGCCGTCAAGGTCGATCAGGCGACGGTCGAGGCCGGCCTGGTCGGTGGCCTCAAAGCCCTTCAGCGCGGCGGCAATCGTGGTGTTGACGTTGTCGACGGCCTTGCCCACGCCCTTGCCCAGGTAACGGGTCTTGTCGCCGTCACGCAGCTCGACCGCTTCCTTGGTGCCGGTCGAGGCGCCGGAGGGAACCGCGGCACGACCGAACGAACCGTCCTCCAGGATGACTTCGGCTTCCAGCGTGGGGTTGCCACGACTGTCGAGGATTTCACGGGCGTGGATGCTGCGGATCGTGCTCATGGTCGGACCGGTTACCTGTCTGGAGAGGGGGCGACAAAACGAATGCCGCGTGATTATCCCCGGCTGCCCGCCACTTGCCAAATGGCGTGGGCGGCTTCAGCCCCAGCTGGACCCGATCACGATCAGGACCATCGACACCAGCATCACCAGCAATGCACCAGCAAGCGCCGCCAGGATGGGGCCACGCCGCCGTCGCCAGGCCAGCACCATCGCCACCGGGCTACCCAGGAAGGACAGCACCATCGTGACCAGTGCGCCCAGCAACCACCACTGCGTGGCCTGCACGCCGTTGTTCCCGTCCCCCGGCGGCCGGAAACCGGCGGTGAAGGCCAGTACGCCCACCACCAGGGCGATCCAGGTCAACACGGACAGCCCGAGGGCGATCAGGCCCCAGGGCCAGCCTCGCGCCGATGTGGTCGCATTCATCAAAGCACTCGGTAGAACAGGGCGCCGAGCCACAGCGAGAGCAGGATGATCGCCAGGCCGGCGGCCACCTTGCCGCGATTCAGCCTCCAGGCCTGCACAGCAGCAGCGATGCATCCCACTGCACCGAGCAGCTCTGCCACCAGCAGCGCAATGAAGTACGCGCGCAGATCGAGTGCGCTGCTGCCATCACCCGGCGGCCGCACGGACGCGGCACCGATCAGCACCAGCCCGAACATGCCCACAGTGAACAGCACGGCCAGGCCCAGTGCGATCAAGCCCCACGGCCACTGTTTCCAGTGCCGGCGGCGGCGCTGGGTTTCCAGCGCCAGCCACGGGTCACGACTCACGCGAAGCGCGAGAAGCCGTGCTTCTTGGTCACTGCGTCGAGTTCCATCAAGGTCTCAAGCAGTGCTTCCATCTGGTCCAGCGGCCACGCATTGGGGCCATCGGACAGCGCCTTGGACGGATCCGGATGGGTCTCGGCGAACAAGCCGGAGATGCCCACCGCCACGGCGGCACGCGCCAGCACCGGCACGTGCTCGCGCTGGCCACCGGAACTGGTGCCCTGCCCGCCCGGCAGCTGCACCGAATGGGTGGCGTCGAACACCACCGGGCAACCGGTGTCGCGCATCACCGCCAGCGAGCGCATGTCGCTGACCAGGTTGTTGTAGCCGAAGCTGGCACCACGTTCGCAGACCATGATCTGCTCGTTGCCGGTGGCCTTGGCCTTCTCCACGACCGGCTTCATGTCCCACGGCGCCAGGAACTGGCCCTTCTTGATGTTGACCGGCTTGCCGGCCGAGCACACCTTGCGGATGAAGTCGGTCTGGCGGACCAGAAACGCCGGGGTCTGCAGCACGTCCACCACCGAGGCCACTTCGTCCATCGGGGTGTATTCGTGGACGTCGGTCAGCACCGGCACGCCGATCTGCTTCCTGACCTCGGCCAGGACCTTCAGGCCCTCTTCCATGCCCGGGCCACGGAACGCGGTGCCCGAAGTACGGTTGGCCTTGTCGAAGCTGGACTTGAAGATGAAGTTGACGCCGAGCTTGTCGGTGACTTCCTTCAACTTGCCGGCGGTATCGAGCTGCAGCTGCATCGACTCGATCACGCAGGGGCCGGCGATCAGGAACAGGGGCTGGTCCAGCCCGACCTCGAATCCACACAGTTTCATGGCGTTTCCTTGTTGTCCGCAGCACCGGCCGGGCCGGTGCGCTGGGGGTTGAAGCATGCAGGATGGGGGCCGAAGCCCCCATTCACAAGTCAGGCGCGCGCTTCGGAAAGCAGCTTGCCGCCGGCCTTGCGCTCGCGTGCGGCGCGGATGAAACCGATGAACAGCGGATGGCCGTCACGCGGCGTGGACAGGAATTCCGGGTGCGCCTGGCAGGCCAGGAACCACGGGTGCGCGTCGCGCGGCAGTTCGACCACTTCCACCAGGGTGTCGTCCATCGACTTGCCGGCGATCACCAGGCCGGCATCTTCCAGCTGGGTGCGGTAACGGTTGTTGAACTCGTAACGGTGGCGGTGACGCTCGGCGACGACGTCCTTGCCATACAGCTCGCGGGCCAGCGTGCCCGGCTTCAGGCGCTGTTCCTGCAGGCCCAGGCGCATGGTGCCGCCGAGGTCGCTCTTGTCGTCGCGCTTTTCCACGTCACCGGTCGCGGTGCGCCATTCGGTGATCAGGCCGATCACCGGGTTCGGCGACTGGCGGTCGTTCTCGGTGCTGTTGGCACCTTCCAGGCCGACCACGTTGCGCGCGTAGTCGACCACGGCCGCCTGCATGCCGTAGCAGATGCCGAAGTACGGCACCTGCTGCTCGCGGGCGAACTTCGAGGTCAGCACCTTGCCTTCGAAACCACGGTCACCGAAACCACCCGGCACCAGGATGCCGTCGACATCGGCCAGTGCGGCCATGTCGGTGCCTTCCAGGTCCTGTGCTTCCAGCCACTTCAGGTTGACCTTGGTGCGCTGGCGCAGGCCACCGTGCTTGAGGGCTTCGCCAACCGACTTGTAGGCATCCTGGTGATCGACGTACTTGCCAACCACGGCGATGGTCACTTCGTCCAGCGGATGCAGGGTCGCGTCGACCGCGTCTTCCCACATCGACAGGTCGACCGGGCCGGCCTTGTCGGCCAGCTTCAGCTGGTTGACCACGATCTCGTCCAGGCCCTGCGCGTGCAGGCCCGACGGAATGCGGTACAGCACGTCCACGTCCGGCACGCTGATCACCGCGCGCTCGGAGACGTTGGTGAACTGGGCGATCTTGCGGCGCTCCGAATCCGGCACCGCCTGCTCGGAGCGGCACAGCAGCACGTCCGGCTGGATGCCGATCGAGCGCAGCTCCTTCACCGAATGCTGGGTCGGCTTGGTCTTCAGCTCGCCGGCGGCGCCGATGTACGGCACCAGGGTAAGGTGCATGAACAGCGCCCTCTCCGGGCCACGCTCGGTGCGCACCTGGCGGATCGCTTCCAGGAACGGCAGCGACTCGATGTCGCCGACAGTACCGCCGATCTCGACCAGCGCCACGTCGTAACCTTCGGTGGCTTCATCGATGCAGCGGCGGATCTCGTCGGTGATGTGCGGGATGACCTGCACCGTCGCGCCCAGGTAGTCGCCACGGCGCTCCTTGCGGATCACGTTCTCGTAGATGCGGCCGGTGGTGACCGAGTTCTTGCGGCTCAGGCGGGTGCGCACGAAGCGCTCGTAGTGGCCCAGGTCGAGGTCGGTCTCGGCGCCGTCGTCGGTGACGTAGACCTCACCGTGCTGGAACGGGCTCATGGTGCCCGGGTCGACGTTGATGTACGGGTCGAGCTTCATCATCGTGACCTTCAGGCCACGGGCTTCGAGAATGGCGGCCAGTGACGCAGCGGCAATGCCTTTGCCGAGCGAGGACACCACGCCGCCGGTTACGAAAATCAAGGGAGTCATGGCTGCAAGCATCCTGTCTGGAAATGGAAAACGGCAGCACCACGCGCACCCGGAGGGCGGGCATGGAGCTTGAAGGGGGTTTTCCGGTTCGCTGGGGCAGCGAGGGAGGTGCTGGGCCGTGCGGCGGCAGGCGCCGGACGGGGACCACCCTGCGAGGTCGGGGCGGCCGTGCCGGTCAAATCGACCGTCACCTGCGACCCGCATTGCTGGCGACCACGCATGGCCGTGCCAGCCCATTCGCAAAGGGTGGACACGCACTTACTCCCGGAAAGCCATAGTTTACAGATTGATGGCCGCCAACCCAAGGGGCAGTTGCGGCCATCACCCAAAAGAAACGCCCCGCTGGGCGGGGCGTCGGGGGGCGAATCCCTTGCGGCAAGGGCTTCGGAGGGCGGAAGAATTACTTCTTCTTCCTCGCCTCTTCTTCCTCTTCCTGCTGCGGGGCCGGCTGGCCCTGCGCCTTCATTTCGGCATTGGCCTGGGCGCGGCGCTTGGCCTTGGCATCGGCTTCGGCCTGCGCCTTGTCAGCCTGGCCACCCTGTTGCGGGGCCGGCTGGCCGGCGTTCTGCGCCACCACCAGCGGCACTGCAACGGCGGCAGCGGCCAGGATCGCAATGGTCAGCAACTTCTTCATGAGGTCCTCCTCGCGGTATGGCTTGGATGTTTCGACCCAACGGGGGTCGCCGGCATTCAGATTCCAGCGGCTGCCATTTTACCCCCTCTGCGTCGCCGAGACTGAACCGCAGGCGTGCAAAATCCCGTGCCAGACCCCACACTTGCCCGTCGCTCCAAGCTTTCGAAGACAGATGAACGCCCGCTATAACGCCGCCGATATTGAAGTCCTGTCCGGCCTTGACCCGGTCAAGCGCCGTCCCGGCATGTATACCGACACCGCGCGCCCGAACCACCTGGCGCAGGAAGTGATCGACAACTCGGTGGACGAGGCCCTCGCCGGCCACGCCCGCTCGATCGAGATCACCCTGTACAAGGACGGCAGCGTGGAGGTCAGCGATGACGGCCGCGGCATGCCGGTGGACATCCACCCGGAAGAGAAGATCCCGGGTGTCGAGCTGATCCTGACCCGCCTGCATGCGGGCGGCAAGTTCAGCAACAACAACTACACCTTCTCTGGCGGTCTGCACGGCGTCGGCGTCAGCGTGGTCAATGCGCTGTCGACCCTGGTGGAAGTGCACATCAAGCGCGAAGGTGCCGAGCACCGCATCACCTTCCGCAACGGCGACCGCGCCACGCCGCTGGAAGTGGTCGGCAGCGTCGGCAAGAAGAACACCGGCACCCGCGTGCGCTTCTGGCCTGACCCGAAATACTTCGACACGCCCAAGTTCGCGGTGCGCGCGCTGAAGCACCTGCTGCGCGCCAAGGCCGTGCTGTGCCCGGGCCTGACGGTCAAGCTGACCGATGAGGCCACCGGTGAAGTCGACACCTGGTACTACGAAGACGGCCTGCGCGATTACCTGAAGCTGGAACTGGGCGAACGCGAATCGCTGCCGGCCGACCTGTTCGTCGGCAACCTGAAGAAGGACACCGAGGTGGTGGACTGGGCCGTGGCCTGGCTGCCGGAAGGCGAGCTGGTGCAGGAAAGCTACGTCAACCTGATTCCCACCGCCCAGCACGGCACCCACGTCAACGGCCTGCGTACCGGCCTGACCGAGGCGCTGCGCGAGTTCTGCGACTTCCGCAACCTGCTGCCGCGCGGCGTCAAGCTGGCCCCGGAAGACGTGTGGGACCGCGTGTCGTTCGTGCTGTCGCTGAAGATGACCGACCCGCAGTTCAGTGGCCAGACCAAGGAACGCCTGTCCTCGCGCCAGGCCGCCGGCTTCGTTGAAGGCGCCGCCCACGATGCCTTCAGCCTGCTGTTGAACCAGAACGTGGAGCTGGGCGAGAAAATCGCGCAGATCGCCATCGAGCGCGCCAGCGCACGCCTGAAGACCGAGAAGCTGGTCGTCCGCAAGAAGGTCACCCAGGGCCCGGCCCTGCCCGGCAAGCTGGCCGACTGCATCAGCCAGGACCTGTCGCGCACCGAGCTGTTCCTGGTGGAAGGTGACTCGGCAGGGGGCAGCGCCAAGCAGGCCCGCGACAAGGACTTCCAGGCCATCATGCCGTTGCGCGGCAAGATCCTGAACACCTGGGAAGTCTCCTCCAACAGCGTGCTGGCCTCGGAGGAAGTACACAACCTGGCCATCGCCATCGGCTGCGACCCCGGCAAGGACGACATCAGCGGCCTGCGTTACGGCAAAGTCATCATCCTGGCCGACGCGGACTCCGACGGCCTGCACATCGCAACGCTGCTGACCGCACTGTTCCTGAAGCACTTCCCGGCGCTGGTCGATGCCGGCCACGTGTTCGTGGCGATGCCGCCGCTGTTCCGCATCGACGTGGGCAAGCAGGTGTTCTACGCCCTGGACGAGGAAGAAAAGCGCTCGATGCTGGACAAGATCGAACGCGAGAAGATCAAGGGCGCCATCAACGTGACCCGCTTCAAGGGCCTGGGCGAGATGAATCCACCGCAGCTGCGCGAATCGACCATCCACCCGGATACGCGCCGCCTGGTGCAGCTGACCGTGGACGATCGCGAACAGACAAGCTCGCTGATGGACATGCTGCTGGCCAAGAAGCGCGCCTCCGACCGCAAGGGCTGGCTGGAGTCGAAGGGCGATCTGGCCTCGCTGGAGGTCTGATCCTGGCACGGGGTCGGATCCCTTTGCCTGGCAAAGGGCTCTGACCCGGCTGCCCGGTAGTGCCGGCCGCTGGCCGGCCACCTCGACTGCCGGCCAGCGGCCGGCACTACCGGTTCATGCGCCCTTGGCATTACGCCGCCATCGGCAAACCCGGCGGCGGCATAATGCGCGTCCACCCGTGTGGACCATCGTATTGGCCAGCCACTCGCTGCTGTTCCCCGCCCTGCCGCTGCACAGCGCGCGGTTGGTGCTGAGCCCGATCCGCCGTGACGACGCGGCCGCGCTGTTCGCGCTGCAATCCAATCCGGACGTGATGCGCTGGTGGAACCATCCGGCCTGGACACGACCGGCCGAAGCCCGCGAACAGATCGACGACGACCTTGCCGCGCACGCGATCGGCACCCAGTTGAAGCTGGCCTTGCGCGAATCACCCAACGGCCCACTGGTGGGCGTCTGCGTCGCATTCGCCATTGATCGTGAGGCCATGCGGGCCGAGATCGGCTATCTGCTGGCGCCCGACCGCCAGGGCCAGGGCTACATGCATGAGGCCCTGCAGCAGATGCTGGGCTATCTGTTCCACACCCTGCACCTGCACCGCATCGAAGCCGAGATCGATCCACGCAACGTACCCTCGGCACATGTGCTTGACCGCCTCGGCTTCCACCGCGAGGGGGTGCTGCGCCAGCGCTGGCGCATCCAGGGCGAGCTTTCGGACTCGGCCGTCTATGGCCTGCTGGCCAACGACAAAGCGGCAGCCACCCTGCCCGCTTGATCCAATCTGGCCGCAAGCCGCTGCAGAACGTGGCCATGCCTTTGGACACATACGGCGTGGTGCTCCACCGGCCTAGCATCGGAACCCCCTTCCGCTGCCGATCCGGTGCCATGAAGTCCCTGCTGCACACTGCCGCGCTCTGCGTCGGCCTGCTCATCGCCCCCACCAGCGTGCTGGCCGCGCCCGCCGCTGACACCAAGCCCGATTCGAAAGACGACAGGACCGACGCGCCTGCGCTGCCCGCCGATGCGTCGGCGCGCCAGAGCATGCGCCTGGCCGGCCGCACCCTGGACTACACCGCCACCGTCGGCACCCTGCCGGTGCGCGACGAGAAGGGCAAGGTCATCGCCGATGTGGTGTTCACTGCGTACACGATGCCGGGCAAGGACCGGCCGGTGACGTTCGCGCTCAATGGCGGGCCCGGTGCCTCGTCGGTGTACCTCAACATGGGCGCGATCGGGCCCAAGGTGGTCACCTTCGGTTCGGAAGGCGACAGCGCCTCGGCGCCCGCCACCCTGCATGACAACCCGGGCACCTGGCTGGATTTCACCGACCTGGTATTCATCGACCCGGTCGGCACCGGTTTCAGCCGCGCGCGCATCGGCGATGACGAGGCGAAGAAGCAGCTGTACAACCCCGGCGCCGACATCGAGTACCTGTCGCGCTCGATCTACGACTGGCTGCTGCGCAACCAGCGCATGGCGTCACGCAAGTACCTGACCGGCGAGAGCTACGGCGGCTATCGCGGCCCGCGCATCACCCATTTCCTGCAGACCCGGCTGGGCGTGGCGATGAACGGCCTGGTACTGGTCTCGCCGTACCTGAGCCCGACGCTGGAAGACAACGCCGACGTCTCGCCGATGGCATGGATGCAGACGCTGCCGTCGATCGCCGCGGCGCACCTGGAGCGCCAGGGCAGGCTCACCGACGCGGCAATGCGCGAGGTGGTGGAGTACACCCGTGGCGATTACGCCACCGCGTTGATGAAGGGCCGCAGCGATCCGCAGGCGACCGAGGCGATGCTGCGCCGGGTGACCGAGCTGACCGGGCTTGACCCGCAGTTCGTGCGCCGTGCCGGTGGCCGTCTTGAAACCCAGGCCTACCTGCGCGAAGTATTCCGCGACAAGGGCACGCTGGGCAGCCGCTACGACTCCAATGTGACCGCGTTCGATCCATTCCCGAATGATCCGGAGCAGCGCGCCAATGATCCGCTGCTGGACAGCATCATTGCGCCGACCACCACGGCGATGGTCGACTTCGTGACGCGCGTGGTCGGCTGGAAGGTGGATGCACGCTACCAGGCGCTGAACTACGACGTGAATCGGTTGTGGGACCGCAACGGCGAGCTGCGCCAGGGTGCGGTGACCCAGCTGCGCCAGGCGGTGGCGATCGATCCGCATCTGCAGGTGCTGATCGTGCATGGCTGGAACGACCTGTCGTGCCCGTTCATGGGCTCGATCCTGACGGTGGACCAGATGCCGGCGATGGGCAGCAACCCGGACCGGGTGCAGGTGCGGAGCTATCCGGGCGGGCACATGTTCTACAGCCGGGCGGACAGCCAGGCGGCGTTCCGCAAGGATGTGCAGGCGCTGTTCCAGCGTAATTGAGGGGTTCGGCCGGGCCTGCGGCCCGGCACCCGCCGGATCAACGGCAACTGCAACTGCAACGGCAAAAGCAGGGTTTCCGTGGGTTGGCGGGGTGGGATAGGCAGGCGGGGGACGGCAAAAACTGCTCCTGCGTGCCTCGTAGAGCGCCATCCATGGCGCTCTGCGCCCCCGCCTGCCCATCCCACCCCGCCTTCGACAGTTTCCGTGCGCTGTTGGTGGGTGCCGACCGTTGGTCGGCACGGGATCGGATCCCTGCTTCTGCTCTGGTAGGTGTCGACCTCGGTCGACACGATGTGTCCGGAAGAATTCTCTGCCCATGAAAAAGCCCGCCGGATGCCGGCGGGCTTTTTCGTTTGCAACCTTGGCGTGGCGATCAGGTCCAGCCGAACAGCTCGAACAGCTTCAGGATCAGGTACGCACAGCCGCCGGCTGCCGGGATGGTCAGGATCCAGGCCCAGACGATGCGTTCGATCACGCCGAACTTCAGCGAGCGCGGGTTCTTGGCGAAGCCGACGCCCATGATCGCGGTGGAGATGCTGTGCGTGGTCGAGACCGGCATGCCGAAGTGGGCGGCCAGGGTCAGGATGGTGGCCGAGCTGGTCTCCGCGGCGAAGCCGTGGATCGGGTGCAGCTTGACCATCTTGTGGCCCAGGGTCTTGATGATCTTCCAGCCGCCCGAAGCGGTACCGGCGGCCATCACAACCGCACAGGTCAGCACGATCCACATCGCGATGCCGTCACCGGCGTGGGCGTCCGGGTGCATGAAGGCCAGCCAGGACGGCAGGTCATCCAGTGCGCCGGTGGCCTCGGCACCGATCAGGGTCATGGCGATGATGCCCATGGTCTTCTGCGCATCGTTGTGGCCGTGGGCGAAGCCCATGTAGGCCGCCGAGGCGATCTGGGCCTTGCCGAAGAATGCATTGACGATGCGTGGGCGGGCCAGGCGACCAATGGCGCCACCGATCCTGGCCAGGCCGGCGATCAGGCCCCACAGCAGCACCATCACCACGATGCCGAGCAGGAAACCGGCGATCGGCGAGGTGATCATCGGCACGAACACCTTCCACAGCAGGCCCTTGTTCTGCGCCCAGCTGCCCAGGCGCTCGGACCAGATCAGCGCGTCCCAGTTGTTGTGGGCGGCCGCCAGGCCGGCGCCGCAGAGGCCACCGATCAGCGCATGCGAGGACGAGGACGGCAGGCCCTTCCACCAGGTGATCAGGTTCCAGATGATGCCGCCCAGCAGGGCGCACAGGATCACCTGCGGGGTGACCTCGACCACGTTGGTGTTGAGCAGGCCCGAAGCGATGGTCAGCGCCACCGCGGTGCCGGTCAGCGCACCGATGAGGTTCATGAAGGCGGCCAGCATCACCGCCCAGCCGGGCGAGAGCACCTTGGTCGCGACCACGGTGGCAATGGAATTGGCGGTGTCGTGGAAGCCGTTGATGAACTCGAAGACGAGTGCGGCCAGGATCACCACCAGGACAAGGGTCAACATGCGGCGGCGTCCGTCAGCTGTTCTTCAACACGATCTGGTACGCAACCACGCCGGCCTCGCGGCAACGGTCGATGGCCTTTTCCAGGATCTCGAAGAATTCCTTCAGCAGGAACATCTGCAGGTTGTCCAGGCGGCCGGAATAGATGTCGCGGTACAGCTCGAGCATCAGGCGGTCGGCCTCGTTTTCCAGCGAGCGCAGCTTCTCGTTCAGCGCGGTCATCCGGTCCAGGTTCATGTGGCGCAGGTCGGCCACCATCTCCACCACCACGCCGGCGGCCTGTTCCAGCATCGCCGCGCGCGGCGCGAAGTCGATGTGCTCCAGGTGGGTCGTGGCCAGCGAATAGCGATCGGCGAACTTCTCGATCTGCTTGGGAATCTTGTACAGGGCCGAGCCCAGCGCTTCGATGTCTTCGCGCTCGATCGGGGTCATGAAGCTGTCCACCAGCGCCTGGCTGATCTTGTCCGAGGCCGCGCGCTCGCGCAGGCGGGCCAGCTTGAAGGCGTCCAGCGCGGGCTGGCGGTCGGCCTCGCGCAGCATGGAATGCAGCGCCTTGGCGGCGTCGGAGGCCGCGACGGCGGCCTCATCGAGCAGGGTGTAGAACTGTTTGCCGGAACCGAAAATGGTCTGCAGAGAGAACATTGAGAAACCTGTCAGCCGTCGCGGGAAGGACGGCACCAAGCGGAATTATGACGGCTAGATGACCATCTCGGGTATCCCCGCCCCCTTTCCGGGGCTCGGAACCCTGAACCTGAACAGGCGGTTGCCACCCTGCCATGCCCCTTTGCTAAGATGCCAGCGCGCCTTCGGGCGCATCCTATGGACGACGACCCTTATCCCCCAGCGCCGCGCCGGACCCCGTTCCTGAGCGCCCGCCGCCATCGCAAGCACCCGCCCTCCCTGCCACCAACCGGGGACGACGCCCGTGTTTGAAATGATCCTGATTGTCTTTGCGCTTGTTCTGCTGAACGGCTTCTTCGCCATGTCCGAGATGTCGGTCATGACCTCGCGCAAGAGCCGCCTGAAGCAGATGGCCGCCACCTCCAAGCGCGCGGCCAAGGCGCTGGAGCTGTCCGAGAAGCCGGAGAGCTTCCTGTCCACCGTGCAGATCGGCATCACCGTGATCGGCGTGCTGACCGGCTACCTCGGCGGTGAAGCGCTGGGCGAAGCCTTCGCCGGCTGGATCCAGGGCCTGATGCCGGGCTTCGCCTATGCCGGCAACATCGGTACCGCGCTGGCGGTCAGCCTGATCACCTTCATCACGCTGATCTTCGGCGAACTGGTGCCCAAGCGCCTGGCGCTGACCCGTTCGGAGGCCATTGCCGGCCTGGTCGCGATGCCGATGAGCTGGCTGGCCAAGCTCGCCCTGCCCTTCGTCTGGCTGCTGTCCAAAACCACCCAGCTGGTGCTGCGCCTGTTCGGCCTGGGCAAGGATGAAGTCGCCTCGGTGACCGAAGAAGAGATCCGCATGCTGGTCGCCGAAAGCCACGAGGCCGGCGTGATCGATGCCCACGAGCGCGACATGATGAACCGCGTCATGCGCCTGGGCGACCGCACCGCCGACAGCCTGATGACCCCGCGCAACCGCATCGCGTGGCTGGATACCCAGGCCGGGCTGGAGCGCAACCTGGAAATCATGGCCGAACACGAGTTCTCCCGGTACCCGGTGTACCGCGACAACGACATGGACGTGGTCGGCGTGCTCGAACTGAAATCGCTGGCCACGCGCATGGCGCGCGGTGACAACGCGCTGTTCCAGACCCTGCGCGAACCCCTGTACGTCTCCGAATCGACCCACGCGATGAAGCTGCTGGAAATCTTCCGCGAGGAACAGCAGTCGATGGCACTGGTAGTGGACGAGTACGGCGAGATCCAGGGCCTGGTGACCATCAGCGACCTGATGGGCGCGGTGGTCGGCCGCCTGCAGGCGGTGGAGAACGCCGACGAGGACGCGCTGGTGGTGACCCGCGAAGACGGCTCGCTGCTGGTGGACGGCTCGCTGCCGATCGAAGACGTGCGCGAACTGATCGGCAGCAACGACCTGCCCGACGCCGAGGACGGCGACTACTACACGCTGGCCGGCATGTGCATCCATTACTTCGGCCGCATTCCGCACGCAGGCGAGTACTTCGACTGGGCGGGCTGGCGCTTCGAAGTGGTTGACCTGGATGGTGCGCGCGTGGACAAGCTGCTGCTGCGCACGTTGTCCGACGAGCAGGCCGATGAGCTCACCGCCTGAGCCCGGCAAGGGTCCGGGCGACGAGCGCCCGGCCTACCGCAACGAGGGTATCCGTACCCTGCTGGAGATGTTCGCCTCTGGCGATCCCGCCGAGCACATGCCGCTGGGCCAGATCCTCGGCAACCTGCAGCAGAGCGCGTTCGGCGTGTTCCTGTTCGTGGCGATCCTGCCGTCGTTCATCCCGATCCCGGGCATGGGCGGCGCGGTCAGCGGCCCACTGGTGGTCCTGATCGGCCTGCAGATGCTGTTCTGCCTGCGCCGGCCCTGGCTGCCCGGCTTCATTGCCCGCCGCGGGCCGAAGCGCGGCACCATGCATCGTTTCCTGGACCGCATCGACCGCCCGCTGCGGCGCCTGGACAAGATGCTGAAACCCCGCCTGCCGCAACTGCTGACACCGCTGCCCGCCCACGCCTTCAGTGGCCTGCTGCTGGTGCTGCTGGGCCTGCTGCTGTCGTTGCCGATTCCCTTCACCAATTTCCTGTTCGGCTTCCAGCTGCTGCTGTTCTCGCTGGCGCTGCTGGAACGCGATGGCGCGCTGATGCTGTTCAACTGGATCGCCGCCGTGGCAGCGATCGCCTTCTTCGGTTTCAGTTCGGGGCAGCTGGTGGGTTATACGGTGGAGCTGTTCCAGCGCTGGTTCTGACCCGGAATCCGGTAGAGCCGGCCGCTGGCCGGCTGCCACGTTTCCAGGTTTGCCGGCCAGCGGCCGGCACTACCCATACCGGACATCGGTCATCACCGAAGATCGATGAAACCGTTGTCGGCCAGCGCCGCCGGTTCGTCCTGCACCGCCGACAGCACGAACGTCAACGCCTTGCCCAGCAGCGTGCCCGGACCGTCCCAGTACTCGGCACTGTCGGCGCGCACATGGATCAGGCGAAGGTTGGGGTCATCCTTGCCAGCGGGGAAGAACAGCTTCATCGCCGGTGACCACAGCGCCTCGATCTTCGCGCGATCGTCGACCACGCGTGCCCGCCCCGCCACCGACACATAGGTGTTCTTCGAGGGCGAGGCATACGCCACGTTGACCCGCGGGTCGAGCGCGATCTCGGCCACCTTGGGGCTGTCGCCGGTGATCACGAACCACAGGTCACCGTCGAAGGCGACCTGCTGGGTGGCCAACGGCCGGCTGTAGAGGCGGCCATCGACGCCGGTGGTGGTGAACATCGCCACCTCCACGTCCTTGATCAGTTCGGCCAGCTGGGCGATGTGTTCGGCACGGGTGTCGGCCATGGGGGGCTCCTTCGATATGAGCCCCCATCAGACGCGGTTCGGCCGCAATGGGCCGTGACGCAATTGTTCAGCCCGCGTGGCGGGCGTGCCAGGCCTGCATGGTCAGTTCGAACGAGCGCAGGCGCGCGCGGTGGTCGTACAGGTTGGCGGTGAGCATCAGCTCGTCGGGCTTGTGCCGTTCGACGAACGCGGCGATGCCCTCCGCCACCTGCTGCGGATCGCCCAGCACGGTGCAGGCCAGCGCCCGCTCCACGCCCAGTTTTTCGTGCGGCTCCCAGAAGGACTCGATGTCGTCGATCGGTGCCGGAATCTTGCCCGGTCGGCCGCGACGCAGGTTCACGAAGCTCTGCTGCTGGCTGGTGAACAGGCGCCGCGATTCGGTTTCGCTGTCGCTGGCAACGACGTTCAGGGCCAGCATCGCGTGCGGCTGCTTCAGCGTGGCCGAGGGGCGGAACTCGCGGCGGTACACGGCAAGGGCTTCATCCATCGCGTCGGGTGCGAAGTGCGAGGCGAACGCATACGGCAGGCCCATCGAGGCGGCCATGCGCGCACCGAACAGGCTCGAACCGAGGATCCAGGTCGGCACCCGCAGGCCGCCACCCGGAACCGCCTGCACCGCCTGCCCGGGTTGTACCGGCTCGAAGTAATGCAGCAGCTCGCGCACGTCCTGCGGGAACTGGTCGGCGCTGTCGAAGTAGCGGCGCAGCGCACGCGCGGTCGGCTGGTCGGTACCGGGTGCACGGCCCAGGCCGAGGTCGATGCGGTCCGGATACAGCGAAGCCAGCGTGCCGAACTGCTCGGCCACCTGCAGCGGGGCATGGTTGGGCAGCATGATGCCGCCGGCACCGACGCGGATGCGCTTTGTGCCACCCGCCACGTGGCCGATCAGCACGGCGGTGGCCGCGCTGGCGATGCCCGGCATGTTGTGGTGTTCGGCCAGCCAGTAGCGGCGGTAGCCCAGCGCATCGGCGTGCTGGGCCAGTTCCAGCATGTTGGCGAAAGCGGCGGTGGTGTCACTGCCCTCGCAGACCGGGGCCAGGTCAAGGATCGACAACGGGATCATCAGGCGTTTTTCCGTCACAGGATCCCCCATGCATGGGGTCGGCCAGGCGCCGCGGCCAGTGACGGTGGCGGGATGCTGATTCCCGTGTGGCGGGTTCAGGGCTGACCGGGCCGATCCGGGGTGCCCTGATGCGCGCCAAGCGCGATTGGTAGTGCCGGCCGCTGGCCGGCATACAGGTAGATGGCTTCGCAGCCGGCCAGCGGCCGGCTCTACCGCGGAAGCGTCAGAACGCGCTGGGGCGCGGCTCCGGCAGCGGCTGGTCGACCATCGGCTTCAGCTCGGCATCCAGCGCCACGCGCTCATCGAACACGAAGCAGCGGCCTTCGTAGCCTTCGCCGCCCACCTCCTCGAAGTAGCCGAGGATGCCACCGTCCAGCTGCAGCACGTTGTCCATGCCGTCGTTGACCATCCACAGCGCCGCCTTCTCGCAGCGGATGCCGCCGGTGCAGAAACTGACCACGGTGCTGTCTTTCAGCGCCTCGCGGTGCGGCGCCAGCGCCTCGGGCAGGTCGGTGAACTTGTGAATCGGCAGCACCAGCGCATCCTTGAAGGTGCCGTACTCCACTTCCTGCAGGTTGCGGGTATCGAGCATCACCACCGGCTTGCCGGCGTCGTCATGCCCCTGCCGCAACCAGCGTTGCACCGTGGCCGGATCGACCGCCGGCGCGCGCGGATAGTCCAGCGGCTGACCGTCGTCACGGCGGAAGCTGATGATCTCGTCCTTCACCTTGGCCTTCAGCCGCGCGAACGGCTGATGTTCACTGAAGCTGGTCTTGACCCGCATATCGGCAAACCGCACGTCAGAACGCAGCGCCGCGTAGAAACCCTCGACCGCCTCCGGCGCACCCGCCAGGAACAGGTTCAGCCCCTCGCCCGCCACCAGGATCGTGCCCCGCAGCTGCGCCGCCTCGGCACGCGCCAGCAACTGGTCGCACAGGGCCTGGGGAGCGTCGATGACGGCGAAATGATAGGCAGCGGTATTGGCGATCATCCTGGCATTTTAGCGCCTCCCGCCCCTCCGGGCAGATTCAGGGGTCAGAGCCCTCTGCGCAGCAGAGGGACCCGACCCCAAGCCCGGCAAACAACCGGAATCTGTCATGGGTGGGGCGGTGTGGGCAGGCGGGGGCGCAGAGCGCCATGGGCCCAGGGCATGCGCCGGGCGGGTTGGGCAGGATGCCCAACCCCGGTCTTGCCGTGTGCGCAGGACAGCGCACACGAGCAAGGCGCTCTACGCGGCACGCAGGAGCAGCTTTTGCCGTCCCCCGCCTGTCCACACCGCCCCGCCCTCCCACTGAAGCCCGGCTTTTGACGTTGCTGTTGCCGTTGCGTCTGCGGGTGCCGGGTGCAACCCGGCCAGAAGCCCCATTACCCCCGCAACAGCACGAACGGCAGCAGCACCAGCGCCGCCGCACCGGCCATCCCCAGCAGCACCAGCACCACGTAGACCGGCCGCCGCCGGAACAGGCTGCCGAAGGTCTCCGCCGTGCCATCACGCAATGCCTGCTCACGCTCGGCACGGATGCGCGGCCCGCGTTCGGCCTGGTATTCCGCCATCAGCGCCTTCGCACGTGGATGATCGGCGTCCTCGCGCAGCCACAGGCCACCATTGGAGATGCCCCAGGGGCTGGGTTCGGTGCGATACCAGGCGATGCCGTTCTGGTCGAGCAGCGTGCAGACATCGGCATATTCGTCGTCGCCGACATTGCGCAGATTGAGCAGGAGTTTTGCCATGCCCCCATGATACCCGGCGCCGATGCGCTACCCTTGCCGCCCTCGCCCTGCGCCCTTCCGGAGACGCCCGATGCGCCGCCTGCTGCTTCCCCTGCTGCTGTCCCTCGCCGCCGCTGGCTGCACAACCGAACCGTCCGGCCCACCGCCCGGCGGCACCCTGACCACCTTCGAGCGCATCGATACCGTGCCCGGCACCGGCACCGAAGCCGTTGCCGGCAGCAAGGTCACCGTGCACTACACCGGCTGGATCTACGACAACCGCACCGAAACCAAGCACGGCAAGACCTTCGACAGCTCCTTCAAGCACGGCGAACCGTTCACCTTCGCACTCGGCGCCGGCCAGGTCATCCGCGGCTGGGATGAGGGCGTGGCCGGCATGAAGGTCGGCGGCAAGCGCACCCTGATGATCCCGCCGGATTACGGCTACGGCGACCGCCGGGTTGGCCCGATTCCGGCCGGCTCGTCGCTGGTGTTCGATGTCGAGCTGCTCGATGTCAAACCGTAATGCCGCACCGCTTCCGCGGGTCGCCGTCATCGGCGGCGGCCCGGCCGGCCTGTTCGCCGCCGAGCGCCTGCGCGCCGCCGGTCTGGAGGTGGACCTGTACGAGGCCAAGGGTTCGCCCGGCCGCAAGTTCCTGATCGCCGGCAAGGGCGGACTCAACCTCACCCATTCCGATCCGCGTCCGCTGTTCGACAGCCGCTACCGCGAGCAGTCCACGACCGTGGGCCGCTGGCTGGATGGCTTCGATGCGCAGGCATTGCGCGACTGGGCCGGCGGTTTTGGCGTGGAGACCTATGTGGGCAGCTCCGGCCGCGTGTTCCCGGTCGACCGCAAGGCCGCGCCGCTGCTGCGTGGCTGGGTGCGCCGGCTGAAGGAACAGGGCGTGCGCCTGCATGCCAACCACCGTTGGATCGGCTGGAGCAACGACGGCGCGCTGCGCTTCGCCACCGAAGCCGGCGAGATCGATGTCCACGCCGATGCCACCGTGTTGGCGATGGGCGGCGGCAGCTGGCCGCAGCTGGGCAGCGACGGCGCCTGGGTTGCACCACTGCAGGCCCGTGGCGTGGACATCGCGCCACTGCAGTCAGCCAACTGCGGCTTCGACGTGGACTGGACCCCGTTCTTCGCCCAGCGCAATGCCGGTGCACCGTTGAAGCCGGTGGTCGCGCACTGGATCGACCTGGCCGGACAGCCACAGTCGCTGCAGGGCGAATGCGTGGCCAGCGAGTACGGCATCGAAGGCAGCCTGATCTATGCGTTGGCGGCGGACCTGCGCGAGACCATCAACCGCGATGGCCACGCGATGCTGTGGCTGGATCTGGTGCCGGGCCGCGACGAGGCGCGCCTGCTGGCCGATCTGTCACGCCCGCGCAAGGGCCGCAGCTTCGGCGAGCACCTGCGTCGCCAGGCGGGCCTTGATGCGGTGAAGGCCGCACTGGTGTTCGAGATTCTGGGTAAGGAAGCCGGCAACGACCTGCCTGCCGTGGCGGCTACGCTCAAGCGCCTGCCGCTGCGCCTGCTGCGTCCCCGGCCGATGGCCGAGGTGATCAGCACCGCCGGCGGCGTGCGCCTGGATGCGCTGGATGATGGCCTGATGCTGCGGGCCGTGCCCGGCGTGTTCTGCGCCGGCGAGATGCTGGACTGGGAGGCGCCGACAGGTGGCTACCTGTTGACCGCGTGCTACGCCAGTGGCCTGCGTGCCGCCGAGGGCGTAATCAGGTGGCTGGCCGGGCGGTGACGCCTGCATTGTAGAGTCGAGCCATCCTCGACTGCCTTACAGTCCCCGGGCGCTCACCATGGCCTGCGCATGCTCACCGAAGCCAGCGCCACGCCGCTGGGATGCGGATAGACCTCTTCGCGCACGCTGATGAATCCCTGCCGTTGGTAGAACGGCACCGCGTTGAGCGAGGCCGACAGCACCACCTCACGCTCACGATCGGCCATTGCCAGCAGGCGCTGCATCAGCGCCTGGCCGATTCCCTGGCCGCCACGATCAGGATCAACGAACAACGCGTCGACTTCATTGGCATCGGCATCGAACACACCGAAGCCAAGAAGGCCGCCCTGCCCATCCTCGGCCACCACGCAGCCGCCCTGCCCCAGCAACCGCGCGTACTGCGACGGCGGCGGCGAGGCCGACCAGGGCGCAATCACTTCGGGCGGATAATGGCTGCTGCAGGTCTCGCGCACGCAACGCGTGCGCAACGCCCACAGCGTGGCCACGTCATCCGTGGTGCCGATCCGGAACCGCATGGCATCTCCTTGCAGCGTCGAGCCATGCTCGACTGTTCTTCGTTCCAACATCGCGATGAGAGAAGCAGCCGAGCATGGGCTCGGCCCTTGCCTAGGCGAGGGCGACACGGTATCTACAGCAACACGTTATCGCGACTTGCTGGCCCGCAGCGCCTGGATCTTCGGCGGCGGCTGGAAGGAATCGCTGCGCGCATCGGCCCAGAACGCATGGAACACGGCGTGGTCCGGCACCTTGTGCAGCAGCTCGCCCGGTTCAAGGTAACGGTACAGCGAGGCCAGCGAACGGATCTCAACAGGCGAAACCCGACGCAGGATATGCTCCGGGCCCAGTTCCGCCGGGTCGTTCAGGCCCGCGGCACACAGCAGTTCCTTCAAGGCATGCAGCGTGTGCTCGTGGTAGCTGTACACACGGGTGGCCTTGTCCGGTGCATCCAGATGCTTCCAGCGCGCCGGGTCCTGGGTCGCGATGCCGGTGGGGCACTTGTCGGTATGGCAGCTCAACGACTGGATGCAGCCCAGCGCGAACATGAAGCCGCGGCCGGCATTGCACCAGTCGGCACCCAGCGCGATGGTGCGCGCGATGTCGAACGCACTGGTGATCTTGCCGGCTGCACCGATGCGGATGCGCTCGCGCAGATCGAGGCCGACCAGGGTGTTGTGCACCAGCAGCAGCGCTTCGTGCATCGGCACGCCGACATGGTCGACGAACTCGGCTGGCGCCGCGCCGGTGCCCCCTTCGGCACCGTCCACCACGATGAAATCCGGCAGCAACCCGGTTTCCTGCATCGCCTTGGCAATGCCGAACCACTCCCACGGGTGGCCGATCGCCAGCTTGAAACCGACCGGCTTGCCACCGGACAGCTCGCGCAGGCGGGCGACGAACTGCAGCAGCTCGACCGGTGTCGAGAACGCCGAGTGACGCGACGGCGACACGCAGTCCACGCCCATCGGCACGCCACGGGTCACCGAGATCTCGGCAGTCACCTTCGGCGCTGGCAGCACGCCGCCATGACCCGGCTTGGCACCCTGCGACAGCTTGATCTCGATCATCCTGACCTGGTCATGGGTGGCATTGGCAACGAAGCGTTCCTCGCTGAAACCACCCTTCTCGTCGCGGCAACCGAAGTAGCCCGAGCCGATTTCCCAGACCAGATCGCCGCCCATCTCACGGTGATAGGGCGAGATCGAACCTTCGCCGGTGTCGTGGTAGAAACCACCACGCCGTGCGCCTTCGTTCAGTGCGCGGATGGCATTGGCCGACAGTGAACCGAAGCTCATCGCCGAGATGTTGAACACGCTGGCCGAATAGGGCTTGGCACAGTTCGGACCGATCAGCACGCGGAAGTCATGCTTGGCGATGGCAGTCGGCGCCAGTGAATGGTTGATCCATTCGTAGTCCACCGCATAGGTGCTGCGCAGGGTGCCGAACGGTACCGTGTCCATCTCGTTCTTGGCGCGCTGGTAGATCAGTGCACGTTGCTGGCGCGAGAACGGCACGTCCTCCAGGTCACTCTGCACGAAGTACTGGCGGATCTCCGGGCCGATCGATTCCAGCCCGTAGCGGAAGTGCGCCATCACCGGATAGTTGCGGCGCAGCGTGCTGCGCTTCTGCAGCAGGTCCCAGGTCCCCAATGCCACCATCGCGGCAGTCAGGCCGACGCCCCAGTACCAGGCCGGCCAGATCGTGGCCAGCCACAGGCATATCGGGAACATCAGGATGGCGAGCAGGTAGACGATGTACCGGTGCATGGCTTTCCTCGGTTGCAACTGTTCCCGAGTCTACCGCGCCGCTCGCTGCCAAGGCTTACAAACGATCGTCAACCACGTTGCGCGGCCAGGCCGATTTGACGTCGTAGACCAGGCCGCCTGGCGCCAGCAGCGCCCGGATTGCGTCTTCATCCATTGCCTTGAAACGGGCGTGGGCCACCGCCAGCACCACCGCGTCATAGCGCCCTGCCCCGGGTTCGGCCAGCCAATCCAGGCCCTCGCCGGTCAATGCCGCCGGGCCGACCCACGGGTCGCTCACCTCCACCTGCGCACCCGCATCGCGCAGGCGCTGGGCCAGTTCCAGCGCGCGGCTGTTGCGCAGGTCCGGGCAATCCTCCTTGAAGGTCACGCCCAGCACCAGGATGCGTGCCTCCGCCGGTGCACGGCCACGCTCGGCCAGCATCGCCAGCACGCGCGCCGCCACGTGCTCGCCGACGCGGTTGTTGACCTGCCGCGCGGTGTGGATCAGGTCCGGGTGGTAGCCCACGCTTTCGGACTTGTGCAGCAGATAGTACGGATCGACGCCGATGCAGTGACCGCCAACCAGGCCTGGCCGGAACGGCAGGAAATTCCACTTGCTGCCGGCGGCGTCCAGTACGTCCTGGGTATCAATGCCGAGCCGGTCGAAGATCAGCGCCAGCTCGTTGACCAGCGCGATGTTGACGTCGCGCTGGATGTTCTCGACCACCTTGGCTGCTTCGGCCACGCGCATCGACGGCGCCGGGAACGTACCGGCGTCGATGATGCGCTGGTAGAGACCATCGATCACCGCAGCGACTTCCGGGGTCGAACCAGACGTGATCTTGCGGATGTCGGCCAGGCGCCGCTGGCGGTCACCGGGACTGACCCGTTCCGGGCTGTAGCCGCAATAGAAGTCTTCGTTGAAGCCCAGGCCCGAACCCTGTTCCAGCAGCGGCACGCACACTTCCTCGGTGGTGCCGGGGTACACCGTGGACTCGTAGATCACCAGATCGCCGGCGCGAAGATGACTGGCAATCAGCCGTGTCGCCGAACGCAGGGGCTCCAGGTCGGGCTGCTCGTATGCATCGATCGGGGTCGGCACGGTGACGATATAGACGTTGCAGGCATCGAGCAGCGAAGGATCGCTGCCGTACTGCAGATGCGTGGCTTCGGCCAGCTCGTCGGCCTCCATCTCCAGCGTGTGATCGCGGCCACCGCGCAGCTCCGCGATGCGGCCGGCATCGATGTCAAAGCCCAGTGTCGGCCAGTGCCGGCCAAACGCCACCGCCAATGGCAGGCCGACGTAACCCAGGCCGATCACGGCGAAACGCGGCGTCACCGCCGCCGCAACGGGCACGCTCATCGGCATATCCCGCGCACCGGGTGAAACCGGATGCGTGCCGCCATGGCTTGGGCCAACCCACTCATTCGCTGTACCACTCCGGAAAACCCGCACCAGAAAGGCTACAGCCTACCGGCCCCGGTACCCCGCCGCCAAGGCGGGCTCAGGAACCCAGCGCGACCGCAGCGGGTTCCAGCTCGCCGTCGGCACCGGTCCAGGCCTGCAGCAGGCGCTCGAAACCACCGCTGCCAAGCAGGAAACCCGGCCACGCCGCGTCAACGATCTGGGTCAGCAGGTCCGCATCGATCCGCCGCGTCCCCATCGACCAGCGCGGGAACGCACGCTGCACCACCGGCGCGCGGCACAACAGCCTCATCTGCGCGTGGCTGCGTGCATTGAAGATGCGCTGGAACACCGAATCGATGCCATCTTCGGGGCCTTCCAGATACTGCAGGAAGCGGCTGCCGTCGAACATCAGGACACCGGTGACACCGGCTACACGATTGAATGCCGTGGCGTCGGCCAGCAGGCGATCAAGATCGGTTGTCCGCAGATCGGCGCGGGCCTCACTGGCATAGGCAATCGCGTGCAGCGACATCGGGTGGCTCCCCCCCTGGGAACGGTGGCTGGGACTATGACATGAACAGGGATAACAGTTAAGCACGTCGCTCCCGCGCAATCCGGCTGCAGCGACACGGGTAGGCTACAATCGGCGCCGCGCTGCAGGCCCGGATGGCGAAACTGGTAGACGCATCGGACTTAAAATCCGCCGGGGGCAACCCCATGCCGGTTCGATTCCGGCTCCGGGCACCACACGCACGCAGCACATCCGGCTTTCAGATCGCCCGCGAGTAACGTGGCTGCTCATGTGCGGCACGCAGATACGGGTCGAAGCACATTGCCAGCAACCGCAGCAACGGTCGCCCGGGTTCGCTCGCACGCACCACGCCATCGCGGTATTCGGCCAGGCCATCTTCCTGCAGCCGCTGTACCGAACGCAGGTCCTCGGCGAAGTACTGCTGGAAATCCACGCCGTGGCGCTGCCCCAGCACCGCACCATCCACCTCGCCCTGGCACATCAGCTGCTGGATCAGCTCCGCGCGCAGCTGGTCGTCGGCACTCAGCGCGACACCGCGCCAGACCGGCAACTGCCCCTGGTCCACCGCGTCCTCCCAGGACGCCAGGTCACGTGGATTCTGGCTGTAGGTGGCGCCGATATGGCTGATCGCACTTACGCCCAGGCCGAGCAGATCGGTATCGGCGTGGGTGGTGTAACCCATGAAGTTGCGATGCAGCTGGCCGGCACGCTGCGCGCGTGACAGATCCTCTTCCGGCAATGCGAAATGATCCATGCCGATGTACTGGTAGCCAGCCGCGGAGAGCTTCTCCACCGCCAGGCCCAGCAGCGCCAGCTTGTCTTCCGGCGACGGCAACCGGCTTTCGTCGATCTGCTTCTGTGCCCGGAACAGATGCGGCAGGTGCGCGTAGCCATACACCGCCAGGCGGTCCGGGCGCAGCGCCAGCACCCGTTCGAGGGTGCGGCCGAATCCTTCCAGGCTCTGCCCGGGCAGGCCGTAGATCAGGTCGACGTTGACCGAACGCATGCCGCTGTCGCGGCAGGCGCGCAGGATGTCCAGTGTCTGCTGCACGCCCTGTATGCGGTTGATCGATTCCTGCACCTGCGGGTCGAAATCCTGCACGCCCAGGCTGGCCCGGTTGAAGCCCAGGCGCGCCAGCATGGCGACGTCACGGGTGTCGATGAAGCGTGGATCGAGTTCGATCGAGAAATCGCGCTGCGGTGAATCGCTGAAATCGAAGCGCCGGCGCAACCCTTCCACCAGTGTGGTCATCGCCTCGGCATCGAGGAAGTTCGGCGTACCACCGCCCAGATGCAGCTGGATGACCTCGCGACCGTCCTCGAACTGTGGTGCCAGCAGATCGGCCTCGGCCAGCACGCGCGACACATAGCTGTGGCCACGGCCGCGATCGCGGGTGATCACCCGGTTGCAGCCGCAGTAGAAGCACGGGCTGGAACAGAACGGCACATGCACATACAGCGACAGCGCGCGGGCCAGCTGGTTGCTGTCGGCGATCGCCTGGCGCAGCGCCGGCGCGTCGAACCCATCATGGAAATGCGGCGCGGTCGGGTACGAGGTGTAGCGCGGGCCCGGCCGGTCGTGCCGGCGCAGAAGGTCGGGGTCGAAGGTCCAGGCCAGGCCACCAGCGGCGGGAGAGAACGTGTCCATGGCGCCAGCATCGCGCCGGGCGGCCTGCGCCGCCTTGACCCAGATCAATCCTTGGCGGGCATCGCCAGCACCGGCAGGCCGACCTGCGGCCATCGCAGCATCTGGTAGCGCTTCCAGAAGGTGTCACCGATGCGCGCGGCCACGTCGTTGGCCAGCTCCTGCATCGGCGGGTTGTTGCATTCGGCGGTGGTGATCCGGAACAGCACCAGCCAGCGGTCGAACAGATCCTTGTCCAGCTCGATGGCCATGTGCTTGGACATCGGCGAACCCTTGAAGCGCCGGGTGCCGCGCAGCATCGCCGACCAGAAGTCGACCAGTTGGGCCAGATGCTCCGGCCAGTCGTGGACGTGGGCCTCGAACACCGGCCCCAATCGCTCCTCCCCGCGCACGCGGGCGTAGAAGTCGTGGACCAGGCGGGTCACTTCCTGCTCGGTGCACAGCTCGGGCGAGGCGACAGGAAGGACAGGCGGCGTTGCGTTCATCGGGGTACCCAAAGCGTGCCGGCAGTGTGCCGCAGCCGGCCGGCACCACCGTTGATCCAGATCAATGTCGGCGCAGTCCGCTGCACCTAGGCTGGCACGCTTGCAGGAAGCATGCCCTGCGGATGCCGCGCCAACCCAGGCGAGTATACGCGCCGCCCACTTTTCGATCCGGGACAGCATGAACAGACCCTCTCCCAACCGTCGCCAGCAGTTGATCCAGCAATGGGGCGCGATCCTCTGGCCCAGCTTCATCGCTGCCGGCCTGGCCAGCGTGGTGTTCTTCGCCTTCGTCGACCCGCTGCGGTTGCAGGCCATCAGTTTCCCGGGCACGCAGATCAGCCGTGAAATGGGCTACACGGCAGGCTTCTTCATGTTCTGGACGGTGACGGCGCTGTCCAGCGCGATCACCTGGTACCTGCAGCGACCGATGCCCAGCGGCGACGACGACGAGTTGCCGCTGGGATGAGTACGACCTGCACACCGAGACCACGGCACTGGCGCGGCACGCTCAGCGCCGCCTTGCTGGTGCTGTTCTACGCATTGCCATGGCTGCACTGGGACGGCCGCCAGGCCTTGCTGCTGGATATCAACGCCCGCCGCTTCGATCTGTTCGGCTGGACGCTGTGGCCGGGAGACGTCGGGGTGCTGGTCGGCCTGCTGGCGGTGCTCGCGGTGGGGCTGGCACTGCTCACCCACCTCGCCGGGCGCATCTGGTGCGGCCACGCCTGCCCGCAGACACTGTGGCGCCGTGCCTTCGACTGGATCGCCGACGGCATGGCCCGCACGCTTCCGGCACGCGTTGCGCGCGCGGCCACACAGCTGGCCTGGGGGCTGCTCTCGCTGTGGACCGGCATCATCTTCGTGGGCCTGTTCAGTCCGATCGCCGAGCTGGTGATCGCAGCGCCGCGTGCCGGCTGGAGCGGCTGGGAAACGTTCTGGGTGCTGTTCTATGCCGCCGCCACCTGGGCAAACGCCGGCTTCCTGCGCGAGCAGGTCTGCCGTTCGCTGTGCCCGTTCGCACGCATGCAGCCGCTGCTGACCGATCCACATACGCCGCGCATGCTGTACGACGCCCGCCGCGGCGAGCCACGTGGGCCTCGCCCATCCGGCCTGGGCGGCGTGCTGGGCCGCGGCCGCGGCCTGCTCGACCCGACCACTGCACAGGACTACGTGTTCCGCGCCGCGCATCCGCTGCTGGCCGGACCGATGCCGACCTTCAGCGCCGACCGTCTTGGCGACTGCACCGATTGCGCGGCCTGCATCAGCGCCTGCCCGATGCAGCTGGACATCCGCCAGGGGCCGCAGGCCGACTGCCTGGCCTGCGGCGCCTGTCTGGAGGCCTGCGCACAGCAACAGCACCGGGCCGGGTTCGGTCCGGGGCTGGTGCGCTACTGCAGTCCGCAGGCGATGGCCGGACAACCGAAGCGCTGGTGGCGCCCCCGGACCCTGGCCCTGCTGTCTTTGCTGCTGGCGCTGCTTGCCTGCGGCGCCTGGCGCCTGCTCTGAATCAACGCGGCCCGTCGGCGTGCGGTGGTACCAGCTGCGCGCGTCGGACAATGCCCAGCTGCTCGATGATCAGCGCCATTTCGTTGGTGAACTCGGTACGCTCGGTCCCCTGCGGGACGAGCCGGTCCAGCACCTGCTGGTAGGTATCCCAGAACGCCGGACCGCATCCGTGTTTGTGATAGCTGGCTTCCAGTTCGCGGCGTACCCGTTCAGCCAAGCCATGCATGCCGTATTCCATACGACCTCCGTTGGACTTGTTCTGCATCGTTGACGGTCTACCGACTCACTTGCGTGCTACTGAAAGACTCCCAGGCTTCACGCCCGGTTGATCCAAATTAGTCACAGATTTCACGACAGGTCAATTACATGCAGCGACTTTCGCGATTGAAATTATTAATCGTTCACGAAACCACATACGGGACCCCGCCCCTCCCGGATGGGGTGAAGCCGACAACGCGCCCAAGGCACCTGTCCGGCAGCCGGTAGGCCTCGACAATAGGTACTGCCAAAACGATCAGTTTTTCCTATTTTGCTAAGTGTACTTAACAGAATGCGCTTAGCACGCTAAATGCGACAAAAGGCGGCGTAATTCAGGCGGATTCGACTTCGGCGGCGCCAGTTGCGGGGAACAGGTTCGGGTAGCGCTGATGCAGGATGTACTGCCGCAGAGCGGGGATCGGGAAGTCTTTCGGCCATTGCGATACCGCGGAACGGCTGATGCCGAAGAAGCGCGCCAGCTCCGCATCGGTCTGGAACCCCAGCCGCGTACGCACCTCCCGCTTGTTCCAGAATTCGGTCATGGTCTGCCCTTCTGTTAACCAGACTTATTCTTGCGGCAAGGATTCTTCGCATTCCACGCGTTAAGCTGGCTTGCATAGATGAATACTCTCGGCCAACGACTCGCCGCCGCCATGAAGAAAGCCGGGCACCCCCGCCCGGCCGATCTGGCCCGCGCCGCCAAATCCACCACGGCAACCATCAGCAACTGGCTCAACGACCATGTCAGTGCGTCCCATGTGAAAGCCGAGCAGCTGTTCCGCATCGCCGATGCGGCCAAGCTGGACGCACGCGAGCTGCTGTATGGAGTGAACGGGCGCGGCGTCGGGGAGCCGGGTAACGCCTACATTCCCAGCCAGGCCCACCTTGACGTCTGGCAGGACGCCTACGAGCTGGTCAGTCACCTGGTGGCCGAGAATGGCCTGGAAATCGACCACCGCCGCCACGCGGCGCTGGACCTGCTCGCGTTCGAACTGCTGATGGATGGCTTCAGCCGCAGCAAGGTGGCCCGCGTGCTGACGACCTCGATGACGTGAATGCACCGCCGCTGGTAGCATGGACCGCGATGGGGATGGGGCTCCCCCGATAACCGCCTGAGAAGGCTGATGGCTCCTGCCAGGACGAACCCGGTGTTCGTCGACGGCAGGTCGTGCCTGCCCTCGGCGTTCGCCATTGACCCTGCGAACCCGCATTCGAGGCGCGCCATGCAAGCATTGAACAACTATTTCCTGGTCTTCGTCGGCGGCGGCATCGGTGCCTGCCTGCGCCACGCCTGCAACCTGATCGGCGCCCGAGTGGCCGTCGGCAGCCCCTGGCCATGGTCGACCTTCCTGATCAACATCAGCGGCGCCCTGCTGATGGGCGTGGTGGTCGAGGTCTTCGCGATGCGCAATGGTGCCTCGCCGCAGCTTCGCCTGTTGCTCGCCACCGGCATCCTTGGCGGCTACACCACGTTCTCTACCTATGCGCTGGAGATCGGCCTGCTGCTGCAGCGCGGCCAGCACGGACTGGCCGCGCTGTATGCCGGTGGCTCGGTGGCGCTGGGCCTGGCCGGCCTGTTCGGTGGCATGAAACTGGCCCGGCTGGTGCTGGGCTGAGGCTCAGGCCGTGCCAGCACGCGCCTGTCCGCGCCATTCGCGTGGTGACTGCCCCGTGTGCGCCTTGAACGCGCGCGAGAGTGCCGCCTCGCTGCCATAGCCCACCTCGTCGGCAATCCGCTTCAGCGGCCGGCCCTGGCGCAGCGCCTGCTGTGCCAACCCGACCCGCCAGCCTTGCAGGTACTGGCCCGGGGTGGTCCCCATCGCTTCGCGGAAGCTGGCGGCGAACACGCTGCGTGACATGCCGGCCACCTCGGCCAGATCCTCCAGCGTCCACCCCTGCGCCGGGGCTTCGTGCATCGCCACCAGCGCCAGCCGCAATCGCGGGTGGCCAAGCCCAGCGAACAGACCGCCGCGCATTTCGCCACCTTCCATCAGCTGGCGCAGCACCTGGATCATCACCACCTCGAACAGGCGGTTGACCATCGCCGCGCGCCCGCAACGCTGCTCGAACGCTTCTTCGAACAGCAACTCCAGCGCTGCGTTGCCGCCATACAGCCCAGCCAGCGGCAGGCAGATGAAATCCGGCAACGCGGCGCTGATCGGATTGAGCCGGCCGCCTTCGAAATGCAGGTTCGCGCAGGCCATGTCGGCGCCCTGCTGTGGGTCGGTACTGAAGCGGTGCGGCATCGGCCGCGGATACAGCAGCAGGCTGGGCACATCCACCTGTACGGTCTGCTGGGCATGACTGACCCGCAGCGGGCCACGTCGCACCAGGTGCAGCTGCCCGGCTTCATCCTCACCCTCCAGCGTGTTGATGCCGCACAGCGCACCGGCATGGAACACCGAGGCGGTGACCGCGAAGCGTTCAAGCAGAATGGCGAGACGGTCGACCATGACGGGACTCCGGGTCAAGCGAGATAAGCTCAATGTGACAGATCGTATCGGAATCAGCACTGGAAAGGACGGCACTGGCCGCGTGATCTGGCGGGCGCTATACAGGCCGCACATTCCCGCGCATGGAGGCACCGATGTCACTCCGCATCGCCCTGGCCCTGTTGCCGCTGCTGCTCGCGACCCCGCACGCGCTATCCGCCTCACCCTCGAAGATCGAACACCTGGCCTGGCTGGCCGGTTGCTGGCAGCTTGATGGGCAGCCACCCGGTGCCGGCGAGCAATGGACCAGCCTGGCTGGAAACACCCTGTTCGGCAGCAGCCGCAGCCTGCGTGAAGGGCGAACCGTCGGCTTCGAGTTCATGCAACTGCGCCAACACGATGATGGGCGCCTGGTGCTGACTGCCCTGCCCTCTGGCCAGAACGCCACGGACTTCAAGGCCACCCGGGTCGATGCCAACGAGGCGGTCTTCGAGAATCCTGCCAACGACTTCCCACAACGTATCCACTACCGGCGCCTCGACGACCAGCGCGCACATGCGCGCATCGAGATCGCGCAGGACAATCCGAAGCAGGCAATGGACTTTCCCATGCATCGCGTCGCCTGCGGTGCACCGACGCCCGCACCCTGACACGCAGGCGCCCCGGACCGGCCGGGGCGCCTGCATGCGGTCAACGCCACACGGGCATTCACCCGGCCAGCGTGGTTTCCAGGGCCTTCAGGCCATCGCGATAGATGCCCTCGAACAGCGCGGACGCTTCTTCGTTGCTGACGCCCACCGGAGTGAACTCACCGGACCAGTCGATCCGCGAACCGTCGCCCTGCTCGACCACACGCAGGGTGGATCGATAGCCGCTGACCGGGAACGGGGCCTGCAGGATCGAGTAGGTGTAGCTGCGATCGGCCTGGTCGAAGGCTTCCAGGCGCTCGACGATGGCATCGCCATCGGGGTTGGCCAGATGGCGCACGCGACCGCCTTCGCTGAGCGTGCTCTGGGGAATGTACGGAAGCCAGTCGGGCAATGAATTGAAGCCGCCGATGAGGTTCCAGACCTGGTCGGCCGGGGTCGGCACGGTGATGGATACAGAAGCAGTTGCCATGGGAATGTCTCCTTCGGGACTCAGATGTTGTCGATCGGCAGCGGGGCGTTGGCCGCGACCAGGCCCTGGGCGCGCAGCGCCTGCCAGAACCCGGCCGGGATGATTTCCTTCAGTGCGGCGTAGTCTTCGGCGATGCGCTCGGGACGGCTGGCGCCCGGAATCACCGCAGCCACTGCCGGGTTGGCCAGCGAGAACTGCAACGCGGCCGCCTTGATGCTGATGCCGTACTCGGCCGCGATGGCCTTGATGCGCTCGACCTTGGCCAGGATCTCCGGCGACGCCTTCTGGTACTCGAAGTGGCTGCCACCGGCCAGCACGCCGGAGCTGTACGGACCGCCGACCACGATGCCGGTGTTGCGCTCGGCCGCCTTGGGCATCACCCGCTGCAGCGCACGCTCGTGGTCGAGCAGCGAGTAGCGGCCTGCCAGCAGGAAGCCATCCGGACGGGCTTCGTCCAGGTCCAGGGTCAGCTCGATCGGCTCGACACGGTTGACGCCCAGGCCCCAGGCCTTGATCACGCCCTCCTCGCGCAGGCGGGTCAGCACCTTGAAGGCGCCGCGGCGTGCGGTCTCGAAGTACGACAGCCACTCATCGCCGTAGAAGTCCTGTGCGATGTCGTGCACCCAGACGATATCCAGGCGATCGGTCTTCAGGCGCTTGAGGCTGTCGTCGATCGAACGCAGGGTGGCATCGGCCGAGTAGTCGTTGACCAGCTTGTTGGGGCGGCCGGCGACGAACAGGCCGCCCTTCTCGCCAAGGTCGCGGGCGCTGGTGTCTTCCACTTCGTCCAGGATCAGGCGGCCGACCTTGGTGCTGAGCACGAAGTCGTCGCGGTTGCGCTTGGCCAGCGCGTCGCCAAGGCGGATCTCGGCCAGGCCGGCGCCGTAGAACGGGGCGGTATCGAAGTAGCGGGTGCCCTGTTCCCAGGCCGCGTCCACCGTGGCCTGGGCCTCGGCTTCCGGGATGTCACGGAACATGTTGCCCAGCGGCGCGGTACCGAAGCCGAGGGTCTTGCCAGCCAGCAGCGTGTTGATGCTCATGGGTTCCCCCTTGGGGAGGTTGTTGAAGTTGACGCACAGGCTAGGCTTGCCCGATAAGACTGTCCAAGACATAATTTAATTATCTTGAGTCCCGAAAGGTCTTATGCTCGACCTCCGCCAACTGCGCTACTTCGTGGCCGTCGCCGAAGATGAACACGTCGGCCGCGCTGCCGAGCGCCTTCACATCTCCCAATCCCCGCTCAGCCGGCAGATCGCCCAGCTGGAGGAACGGCTGGAACTGCAGCTGTTCGAACGCTCGCAGCAGCGCATCCGGCTGACCGCCGATGGCCGTACCTTCCTGGCCGAGGCGCGGGCCCTGCTGACCCATGCCAACCGGCTGGAATCGCTGGCGCGCCGGCTCGGCCGCGGCGACGAAGGCGGCCTGTGCATCGGCTATCTGGAGTACGCGATGCACTCCGGCGTATTGCCCACCGCGCTGCGCGAACTGCGCGGCGATCGCCCGGCGGTGCATATCGCGCTCTACAACCAGCAGTCGGACGTGCAGCTGGAAGGCCTGCGGCAACGCAGCCTGGACATCGCCCTGGTCTGCGAACCACCGGCGTTCGACGATCCGGACCTGGAAGCCACGCAGGTGCTGAACGACCCGATGCTGCTGGCCGTGCCGGCAGCGCACGCACTGGCCAGCGCAGAAATCATCACGCCCGCGGATCTGGCCAGCCAGCAGTGGATCGGCGTGATGCACAGGGAAAACGCCCTGCGCCACGACACCTTCATCGCCGCGTGCGCGAAAGCCGGGTTCACCCCGACCATCGCCATGGAAGCGACCGAGCCACTGGCCGCGCTTGGCCTGGTTGCCGCCGGCCTGGGCCTGACCACCGTCCAGCAGAGCCTGGATCACCAGGCGCCGGACGGCGTGGTGCTGCGCGAGCTGCCGTGGTTCAGCTACCGCACACCGCTGTGGGCGGCCTGGCACCGCATCAACCTGCGCCCCCTGGTCGAGACCTTCCGCAGGACGCTCGTGCGCACCGCCACCGAAGGCAAGCCGGCATTCGGCGACTGAGCCGACTGCGCTATGCCGGGCCTGCCTCGGTGTAGCGCATCACCATGAAACCCTCTTCTGCGGCCGGTGCAACGAAGTGGCGGGTGATCTGCTCGAATTCCTCATCGCTGGCCTGGAAGGGATGCTCGCCGCATGCATTGCGTGCACGCAGCCGCGCCTTGCAGACCTCGTCGGCGATATCGAGGAAGTGCAGTTGATGCGCGGCGCCCACTGGCGAGAACACCTCACGTGCCCACCCGCGGGTGGCGGGCGTGTTGAAGGGGAAATCGAGCACCACCGAGACGCCGGCCTGCAGCAGCGCACGCAGATGATCGGTCAGCACGCTGCGCAGCGTGGTTGCGCGCTGCAGATAATCGGCGACGGAGTGGATTTCGCCCGGGTGCAGCGTAGCCAACCAGGCATCTTCGCTGATCAATACGTGGCGAGGCTTGGCCGCCAGCTGTTGCGACAACGTCGATTTTCCTGCGCCGATCTTGCCGCACAGCAGGTGCAGGGTTGCGCCGCCATCGGCGGATGAAGAGTGTTGCATCTGCGATCTCCTCGGTGGATTCCAGTTCCCGGGAGAGCGCTGCATGCAATCCGCCTTCCCGGGCGGGTTGCAGGGCCGTGACGACCGCGCGCTACCCCGCCTTCCCTTGGGGAATGCGGATAATCGACGCGGTGACGTGCGGAGCCATGCCACCAGCGTAGAGCGCCGCCTGTACGGCCCGCAATCCCCTGCGGCAGTGCAGCGCGCGCAACATTCCGCTGGCATCTATGCTCGGCGCCATTCCCGCATGGAATGACCACGATGCGCCCCTTGCTTCGATGTGCCCTCGCCCTTGGCCTGCTGCATGCTTCGACGGCATCGCTGGCAGCACCAACCACGGCACCACGCACGCTCAGCGGCGAGCTGCAGGGCGCCCCCTGGCGGCTGGATATACCGGCAGACTGGAACGGCGACCTGGTGATGCTGGCCCATGGCTATGAGCCCGTGGGCGTGCCACGCACCACGCCAATGGCCGCCGGTGACAGCACCGCAGCACTGCTGGGCGCGGGCTACGCCGTCGCGCAGAGCGCGTATTCCAGCCAAGGCTGGGCGGTGGCCGAGGCGATCACCGACATGGAACACCTGCGACAGCATGCCCTGGGTGAACTCAAGCGCGTGCGACACACCTGGATGCTGGGCTTCTCGATGGGTGGTGCCGTAACCATTGGCAGCCTCGAGCGTTTCCCGCAGCACTATGCCGGTGGTGTGTCGCTGTGCGGCGCCAATCTCAGTGGCGAACAGATCGCGGCCGACCTGCTGACCACACTGGTCGCGTTCGATTATTTCTTCCCCAAGGCTGAGGGGCTGCCGGTCACCGGGCTGGCGTCGCGCGAAGCAGCCATGCTGGCCCAGAGCGAGCTTTACCAGGGCATCGCCACCGCGCTGCAACGCGACCCGGCGCATGCCGCGTTGCTGGCGCAGCGGCTGCAGGTTTCCCCCGATGAAGTGGCCGGCACGATCAGCCTGCACGCCCTGGTCCTGCACGAGCTGGCCACACGCAGCGGTGGCATGCCGGTCGGCAACAGGGGCACGGTCTACAGCGGCTTCGGCGATGACGCCGCATTCAACGCCGGGGTGCGGCGCATCGATGCCGTACCTGCCGCGCAGGCCAGGGTGCGCGCGACGCTGGCGCTGACCGGCGCACTGCAGCGCCCGCTGGTGATCCAGTTCAACCACAACGACCCGACCATCGTGCCGCACATGCAGACGGTGTATCCGCAGTTGGCCGCACACGCCGGTGCGCGGCCAGCGCCACGGGTACTGCCATCGGTGGGCGAAGGACATTGTGGCTTCTCTGAAGCACAGGTTGTCGATGCCTTGAAGACAGTGCAACGCTGAGTCCATCGCGTAGCGAAACGTGTCCGCCAGGCTGGCAACGCTTACGGTGCAGGAACCCGCGCAGCATGTGCCGCCTCCCCTCGATCTGACCGCGCACCTGTTCGGCATGCCCGAAGGCGAGTGGCTGGGCTTCGACATGTCGGTGCCGTTTGGCCACCCCGGTGTCGGCCGACCAGCACAGTGCTGCTCGATGCGCGCGGTCAGATCGGCGCGCTCGGCCAGGTCTTGGCCGTGCGCCCGTGGCCGCAGCAGGCGGGGATCAGCCGCCCAGCGTGCCCATCGTGAAGGTGTAGCCCGAGCTCATCAGGAATTCGCGCATGCGCATTTCCGCGCGCCGCGGTGAGGCCAGGTTGGCCGGCGCATACAGGGCATACACCAGGCCCGATCCCTCGATATGTTCGCGGCGGACCTCGCAGCGGGCGGTTTCCGAGGCTATCACCCATCCGTCCTTCAGCCGCTCCGGCCCGATGGATTGCCCGTTCTTCAACCGAAAGGTCAGCCAACGCACATCTGCCATGATTTTGCTCATTTCCGATTCGCTCCGTGCCCGAAGCGACCCGTGATGTCCTTGCTCGCCATTGCAGCTCCCTGAGACGTGGAACTCGACCATAACGCCTTGCCATGTCGCGGGTGACTGAGACTGGCCGCGCCGCTCAGGTCGCCAGGTTGAAGAGCCGCCACAACGCCTCGCGCCCGGGTGGCGTCAGCCGTAGTTCGCGCCGGCCCTCGACGCGCCGCAGCCAATCGTTGTTCACGAAACTGTCCAGCATCGCCTCACCGACCAGCCCTGCCAGGTGTGGCCGCCGTTCGGTGCAGTCCAGGCAGCCACGGCAGTAGCGCGCCGGCTTGGCCGCCACCGGCTGCTGCAGGAGCTCGCGCAACGGCAGGCCCAGTCCGGCAAGGAATGCGGCGCCTCCAGCGCTGATCTGCCAATGCCCTTCGCATGGCAGTACATGCCCCGCCTGCAGCAGGCGATTGGTGATGGCGACCGCGTGCACGCCGGCCAGGTGCCGATAGCAGGAACGCGCCTCGCGCAGTGCAGGCATGCTGCGCGCGGCCGCAGCGGTACAGGAAGGGGTACGGTCGGCCACGCGCAGGATGCCTTCGAGCATCTCTGCCACCTCGTTTGATGCCAGCCGGTGGTAGCGATGACGCCCCTGCGCCACCGCCACCAGCAGGTCGCCCTCGACCAGCCTGCGCAGGTGCGTGCTCGCCGTCTGCGGCGTTACCCCGGCCACGCGCGCCAGCTCCATCGCGGTGTAGGCCCGTCCATCCATCAACTGCAGCAGCATGGCAGCACGCGCCTGGTCCCCGACCAGGGCACCGACACTGACAAGGGAACCGGAGGTGTGGACCATGCCCCATTGTGGCATGCCGTCATCTGCCAACAGTTCGATGCAGGCCGAAGCGTCAGCAGCCGACTGCGCGGCACAGTGCTCGCCCGCAACCGCGAGACCTGCCGTGAAGACCGCTTCGATCCATCGCCGCCGCATCACCCCTTCGGTCCTGTACCCAGGCACGCCCGTGCTGCTGATGACCACGTTGAATGACGATGGCAGCAGCAACATCAGCCCGCTTTCTTCGTTCTGGGCGCTGGGCAACCGGGTAGTACTGGGTCTCGGTACGCAGGGCCAGGGCTATCGCAACCTGCAACTGCGCAACGAGTGCGTGCTGAACTTCCCCTCATCCGCGCAGGCCGCACAGGTCGAGGCAATCGCGCGGGCAACCGGCTGTAACCCGGTGCCGACCGCCAAGCAGGCGATGGGCTACATGCACGTGCGCGACAAGTTCGCACTGGGCGGATTCACTGCCGTCGTGTCGACGCACGTTGCTCCGATGGCCATTGCCGAGTGCCCGCTGCAGGTGGAGGCCACCGTCATGGCGATGCATCCACCCGGCGAGGATGATGGCCAGGGCTTCGTGATCGTCGAAGGCCGCATCCGCTGCGTGCATGCGCACGAAGACATCACCGTGGACGGCACCCAGCACATCGATGTGGCGCGCTGGAAACCGCTGATCTACCTGTTCCGGCACTACCTGGGCGTAAGCGCGCCGGTCGGGCGCAACTTCCGTGCGGAGACACCCCTGCGCCCTCCCGCCTAGCGGGAACCACTCATGGCGTACCCGCGGGTACGTTGCTGAACTTGTCGCGCACCGAGCGCTCGCGTTCACGCCGGGTCGAGGCGCACTGTTCGCGCGCACTCGCCATCTGTGTATCCGCCGCCATCCGCTCGGCACTCAACGATTGCTGCAGGCTGGCAATCTGCGTACGGATGCCCGAGTCACGGGTTGCGCCGGCCAGGTTGTTGCTCGACGCGGCCATCTGCCGGTTCAACTCGGCGATCTGCCGACCGATCTGCTGGCTGCGCGACTCCAGCGGACCGTAGATGCGCGAGCGCTCGCCCTGCACGCAGTTGCGCTCGGCGATACCGGCGTCGGCCAGTTCGGTGTTCTGGTACACCGCCGCGCGGTTCGATGCCTCCCCCGCCGTTTCCGTGGAGGAACGGCTGGAACGCAGCTTCATGGGTTCAGCGCCGGCAGCACAGGGATTCTGGCTGTATACCGTTTCACCGGAAGCGCCCTTGCACTTGTAGACCTGGGCCGATGCCAGCGGGAAACACCCCAGCAGCATCATCGCCATCACTACCTTCCCCTTCATCCTGCACCGCTCCCTGGTTCATTGGACAACCGCCACGATACGGTGGTTTGGTGGCGACTGCACGCTGGCGCCGTTCAGACCGTTTCGCCCTGCAGATCGAGCAAGGCCGTGGTCCAGCGGCGCGCTCCCAGCGTGGCCACCATGCCGCCGCGGTAGACGAACCTGCGTACGTGGCCGTCTTCAATGAAGCAGGTCTCGTTCTGCATCGGTACATAGCCCGCAGAGGCATAGTGCCGATGATCCAGGGCGAACAGCACGGCGAAATCGATACCGTGCCGGCGCAGCTCTGCATGGGCCGCTTCGATCAACCGCGAGGCAATGCCCTGCCGGCGAACGTCGGCACGCACCACCACGCCGCCAATCAAGCCCATGCGTTCCGGCTCGCCGTCCAGCAGTACGTTGCGTTCGTACAGCGCGAGATGTGCGACAACGTGATCACCTCCCATCGCCAGGACCAGAGCGACCGGCCCCGGGATGGCGTAGCCCTCGCCCTGCATGTCCGGGAAAGCCTGGCGGAGCAGATCCACCGCCTGCTGACGGTGTTGCGGCGCTACGCTTTGCCAGCGGCATACCTGAACGTGCATTGCCCTATCTTCGTCGAATGAATGTGTGTCCAGGCCCATCGTGCCAAGGAAACATGACCGGGCTCGCAGTAACGTTTCACTGTCAGTGCAATGTGATCCAGTACGAGACGATATCCGTGTAGATGCCCTCGCGCTTGACTGCGCGCGGCTCCCTGCCGAGTACGCTGAAACCCAGCGATTCATACAGCCCGCGCGCAGCAGCATTGTCCTCCAGCACCGTGAGGGTGAGCGATTCAATGCCCTCGGCGCGCGCAGATGCAAACGCAGCAAGAAGAAGCTGGCGGGCGATACCCTGGCCACGGTGGCCGGTGCCCACGTGGACACTGTGCACTTCCGCCGTATGCCGTCGCGCCATCCGCATCGGGCGTACGTAGCGCAGGAAGCCCGCAAGCTTGCCGTCGATGAAAGCGCCGAAATAACGCGTGCCGGGATCAGCAAGCTGGGCGCGCATCACGTCTGCCGTCTCATTCTGCGCCTCGGCCAGCGTAGACAGGAACGCAGCGGGCGACTCGCGAAGCGCCTGCAACCGCGCCTGCCAGAGAATGTCGGCGTCGTCAGCGCCAAGTTGCCGGATGACCATGCGACACACCGAGGTGGTTGATGCACAGGTGCCCAGCCTAGCGCGGGTTCGCCTGATGCGGCGTGCATGCAAGAATGAAAACCGATCCTCCTTCATTCACCGCCATGACTGAACTGCAGATTCCCCGCGTTGGATGCGGCGCCGTCGTCCGTGATGCCGGCGGCCGCATCCTGCTGATCCAGCGCGGACGCGATCCGGAGCGCGGGCATTGGGGCCTGCCCGGCGGCAAAGTCGACTGGATGGAAACGGTGGAGGCTGCCGTGGTCCGCGAAGTCCGCGAGGAGACCGCCTTGGAAGTGCAGCTGCTGCGCCTGCTGTGCGTGGCCGATCATTTCGAGCCGGCGCTTGCGCAGCACTGGGTCGCGCCCATCTACGAGGCACGGGCACTTGCGGGTGCCGAGGCCTCCATCCAGGAGCCGGGTGTGCAGACCGGGCTGGGCTGGTTTGCCGTGGATGCTCTGCCCCAGCCGCTGACGCAGGCCACGGTGCAGGCGCTGGCCAGGCTGTAGCCCATCAGGCACGACCAAGGCGGCACGGATGCCGCCCGGCCTTGCGGCTCACTCGATCGGAAGACCGTGCATCTTCAGGAACGAGAGTTTGTCCCAGTAGCCGCGCTGGAACGTGATCAATCCTTCCTCAACCGTGAAGAAACCGCATCCTCGCAGGCCAAGAGGGTCGCGCCATTCCAGCGCAGCGACATTGCCGGCCTCATGGATGACTTCGGGAATGCAGACCATTTCGGCGTTGTTGAATTCACGCTCGAAGGTGGCACGGATCGCGTCGCGGCCCTTGATCGGGTCCTGGGTGACCTGGTGATTGATCGCGTCGGGGTGATACAGCTCCGCCAAGCCAGCATCATCGCCTGCATTGAAGCGCTCGATCCAGGTTTCCACGATGTATCGGGGAGTCATCTGCGTACAGTCCGCCAAGGTCCAGACCCGATCATAGCGCTCGTACAGCACATTCCAGACCGCACAAAAACAAAAAGCCCTGACCGGAGTCAGGGCTTTTCAATTGGAGGCCTCAAGCGGAATCGAACCGCTGTAAACGGATTTGCAATCCGGTGCATAGCCACTCTGCCATGAGGCCAACGTACTGCGCGCCAGGAACTGGGCCCTGACAAGACAAAACCCCAAGATGGGGCCTGTCGGAACATGGAGCGGGAAACGAGTCATGCACTAGAGCGCTAAGTCTCTGTTTCCCAATCACTTTCTCCACTGTGGTGATCAGCGAAGAACTCAATTATAGCCTTGTTTTTCGCCCTCGGCAACAAAGTTCATCCAACCACTTCCACCAGCGTCCAAGGATGATCCATCCACCCGTCGTTACGCCTGATGCGTCCAGCTGCTGAGCGGGTTCGCTATCGAACTCCAACTTGCGACGATCATGACTTGCGCTCGCTCCGCAGGCAGCGCGGGGTGGTGTCGCGTGGACTACCTGGCACCTGGACGGCTGTAGGACACAACCGCCGGCATCGGAACACCGCAAGTACTCATCTTTACATCGCTGCGGCTAACTTCGCCGGAGCGCAACGCGGCGCCAGTGTAGTGGCAGCCAGCCTCAACGAAGGCGTGCAGCAATCCGGTTCATCTGCTCGATCTCCGCGCGCTGGCCATCGGAAATCGCTTGGCATAGGTTGACGAGTTCCGGATCTGAGAGCTGCGCCTCGCGGCACATGAGGATCGCTCCCGAATGGTGCGGGACCATAGACGCGATGAACTGTCGATCGCCGATTCCGGTTTGAGCACGGGTAGCGGCAAAAGAACCGAGTGTGAGAACGGCAAACAAGCCGTACAGCACGAGATTGAGCCGCCGGTTTGGAAACATGCCGGGCATTGTCGCTAGCATGAAGATGCCCATTGGCGCCCACATAGTGACCGCCATGTAGAGCATGTTGAGATTGTTTCTGAAGTCCCTGGCGCCGTCGATCATGCTGAACATTACGAAGTACATGACGACGAGGCCCAACACCATGTTCACCCAGAACTTGGCGTATGGTCGGCCGTGCTTACCCATCTGACCGGATGTGTGATGTTGATGTTCATGGGAATGTTCAGCCATCTCCGTCTCCTATGTGCTGGGGCAACCTGGCAGGGTCACTGGTACTGCGGCAGATACTTTGTCGATATATCAGCATGTGGAGCGATGCATCACTAACCGCTGATTTCCAGTCCCCAACTGGACGTAGGGGCGTCGAACGCTTCAACTCGCTGGTCTTGAACCGTCTGGATATCAGACCATACCAAATCGGTCTTGATGGGCTTTGCGCCACCTATGACGCTGGTACCGTGAGCGCCAATATCGAGCTTGCGTCCTCATCGCTCGATGGGCCGGCAACTGATCGATTCTTGCATATCAAGCAAGACAAGGCCACCTGCGGCGGACGCCAATGGCCTCCTCCGCCTTCGCTTAGGGCATCGCCTCAAGCGTCCGTCGCAGGCCATAACGACACAACAGCCCTTGGGCAAGAAAGGAGCCGGTGATGTAGCGCACCCGAAAGGAGACGAAGACATGCACAAGGACATTTCAACATCAAAGGTGTTCTATCGTCCCATCGAGGCGGCCATCCGATGGGCTGGGTTGCTGCGGTATCTCCCGATGATCCTGGCCACGATCGCGTCACCGCGTGTCCTGCCTCGGTCGCTGAACTGCCCTCGATGGAATGAGTGCCGGCTGCACTCGGAACGTATCTATGACGGCATCCTCAACGGAGAGCTGCCCTACGGCAAGAACGGGATCACGCTCAATGATCCGAACCTGCTCAATTCTCTGGATCTGACTGTTCGCCATGTCGATCTAAAACGCTGGATGCGCACCCACTATCCCGAGCACCGGCCAGGATTTCTGTTCAGCCGTGGCGAACGCATGGCGCATCCTTTCATCACCATGGAAACAGGACAGGCGATCCTCGTGGAGCGGCTGGCCCTTCAGGCCGCGCTTGAACAAGCCCGACGTGAGATGCGAGAACTGCAGGAGCAGCACGACACGCTACTCAAGCAATCCTCGGTGCTGTTGGCATCCAAGCAATGCGAGATCAGCGAACGGGCGGAAACGACCTATCTCAACATCATTGGAGGGATGTTGACGCTGATGCTGAGCCAGTCGCCTTCAGGCGTGCCCTATTCCAGCTTCAAAACGCAGGAGGCCCTTGTCTCTGCATTGGTCGCCCACTACGGCGGCACCATGGGCATCACTGAGCGCACCTTAAACGGAAAGTTCGCCAACGCTAAGAGGTACGTTCGTAGCGCAAGCGCATGAGGTTATCCAGCTTGTATGTGCAATCGCGGAGATTGCATTTGCAATGTCTTTCCGCAGCCAGGTCTATTGAATAGAGGTCACGCCAACAAACGCCACCGAGCGTTCAGGAGTGACCGCCATGTCGCAGACCCCTGTACTCCCGCCGAACGAGCGCCGCATCCTGCGGCTCGATGAAGTCGAAGCGAAGTCCGGCTTCAAACGCGCCCACATCTACAACCTGATGAAGAAGCGCCAGTTCCCTCAGGCGCTGCGCCTGGGCGTGCGCGCTGTCGGCTGGGATTCGATCGAAATCGACCAGTGGATCGCCGAGCGCCTCAACCACCGGACCTGACCCGCTCTCCCGCGGACTTCCCATTCCCAGCCGGAGAGCGCCATGCAGGTCGTGTCCATCATTTCAACGAAGGGCGGCGTCGGCAAGACCACGACGGCCGCCAACCTGGGCGGGCTCGCCGCGGACGCGGGCCTGCGCGTGCTGCTGCTCGATCTCGACGTGCAGCCCACCTTGTCCTCCTACTACGAACTGACCCAGCGCGCGCCGGGCGGCATCTATGAGCTGTTGGCCTTCAACGAGCGCGACCTTGGCCAGCTCGTGTCCCGCACGATCATCGCGGGCCTGGACCTGGTGCTGTCCGACGACCACCGGGGCGAGCTGAACACGTTGTTGCTGCATGCGCCGGATGGCCGCCTGCGGTTGCGGCATCTGCTGCCAGCACTTGCTCCCCTCTACGACCTGGTGCTGATCGACACCCAGGGCGCGCGTTCCGTGCTGCTGGAGATGGCGGTGCTCGCCTCCGATCTCGCGCTGTCGCCCGTCACGCCGGAGATCCTCGCGGCACGCGAGCTGCGGCGCGGCACCATGCAGTTGCTCGAAGACATTGCGCCGTACCGGCACCTGGGCATCGAACCGCCGCCGCTGCACTTGCTCATCAACCGCGTCCACCCGGTGTCCGCCAACGCACGGCTGATCCAGCAGGCCTTGCGCGACCTGTTCCAGGACAGCGCCGGCATCCGCGTGCTCGCCACCGACGTGCCGGCCATAGAAGCGTATCCACGTGCCGCAACGCGCGGCCTGCCGGTGCATCGGGTCGAGCACCGCCAGCCGCCCGGCAGAGTCGCCCCTGCCGCGCTCGACACGATGCGCGCGCTCGCCAGCGAGTTGTTCCCGCAATGGCAGGACCGACTGGCTCAAGTATCCGGCCGCCCGCAGCGACCTCTTGATCCTGGGAGGCCCCATGGCGAACGCACATGAGCTGGCCCGCGGCCACAAGCGGCTGCGCGCCCTGATCGAGTTCGCGGTCGGTGAGGGCTGGCACGTCAAGCGCACGCCGGGCGGGCACCTCAAGTTCACCAAGGCCGGCTGCGCGGCGATCTACACGAGTTCGACAGCGAGTGACCACCGGGCCGAATTGAACGCCCGTGCGCAGATCCGCCGCGCCGAGCGAGAGGCCCGCATGGCGCCGGCCGGCGGTCGTGGGGACTGCGAGGGGTGCGGCCATGGCTGACATGACCTCGCAGGACATGGCAGGCAAGCTGCTCGCGGCCGGCTTCGAGCGCAGCGGCCCAGCGGCTACGGCCTTGAGCGACCCGATCGCGGACACGCCCATGGTCGTGACGCTGGACCAGTTGCGGCCCTACGACCATGACCCGCGCATGAAGCGCAACCCGGCTTACGAGGAAATCAAGGCATCCATCCGCGAGCGCGGCCTGGACGCGGCGCCGGCCATCACGCGCAGGCCCGGCGAGGACCACTACATCATCCGCAACGGCGGCAACACGCGACTGGCGATCCTGCGCGAACTCTGGTCGGAGACCAAGGAAGAACGCTTCTTCCGCATATCGTGCCTGTTCCGACCATGGCCGGAGCGCGGTGAAATCGTCGCGCTGACCGGGCATCTTGCCGAGAACGAACTGCGCGGCGGCCTCACGTTCATCGAGCGCGCGCTCGGCGTCGAGAAAGCACGGGAGTTCTACGAGCAGGAGAGCGGCGCCGCCCTGAGCCAGTCGGAACTGGCCCGCCGCCTGGCGGCCGATGGCTTCCCCGTCCAGCGGTCGCACATCACCCGCATGGCCGACGCGGTGCGCTACCTGCTGCCCGCCATTCCCACTGTGCTCTATGGCGGCCTGGGGCGCCACCAGGTCGAGCGGCTGTCGGTCATGCGCACGGCCTGCAAACGCACCTGGGAGCACTACGCCAAGGACCGTTCGCTGCCGCTGGACTTCGACAGTTTCTTTCAGGAGGTGCTGGCGCAGTTCGACACGCAGGGCGACGAGTTCGCGCCGCAGCGCGTGCAAGACGAGCTGATCGGCCAGATGTCCGAGCTGCTGGGCATCGGCTACGACGTGCTGGCGCTGGACCTGACCGAATCGGAAAGCCGCCACCGGGCGCTGGTCAGTGACCCGACGCCACCTGCGGCGCAGCCGGCGTTGCCTTCGCCCACCGCCGGCACGCCGACTCCGCCGGGCGCAGCATCGTCCATCGCCACGCCTGCAGCGGCGGCCGGTCCTCCACCCGCCAGCCCTCCGGCGTCCGAGCCCACCTTGCGCCACGACGACACGGCGGTTGGCGAAGCGGCCACGGGAAGCCAGCCGGCCGCACCGGGCGATCTGCTTCGCGAGCACATCGTCTCGCCAGCACCGACGACAGAACGGCTCCAATCGATCCAGCGCATGGTCGCCGACCAGTTGGGCGATGCGCTGCCGCCCGACTTCTCGGCGAGCGTGCTGCAGTCCATCCCGGTGCAACTCGGCGGACTCTATCCGATCTCCGACGTCTGGTACATCGACGCCGGCCTGGACACGCCCGATCGGCTGCGCATCCACATCGCGCAGTTCGCGCGCGAGATCGCCGGGGAGGCAGGCCTGGACGAGTGCATCGAGGATCGCGCCGATGGCATCGGGTTTGCGTGCCGCGCCCGCGGCCAAGCCCCGTCGCCGCTCGGCCGCGCGGTGCTGACGCTGCTCACTTCCCTGACGGGTCAGCCCGTCGCCGAAGCGGGCCTGGACGGCGCGCAGCTCGCCGCCGACCTGCCGACCCTGTTGCACGGCCAGAGCCAAGGCCATGGCAGCGGCGCAAGGCGCTTGAGCGACACGGCGTTGGTCAAGCTCTTTCGGCTGCTGCGCCTCGCCCGGCGTCTGCTGGACCTGGAAGCCGGCACCACGGCGCCCGGGACGTGAGCGAGGGAGGCCGCATGTCCACATCGCATCCGCTCAACCAGGCCGTGATTGCCCAGGCGCTGTATGACCTTCGCAACGGCCAACTGCGCCGCTGCAAGGCCATGGGCTTCGGCGAGGCCGAGCTGGATGCGCTCAAGCACCCCGCGCTGATCAGCGTGCTGGCCAACGCCAGCGTCTCGTGGTGCTCGGTCACGGTCAACCGCGAAGTGCTGCAGCGCCTGCTCAACCAGGCACAGGACGTGGAGAAGGAAATCGCCACGGTCGATCGCATGCTGCGGCTGGGGGCCAGCACGGAGATGGTCAGCCGCTTCTATGGCCTGACCCATCAGGAAGTCGCCCTGCGGCGGGAGATCCTCGGCCTGCCCAAGCGCAAGGGGCGCCACCCCGTCCTGGACGAGACCCAGGACACCGAACTGTGGCGGCAATGGAAAGCCGTGACCAGCAGCAGGAACGTCGATCTGGAGGACGAGACCTCGATTCTCGATGCGGCCATGGACCTGGCCGAGGGCATGTCGCTGCCGCTCTCGGTGGTCTGGGCCGCGATCAGGAACTGGGTCGATCAGGGATTGGGCTAGGCCATGGCCGTGGACGACACCGCCCCACGAGCCCAGCGCCCTGGCCCCATCGCACTCGCCGACCTGTTCGACGCTGCGCTGAAGGACCTCGCGCCCAAGTCCAGCTCTGGCGCTCCCGCGTCCCTGCCTGCTCCAACGCCCACGCCTCCTACGTCCGGCGACGCCTTCCTGTTCAGTGGCAATCGGCACGGGAGCGTGCCGCGGCGGCTGTTCCTCGACCGCCGCCTGACACCGCTGGAGCGCAACGCCTGGCAGGTGTTCCGATTGATGCTCAACGACGATGGCGTCACGGCATTTCCCACCTATGAGCAGTTGCGCCCCTGGCTGGCGTCGATGCCCTGCGCAGGCCAGGCCTCCCATGAGACCGTGGCGCGGGCGCTGACGCTGCTGCGCCTGACGCGCTGGCTGAGCCTCGTGCGACGACGGCGCGACCCCAAGACCGGTCGCATCCTCGGCAACCTCTACGTCCTGCACGACGAACCGCTGACGCCGTTCGAGGCGATGCAACTCGACGCCGACTACCTGGCCCTGGTCAGCCAGTCGCTGGGGCATTCGGCCAAGGCCGTCCAGGTGGTGGGACTCAACACCCTCCAGGAGATCGCGGACGACCCGATGCTGTCCGGACGCACCTTGCCGTCGCGGCTGCAAGTGCTCGCCGAGCGCCTGGCCGACCAGGGCATCACCGCCTCCGAAAGTTATCCACAGGAGGATGCGGTCCACGATTCCGAAGAAGGGCCCGCGAGCCTTCTTCGGAATGGCGATCGCCCATCTTCGGAATCCGAAGCAGGGCCGAAACCCGCGCCAGACGGCGCTCTTCGGAATTCGAAGCAGGACCGTACAGTACGTAGTAGTCATATTGATGAAGTACGTACTACCGCGCAGGCGCGTGCGCTGGGCGACCTGCAATGGCCCAAGCGCTTCGCGGAACTGAAGGCGGAACAGCAGGCCGGAGCCAAGATGGCGTTGCAGCAGGTGGACGCTGCCCTGCGGCAGGCCGTGCTGGACGAATGGGCCGCACGGTGCGGCAAGCATGGCATCCGCAACCCCGCCGGTTATCTGTTCGGCATCATCCAGCGCGCCATGCGCGGCGAGTTCAATGCCTGGGCCAAGCAGACCGGCCCGGCACCGCCAACACCATCGGCGGCGCGAGCGCCACCAACCGAGCCGCCGCGCAACGTCGTGCCGCCCGAGGTGGCCCGGCAGCACATCGAGCGCCTGCGCGATCTGCTGCGCAAATCCTGAGCACAGGGCTTGTCAAAGCCGTGAAGTAGATCTCCATGGCGGTCGGCAGAAACGGTCCCCTGGGGACGGCTGTGCGGTGAAGCGCCGGGCGACGGCGCGACATGCTGCGCAAAACCTGAGTAGAGCGCATGCAAGACCATGAAGCAGACCTCCATGGCGCTCAACGGAACGGTCCCCTGGGGACGGCTGCGCGGCGAAGGATCGTGTCGAACGGCAGCGCGACGTGCGGTGCAGCACGCATACCGTCAACAACCGAGGACGGGAACGCCGATGTGAGTGCCCATCTGCGGAGCGGTCCCCAGGGGACCGTTGCGCGCTGCGCCGCCAGCGCGCACAGAACCGGGGGTCGGCTCATTTCGGTTTGTTGACTGACTGCCTTCCGCTGCATGCGGATGCTGGCGGCTCCCTGTCCACCAGCGAGCGATCACCATGGCAACCAGCAACGAACCATTGCAACTCAACCTCGGCTCCCTGCGCAGCGCGATGTCGCTGACGCTGCACACCCACCACGCCTCGCGCATCTGGCATGGCCGCGCCGCCGCCGAGGGGCGACCGGGCATCGTCGGCCTGAACGGCTACATCGCCGTCATGAACAAGATGAAGCGCGGCTCGGAGCAGGACGACCCATACAGCGACTGGTGGATGCTTCGCATCGAAGACAAGCTCGACCAGACCAGGACCACGCTGCAGACGCTGCGCGACCAGGTGGACCAGGCCCTGGCCGGCGTGCCCGCCGCGTTGACCCTGGGCGAGAACCTCAACGTGCAGCCCGTCAAGCTTCCGCTGTTCGTCAATGCGCAGTTGGGCTTTGCCGCCGTCTATCTCCTGGCCGACTACGACGACATCGCGCGCAAGCTGATCCTCGCCCACCACACCGCGCTGATCGATCGCTCGACGTTGGAGCGCTGGCTCAACGAAGGTGCCCACGCGCTGCGCAGCCTGTTCAGCCTGGCCCAGCAATACCGCTACTCGGGCTGCACCCGCGACGACTTCGCGGCCAAGAACGCCGCAGCTCGGGCAGCATTGGAGAAGTTCGGCGAACTGCCGCAGGACGTGCTCGAAGGCATGCGCCGCTCGAAGTTTGCGCCGCCCGTCGTGCGCCGTGGTCTGCAACAGCGTGGTGATAGCGCTGCCGCAGCCGCATCTCCCACCGACGAAGGCGCTGCCGCCGATTCGGCCGAGGCCAAGTCCACAGCCGCCGGCGAGGACGAACCGGCATGAGCGACCCGAACCGCGAACCGCGCTACTTCCGTCGTCTGGAACAGCCAGCCTTCATGCGGCTGGAACACGCGGCCTCTCTAAAAGGCCTTTTAAAGCCTTTTAAAGGTAAAGGGGACTTCGAGGCCTGGGCCAGCCAGTGCTTCGCCATGCGCGACGAGTTGATTGCCCTGGCGCAGCGACAGGTGCTGCCACAGGCGTGCGGGCATCCCTTCCACCTGCTTCCCGTCGAGCTGGCCCAGCAGACCACTGGCGCAGGCACGACCTTTCTTCGCTGGCGCAAGCACGATCGATCGGCCATGGGCGTGGCGTTGTGGCAGGAGCTGATGGCGAGCCCCAGCACGCCGGTCAACCTGCTGCACGACCTGCACGAGATCGAACTGCAGCGCGTCATGCTGAACATGCAGATCAGCCTGCTGCACACCCTGGGCAGGCAAGCACAGGAATGCGCCAGCAAGGCCGCGCAGGCGGACAACACCTACCTGCGCCGGCTCGCGTCCGTTCCTGCCGCAGTGCGCGATCGGTGATTGCGCCTGCCATCCGAGCACGCGCCCGAGCCCAACGAGGCACGGGTATTTCAACCACCACGGAGATTCCAACATGAGCACACAATTCATCGGCGAGGGCAACATCGGATCGCCTCCCGAGTACCGCGAATTCCCCAATGGCAACGACGATCCTCGCCGGTTGCTCCGGCTGAACGTGTACTTCGACAACCCCGTCCCCACCAAGGGCGGCGAGTTCGAGGACCGCGGCGGCTTCTGGGCGCCGGTGGAACTCTGGCACCACGACGCCGACCGCTGGCAGCAGCTCTACCAGAAGGGCATGCGGGTGCTGGTCGTCGGCCGCATGGAGCGCGACCCCTGGACGGACAACGAAGATCAGCCGCGTGAGACTTGGCAGGTCAACGCGCGCAGTGTCGGCATCCTGCCGTACCGCATCGAGTCTGTGGCCCTCAGCCCGAAGCCACAGGAGGCAGAGCCGAAGCCCCAGGCCACCCAGGAATCGACGGCGCCGAAAGAGACCAAGCGCAGGAAGTGATCGGGCATGGAGGGCGGCTGCCGCAGTGCTTCGCCGCCCTCCATGCGCTGCGAATTATCCCCAGGGGATAGCTCCACCAACGTCCACCGAGTTCCACGCGCGCTCCCGGAAATCGCGGCTCTCGGCCCGCACACTTCCGGCCACGCACCTTCCCCGCACTCGCCATTTCATCGGCGTGAAAGCGGTCGCTGCCGCATGCGGCTTGTTTGCTGCTGCCAGGGGCTGCGCTCGGCATCCTCGATCCCAGCAACTCCATGAACAACAGGAATCGGGATGGACGGATATGCGGCTGTTCTTGTGCGAGAAACCCTCCCAGGGCAAAGACATTGGCCGGATTCTCGGCGCCACGCAGCGCGGTGAAGGCTGCCTCAACGGTTCCGGCGTCACGGTCACCTGGTGCATCGGCCATCTCGTGGAGGCGGCGCCGCCCGAGGCCTACGACGAGCAGCTCAAACGATGGTCCGTTGAGCAGTTGCCCATCATTCCCCAGCACTGGCGGGTCGAGGTCAAACCGAAGACCGCCACGCAATTCAAGGTCGTCAAGGCGCTCTTGGCGAAGGCGACTCACCTGGTTATCGCCACCGATGCCGACCGCGAGGGCGAATTGATCGCCCGCGAGATCGTGGAGCTTTGCGGCTACCGCGGCCCCATCGAACGCCTGTGGCTGTCGGCGCTCAACGATGCGTCCATTCGGGCGGCACTGGGCCAGCTGCGGCCTTCGGCCGAGACGCTTTCGATGTACCACTCGGCGCTGGCGCGCTCCCGTGCGGATTGGCTCGTGGGCATGAACCTGAGCCGGCTGTTCACGGTGCTGGGGCGACAGGCGGGTTACGACGGCGTGCTGTCGGTCGGCCGCGTACAGACCCCGACGCTCAAGCTCGTTGTGGACCGCGACCGCGAGATCGCGCGCTTCGTGTCCGTACCATACTGGGCCATCGCCGTGTCCCTGTTCGCAGGCGGTTCGACTTTCGCCGCGCAATGGGTTCCACCCGATGCGTGCACCGACGACGCAGGCCGCTGCCTGCGGCAGCCGGTCGCACAGCAGACCATGCAGCAGATCCGCGCTGCGGGCAGTGCCCACGTCGTGTCGGTGGAGACTGAGCGTGTCCGCGAAGGCCCGCCGCTGCCGTTCGACCTGGGCACCTTGCAGGAAGTGTGTTCCAAGCAGCTTGGGCTGGACGTGCAGGAAACCTTGGAGATTGCCCAAGCCCTGTACGAGACGCACAAGGCCACGACGTACCCCCGCTCGGACTCCGGCTACCTGCCCGAGAGCATGTTTGCCGAAGTGCCCACCGTTCTCGACAGCCTGCTCAAGACCGATCCCTCGCTGCGCTCGATCATGGGCCAGCTCGACCGCTCGCAGCGCTCGCGCGCCTGGAACGATGGCAAGGTCACGGCGCACCACGGCATCATCCCGACGCTCGAACCGGCGAAGCTCTCCGCCATGAGCGAGAAGGAACTGGCCGTGTACAGGCTCATCCGGTCGCATTACCTGGCGCAGTTCCTCCCTCACCACGAGTTCGACCGCACTGTGGCCAAGTTTTCGTGCGGGGGGCAGAACCTGGCGGCCACGGGCAAGCAGGTTGTCATCCCGGGTTGGCGCCAGGTGCTCGCCGAGCCGCAGGCCGAAGACGGTGATGGCGAGGGCGATACTGCGGTCCGCGCCCAGGTGCTGCCCGCGCTGCCGAAACTGTATGAGGGCCTGGCATGCCAGGTGGCCGACGTCGATCTCAAGGCACTCAAGACGCTGCCGCCCAAACCGTACACGCAAGGCGAGTTGGTCAAGTCCATGAAAGGCGTCGCCAAGCTGGTGTCCGATCCCCGCCTGAAGCAGAAGCTCAAGGATACGGTTGGCATCGGCACCGAAGCGACGCGGGCCAACATCATCGGCGGCCTGATCGCTCGCGGCTACCTCGTGAAGAAGGGGCGCGCCATCCGCGCCTCGGATGCGGCTTTCACTTTGATCGATGCCGTGCCTGCGGCGATTGCCGACCCTGGCACCACCGCCGTCTGGGAACAGGCGCTCGACATGATCGAGGCCGGACAGCTCACCCTGGACGTGTTCATCGGCAAGCAGGCCGCGTGGATTTCGCAGTTGATTGCGCAGTACGGCAGCGCCTCCCTGTCCATCAAGGTTCCCCAAGGGCCGGCATGCCCGCAGTGCGGCGCACCCACGCGCCAGCGCAGCGGCAAGAGCGGCCCGTTCTGGTCGTGCAGCCGCTACCCGGACTGCAAAGGCACGCTGCCAGTCGAATCCGGCAGCTCCAAGCGCGGCGCCTCGCGCCCGCGCCGTAGCGGCCGCAAAGGCTCCTGACCGCCCCCGTTCCCCGTGAGCCGTGCCCGCCTTCGGCGGCGTGGCCCCTGTCCCGCACTCCGCCGCATGCCCTGCGGGACGCCCAGCGCGCAACGCCTTCTTGATCCGTGTGCGCGTCCCGCCCAGCCGTCCCCGGCCGCGGGACCTGAAGGTAGCTTCTCTGCGAGCCGCACCACGCGCGTTCTGTTGATCTGCGTTTCTTCCGCCCTCTGCGAAGGGTCTCCCGGTGGCTTGCCAGGCTGCACGAGCCACCGGGAGACCCTTCGTGGTCAGCGGTAATCGGTGCCGGTGCCCGCCGGTGCAAAAACGGGCTCCCTTTGTGCGCGGATGTGCGCCAGACGATGCCGGCCCCAGCCACGACATGGGCCGGGTGTGATTGCTTGATGAGCAGATGGTTCTAGCGACGACCGGGCCTGCCAATCAGCCCACGGGTGGTTCCTCTTTTCTCCCGAGCCGAAGGCCGTTGGGCCTTCGGCGCCATTCTCCTGCCCATCAACGTCCCGGCCCGGCCATTGGCCTGGGCCACACGAACAGGAGAGACGACATGCACCCTCAACCTTGCGCACCGCTGCTGTACGGCAGACGGAGGTCGAGAACGGCATGCCCGCCTATCGCGCGGCCATCGCCAATGGTACGCTCGGCTGCAGCCGAGGCCGTAGCCCAAAGGCTGGACTACCTCTTTTGCAGAGGTAAACCTCGGGATGAACTGGGCGAAAACATGCCTTATGTGCCCGCCTTACGGCGAGCTGTTTCCGATGCTTCGCGCAGGATTTCCCGCCCCCCATTCGCTGCGATTGCGGCCACGATGACGCCCAGCACCAGATCCGGGATGTTCGACCCGAACCCCATCACCAGCACCCCGGACAGCACAATCGCACCATTGACGATGGAGTCGTTGCTGGTAAAGATCGCTGACGCCTTGAAGTTCACATCTTCCCCGCGATGGCGGCGCAGTAGTCTGAGGCACACTAGGTTCAAAGCCGCGTTCAGCGCGGCCATGGCCATCATGGCTGGGCCGACAGGCTCTTCCCCTCCAGCGAAGCGGCGTAGGACTTCCAACAGCAGCAGCGCGGCCAGGCCGATTAGCAAGAAACCCGACAAGCGGGCCGCGCCCACCTTGACCGTTGCCGCACGACCGACGGCATACAGGCTAACCGCATAGACCGACGCATCGGCGAGGTTGTCCAACCCGGCGCCCATCAGCGCCGTAGAGCCAGCCCAGATGCCAAGGGCAATGCCGGCGGCGGACTGCGTCAGGTTGATCAGCAACACAGTCAGAAGAATCTTTCGGTCCTTCGCATCGCTCGCATCTAGGCGGCCCAACTCGTCGTTTTCGTGATTTCTGTGGTTTTCAGCCATGCATTGTTCCTTCCAAATCGATGGATGCTGAAGCCTGTAGCGGCTGGAGAGTCAAGGCGCAGATGCAACGAACTTGCCACAGGGTCTTCCCGGACGCCCTTGACTCTACCGTAGCTAGAAGGTTTTCCAATCCAGTCAGAGCTTTAGGACAGAACAGATGAGCACCAATGCGCCCCCTTCATTGCGACTGTCATCCGGTATGGCTGCTATCCACTGATCCGTGGCGCCACTGCGGTTGTGCTCTTCGGCGAGCTCGCGACCGGCCGGCCGTCTTTTCCGACGGAGCTACTCACAGTGATCGTCGCGCTCGCTTGTGCCGCCTTGCTAGAGGGCGGGCGGCCTTTCCACTCCCCGTTGAGCCAGTAGCGGCGTTCCAAGCTGTGGTTGGCCGTCGGCGCATGGCTCGGCTTCTTGGTCGTGCATCTGGCCTTCCAGCACTCCAATCTGGGATACCGGGTCGGGCCGTTGGGATTGTTGATCGGGGTGGCTGAAGCCCATCGCTGGCATCACAAGCGTGAGCACGAAGACGCCCAAGTCAACTACGGCGATTTCTGGATGCCCGGGGGCCACTTGTTCAGCGCTTTCCGGTCGCAAAAGCACACGCTGGGCGCCAAAGAGTGACACTCAAGAAAGATGGACTTTCCAATGGACTACGGCCCGCAGCTTGTCTATCCCTTCCGGAGCCGGCCAGCAGCGGCAAACGCTTGCGCTGCTGGCTATACGATCTTGCCCACGTCGCATTCTTGCGCGAGTCGGGCCTTGCGGCTTCTTGCGAAGCGATCGCGAGTTGCGTGGCGTGCCCATGAGTCGGGCCGCGTCGTGGCGCACTGCTACCTTGGCCTGCACCTGCACCTGCGCAGCCACGCCGCGATGCTCGGTCTGGCCTGGAGAACCCGTAAGGTGGCGGAGATTGCGGCGCGCAGGTCGTCCGGCTCGCGCTGGCTCCTGTGGGCCACGCCCTCGGTCGCACGCCGTCTCAAAACGTCAGAACCGCGCGCTTTCGCATGATGGAGCGCGGCACGTGGCTCTCAGAACTGGACCCGATCACTTCCAGCACCGATGACACGCTCGAGCTTCAGGCGGGCTCGGCCAAGCTGTTGAGAATGCCGCACTCGCGCGAGGTTCGGGCGCTATCGCAGGAGCGTCGCAGATCCATTAACTCGCGCTCCAAGGCGCGCAATTCCTTCATCTTGGTCCGCACTTGCGCGATATGAGCGTCGACCAGCGCGTTCACCTCGCCGCAGCCCAACTCTGGCCGATCCCGTAAGTTCAGCAGTTGACGGATCTCATCCAGCGTCATGTCCTTCGCCCGGCAGCGGCGGATGAACAGCAAGCGCTGCAAATGGACTTCGTCATAGAGCCTGAAGTTGCCCTCGCTACGTGCAGGCTCGGGCAGCAAGCCTTCTGACTCGTAAAAGCGCACGGTCTGCACCAAGCAATCTGCCTTCTTGCCCAGTTCACCGATCCGCATCATGGTTGCTTCCTATAAAAAAACTTGACTCTATATCTACTAGAGGTTTTCTAATGATGGCATCCGGGGAAAACCTTGTCAATGAAGAGCGATCTATGAACAAAGAACCTTCCAGCCCATGCGCCTGCTCCGGCGGCAATGGCCAACAGACGGCGTGCGCCAGTGAGCAGGCCAGCACTGAAACCACCGTTTTCCACGTGAGCAACATGGATTGCCGCAATGAGGAAGCACTGGTGCGGCGAACGCTGGAGGGCATGCCCGGTGTCGAGCGGCTCCTGTTCGATCTTCCGCAGCGTTTGTTGACCATTTCGCACCGCGAAGTCTCGGCCGATGCCTTGGAGCAAGCGCTGAATTCGGTGGGCATGAAGGCTCAGGCTGTCCGAGACGCCGCCGTGTCGACCACCTACCGCATCGAGAACATGGACTGCCCGAGCGAGGAGAAACTCATCCGCTCGCACCTCGGGGCAGTCGAGGGAATTCAGGACCTCGACTTCGACCTCGCTGAGCGCACCCTGTCGGTGAAACACCTCGCTCAGGCACGCGCGCAGATGGAGCAGGTCCTGGCCTCGATCGCCATGCGCGCCAAGGAGCAGACCTTCGGCCACACGGGGCCGATCGAAGCCGCGGCTGTGATCCCATCCTCGGCCCTGCAGCAGCAACCAACCGCTGCCGTTTCCGCGCCGCCGATCGGCGAGCGGGTGACGTACCGGATCGAGAACATGGATTGCCCGACGGAAGAAGCGCTGATCCGCGACCGGCTGGGCAAGCTGCCGGGTGTGACCGCGCTCGACTTCAATCTGATGCAGCGTGTGCTGGGAGTCCAGCACACGCTGGCGACCTCAGCGCCGATCGAGAAGGCGCTTGCTTCCATTGGAATGCAGGCTGCGCGGCAGGACATGCAGACAGCCACCACGGTACTTCGCATCGCGAAGATGGACTGTCCGACCGAGGAAAGTCTGATCCGCGGCAAGCTGCAAGGCATGCCGGGCGTGCAGGGAATGGATTTCAACCTGATGCAGCGCACGCTCACGGTTCGGCACACACCCGACGCGATCAAGCCGGCAGTCGAAGCCATCGAATCGCTGGGCATGGAAGCCGAGGTCCAGAGGACTGATGAGCCGCGCGATGCCCCGGTGGCCGCGCACAAGACCAATTGGTGGCCGATGGCGGTTTCGGGCGTTGCGGCGGTGGCCGCCGAAGGCGTGTACTGGGTCAACGACGGCAATCATTGGGCCGTGATCGTGCTGGCACTGGTTTCGATCTTCACCGGCGGCCTCAGCACCTACAAGAAGGGCTGGATCGCGCTGAAGAACCTCAACCTGAACATGAACGCCCTGATGGCCATCGCGGTCACCGGCGGCATGGCGATCGGCCACTGGCCGGAGGCCGCCATGGTCATGTTCCTGTTCGCGTTGGCGGAAGTGATCGAGGCGAAGTCGCTGGACCGCGCCCGCAACGCCATTCGGGGGCTGATGGACTTGGCGCCCGAGACCGCGACCGTGCGGCAGGCCGATGGCTCATGGACAGAGCTGCCGGCCAAGGAGGTCGCAAAGGGCGCGGTGGTCCGCGTGCGTCCTGGCGAGCGCATCGCACTGGACGGCCTGATCACCTCGGGTCGATCGGCCATCAACCAGGCGCCCATCACCGGCGAGAGCCTGCCCGTCGAGAAGGCCGAAGGTGACCAGGTCTTCGCCGGAACCATCAATGAGACCGGCTCTTTCGAATACAAGGTGACCGCAGGCGCCAGCGACTCGACGCTCGCGCGCATCATCCATGCCGTGGAGTCCGCGCAGGGCAGCCGTGCGCCCACGCAGCGCTTCGTCGACCAGTTCGCCCGCGTCTACACGCCGGCGGTGTTCGCGGTGTCCGTGCTGGTTGCCGTCGTGCCGCCGCTCGCCTTCGGCGGCGCATGGTTTGACTGGGTCTACAAGGCCCTGGTACTGCTGGTGATCGCCTGCCCCTGCGCTCTGGTCATCTCCACGCCGGTCACCATCGTCAGCGGCTTGGCCGCTGCCGCCCGACGCGGCATCCTGATCAAGGGTGGCGTCTACCTGGAGGGCGGGCGCAAGCTCAAGGCGTTGGCCCTGGACAAGACCGGCACACTCACACATGGCAAGCCCGAGCAGACCGACTTCGTGCCGCTGATCGGCGAGGCGCAGGAAGTTGCCGCCTGGGCCGCAAGCCTCGCGGCACGCTCGGACCATCCTGTGTCTCAGGCCATCGCCCGCAAGGCGAACCGTGACGGCATCGCGCTGCACGAGGTCGACGACTTCGCGGCGCTGCCTGGCCGCGGCGTGCGCGGCCGCGTCGCCGGGCGCATGTTGCACATGGGCAACCACAGGCTCGCCCAGGAGCTGGGCCTGAGCGAAGCGACGCTCCAGGCTCGGCTGGAGACCCTGGAGCGCCAAGGCAAGACAGCGATCCTGCTGATGGACGATGCGACCGTGCTCGGCATTTTTGCAGTGGCCGACACCGTGAAGGAAACCAGCCGTGAGGCGGTGGCCGACCTGCAGGCGCTGGGTGTGCGCACGCTGATGCTGACGGGGGACAACCAGCACACGGCCGCGGCCATCGCTGCCCAGGTCGGAATCTCTGAAGCCCGTGGTGACCAACTGCCCGAAGACAAGCTCAAGACCATCGAAAGCCTGGTCGGCGGCGAGGGCCAGGTGGGCATGGTGGGCGACGGCATCAACGATTCGCCCGCGCTCGCCCGTGCCGACATCGGCTTCGCCATGGGCGCGGCCGGCACCGACACCGCGATCGAAACAGCCGACGTCGCCCTGATGGACGACGACCTGCGCAAGATCCCCGCCTTCATCCGGCTGTCGCGTAGCACTGCGGCGATCCTCACGCAGAACATCGTTCTGGCCCTTGGCATCAAGGCGGTGTTCCTTGCGTTGACGTTCACAGGGCATGCCACCATGTGGATGGCTGTGTTCGCTGACATGGGGGCAAGTCTTTTGGTTGTCGTCAATGGGCTGCGCCTCCTGAAGTTCAAGGCGGCATGAACAATGGATGAACCATCTCTTCGCAAGACGCAGTGGTACTCACTCGCGATCGTTATATTCGCCGGCGATCAGGCAGCTAAGAGCTACATTGACGCGACAACTCCCTTGGGTTGGTCGCACGAGGTGGCGTCATTCTTCAACCTAGTTCACGCTCTCAATCCCGGCGCGGCGTTCAGCTTCCTTGCTGGCGCGGGCGGCTGGCAGCGGTGGTTTTTTCTGGCGATCGCGTTCGCAATATCGGCATGGCTCGCATGGCTGCTCTCCCGGCCGCTGCGCAAAACGGAAGGCCTTTCGTACAGCCTCATTCTGGGCGGCGCATTGGGCAACGCGTTCGACCGCGCCACGCGCGGGCACGTTATCGACTACATCGACTTTCACCTGCACGGCTGGCACTGGCCCGCCTTCAACATCGCTGACATGGCCATCGTGGGCGGGGCGATCGCGCTGGTGGCCCAGTCGTTCATGAGCGTGGAGAACCCGGCCGCCACAAAGGAGTCCCAGTGACATTGGGACGATCCGGAAATTCGCAATGCACACGGTGCAGGACACCAATCTGAAGAGAACGGCCCCCAGCATGAGCGGCCGCGGCTTGGCCCTCATGCTAGCGCCCACCGCCGCTTTTGCTGCAACGCCCTGTTGCGATGGCGGCGATTGCTGCAACGACGTCGCAATGCCTTGCTGTGAATAAACAGCACGCAAGCCAGTTGACCTGGCAATTATGAAAGTCCATCACGGCGATGCTGGCCTTTTTCGTTCCAATGAGCCGTCACGGAGAGGTGATGATGAAGCTATGCCGGGATCCTGCAAGCTTTAGGACGGTCTTCTTTACCGCATAGCGATATGCTGATGTCACCCGTTCGCCTCGCCTGGCAAGTACAAGTAGTTCGTCGCGGTTTTCTGGCCGTGTCCGCCCGCTTCGCTGGCCCTTTTGCCCCAAACAAGCGCAATCATGCCTGCGTTACCACCAAAGTTCGCCCCCGCCAGTTGCTGTTCCTAAAGGGCATCAAGCTCAACGCCATCGCCGACCGGCCAGCGTATTTCGCATCGCTGCGTGCCCGTCGGGGCCAGCCCATCGTCATCCTCGCAGAGCTGGGACCGGACGAGGCATTCGCCCTGTGGAAGCAGCATGTACTGGGCGACAGGCCTCGCTGACCCAGTTTCGCCTCATCCTCCTGACAGCCCCGCACTTATTGCGGGGCTTTCTTTTTTCCGCGTTCGCCAATCGGGGCTGTTGCAAATGCCGATTTCCGGCTGACGCGGCTCGCCTCGCGCATGAAGCTGCCCGCATGTGTCGCTGATTCGTCAGCACCATGCCAGCAGCCAGAGTTTCCAGGCTGCCGCGGATTCTTTCCGCGCTACCCGCCAGTCCGCCATCGCATCGAGTCTGCGGACGCGCGTCACCCGTGACGCCGATGCTTTTTTCTCAACCGCGTGCGGGAGCTGCCATCCCGTGAGGGACGAGGCCCCGCTTTTTCCAAGGAGCCCGTCCACGTCCCAGCAAGCCTCTTTCGGCCAGTTGGCCTTGATCCATTGCGGCAAGTTCCTGCCGCTCGAAATCCTGCATAGCGCCGCCGGCCACTACATCGGCACGCGCGATACAGAAGGTCCCGTTTCGCGGGAATCCTGCCAGTACTTCCGCAGCTATGCCGCGGCTCAACGTGCCCTCGAAAGAGGCGGCGGGTCCCAGCTCGCCACACCCTGATCCAACTGGAGGAACCACGTCATGAACCAGCTTTTGCCCCAGGAAGTCGTCGATCAGATCATGCGGGAAGAGCAGCATTTCGCCGCCGCGCCCCAAGCCTTCTTCGAGGTCTGGAAGCGCGGCGTCGAGATCGCAGGCCCGCAATGGTTTGGCGACGGCACGCGCGAAGGCCTGAACCAGGCAAAGAGCAAGTGGGATCTGCGTCCCGACATGCTGCGTGCCAACGACGCACTCGGCGTCCTGAGCAGCGGGGAACGCATGTTCCTGTCCGCCATGTTCAGCTTCTACAACGCGCGCGAGGGCGGTGCCATGCTCAAGCGCTGCCACTTCCAAGGACTGTCGGACTTCGATGGTCTCGATCTGCAACGCCGCAAGGTCATCGCCGATCTGTTGGTGAACTACAGCGGTTGGTGAGCCGGTCTGCGGCATACCACCGTCTTTTTGTTCACTGCCCATGAGGGACATGCGTCCACGCGGCCATGTCCCTCGATTTTTCTTCCGTCAGCCTGCGCCGATTGGCCCAAAGCCCTCGATCAGTGCCGCCTGACGCTTTTTCCACTTTCAACCCACCGGGGTTCAATTCCCGGTGGCGGGAATTGGCTCCATTATTCAATCTGGAGAAATTCCATGACCCAGAATCCCAATCCCTTTGTACGCGGCTACTGGAATCTGAGAGTCGTCCGAACGCTGTGCATCTGCTACGGGGACGGAAGCCCGCATGTCTGGCGATCCATCCACACGAGCCAAGCGCATCTTTCCGACAACGACCTGATCTCATCGCCTTGCATCGTCACCAGCGACTTCGCGTTGATCAAAAGCGGCACTGACGCCATCAGCGACGAGCTGATTGCTGAATGTGATGCTGTTGAAGGCATCAACGGCGAAGGCGTGGTGGGCGCCGTGGTCTATGCCATCCATGGCGACGACCTCGACGGCCGCCCGGTCCATGTCGGTGATACCTATTCGGCCGAAGCCGCGCGAGACGTGGTGCAGCGGTTGAGTTTCGAGACCGGCTATTACAGCCGGTGCTGGGAAGTCAGCAGCGCGCACATCTGCCAGGAAACCGGCCAGTACCTCGCCAACCTGGCAGACCTCGCCACGCCGGAGGCTTTTCTGTTCATCGCCTTTCGGGTTCCGTACAGCCCGGCGATTGGCGTCAAGCTGATCTCCACGCCCTGGACAGACAAGAACCTGGAATATGCCGAGGGCATCAGTGCTGAGCAGCTTCGACAGGAGCACCGCGACAAGGGCATGCCTGACGACCTGGCGAACATCCTTGAACTGGCCGGCCAGGCAGATGTGCGCATCCTCATCCTCGATGCCGACGCACCCGCGCTACTGGGCTTGCCACTGGCCGAGACCTAGCAGACACGCGACGCGCAAGCCTTCCCCTTTATCCCCCATATGCCAGCCCGCCTCCCACCAGGAGCCGGGCTGGTTCAATTCCATAGGAGCAATCTCATGTTCCCCGATCTCATCTTGCCCACGCCCGACTTCGAGAATCAGCTTGGAGCCTGCGTCAACGCCATGAGCCAGGACGACGCCATCGGCCAGATCCTGGTGTTCGAGCGCATGAGCGGTACGCTGCACATGCGCCATATCGACAGCGCCGATCTGGTGGACACCGACATTGACGACTACGAAATGGTCGTCTTCGACGGTGGCAACACAAGCGGCGACACGTGGAAACACGTGTTCTTTCCGCGTCAGCGCGAGCACTACTTCGTGTACCAAGCCTGATTCCTCCAGCCCCTTTCGAGGGGCTTTTTCTTGCCCGCAGCACAGGAAAACGGTTGTGGTGCGGTGCCGTTTCCTGCGGGCAGGCAGACCGCCCCAGGGCCATGCTTGCCCCATGTTCGTCGGCGTTGCCGGCACATGCCCAGGCAGTCGAGACCTTCGAGGCTGCAAGCGCGGGAAACCGTGCTGGTCGTTTCTTCCTACGGACCTACCGCGTCCATCCACGCCACCCACAAGGGACCTCTCCCTTGCGGGCGGGGAATCCCTTGTTTTTCCTCAAGGAGTTTCCCCATGGATCGTTCCCTCATCAAATCCATGATGCCTTCGCTGGTCGCAGGCCATGTGCCCCGCAACGTGCGGTCGTTCAAGTACCGCGTGTTCGATGATCAGCCGCTGTCCTCAACGCTGGGCTTCGCCATCGACCCCCAACCCTTCGACGGCAAGGTGGTCGCCGCGACCGACGATGCCATCGTCGTCAAGCTCAAGCCTTCCGAGTTCGCGGTGCTCGATCCCAGCCTGGTGACCACGGTTCCTGCCGAAGGCGCCAAGGTGCATGTCCAACCCTATGCCCGTCGTCGCTTCGACGGACTGCGCGCGGACACGCCGGAGGTCATCACCGAGGAGACTTCGGACGGCACGCCGTACACCATCACGAGGCACATCCTCGGCTCGGCGCCGGCCAAGCTGCCCATTCCCACGCCGCAGTGCATGGAGTTGGGCCAGCTCATCGAGCAGTTGGAGGAGATGCCGGCCCCCGATCGCTTCCGGCGCATCACCCACATGCTGGTGGATGCCGGTGCCCGCGACTTCACCTGGGTCGATCCCACGCCCTCCAAGATCATCGAGACCCCGCCGGCGATCAGCTTCACGGTCTCGACCGCGAAGTTCGAGGGCCGGGTGACGATCCTCTACGACCGCGGCGGAGACACCTACGTGGTGGAACTGCACCGTCAGAACGGTGAATCGGTCGAACTGGTCGATCGGCACGACGAGGTGTATTTCGACATGCTCGGCGAAGTGCTGGAGAGGCTCATCGACGACGGGCGCTGGCGCCAGATCGACGTGAGCATCCTCGACGCGAAAGCGGCCCGCAAGCGCCAGGCCGTCCCGGCATGACGCCCCGCAGCGAAACCGGGCGGTCCTGCGGCTGACCCGAGGCATCCGCCACGGCGTTCCAGCCGTTCCGGCCGCGTGCACTACAGGCCCTTCATCCCATCGGATGGAGGCCTTTCTCATTCTTCCACACAGGAGATTTCATCCATGTCACTGCGATTCAAAGGCGCTGACCTGCGCCCCGTGCTGACCGAAGCCATCGCCAATCAGGGGTCGTCTCAGAAAACGGAAAAAAATCGTACGCTAAGAGCCGAAGTGGGCCCTTTAGCAGCAATGCAAAGCTGCGATCAACGGGCAGGAAACATTGCCATGGTGCGCGTTGCACTCTCTCACTAGCGTCGACAGGGCCTCTTCCATCCGCGTGAGGTCCGCCATGCGTGCGCGCACATCGGCCAGCCGGTGAGCAGCCAGTTCGGCCGCCTCGCTGCAATGGGTGCCGTCCTCCAGTTTCAGGAGCTGGCCGACTTCATCCAGGCTGAATCCCAGGCGCTGGGCTGACTTCACGAACTTCACCCGCGCCACGTCCGCCTGCCCGTAGCGGCGGATGCGACCGTAGGGCCGCTCCGGCTGGGGTAGCAAGCCCTTGAGCTGATAGAAGCGGATCGTCTCCACGTTGACCCGGGCTGCCTTGGCGAAGGCCCCGATGGTCAGATTCTCTTGAGCGTTCTCCATGGCGCTTGACTCCGTAGTTGACTACGGAAGTAACGTTACAGCATCAAGCGAAGTCCCGGAAGGAGAACCTTATGTCGGAACCCAAGAACGGCCGCGGCGCACTGGCGACCGGCGGCGTCGCGGCCGTCCTCGCCTCGGCCTGCTGCCTCGGCCCCCTTGTCCTGGTCGCGCTCGGCTTCTCTAGCGCGTGGATCGGCAACCTGACCGTGCTGGAGCCGTATCGGCCGATCTTCATCGGCGCAGCGCTCATCGCGCTGTTCTTCGCCTGGCGCAGCATCTTCCGACCAGCCCATGCCTGCAAGCCCGGCGACGTTTGCGCCGTGCCCCAAGTGCGGACTGCCTACAAGGTGATCTTCTGGATCGTGGCCGCCCTGGTTCTGGTTGCCCTCGCGTTTCCCTACGTCCTGCCGCTGTTCTACTGAAAGGAGATCACCATGAAGAAACTCACCACCCTCACCACCCTCACCACCCTCACCACCCTCATCGCCCTGGCCGCCGCTCTAAGCGCGCCCGCCTGGGCTGCCACCAAGACCGTCACCCTGTCGGTGCCCGGCATGACCTGCGCCGCGTGCCCGATCACGGTCAAGACGGCTCTGTCCAAGGTCGCCGGCGTCGAGAAGGCCGAAGTCAGCTTCGAGAAGCGGGAGGCCGTCGTCACCTTCGACGAGGCCAAGACCAATGCCGACGCCTTGACCAAGGCCACCGCAAACGCGGGTTACCCGTCCAGCGTCAAGCAGTGAGGGCGTAATCATGGCCGAGGCGATCACCCTCCACATCGAAGGCATGACCTGCACGTCGTGCGCCGAGCACGTCCAGCAGGCTTTGACGAACGTGCCCGGCGTGCGCGCGGCCTCGGTGTCCTATCCGCAGCGGCAGGCCGAAATCGAGGCGGATGCAGGCGTGAGCGTGGCCCCGCTGGTTGCCGCAGTGGCCACGCTCGGCTATCGCGCACGGCTTACCGACACGCCGAACAAGCCTGCCGGCCTGCTAGACAAGGCGCTGGGCTGGCTCGGTGGCGAAACGAAGCATGTTGGCGGTGAACAAGCGCTGCACGTGGCTGTGATAGGCAGCGGCGGCGCGGCGATGGCGGCTGCCTTGAAGGCCGTGGAGCAAGGCGCCCGCGTCACGCTGATCGAGCGCGGCACCATCGGCGGCACCTGCGTCAATGTCGGCTGCGTGCCGTCCAAGATCATGATCCGCGCCGCGCACATCGTCCACCTGCGCCGCGAAAGCCCGTTCGATGCTGGCCTGCCGGCCGCAGCGCCCGCTGTACTGCGCGAGCGGCTGCTGGCCCAGCAACAAGGCCGCGTCGAGGAGCTGCGCCATGCCAAGTACGAAGGCATCCTGGCAAGCACTCCGGCCATCACCGTGCTGCGCGGCGAGGCCCGGTTCAGGGACACGCGCACGCTGACCGTGGCGACCGCTGACGGCGGCACGCACGAGGTGAACTTCGACCGCTGCCTGATTGCCACCGGCGCGAGCCCGGCGCTTCCGCCAATCCCGGGCCTTGCGGACACACCCCACTGGACCTCCACCGAGGCGCTGGAAAGCAGCTCGCTCCCCGAGCGGCTGGCCGTGATTGGTTCCTCCGTGGTGGCGGTCGAGTTGGCGCAAGCCTTCGCCCGGCTGGGCAGCCAGGTCACGATCCTGGCGCGCAGCACGCTGTTCTTCCGAGAAGACCCGGCCATCGGGGAAGCCGTAACAGACGCCTTCCGCGCCGAGGGCATCGAGGTGCTGGACCACACCCAGGCGAGCCACGTTGCCTATGCGGGCGGGGAATTCGTGCTCACCACCGGGCAGGGGGAAGTGCGCGCCGACAAGCTGCTGGTCGCCACCGGTCGCGCGCCGAACACGCGCAGCCTGAACCTTGAAGCGGCAGGCGTCGAAGTCAATGCGCAGGGAGCCATCGTCATCGACCGCGCCATGCGCACGAGCGCACCGCACATCTTTGCTGCCGGCGACTGCACCGACCAGCCGCAGTTCGTCTATGTGGCGGCGGCGGCCGGCACGCGCGCCGCGATCAACATGACCGGCGGCGACGCGGCGCTGGACCTGACGGCGATGCCGGCGGTGGTGTTCACCGATCCGCAGGTGGCGACCGTGGGCTACAGCGAGGCGGAAGCGCACCACGACGGCATCGAGACCGACAGCCGGCTGCTGACGCTCGACAACGTGCCGAGGGCGCTCGCCAACTTCGACACGCGCGGCTTCATCAAGCTGGTGGCGGAAGCTGGCTCAGGGCGGCTGATCGGCGTACAGGCGGTCGCGCCGGAAGCGGGCGAACTGATCCAGACGGCCGCGCTGGCGATCCGCCACCGGATGACCGTGCAGGAGCTGGCCGACCAGTTGTTCCCCTACCTGACCATGGTCGAGGGACTGAAGCTCGCGGCGCAGACCTTCAACAAGGACGTGAAGCAACTGTCCTGTTGCGCCGGATGAGGAAAAGGGAGGTGTTCGATGAACGCCTACAGCCGCGCCAACCGCCGCATCTACGCGGCCTTGTCCGATCCCCTGTCGGCCACCCACCGGCACCGCCTCGACGATCTGCTCAAGCGCCACGACAACGGCAAGACGACCTGGCTGGCCTGGCTGCGCCAGTCGCCCGTCAAGCCGAACTCGCGCCACATACTCGAACACATCGAGCGCCTCAAAGCCTGGCAGGCGCTCGACCTGCCTTCCGGCATCGAGCGGTCGGTGCACCAGAACCGCCTGCTCAAGATCGCCCGCGAAGGCGGCCAGATGACGCCCGCCGATCTGGCCAAGTTCGAGGCACAGCGCCGCTACGCGACCCTGGTGCGCTCGCCATCGAGGGCATGGCCACCGTCACCGACGAAATCATCGACCTGCACGACCGCATCCTGGGCAAGCTGTTCAACGCTGCCAAGCACAAGCATCAGCAGCAGTTCCAGGCGTCCGGCAAGGCGATCAACGCCAAGGTGCGGCTGGCCACCTCGATCAAGCAGGGCACGGTGACGGCCTCGCTGATGCTCAGGAAACTCGGCAGCTACCCGCGCCAGAACGGCCTGGCCGTGGCGCTGCGCGAGCTGGGCCGCATCGAGCGAACGCTGTTCATCCTGGACTGGCTGCAAAGCGTCGAGCTGCGCCGCCGCGTGCATGCCGGACTGAACAAGGGCGAAGCCCGCAACGCGCTAGCCCGCGCCGTGTTCTTCAACCGGCTGGGCGAAATCCGCGACCGCAGTTTCGAGCAGCAGCGCTACCGGGCCAGCGGCCTCAACCTGGTGACGGCGGCCATAGTGTTGTGGAACACGGTCTATCTGGAACGGGCCTCAAACGCCTTACGCGGTCACGGCCAGACTGTCGATGACGCCCTGTTGCAGTACCTGTCGCCGCTGGGCTGGGAGCACATCAACCTGACCGGCGATTACCTCTGGCGCAGCAGCGCCAAGATCGGCGCGGGCAAGTTCAGGCCGCTACGACCGCTGCAACCGGCTTAGCGTACGATTTTTTCCGTTTTCTGAGACGTCCCCAATCAGTGCCGCATTGTCCTGGTCAAGGATCAGGGCGTGTACTTCCTCGCCGAGCGTGGGGAGCGTCGCCCGGATGGGCGCCAGGCACTGCTCGCCTACGCCGTCGGATGCAACCCGGACACCGACCCGTTCGATGACTGGTGGCACCTCGCCGGCCGCGAGCTGGGCGGCGATGACTTCGCGGAGTATTTCGACCCGAAGGACGGCCTGTTCACGCGCCTCCAGCACTCGGCGGACGATCTCGTGCTTTCCGCCACCGCCACGCACCTGTCCTTAGCAGTGGTGCCTCCCGCCTGACGCGGCAACCGCCTCGCAGCCCCCGCATCGGGGGCCTTCTTTTGTTCGCACCGCCGCCATCGCCGCGCGTGCGCGTTTGTCTCCAGCCGCCGAGGCACGCCCCGCCGGCCACAACGCCGGCATGCCACCGGAGACAACCGCATGAACACGCCATCGACCTCGCCGAGGCTGCACCTCCTACCGGTGTCGCTGCGCACGGCCAATGCATTCGTTCTGTCGCACCATCGCCACCACCGCCCGGTCCAGGGCGCGAAGTTCGCCCTGGCCGTCACGCTGAGCGACAGCGACCTGATCCACGGCGTGGCCATTGTCGGCCGCCCGGTCGCGCGGCACCTGGACGCTGGAAGTCACGCGGCTGTGCACCGACGGCACACCCAGCGCCTGCAGCAAGCTCTACGGCGCGGCCTGGCAGGCGGCAAGGGCGCTGGGCTACATACGCCTGCTCACCTACACCATGCCCGACGAAGGTGGCGCCAGCCTGCGCGCCGCCGGCTGGCGGCTGATCGGCGCGCGCGGTGGCGGCGCCTGGAGCCGTCCCGGCCGTCCGCGCGCCGATACCCCCGAGCACCTGCGCGGCGCCAAGTGCCTGTGACAGGCGCCGGGTGGCGCGGACAAAGGGAAGCGCCCGGGTGCCGATTGATTGCTGCCGCGCGCGCGAGGCCCCGCCATGCTGGCCCCATGCCTGCTGACGTCGTCAGCGACATGCCAGGCAACCATCGGTCTTCGAGGTTGCGGCGCAGTTCCCACTGCGTGACCGAGCCAGCTCGCACCGCATCCTTCCGCGAGCGGCCACCAGCCTCTGGTGGCGGATGCTTTCGCCTTATCAACCCACCGCGGGGTCACGCACCTTCCCCGCATGCGTGGGCCGGTGTGTCTCCGCTTCATCCCAATGGAGATTCACCATGAACACCACGTCCAACGAGAAATCGTATTTCGACCTCCACACCTCGGGCATCGGCTACATCCAGCGTGTCCGTGAAGTGCCCGTCCGGGGCGGCCGCCGTGCGCAGCCTTTCCTGGCATGCACCATCGCCGCGCTGGTCGGCCCCGCCCGGGACCCCAGCTACCGCTACTTCGACGTCAAGGTCTCGGGTGCCGAGGCCAAGAAGCTCGTTCAGCGCTACATCGGCGTTGACGATCCCAAGCAGCGCCCGCTGGTGCGCTTTCGCCTCGGTGACCTGTGGGGCGATGTGTACATCCGCGACAAGGGTGAGCAGAAGGGTCAGGCCGCCGCGTCCCTCAAGGCGCGACTGCTCAAGGCCGAACTGATCGACCGGGCCGAACTGGCTTCGATCGAGCAGCACGAGTTGATCACCCGCGGCATCGGCTATCTCAATCGTGTGAAGGACGTCACCCCAAAAGCTGGCGACTCGTTCCTCTCTTGCACCGTCGCGGCACTGGCCGGGCCTGTCGATGAACCGGAGTATCGGTACTTCGACACCATCGTCGCCACCCCGGAAGCCGAGCACCTGGTTCGCCGGTGCGTTCAGGCCATCGAGGGTGACCGCAAGGTGCTGATCGCCTTCCGTCTGAACGACATGAAGATCGATCCGTACATCCGCACCAAGGGTGAGCACGCCGGGGAACCGGCCGCCAGCCTGGAATCGACGCTGGTCCACATCGGTCTCATCAAGATCGACGGCACCCAGGTCTATCCGACGAGCCAGGCGCAAGCCGAGGCGCCGCCGGCCGAAGACGCATCCGCGTCCGAAGCCGACGATGCCATCGACACGGCCACCGAGCCCGCCGAGCGCGAGCCCGAGGCGCAAGTCCAGGAGCAGGAGCCGGCATTGGCTGCTTCGTTCTGATCCGGCACGGCCTCTCACGGGGCCTTGTCGCTTTTCCTCCCCACGTACGCCGCGTCCCCAGGACGCGTGCTTGCGCATTTCATCCCCCGAGTTCCGCGTGGTCTCACGGCCACGCGGTTGTCGAATTTCTCAAAGGAGATCAGCCATGTCTCTGGTATCCCGCTTTGCTCCGCAATCCCCGATCCTGCGCTCTGATCGCCCACTCTCGGACGACCGCATTCGTGCCGTCGTTCCGTCGATCTTCGCCGACGCTCCACATGGGAGCCGGTCCGATCGGTATGCCTACATACCGACCTCGACCGTGCTGACCAAGCTGCGCCAGGAGGGCTTCGAGCCCTTCATGGTGTGTCAGACGCGCGTGCGCAACGAAGACCGGCGCGAGTACACGAAGCACCTCATCCGACTTCGCCATGCAAGCCAGATCAACGGCGACGAGGCGAACGAGATCATCCTGCTCAACAGCCATGACGGCACGAGCAGCTATCAGATGCTCGCCGGCATGTTCCGGTTCGTCTGCCACAACGGCCTGGTTTGCGGTGACACCACCGCCGACATCCGCGTTCCCCACAAGGGCGACGTGGTCAGCCAGGTGATCGAAGGTGCCTACGGAGTCCTCGACGGCTTCGAGCGCGTGCAGAACGCGCGCGATGCGATGCGCACCATCACCCTCGATGAGGGCGAAGCGGAGGTCTTTGCAAACTCCGCGCTCGCACTCAAGTACGACGATCCAGCCAAGTCCACGCCTGTCACGGAGTGCCAACTGCTGGCACCCCGGCGATGGGACGACCGCAAGAACGACCTGTGGGCCGTCTTCAACCGCGTCCAGGAGAACCTCGTCAAAGGGGGCCTGAACGGACGCACGGCCAACGGCCGCAATCAGCGCACCCGTCCGGTGCAAGGCATCGACCAGAACCTGCGCCTGAACCGGGCGTTGTGGCTGCTGGCCGAAGGCATGCGCCAGCTCAAGGCGTGATGCCACGCGGACCTCGCCCACCTCGGGCGAAGCCATTTCCTCTCATCCACCGGGTGCCGTCGGCGGCCCGTCATTCATCATCAGGAGAACCATCATGGCAACCCCATTGGCACCCGAGAAATCGGTTGCGCCCATCGTCGTCCCCGGCCAGCTCACGCTGCGTACCATCCGCGGCAAGAACGGCCCGTTCACGGTTGGCCGCCTCGCCACGCACCTCGGTACGTTCGAGGTCAAAGACCCGGAGCTGGAGCAGTACCCCGAAGGCAAGTACGACGGGGAATTCATCATCAGGTACATCTTCCCGAAGTCCTATCCGGTCGGCGGCGGCATGCGGTTCGAGATCCGTGCCAGCCTCGACGGCATGACGCTCAACGGCATCGACAAACTCAGCCGCGACGAAGCCCGCAGCTTCGCCACCCAGGACGTCGATCCGCTCGATGAAGAGCAAGGGGCGCAGCCTGCGGCAACGCCGGCCAAGCCCACCAAAGCGTCCAGGCCCGCCAAGCCCGCACCCGTGCAGGCGTCCGCGGACCCGATGGTCGATACCACGCCCTTTGGCGTGGATGCGCCGCCACCTGCTGAGGCTGCTGCCCCCGGCAGCACCCAAGACGGTGACCCCGCGCTCTTCGGCCTGCTGTGGCCGCTGGGCGAGTCCGTGAAACTGGATTCGACCATCGACCGCCGCGCTTTGCGTGCACAGATCGTCCGCCTGGGCGAGCTGGGCTACGCGCTGGACTTCAAGACGCAGGAGTGGAGCCGCCAGGCCGAACTGCAACCTGCGTGATCGCAGACGCCGCATGCGCGGTGTTCTTCATCCACCCGCCGGGGTTCCTTCCCCATGCGGGGGAGGCCCTGGCCATCTTCTGGAGGTCTTCATCATGTCCACCATCGCTTGCGATATCCCCCGCTCCGCGCTGGATGAACCCGCGTGGCGGGCTCTCTGCGAGACGGCAGCCGCACAAGCCACCAAGGGTTGCGGACTGTCTCACGACTACTACGTCGAACGCTTCAGTTCGGCGATCGACGCGCAACTCGGTCGATTGCCCGAAGAACAGCGCGCACAGGCGCTGAAGATCGCACAGGAATGAGACTACGCAACACCGGCCGAACGGCAGGAAACCCAGGACTGGAATGCGGAGCACGGCTATTGCTCGCATGGGATCGAGTTCGGCAGCTGCCCGGCTGGTTGTGATCGCGACGATGACGACTGGGACTAAGGGCAAGGCATAGGTTTTCCTTCGCTGCACCTGCGGCATTCCATCACCCACTGGGGGTTCTTCCCCACGGGGAGGCCTCCAGCTCAACTTTTCGAGGAGGCCTCTCATGGGCTGGTATTTCTCTCCCCAATCGCGGTCTGAACTGATCGCGGAACTGATCGCACCACAGCAGACCGAGCGCGTCAGCGCGAAGGTTATCGCTCACGCATTGCGCAGCAACGTGCTGTGGTCCGTGGTCGAACTGACCGCCAAGGTCGAAGGTGTGCATCGTGATCTCGCGCCGGGCCAGTCCCTGCGCTACATCCGCTGCGATCTGCTGGAACGAAGCGGCAACCAGTGGGGCTACAAGCCGCTGGAAGAGTCCATGCATCCGTACTATTACTCGTGCCCGCTGTCCTATCTGGACCTCGCACCGGAGCAGTCCGCCGACTGGCGTGCAGGCGTTCGCGCCTACCACGCACGGCGGCGCACACCCACGGCTGTCACGGCACCCGCCGCGGCGCTGTTGGCCTGAGCCAGGAGGAACCGACATGGACCCGATCCTGGCTGCACTCCCGCTCTCGCTGTTGAAGCTCGTTGAAGGCAGTTTGTCCAACGACGAAGTTTCCTCCGACGAGGAAATGCTGGGGTACTTCATCGACAACGGCCTCACCGAGGAGCAGGCACGGCAGGCGCTGACCTACCGCGACCAGTACCTCAACAACATCTACCTGGACGGCTTCACGCCGATCACCGCGGTGGACGAGGCGCTTCACTTCAATCCGCACACCCAACAGTTCGAGCCGGACTGAGCGGTTTTCTTCCACCCCCTGGGGCAGTACTTGCCCCAGCGGGCGGTGCTGTTCCCGTTCATCCGAGGACACCACCATGCCCGCAAACACTTCTTCCACGCTGTACCGCATCGACGAATGCCCGGACGTGATGGCCGACGCCTGCGTCGGCGATGACCAGGGCAACCTGATCTTCCTGTCCATCTGGGCGCGGGACACCGCCGTCCAGCAGTTCCTTGCACGCCTGACCCTCGGGCGCGACGAGCAGGGACTGGACCAGTTCCACGTCATCACCGACCAGGGCGGCAGCGTCCCGGTATTCATCGGCAACGTCGATCGCCTGGAAAAGCGCATCACGCGCGCCTACCGGCGAACGCTGTTCGGTTCGCTGTCCAACGTGTGGCTGTTCGACCGGCGCTGCGTCAAGCCCGACAAGGCCAACGCCAGCGCATTGGCACTGCTGCCACGTGACAGCGCCCACCGGCTTGACCGCCTGTGGATGCTGGTGCGGGACACCTGCCCGTTGCCGCTGCTCGACCACTGGCGCGAGACCGTGCTGGAACTGCTGCAAAGCCGCGAGATGCTGGCCCGCCTTCCGTTCGCCCTCGGGCCGCTGGAAGGCCATCGGCTCGCCATCGACGTGCCGGCGCTGAGCTTGGCGCTGGGCTCCCTGATCCGCAGTGACGCGCTCACCGCCTATCCCTATCCGGCCAAGATTTGGACGCCGGAAGCGGTAGCGGCTTGACCCACCCTCGGAGGCACGCCTTGGCGTGCTTCCGTCATTCATCCCCGCCAACCAGGAGACTTCCATGGCTCTCATGTTCCCGCGGCTCGCCCGCAATTTCGCCAAAAATGGGTACTACCCGACCGACGAACCCACGCTCGAAAGAGCCCTCAACGCACTGATGCCCAGCGACGGGCCGATGTGCATCCTCGATCCCTGCGCCGGTGAAGGCGTGGCAATCGCCGAAGCCTCTCATGCCCTCGGGCGCGAACAGACCAAGGCGTTCGCCGTCGAATTCGACGCCGAGCGGGCGCGCCATGCCCGCGGCCTGGTCGATCACTGCCTGCACGCGGACCTGATGGACACGATGATCTCCAAGCAGTCCTTCGGACTACTGTGGCTGAATCCACCGTATGGCGACCTGTCCAAGGACGTCAACGGCAACATCGGCTATCAGGGCCAGGGCCGTGCCCGCCTCGAAAAGCTGTTCTATCAGCGTTCGCTGTCGCTGTTGCAATACGGCGGCGTGCTGGTCTTCATCGTCCCCGGCTACGTGCTCGACGCGGAGCTGGTCGGCTGGTTGACGCGCCACTACACCGATCTGCGTATCTACCGAGCGGTGGAAACGCAGTTCAAGCAGGTGGTGATCTTCGGCCGCCGGGTCCGTCAGCGGGAGCTGGCACCCGATGGCGTCAAGGCCGTGCGCAATCTGCTGCTGCAGGTTGGGCTTGGCGAAGTCGAAGCCGAGGAACTGCCGAGCGAATGGCCGTTCCTGCCGTACATCGTCCCCGCCAGTCCGGCCGAGCCGGAGCATTTCTTCCGCGTGACGATGGAGCCCGAACAGTTCGCCGACGAGGTTGGCCGGCTGCAAGGCCTTTGGCCGTCGCTGGACACGCACTTGGGGACCGCGCAGCAGTCGCTGCGTCCACCGGCGCGGGCCTTGTCCCACTGGCATCTCGCCCTGGCTCTGGCCGCGGGCGCGATCTCCGGCGTCGTGCGCTCCCAGACGGGGCGCGTGCTCGTCGTCAAAGGTGACACCCACAAGGACAAGACGCTCCAGCGGGAATTCACCGAACGCGAAGACGGCTCCATCGCCGAGACACGCATCCTCACCGACAAGTTTGTGCCCGTTATCCGCGCGTGGGACATGACGCCTGGCTCCCCGACAAGGGGCGAGGTGCTGACCATTCGCTGATCCACCGGACGCGCTGCCGTCCTGCTGTACCACATCGAAGGAGAAACACCATGTTCCCCAATCCGTTCAAGCGGCCTGCGCCGCGCAAGCAACCCTTGTTCGCACCGAGTACGTTGAAGTTGAGCGAGAAGGTGCATTGGCTGGCTCGGCGAGGCCTGATCGACCCCTTGGCCTATGTCCAGCGCCATGTGCGCGGGGACTGGGGCGAGATCGATGAGGCCACCCGCCAAGCCAACGACGTCGCAATCCAACAGGACAACCTGATGATCTCCCAGTACCGGATCACGCCGGAACTGGTGTTGCTCGTGAAGACCAGCGAAGACCACCAGACCACGGTGGTCCAGCTTCCCGAAGAGCGCGACCTGATCTGAAGGCGCCGCCTCGTCATCCCATCCACTTGACGGAGCCACTTCACTCCGCCAGGGGTGTCGTGGCTCAATAGCCTTTCAAGGAGGAGCCCATGGCATCGCATCGCATCGAAACCTACTGCCAGAGGCTGGCGTTCCCCATCGGGGCGCTCATCTTCAGCCGAGGCATTGATCGCCTTGTCCGCGCGGGTCGCCTGGACCCGATTCCGTACTTCAGGCGCCACACCCGTGGCGACTGGGGTGACGTCAACGTCTGCCAATGGCACGCCAACGGCGTTGCACTTCAATCGGGCGCGTCGCTGGAATCGCACTATGTGATCCACCCGGGACTCGCCATTCGCATCATCACCGATGCGGGGCGCAGCGTCACTGCCATCGTGCTGCCGTCCGAAGACTGAGCACGGTTCACCCGCAGGCCACTCAGGCCAGCATCTTCAACCACCTTCGGCCGCGCGCCGATTTCCTTCCCACCACGGGGCATGCCATTGCCCCGCTGGGGGTGGTGCATGCCCCATTTTTCATTGGAGCATCACAATGTCCTTCGATCTCGAAACCACTGCCGCTGACGCCGCGCCCGTACAGGGCGAACTGCTCGACGCGGAATCATCCCCTCTGACCCTGAGCCTTTAGGATTTCGTCGGCGAGTTCGGCGACGAACTGCTCGACGCCCTCAACAGCGCCAACCCGCCTGTCTATACCGGCCAACCGCAGGCGCACCGGCAGCTCATCGTCGCCAGCCTCAAACGCAAGCTGTTCCCGGCCCAGGCCGAAGTCGTCCACGCCGCCGCCGAGCTGCTGATCGACCGTGGCGAACGCGCCGCGATCGTCAATGGCGAGATGGGCTGTGGTAAGACGACCGTTGGCATCGCCGCGGCCGCCGTGCTCAACGCCGAAGGCTACCGCCGCACTCTGGTCCTGTCGCCACCGCACTTGGTTTACAAGTGGCGGCGGGAGATCCAGGAGACGGTGGCCGGCGCCAAGGTATGGGTGCTCAATGGGCCGGATACGCTCGTCAAGCTCCTCAAGCTGCGTGAGCAGTTGGGCGTGCAGCCCACGGGCCAGGAGTTCTTCGTCCTGGGGCGCGTCAGGATGCGGATGGGTTTCCACTGGAAGCCCGTCTTCACCCAGCGGCGCACCCGCCACGGCGACGTGGCGGCCTGCCCGGACTGCGGCACGGTCATCACCGACCTCGACGGCGAGCCGGTCAACCCGGTCGCGCTCGAAGCCGAGGAGTACCGCAGGAAGTGCAGCCATTGCGCTGCGCCCCTGTGGACGCTGATCCGCCCGCGCAGCCTGTCCGGCAGCGACCAGTCCTCGGCCGTCCTCAAAGCCCTGAAGCGCATCCCGACCATCGGGGAAGTCACTGCGCAGAAGCTGATGCAGAAGTTCGGTGACGGCTTCCTGGCCTCGATGCTGGGCGACAACATCCACGAGTTCATCAACCTCATGGATGGCAACGGCGAGCTGGTGTTTTCCGACCGTCAAGCCACGCGCATGGAACGTGCGATGGCCAACATGGAGTTCGGCTTTCGCGAGGGCGGTTATCAACCCTCGGAGTTCATCAAGAGGTACTTGCCGCAAGGTACGTTCGACCTGCTCATCGCTGATGAAGCGCATGAGTACAAGAACGGGGGCAGTGCCCAGGGCCAGGCCATGGGCGTGCTGGCGGCGAAGGCTCGCAAGACCTTGCTGCTGACTGGCACGCTGATGGGCGGCTACGGTGATGATCTTTTTCACCTGCTGTTCCGAGCCCTTCCGGGGCGGATGATCGAAGACGGCTACCGCCCGACCACGAGCGGCAGCATGACCTCGGCTGCGATGGCGTTCATGCGCGATCACGGGGTGTTGAAGGACATCTACTCCGAGAGCACCGGCACGGCGCACAAGACGGCCAAGGGCACCAAGGTATCGGTGCGCACGGTCAAGGCCCCGGGCTTCGGCCCCAAGGGCGTCTTGCGCTGCATCCTGCCATTCACGATCTTCCTCAAGCTCAAGGACATCGGCGGCAACGTCCTGCCGCCGTATGACGAGGAGTTCCGTGAAGTCGCGATGGACACGGCGCAAGCCGCGGCCTACCGCGATCTGGCGGGTCGGCTGACCGCCGAGCTGAAACAGGCTCTGGCGCGACGCGATACGACCTTGCTGGGTGTGGTCCTCAACGTGCTGCTGGCCTGGCCGGATTGCTGCTTCCGGTCGGAGACCGTGGTGCATCCGCGCACGCGCAACACCTTGGCGTTTGTCCCGGCTCAGTTCAACGAGTTCGAGATCAGCCCCAAGGAGCGTGAGCTGATCGACATCTGCAAAGAGGAGAAGGCGCAGGGCCGCAAGGTCCTGGCCTACACGGTCTATACCGGCACGCGCGACACCACGTCGCGCCTGAAGGTGTTGCTGGAGCAGGAAGGCTTCAAGGTGGCGGTGCTGCGCGCGAGCGTGGATGCCAGCCGCCGCGAAGACTGGATCGCCGAGCAACTGGACCGTGGCATCGACGTGCTCATCACCAACCCCGAGTTGGTCAAGACGGGGCTGGACCTGTTGGAGTTCCCGACGATCGTGTTCATGCAGTCGGGCTACAACGTGTACTCGCTCCAGCAGGCGGCACGCCGCTCCTGGCGCATCGGGCAGAAGCAGCCCGTGCGTGTGATCTACCTCGGCTACGCCGGTTCCTCGCAGATGACCTGCCTGGAGCTGATGGCCAAGAAGATCATGGTCTCGCAGTCCACCTCGGGCGACGTGCCCGAATCCGGGCTCGATGTCCTGAACCAGGACGGTGATTCCGTCGAGGTCGCACTGGCCCGGCAGCTTGTCGCCGCATGACACGTTCCACTTACGGCCCTTCGGGGCCGTTTTTTTTGCCGCTCCCGGTAAATCGGACGCTGCCTGGTTCGCATTGTTTGCTGCCGCTCGCGGCCTGAGCGGCGATGGTGAGGGCTGGATGTTTCAGGACGCCGAGCTATGTGCCCCTCTCCACCGTGGTTTCACTATCCCGAACGCCGCCTTCTGGCGGGATTTCTCGGCCTGCTGTGGTCGGTGCTGGCCGGTGGCTGCGCGACGACGACTGCGCCGGTCGCGCCCGACACCATCGCGGAAGTCTTGGCCGCGCCTGAACCCGAGGCTTCCGAGTACATCCCGGTCGTGCGCTACGCCCGCTACACACTGGTCGAACTGGCACCCATGGCGGCGCAGCGCGACCTGTTGTTGCAGACCATCGACGTGTCCATGCCCGAGGATGCCCGCGCCACGGTCGGGGATGGGCTTCGGCACGTGCTCAAACGCAGCGGCTATGGCCTGTGCCAGACCGCGCATGCCGTGATCGAGCTGTACGCGCTGCCGTTGCCGGCGGTACACCTGCACCTCGGCCCCATGACCTTGCGCGATGCGCTGCTCACGCTGGCTGGCCCGGCCTGGGAACTGCACGCGGATGACCGCGCACGGCAAATCTGCTTCGAGCGGCCCGGCGATCGCGCGGTCGCCGAGTCCCCATCCGAGCCACCCGCCACCGAGGCGGTGCAGACGTTCCCGCTGGCACCCATGGTTTCGGGAGGCCAGCCATGAACGCCCCGCAACCTGCCCAGCGATCGACCGCCGCCGTGGTGGTGCAGAGCCTGATGTGGCTCTGGTTGATCTTCCTCAGCGTCTTGGCGGCCCTGGGCTACCAGGCCCTCAGCGACCAGGCCGACCAGGAGCGGCTGGATTCCCGCCTGCAACGCCTGGAAGCGCAGGCAACTGGCTTGGCCGAGACGATCGAGGCCATCCAGCAGCGCCCGGCCGTCGCGACGGACGCTGACCTCAAAGACACCCGCCAGATTCTGGAAGCACGCGCGGCCCAGGTCGAGAAATCTCTCAGTGGCTACGCAGCGGCCGACGACCTCCAGGCGCTGCGCGCGGAGGTCGAGCAGATCAAGGCGCGCCAAGCCGCCGCGCGTGCCACCGCACCCGCCCAGCGGCGCGCATCGCGCACGTCCGCCGCCTCCAAGACCGAGCTGCCGCCGCTGCCATTCCGCGTCGTCGGCGCCGAACTGCGCGCCGGCCAGCGCAGCGTGTCCGTCGCGCCGAGCATCGGGGACTTCACGCCCGCCCAACTTCAGGTGCTGCTGCCCGGGGATGCGGTCGGCCCGTGGCGCCTGCAGGCGATCGAGGGCAACACCGCAGTGTTCCAGGCCGGCAACCAGACCCGCCGCGTGGCGATTCCCTGACCGGAGCACCCCATGAAGCCGTCGATCCTCCTTTTCGCGGTCCTGGTGGCGTCGTCGCAATGGCCCGCCTGGGCGCAGCAGCCCGCAACGACCTCGGCGCGCAACGCACAGAGCCAGGAGCGCCCGCTGGCCGCCCGCGTGCTGGACGACCGGGTGGCAACCGAATGGGGCTTGCAGCCACAAGAATGGGCACGCTACCGCGAGCTGATGGATGGGCCGCTGGGTATCTACTCGCCCAACCTGGACCCGCTGTCCGCCCTGGGCATCGAAGCTCGCACGGACGAAGAACGGCGCCGCTATGCGGAACTGCAGGTGCAGGTGGAAGCGCGCCGCGTCGAGAAGCTGCTCGCCTACCAGCGCGCCTACGACGAGGCCTGGCAGCGCCTGAATCCGGGGATGCAGCGCGTGAACCTGCCCGACGACAAGCCGGGCGCCGGCCCATCCAGCAGTCCCTTGCGCGGCAGCGGCCGCATGGCGGTGTTCGTCAAGGACGGCTGCGCAGCCTGCGGACAGCTCGTGCAGCGCCTGCAATCCTCGGGCGCGGAGTTCGACCTGTACATGGTGGGCAGCCGCCAGGATGACGCGCGCATCCGCGACTGGGCCAAGCGCGCGCAGATCGACCCGGCGCGCGTGCGCGCCGGCAGCATCACGCTCAACCACGACGGCGGCCGCTGGCTGTCACTGGGCCTGCCCGGCGATCTGCCCGCCGCCGTGCGCGAAGTGAACGGCCAATGGCAGCGCCAGCCGTAGCCATGCCCCTGCGCGCACTGGTGCTCACTGCCGGCCTGTATGCCGTTGCCGCCCTGGCCCAGGAGGTTCCGCCACCGGCTTACCAGCTTGCCGCCCAGCGCGCAGGCATCCCCTCGACCGTGCTCTACGCCGTGGCCTTGCAGGAGAGCGGCATCCGGCGCAACGGGCGCCTGGTGCCGTGGCCGTGGTCCCTCAACGTCGCCGGCCAGTCGCGCCGCTTCGCCACGCGCGCCGACGCCTGCGCTGGCCTGCAGCAGGCGATGCGCGCCACGCCGCACACGCGCATTGATGCGGGCCTGGGCCAGATCAACCTCGGCTACCACAAGCACCGCTTTACCGGCGCGTGCGACCTGCTGGATCCGTATCGCAACCTGGCCGTTGCCGCCGAGATCCTGAAGGAGCAGCACACCCCCGGCGAGGACTGGCTGCTGGCGATCGGCCGCTACCACCGCCCCGCAGGCGGCGAGCCCGCCGCCCGCTATCGGCGCAGCGTGTCGCGCCACCTTGCCCGCGTGCAGGGCACGCGACCAGCCGCCGCGGTCCTCGCGGCGCGCCAGGAGACCTCCCCATGACGAAACCCCATCCCGCCCATCTCGCGTTCACGGGCCTACTCATGCTGCTGTCAGGCCTGCCGCTGGCCTCGCGTGCCGGCGAGCCACTGATCGTTGTCGAGGACCGTGGCGGCACGTCGGCATTGCCGTACTACGAAGCCCTGAATCTCCAGCCGCGCGCCAACGCACCGGCGCGGCCGTCCATCCCGACGCCCCAGGTTCCTGCCACACGGGCGGACGAAGCCGCGATGCTGCCGGTGCGCAGCGCCAAGCTCACGCCCGGCACCGTCGCGCGACGGGTGATCGAAGCGCCCGGCCTGCGGCCGTTCGTGGTCATCGGCGACGACGAGGCTTCCCGGGCCTGGTTGCAGCGCCGCGCCGCCGCTTTGCGCGAACGTGGCGCGGTCGGCCTGGTCGTCAACGTCGAGACCGCGCAGGGCCTGGCGCGGCTGCGCGCCCTGGTGCCGGGCGTGCCGCTCGCGCCCGTGGCCGGCGACGACCTGGCCGATCGCCTGGGCCTGCGGCACTACCCGGCGCTGATCACGGCCACCGGCATCGCGCAATGAAGCCATGTCGGGCAAACAGCCGGTCGAGGTTCTGCTACGCCCAGCGGTGGAGCTATACACCGTCGCGGCGTGTGCAGGCGCCGCGTTTCTGTGCCTGGTGGCCCCATGGTCGCTCGCGCTGAGCCCGGCCATGGGCATCGGCAGCGCCTTGGCGTTCGGCGCCTACGGCGCGATCCGCTACCGCGATGCCCGCATCATCCTGCGCTACCGGCGCAACATCCGCCGTCTGCCGCGTTACGTGATGACCAGCAAGGACGTGCCGGTCAGCCAGCAGCGCCTATTCGTGGGGCGCGGCTTTCTCTGGGAGCAGAAGCACACGCATCGGCTGATGCAGACGTACCGGCCCGAGTTCCGCCGCTACGTCGAGCCGACGCCGGCCTACCGGCTGACCAGGCGCCTGGAGGAACGGCTGGAATTCGCGCCATTGCCGCTCTCGCGCCTGCCGAAGCTCACCGGCTGGGACGCGCCTTTCAACCCCGTGCGCCCGTTGCCGCCTGTCGGCGGCCTGCCAAGGCTGCACGGCATCGAGCCCGACGAAGTGGACGTCAGCCTGCCGCTGGGCGAGCGCGTCGGGCACTCGCTGGTGCTGGGCACCACGCGGGTGGGCAAGACGCGCCTGGCCGAGTTGTTCGTCACGCAGGACATCCGCCGCAGGAATGCTGCCGGCGAGCATGAGGTCGTCATCGTCATCGACCCCAAGGGGGATGCCGATCTCTTGAAACGGATGTACGTCGAAGCCCAGCGCGCTGGCCGCGAAGGCGAGTTCTACATCTTCCACTTGGGCTGGCCGGAAATCAGCGCCCGCTACAACGCCGTGGGCCGCTTCGGTCGGATCTCGGAAGTGGCGACACGCATCGCGGGGCAGCTCTCCGGCGAAGGCAACAGCGCGGCGTTCCGCGAGTTCGCATGGCGCTTCGTGAACATCATCGCCCGCGCCCTGGTGGAACTGGGGCAGCGCCCGGACTACATGCTGATCCAGCGCCACGTCATCAACATCGACGCGCTGTTCATTGAGTACGCCCAGCACTACTTTGCCAAGACGGAGCCCAAGGCCTGGGAGGTGATCGTCCAGATCGAGGCCAAGCTCAACGAGAAGAACATCCCAAGGAACATGATCGGGCGCGAGAAGCGTGTGGTGGCGCTGGAGCAATACCTCTCCCAGGCGCGCAACTACGACCCTGTGCTCGATGGCCTGCGCTCGGCGGTGCGCTACGACAAGACCTACTTCGACAAGATCGTTGCATCGCTGCTGCCGCTGCTGGAAAAGCTCACGAGCGGCAAGATCGCCCAGCTCCTGGCGCCGAACTACTCCGACCTGGCCGACCCGCGCCCGATCTTCGACTGGATGCAGGTCATCCGAAAGCGGGCCATCGTCTATGTGGGTCTGGATGCGTTGTCTGACGCCGAGGTCGCCGCAGCGGTCGGCAATTCGATGTTCTCTGACCTGGTTTCGGTGGCCGGACACATCTACAAGCACGGAATCGACGATGGCCTGCCCGGCGCAGTGGCTGGCGCTCGCGTGCCGATCAACGTGCACGCGGACGAATTCAATGAACTGATGGGCGATGAATTCATCCCGCTCATCAACAAGGGCGGCGGTGCCGGCCTGCAAGTCACGGCGTACACGCAGACGCTCTCGGACATCGAGGCCCGCATCGGAAATCGCGCGAAGGCCGGCCAAGTGATCGGGAATTTCAACAATTTATTCATGTTGCGCGTGCGCGAGACGGCCACCGCGGAACTGCTGACGAGGCAGTTGCCGAAGGTCGAGGTCTATACAACCACCATCGTCTCGGGCGCGACGGACAGCTCAGACATCCGCGGCGCGACGGATTTCACGTCGAACACCCAGGACCGCATCAGCATGGCCAGCGTGCCGATGATCGAGCCGTCACACGTCGTCGGCCTGCCCAAGGGCCAGTGCTTCGCGCTGCTGCAGGGCGGCCAGCTCTGGAAGGTGCGTATGCCGCTGCCGGCGCCGGACCCGGATGAAGTGATGCCGGCGGACCTGCAGCAACTGGCCGGGTACATGCGCCAGAGCTACAGCGAGGCCACGCAGTGGTGGGAGTTCACCAGCTCGTCGGCCTTGCAGGATGCGGCCTTGCCCGACGACCTGCTGGACGATGCCGCTGCGGCCGAGCCCGGCGCGGTGGCCACCGGCGCCGACGATGGCGCGGGCAACGAGGCCGTGCCATGAAGGATGCCGCCTCGACCGCGCAGCGGGAGCAGAACCATCGCCAAGGCTTGATCGTCGGCACCATCACCTTACCGTTCCGGCTGCTCGGGGTGCTCATTGGCTCGCTGCTGTTCTCGATCGTGGTGGAGTGCGCCGGCATGCACCTGTTCTGGAAGGACCAGGGCTGGCGCCACTCCCAGCAGATGCTGCGGTACGAACTCGGGCACCTGTCCAACCACTTCACGCGCAGCGTGGTGGTACAGGAGCCCGGGCGCACGGCGCACGAGTTGGTGGATACCGGGTACGAGTGGGTGTTCGTGCGCTCGGGGTTGCTGGAGCGCATGAGCCAGACCGCCGAGCGCGTCCGCGCGCCCAGCCACGGGCAGAGCCGCAACTTCCGCTACTACATCAGCCAAGTCTATGTCTGGGCCGAAAGCTACCTGATCGCTGCGGCCTTCACGACGCTCACCTTCCTGGTGCGCCTGCTGGTCCTGGTGCTCACGCTGCCGCTGATCCTCACGGCGGCATTCGTCGGCCTGATTGACGGCCTGGTGCGACGGGATGTGCGCCGGTTCGGCGCGGGCCGCGAATCCGGCTTCATCTACCACCGCGCGAAGGCCAGCCTGATGCCGTTGGCCGTGCTGCCTTGGGCCACCTATCTCGCTCTGCCCATATCGGTGCATCCTCTGGTCATCCTGCTGCCCAGCGCGGCGTTGCTGGGGATGGCAGTCAGCCTGACCGCAGGCAGCTTCAAGAAGTACTTATGAGGTGACACGGGCGGCACGGCTCTGCAAAGCCGTGTGCCGTTCATCGGTTCTGCAGGGTATCAAGAGCAGCATCCAACGCCGTAACCGCCTCGACGACCGTTCTTACCGTCGCCCGATCAAACTCATGATCGCGCTGAGCGTCGTGCACACCGCTATTGAGGTAACCCCATTCAATACTCGTACCGCTGACATTGAGCAGCCGGACCAACGCCCCTACGGCATCCGGCGCACCCGCATGTTGCGCCGCGATACGCTCGACGGCCGACCGCAACTTGGTGCATTTATTGTTCAGCTCCCAAGGCGCGCGGGGCCCGCTCAGCTTGATGTCGATCCGGCCGTCCGCCCGCCGACCCAGCCACGTCCACAGGCGGTCCGTCAGACTCTCCAGCGCCGGCCGGGCCTGACGCAGTGCCTCGCGTTTCTCGTCAGCCGCCAACGCCTGCTGGGCCAGAAGAACATAGTTCTTCGCTGGCGGGTCGCTGTCGACCCGCAGTTCGTGCTCTCCCTGATGCGGGAGAAACTTGTAGCGCTTAATGGCCGCGGCGCGGCGCACGCCCAACTCCTGCTGGATGCGGTGCAGGAACTCCTCTGCGTGCGAGGTGAGGATAACCTGCTTGCCGTGGAGCAAACCGTCCTCGAAGAAGGTACGCCAGATGCCATCGCGATGGTCGTCGTCGATCGCGTTGACGACGTCATCGAATATGACCACGGGGCAGCCCTGCGCGAGGTTCTTGGCAAGCAGAATCGCCAGGCCCAGGCATTTGATGTGCCCTTCGCTGAAGACGATCAACGCGTCGTAGCGCGCGCCCGGCTCGCCGGCGAACTCCACCTCGATCTTGCCGTTCTCGGCCACGGGCAACCACAGCGCGTGCAGCAGATCGCCGGGCGGATCGGCCCGGTTGAATGCGTTGTAGAGATGGCGGGCTTGGTCTCCCAGCCCCTGTAGCAGAACCCCCGGCAGAGCGGTCAGGTATGCCTGAATCTCGGGCAGGAAACCGTCGTAGGCGGCCTTGACCCGCTGATGGTGCACCACCACCGGCATTTCGTCCGTGGCCGCCTGGATCAGGCCGCGGTTCGCGTCGTCGAATTGGGCCACGGTTTGGCGGGCGGCCGCCAGCTCCTGATCCGCAGTCGTGCGCATGGTCCGCAGCCGTTCGATCTCCAGCTGATGCTGTTGCAGGCGGTCCCGCTCCTGGGCCATCGCGCCGCGCTGGGCATTCACGTCGCGCGCCTGCGCGTCGAAGCCTTCGATGATCTGTGCGATCCGTAAGAGGGCTTGCCAGGCGCGCTGGTCCCCATTCACCCCGCCGCCGAGCCAATTGCCCGCCGACGTGGGAGGCAGCAGTGGCAGGCCCGCGGCCTGCGATTCGGCAGGACAAGCGACCCCAGCCGCCGCCACCACGCGGCGCATTTCGTCACACAGCGCTCGGACCGCCTCGCTCAACTGTGTCCGATGCCCGGCCTCCTGCTGCTGCAGGACGGCCAGTTGCGCGAGCTGCTCCAGGCCCATTCGCGCCCTGGCGAACGGGTCCTGCGCCACGGCGGCCAGTTCGGTTCCACATGCCGGACACGCGGTCGCCCCGTCCGCCAACGCTTGCACGGCCTCGTAGAGCTTCGCGTACGACACCTCGCCGGCGCGGGCCGCGAGTTGCGCGGAAGACGCTTGCCACAGTCCCTGGACGCGGTAGGCCTCTGCCAGCAACGCTTGCAGGCGGGCCTGGGTCACCTCGTGAATGGCAGGCGGGTTGGCGTCCAGCTGAGCCTGGACATACGGTAGCCGTCCTTGCTGCTGCGGCGTACCCAGCAGCCAGTCCACGCAGGTTTGATAGGTCGCGCCAGGTGACATGCGCTGCGCCAAAGCTTGTTCCAGGCCCTCGACCGCTGCGATCTTCTGCGGGTAGGCGGCGATGGTCTGTTCGGAGTTCGCCAACTGCAGGCGACGCTGCGCCAGCTGCGCCGCCTGCACGCCGGCAAGCATCAGGTCCTGATCGAGCGAGGGGTTGAAGCCGCGCACGAACTCGCTGAACTGGTCCACGCCGAACAGGGTGGCGATGAGCTGGCGCTGATCGCTCGGGGTCCGCGCGGCGATTCGGGCGAAATCGTCGAGGCGGTTCTTCTCGATGAAGCAGAAGCGATACTCAGCTTCGTCGGGCTGGACGGCCTGCGCCTCGCCCGCCGCCGTAGACGACAGGACTGGCGCGATGTGGCGGCGCAGGCGAGCGTTGTTGCAGTACGTCCGCTGGTCGACCCGCTTGGCCTGCGCTTCGCTGATCGAACCGAGCATCGCCACTTCCAAGGCTTCGCAGAAGCTGCTCTTGCCGGTGCCGTTGGCACCGTAGACCAAGGTGATGTCATGGCTGAGGTCGAACGTCTCCTGCCGCATGAATCCTCGAAACGGCCCGACTTCGAGCTGGTGCAGTCGCCCGAGCGCCGGCCCGTTTTCGGGGCCGCGCGCGTCCCCGTCGTAGGCGACAGGCATCTGCGCCAGATGCGCGATGGCCAGCGGCGCCAAGCGCGTGGAGCGCCCCCGGCGTGCAGCACCGACCTCGGCCAGTGGCTGCAGGTGATCGAGCACCAGGTGCGCCAGCCGGCGCACGTCGTCGTGCACGTGCCGCTGCGTCAAGTGCGCCAGGAACCGGTGGTACTCCGAACGTATGCTTGCCACAGCGACCCCTCACTTGGTCAACCACTGACCGTAAGCCTCCACATCGATCATGGGGACCGTTCCACTGAACTGAAGCTGCGCGATCAGCTTGAAAAGAAACGCGGTCGCCGGCTTGTTTTCGTTGGTGTAGCTGTACGCGCCGCTGGCTTGGTCATAGAAAAAGTGCCCGTGGGCGGCAACGCATCCGATGTCCAGACGCCCCTCGGTGAGGTTTGCGTTCAGCGCCTTGTCCATGGATGGGCCCAATGCAGGACTCCATTCGCTCTCGAAGGTGAGCAAGCCACCCAGAATCGGAATCAACGGCTTCGCTGGGTAGGTCCCGCCAGCGTGCGGGATCGGCAGGCTCGTGCGGTGCAGCCTGCGCACACTGGCGACCTTCTCCTGGGCATAGGCCACAAGCCCCGCGTCAGCCGTCTGCTTGGCCTCGAACACGGCGTACACGCTTTCGGCTGGAATGATCGTCTCGTTCTCGTAGGTGAAGATAAAAGGCGAATATTGCCGATCAAACACCACCACATCGATCTGCTGGCTGAAGTTCCCCAGGCTGTCCACCACATGCGCCTTCGCCGCCTGGTACCGTTTGGGCAGATAGGTATCCAGCATGTCGATCCAGACGTTCTCGCTCGCATCCCCCTTCGTACCCGGGTGACCGAAGGTCTTGCGTACTACGGACAAGCGCTGCTGGATGTCTTCATGCAGGGACGACAGGAGCTGGGAAAGCGACCACTGGGACATGCTGTACCTCGATGGGACGTGTATGGAAGCCGATGGAATCAGGACAGTGGGAACTTGGGGCCAAACAGTGCGCGCCAGGCGCGAAGCGCTTCGATATTGCGACCACGACGCGCGTGGTCGATGGCGATGCTTGCGTCCTGGCTCGCCTGGAACAGCAGCTGCTGCGCGCGCTGCTTGCGCGCGGCATCCATATCGTTGCTGATCGCCGGGCCAAGTCCGGCGGGATCCGGCCACTCGTCATGAACACGATCGGCAAGCGTGGCAAAGAACGACTGGATCTCGCGATCGAACGATCCTCCCCAGCCGCCGTAAAGACACTCAAGGGCCATTACCTCGATCAGGAACGAGGGCTTCACCGGCTTCTGATCGCCGTGCTTGGGATTGTTGTTCCAGTACTTCACCATGCGCACGAGACCTTTCCACTCATTGCCATAGGCTTGGTGCGCTGCGGTCGCCTTGTCCTTATGGATCTCCGGGTCCGTCTTGATCCACTTTCCGGACGCCGTATCGGGGATCTCATACTGGTCGCCGGTGTCGAATGCGGGCACCGCATCCACGCTGACCACCCGGTAGTCCGTGTTGTCCTCCGCGTCGATGTGAACACCGAAATCCACGTTGATCGAGCGCGCCTGTTTGCGCACGGCCGCCGAACCGTATTTCTCCACCAATGCAGAGTGGAAATCATCCAGCACTACCGATGCGGCCTTGCCGTGGTAATGCTTCTCCGAGTCCTTCAGCACGAAGAAGATGTCGATATCCTTGAGCGGCTTCGTCTTCGTGTATCGAGCATAGGACCCGGTCAGGAAGCTGCGCGCAATGCCGAACTTGGTCTGCAGGTAGTCCCGCACTTCGTTCTGGCGTTGCGAGGCATTCTTCTGTTCGCGTTCGTTGAGTTCCAGACGCGACTTGAACTTGCGAAAAGCTTCATCGATCGACAGCATCAGCGTTGCCTCCAATATCCGGCCTGACCCGCCAGGCCGCTGTGTTCGACAGTCGAGCCTAGGCTCTGCTTGACCATTCCATCCGTCGAGCGATAACTTCCTTTGCTCCACCCCTCCACATCAGGCCGCCCTGGCTTTGTATCGAGCATTAACTTGTACTTGGCCTGCGATGGCAGCAGCCCAGCTTTCTTGATCGCGTACTTCAACTGCTCGGTATCCGTCCAGAAGCTGCCGTCGCCATCGGACCACCCATACACGATGTCGATATCCCATCGGGTCACGAGTTTGTCGGTTGCCGGGTTGTAGATCTCCAGAATCACCTTGCGCAGATCACCGGTCCCGAGCCACGTCTTGATGGCTCGGGTATTGCTCTCCCAGCGATCCGCGAAGTGCTCGGGGTCCAGCCCACTGAGCAGGATGATGTCTTTCAAGCTCTTGAGGATGTTGTCGGTCACATAGGTAACCGAGTGCGTGTACGAGTAGGTGGCGACGGTGCTCATGACTTGAGGAAACCTCCGAGGTCGAGCGACAGCGCTTGTCCAGCATCGGCCTGCGCCTGCGTGGCAATTCCTTGGCTCAAGTCCCGTGCAATGATGCGAGAACTGTGCTTTTTGAGCGCGGTTTGCACCCAGCCGAGCTGCTCCTTCGGACACGGCAGCGAGACTCCCCAGTCTCCCTTCAACGGCTCGAACCCCAAGACTTCTTCGTTGGCATCATCACCATCGATCGCGTCTTCGTCGAAGAGGCAGTAGATCCTGGTCCGTGGTCCATCGCATGTCGCAACGATGGGCGCGCTCTTGGGTGCCTGGTCGGCGATCAAGCTGGCGGCCACGCCCGCCACGGCCCTGAGTTCAGAGCGAGCCGTGCCGTCCTTGCCCTGAGTGAGCAGTTCGACAATGGCATCCCACGTCTGCAACGCATCGCGGTGCGGCGAGCTGCGAAACGTCCGGCTGACAACGGTGGTCATTTTTGCTTCCCTCCTTGAAGGCGCATTTGCGTTGCCTGTCGTATCGCACTGCGCAGGTGCTCTACGGAAAGCTTGTTCGGATCGATAGCCACTTGCGGGTCGGCCGCGAGGGCGTTGGCTACGACCTTGCGAATGGCCCGACCATCCAATCCGACGCACTCGCCAGCGCACGCGTCGAACTGGTGAGCCGAGGAAAGCTTGCCAATCCCCGGAAATGTCTTTGCCAGGCCATTCAGGCAGTCCACCAGGATCTGCTTGCAGGCATCCTTGCCGGGCAGTGGCACCTCCATCACCATGTCGCAACGAGATAGGAAGGCACTGTCGACGGCCTGTGGGAAGTTGCTGGTGGCCACGAACAGCAGATGCGGGTTGCGTTCGGCCAACATGTCCAACTGCACCAACACCGCGTCGGTGGCCCGGTGCACATCAACCGGGTTGGCTTCCAGGCTGAGCTTGGCTCGATCAGCCGCAAGCGTTTCGACCTCGTCCAGAAGGACGATCGTCGGGCCCGCCGCTGCGGATTCTGCGATCGATTGCGAGAACAGGTCTGCCACGGCGCGTTGAGTCTTTCCCATTGCAGAGCTCGTCAGCGTGTGAGGCTCTACTTCCAGCAATCGAAACTTCGCAGAAGAAAAAGATTCGGCCACACGATGCGCCAAGCCCCGTGCCAAGGAGGTCTTCCCAGTCCCCGGCGGGCCGACCAACAAGATCACGCCGTGCAGGGGGAGTACCGTGCGCTCCACCTTGGGGCGCACCGTGAAGTTGACGATCGCCTGTGACAGCAACTGCTTCTTGAGAGCTTCGTCCATGACGATGGAATCCCACAGGGCGCCCAGCGACGTGTCCGGCAGCTTCCAGCTTCGATGGATGCCTTTCGGCAAAGTGGCGTCTGATGAAGGATTCTTGGTCATCCGTGGCTCTCGGCGGGTCAGAGAATGGTGCGATAGGTCGCCAGCACCTTGGTCGTTTGCACAAGGCCCTGGCGCAGCAGGATTTCGAGATAGCGGTCCACCTCGATCGGCGGATGCTTGAGTTGGGCACGCTGGCGCTGCGCAGCCGACACCACGGCGGCCGCGTCCAGATCCAGTAGGTTGTCCACAAACTCATCGGGGTGCTGCGATTCGATGCCGTACGGAGCCAGCAGATCGTTCGGGAAATCCCGTTCGTTGAACGTCACAATCACGCTCGCACCGCAGCGAATCGCCGCAGCCAGGACGTGCCGGTCGTCCGGATCGGGCAATGTCAGGCCTGCCACGAGCGCTTCGTAGCCCTCCACCAAGCCGTCCGGAATTGCCCGGTCCATGAGATCCGACGTCCTGTCGACCTGAACCCGGGTGAGATCGGGGCGGTTGATCAACAGGTTGCGTTTCCACTCCTCATGAATGGCTTGGCTCCACCGCGCCCGGAAGCGGCCAGACAGGCCGAGCCACATCAGGAAATCCCGCAGTGGCGCGGGATATAGAACGCACGCGTCGTAGACGGCGGTGAATGGGGAATGCCTCATTCGTATCCCATTCCCAACTCTTGCGACTGCTGAGCGAGTTCGGCCATCGCCTGCTCACTGGCGCGCTCGCGCGCTTCCTTGTACTGCATCAGATCGGCGAACCTCACCCTGCGGTGCTTGCCGGTGCGATGAAATGCCAACACCCCATCTTCGAGCAGCTTGACGAAATGGGGACGGGACACGTTGAGCAAGTCCGCCGCCTCTTGGGTCGTCAGCTCTGCATGGACGGGCACCACCTTTACTGCATTGCCATCGGCCAACTCGGCCAGGATGTCGACCAGCAGGCGTAAAGCCGAGGTAGGCAGTTCCACCTGATGAGCCTGTTTGTGGTCATCAAAGATCTGGATGTGCTGCGTCTCGAACTGGGTTGCGAGGTAAGCCGCCAAGGCACGTTGACCCTGGACGGCTGCCTTCACCTCTCCCGCGGCGGGAAGGGTCATCTTGGATTGGGCAGTGGCGGTGGTCATGGGTAGCTCCTAAGCGAAAACGGTTGCAGAGCCGATCATATTCGAAATACTCGAAAAACGCAATAATCGAAGCGCGACCCGTGCTTTTGTAGGTTCGCTCGCAGCATGCCCAATCCGGTCGTCCGCCAGTTCCTATTGTTTGCGGCCTGAAACAGCCCTGATCTCCACGATCAACCCATTGCTGATCACACAGGAATGGCGCGATGGTGGCTTCGATCTGGCTGCGCGCCGCGCATCGCGGCGTGCCCACTTGTTTCGTGACGGCCCTCGTGCTGGGCCAGTCCCCGATGGCATTGGCCGAGTCCCCGGCGCAGCGCCAGGAGTTGGTCGCCGCGCTGCGCCAGCTCGACGCGCTGGAACGCACCGTCGCGGACAGCGCCGCGCATGCCCCCATCCAGCCGGGCGAGCGCTACCACTTCGATTACCCACGGCTGCTGGCTGACCTGGCGCGCGTGCGCGCCGGCATCCAGTTCCACCTGACGCCATCACGCGCTCAGCCGCGCGACCCCTCCGAACTGGCCGGCGACTACCGCACCGAGCGGGCCGCTTCGCCATCGCCGAAGACGACTGCGGAGGGCGAGCAATGAACGGCGCCCAGGTCTCGGCATTTCAAGCCAACAGCGGTATCGCGCCTTCCGCGATGGCGACCGTCCTGGTCGGCGTCGTGTTCGCGGTCCTGCTCGTGTGGGGCGTCTGGGCCATCCGAACGGCCTATGTGGGGTGGTCCGAGAGCCGCCTCAACCAGCGCCAGTTCCTCGGCGTCTGCATCCGCTTCGTCGCGATGTACCTCGTCCTGAGTTTCTTCCTCCTGTCCTGACATGAAAGGCCCGACCATGCACAACCGCAACCTCACTTCCCGTTTTGCCCAGCGCGCCGCCGTGGCCCTGGGCGCCGCCGCGCTGCCCGCACTGTCGTTCGCGCAAGGTCTGCCGCAGTTGGAGAACCCGACGCGCGGCACCGGCAACGGCATCATGGAGACCATCCGCAACTACGGCTACGACATCATCATGCTCGTGGCCCTGCTGGTGGTGGCGTCGATGTTCATCGGCGTCTGCTACCACGCCTACGGCACCTACGCGGAGATCCACACCGGCCGCAAGACGTGGGGCCAATTCGGCCTCACGGTCGCCATCGGCGCCGTGCTGCTCGTGATCGGCATCTGGCTGCTCACCGAAGCCACCGGCATCCTGTAAGCGAGGCCGGTATGTCCGAGCAGCAGCACGTCCGTGCGGACGGGACGGTCACGTTCCTTCCGCACCGGCTCAACCGCCATCCCGTGGTCGTGCGCGGCCTCACCGCCGACGAGCTGTGGATCTGCTGCGGCCTGTCCGGCGCGGCCGGCCTGCTGGTCGGCGCGCCGCTTTCGTGGGTGTTCCGCACGATCGCCATCGCACCGACGTTCGTTGTCCTGGGCGTGGCCTTGGGCGTGTTCATCGGCGGCGGCATCCTGCGCCGCCTCAAGCGTGGGCGCCCCGACACCTGGCTGTATCGACAGTTGCAGTGGCGCATCGCAACGCGCCATCCGCTGATGGCCGGCTGGGTGGGCGGCCACGTGCTGATCTCGCGCTCGGGCTTCTGGTCCACCCGCAGGAGCATGCGATGAGCCGCTTCAAGAACGAGATCGCCCACCTGCAGGCGCACATCAAGACCTTGCGCCTGGGCGCGGGCGCGCTGGTCATTGTCGCCCTGGTCATGGGCGGCGGCTGGTGGAGCGCGCCGCGCGACCTGACCATCCACGTCCCGCCCGACCTGCGCTCTGGCAGTACCCGCAAGTGGTGGGAAGTGCCGCCCGAATCGGTCTATGCGTTCACGTTCTACGTGTTCCAGACGCTGAACCGCTGGCCGACCAATGGCGAAGAAGACTACTCGCGCAACCTCCATACGCTCTCGCCGTACCTCACCCCGTCCTGCCAGGCCTTCCTGCGGGCGGACTATGACTACCGCCGCTCCACGGGCGAGCTGCGTCAGCGCGTGCGCGGCATCTACGAGATTCCCGGCCGCGGCTATGGCGACGACCCCACGGCGCGCGTGCGCACCGTATCCGATCGCGACTGGGTGGTGACGCTGGACATCACGGCGGACGAGTACTACGGCGCCGAGCAGGTCAAACGCGCCCTGGTGCGCTATCCGATCAAGGTCACGCGGGTGGACGTCGATCCCGCCCGCAACCCGTTCGGCCTGGCGCTGGACTGCTACGAAGGCGCGCCCCAGCGCATCAGTGCACCGGAGCCGGCGCGCCCGGCGCCGAGTGACCTGAATCCGCAAGCGCCTCAAGGAGGAAACACCCCATGAAGCATCCTGTACTCGCGCTGCTGGGGCTACTGGCCGTGGCCGCGGCACCCGTCGCCCAGGCGGTGGAGATCCTGCGTTGGGAACGCATGCCACTGGCAGTGCCGCTGAAGGTCGGTCAGGAACGCATCGTATTCATCGACCGGAACGTGCGCGTGGGCGTGCCCGCAGGCGTGGGCAAACGCCTGCGCGTGCAGAGTGCGGGCGGCGCGGTGTACCTGCGTGCCAGCGAGCCGATCGAGCCCACGCGGTTGCAACTGCAGGACGCCGACACGGGCGCGCTGATCCTGCTGGACATCGCAGCCGAACCGCCCAAGGACGGGGAAGCCGAGCTGGAGCCGGTGCGCATCGTCGAGGGTGACAGCGCACCGGGACGCTATGGCGAGCAGGCCGACAGTGCCGAGGCCCCGGCACGCGCCCAGGGCCAGGCAGGTGCGCGGACCGCGCGGCGCGAAACTCCGGTCCCTGTCGTGCTGACGCGCTTCGCCGCGCAGAACCTCTACGCACCGCTGCGCACCGTCGAGCCGCTTCCGGGCGTCATGCGGGTCAACCTTCCCCGCGACCTCGACCTGGACACACTGATGCCAACGCTGCCGGTGCGCGCGGCCGTGCTCGCGTCGTGGCGCCTGGAAGACCAATGGGTGACTGCCGTGCGCCTCACCAACACCGGCGCCGACTGGGTCGCGCTCGACCCGCGCGTGCTGCAAGGCGATTTCCTCACCGCCACCTTCCAGCACGAGGCGCTGGGCCCGCGCGGCACGACCGAGGACACGACCGTGCTGTACCTGGTCACGCGCGGCCGCGGCCTCGCGCAGTCGCTGCTGCCGGCGATTCACCGCTTCGACCCTGCCGTGCATCTGCCGCAGCCGGACGGCGACGAGAACGCCAAGGAGGCCCGCCATGCGCAGTAACGGCCTGCTCAAGTGGCTGATGATCCCTGTCGCCATCCTGGTGCTGTTCGCCGGTATCCGGCTGTTCTCGGGTGGAGGCGGCACGGCGCCACCCGCGGCGGACAACGGCGCCCAGCTCACGCCCGAGGAAATGAAGGCGCTGGGCATCGAAGGCGACACCCCGCGCGACACCGTGGCGACGCTCGTTGCCCAAGTGAAGCAGTTGCGCACCGAGCTTCAGACCGCGCTCTCGGACAACAAGTCGCAGCGTGAAGAGAACCAGCGGCTGCGCCAGCGCGAGAACTCCATCGACCAGCGCATCAACTCGGCGCTCGAATCCGAGCGGTCCAACCTGCGCCGCGACCAAGAGCAGGCGGCCAGCGCGCGCCAGCAGACCGAAGGGCTGCTCGCCGACCTGCAGCGGCGCCTGGACAGCATCGGCGGGCGCGGCGGCGGCCATGCGGACCTGCCCGTGGGCCTGGGGCTGCAGGGCGGCGACGAGGCCGGCATGGAGGGCGGCGTGCGGTGGGTCGAGCCGGACGACGCAAAGCCCGCCGAGGGGCGCAACGGGGGGCGTGGCGCGAGCGGCGGCATGAGCTTCCCCACGAGCTTCGGCCCGGCGCAGAGCACGCTCGAAACCACCGCTGAAACCGTGGCCAACGCGGGCGCCCGCGCCGCCGGGGTCAAGAATGCCAAGCCGGTCTATACCGTGCCGACCAACTCGACGCTAATGGGATCGGTGGCGATGACGGCCCTGATCGGCCGCGTGCCGATCGACGGCACGGTCAACGATCCCTATCCGTTCAAAGTTCTGGTCGGGCCGGACAACCTGACCGCCAATGGCATCGACATTCCCGACGTGGCCGGCGCCGTGTTCAGCGGCACCGCCTCGGGCGACTGGACGCTCTCGTGCGTGCGAGGTCAGGTGCGCAGCATCACGTTCGTCTTCAACGACGGCACGATTCGCACGATCCCCGAAGACCGCGAGGGCAACCAGCAGAACAACCAACAGCGCGACGGCTTGGGCTGGATCAGCGATCCCCACGGCATTCCTTGCGTCAGCGGCGAGCGGCGCAGCAACGCCCAGCAATACCTCGGCTCGCAGGCCCTAATCACCGCGGCCGGTGCCGGTGTGGCCTCGCTCATCGAGAGTGGCAGCGGCCGCATGTCCTATGTCGGCTCGGACGGCTCCATCGGCACCGTGGGCATCACCGGCCAAGAAGCGGTCGGCCAGATTCTCGCGGGCGGTGTCCGGGACATGTCGGCCTGGGTCAACAAGCTCTACGGCCAAGCCTTCGCCGCCGTCTATGTCCAACCCGGCGCCAAGGTTGCCGTCCACCTCGAAAAGCCGCTCGCCATCGACTTCGATCCCGAAGGCCGCAAGGTCGATCACCGCGCAGGAGAAAGCCATGCCCTTGAACTTGACTAACCTGGCCCGTGGCCTAGCACTGGCCCTCGCCGTCGCGGTGCTCGCCGGCTGCGCCACCAGCAAGGAAAAGCTGTTGACCCACGGTGACCGCACGATGATGGACATCTGGCAGCAGGAGGCCGGCGACGGCGGTGGCGCAGCCGGACGGAACGCCGGCCGCCAGTTGCTCGATGCGCGCCAGAGCCTGCGTCGGCCCCTGACCGACGCCGACGTGCAGGCCGCACCTGTCGAGCAGATGCGCTACACGCGCACCGCGCGCAATGAGGTTCACCGCCAGTTCCAGCGTCTGCCCAATCCCGATCTCGTGATGTACGTGTACCCGCACCTGGCCGGCACCGACCCCGTTCCCGTGCCGGGCTACACGACGGTTTTCCCCTTGTACCAGCGCGTGCAGTACGCGATGCCTGGCGAGAGGACGGAGGACTACTGATGCGGTGGAAACTTCCATGGCCGAAGCTGGCTGCCGTCAGCGCCGAAGACACCGCCGCCGACGAGCAGCCGGACGGCTGGCAGCGCCACGTCGAGGCCTTGCAGCAAGCCGGCATCCCCGAACCCGGCGCCGCGGTCCAGGGCCGCAAGCCGGCGACCGTGGCCGACGAGCAGGCGCTGTACGACGTCGCACCGTCCTTCGTGGAACTGCTGCCCTGGGTGGAGTTCTTGCCCGAGTCGAAATCGATGCTCCTGGAGGACGGCCAATCGGTGGCCGCCTTCTACGAGCTGGTGCCGCTGGGCACCGAAGGCCGGGAACCCGGCTGGCTCGCGCATGCCCGCGACGCCCTGGAAAACGCGCTTCAGGACAGCTTCGATGAACTGGACGAGAACCCGTGGGTGCTCCAGCTCTATGCCCAGGACGAACCGAGCTTCGACCAGTACATGCAGACCTTGCGCGATTACGTGCAGCCACGTGCGCGCGGCTCGGCGTTCACCGAGTTCTACCTGCGCTTCTTCGGCCACCACCTGCGCGCTGTGGCCAAGCCCGGCGGCCTGTTCGAGGACACGGTGGTCACGCGGCTGCGCTGGCGCGGCCAGACGCGGCGCGTGCGCATGGTGGTGTACCGCCGCGCGAGCGGACAGGGACAGGCAAACCGCCGCGGCCAGACACCCGAGCAGATGCTGGGCATCGTCTGCGACCGCCTGTGCGGCGGCCTGGCGAACGCCGGCATCCAGGCCCGGCGCATGGTCGCGGCCGACGTCCACGACTGGCTGCTGCGGTGGTTCAACCCGCGCCCCACGCTGCTCGGGCCTGGGGTGGAGGACCGGGAGCGCTTCTACGCGTTGGCGCGCTATCCGGACAGTACCGAGGAAAGCGAGGCCGGCGAGATCGAGCTGGCGAGCGGGCGGGATTTCAGCCAGCGGCTGTTCTTTGGGCAGCCGCGCTCGGACGTGGCGCAAGGGGCCTGGTACTTCGACGGCATGCCGCACCGCGTGCTGATCACCGACCGGCTGCGCATGCCGCCCGGCACCGGGCACCTGACCGGCGAGACCCGCAAGGGGGACGCGATCAACACGCTGTTCGACCAGATGCCCGAGGACACCTTGATGTGTCTCACCATGGTGGCCACGCCGCAGGACGTCCTCGAATCGGACCTCAACCATCTGGCGAAGAAAGCTGTGGGCGAGACGCTGGCGTCGGAGCAGACGCTCAAGGACGTGCATGAAGCCCGCTCCCTGATCGGCAGCGCGCACAAGCTCTACCGGGGCACTCTGGCGTTCTACCTACGCGGGCGCGACGAGGCGGAACTGGATCGGCGCGGCCTGGACCTCGCGAACGTGATGCTCAACGCCGGCCTGCAGCCGGTGCGCGAGGACGACGAGGTGGCGCCGCTCAACAGCTACCTGCGCTGGCTGCCGTGCTGCTACAACCCCGGCAAGGACCGGCGCCGGTGGTACACGCAACTGATGTTCGCCCAGCACGCGGCGAACCTGTCGCCAGTATGGGGCCGCGCCCAGGGCACGGGGCATCCCGGCATCACGATGTTCAATCGCGGCGGCGGCCCGATTACGTTCGACCCCTTGAACAGGTTGGATCGGCAGATGAATGCCCATCTGTTTCTATTTGGCCCCACCGGCTCGGGGAAGTCCGCCACGCTCAACAACCTGCTGAACCAGGTGACGGCCATCTACCGGCCGCGGCTTTTCATCGTGGAAGCCGGCAACAGCTTCGGCCTGTTCAGCGACTTCGCCAGGCGCCTGGGCCTGACCGTGAACCGGGTCAAGCTGGCCCCCGGATCGGGCATCAGCCTGGCGCCGTTCGCCGACGCACGCCGGCTGATCGAAACGCCCAGCGACGTACAGACGCTCGATGCCGACGCGCTGGACGAAGACCTGCCCCCCGATGCCTCGGCCATGGAAGCGGACGAGCAGCGCGACGTGCTGGGCGAACTGGAGATCACAGCGCGGCTGATGATCACGGGCGGCGAAGACAAGGAAGAAGCGCGGATGACGCGGGCCGACCGCTCGCTGATCCGCCAGTGCATCCTCGACGCCGCCGAACATTGCGTGGCCGAAAAGCGCACCGTGCTCACGCGCGACGTGCGCAACGCGCTGCGCGCCCGTGGCCAGGACCCGACGCTGCCCGAGATGCGGCGCGTGCGGCTGCTGGAGATGGCGGACGCGATGGACATGTTCTGCCAAGGCACGGACGGCGAGATGTTCGACCGTGACGGCACGCCGTGGCCCGAGGCCGACATCACGCTGGTCGATCTGGCGACCTATGCCCGCGAGGGCTACAACGCGCAGCTCTCCATCGCCTACATCAGCCTGATCAGCACGGTGAACAACATCGCCGAGCGCGACCAGTACCTGGGCCGGCCGATCGTCAACGTGACCGACGAAGGTCACATCATCACCAAGAACCCGCTGCTCGCGCCCTATGTCGTGAAAATTACAAAAATGTGGCGCAAGTTGGGCGCCTGGTTCTGGCTGGCGACGCAAAACATCGACGATCTGCCGCGCGCCGCAGAGCCCATGCTCAACATGATCGAGTGGTGGGTGTGCCTGTCGATGCCGCCGGACGAAGTGGAGAAGATCGCCAGGTTCCGCGAACTCTCGCCGGCGCAGAAGGCGCTGATGCTCTCCGCACGCAAGGAAGCGGGCAAGTTCACCGAGGGCGTCATCCTCTCCAAGAGCATGGAAGTGCTGTTCCGCGCCGTGCCGCCAAGTCTCTACCTCGCGCTCGCGCAAACCGAGCCCGAGGAGAAGGCAGAACGCTACCAGCTCATGCAGCAGCACGGCGTCAGCGAGCTGGATGCCGCCTTCAAGGTGGCTGAGAAGATCGACCGGGCACGTGGCATCGAGTCGCCGACCCTGGACCTGCCCTGAATCTGCCGTACACCGGAGAACGCCATGGAACAGAAACGCCCATCCATTCCGATGCAGGTACAGGCGTTCCGCCGTCGGCGCTGGAGGCTCAGCTGGCCCTGGGTGTTGGCCGCCGTGCTGGTAGCGCTGCTGCTGATCTGGCTCGTGTCCCGCTATTCTGGCAAGTCCACTCCCCAGACTTCAACGCCGGTCAGCGTGACGCAGGTGGCCGGGCCTCCGTGGCAGATGGGAAATCCGGAAGGGCGTTTCACGCTGACGCTCTACGCGGACCTCGAATGCCCGTTCTGCCGATCCTATTTCCCAGTGCTCAAGCGTTGGGTGGCCGGCAACGCGGACGTGGCCTTGCAATGGCACCACCTCCCGTTGGCCGCGCATGAGCCGGCCGCGTCTGCCGAAGCGAGCCTGGCGGAGTGCGCCGGCGAATCTGGCGGCCATGCCGCCTTCTGGCAGGCTGTCGAGTGGGTCTATGCCCACACGCGCAGCGACGGCCAGGGCTTGCCCGAGGACCTGCGGTACCCCGACCTTACGCCAGCCATCGAGCAGTGTCTGGCGAGCGAACGGCCCGAGGCGCCGATCCGCACCCAGACGGCGGAAGCCACGAGCAGCGGCGTGACCGCCACGCCGTCGCTGCGGCTGCACGATCGCGAAACCGGCAAGGCGATCCTACTGCAGGGTCCGATCGAGGGCGATGCCTTGCTGTCGGCCATGGACATGCTCGCGGCCGGCGATCCCGCCGCCACACCTACTACATCGGAAATGCCTGCCGACGTCGTCGGCGACATGCCCAGGTAGCCCCGGTCTTCAAGGCTACGGCGCAGTCCACTGCGCTGACCGAAACCCGTTCGCCTCGCATCCTGGCCGCGAACGATCACCGCTGCCGCGGTGATGGATGCACCTTGTTCGTTCCCCAGGAGGGCTTGCCCTCCCAGGGCGCGCGCCCTCCGATCTCACCGTCTGGAGGTTCGCCATGTCTTTCGTCGTCAATGACTCCTGCCTGGAGTCGCTTTCCGCCATCGCTGCCCAACACGAGGACTGGATCATCCAGCAAGCCATTGCACTGCTGGAGAAGCGGGTTTTCAAAGCGGGTGCGAAACTCCTCGACCCCACGGCCGTGCGCGACTACCTGCGCGTGAAGCTGGTCGCCGAGCCCAATGAGATATTCGCCGCGGTGTTCCTGGACAGCATGCACCAGGTGCTGGCCTACGAGCCGTTGTTCAGGGGCACGATCAACTCGACTTCGGTCTATCCGCGTGTCGTCGTGCAGCGTGTGCTGGAGTTGAAGGCCGCCGCGGTGGTCTTCGCGCACCAGCACCCCTCGGGCATTTCCGAGCCGTCGAGCGCGGATCGCATGCTGACCCAGCAACTGCAGGCCGCGCTGGCGCTCATCGATGTGCGGGTACTGGACCACATCATCGTCGGCCAGGGTGCCCCGTTCTCCTTTGCGGAGTCCGGCCTGCTGTAAGGGTTGCACTGCTTCGTTGATCAGCGCGGAGGCTTCGGCCTCCGCTTTTTTCTTTGCGGCGACGCAAGCAGGTATGCGGGGTGGCCGCGATGCGCATTGTTTGTTGGGGCCGCCTGGGGTTCGGCGTTTGACTATGGCCCTGATCAACTTCCGGGGCACATGACATGCCAGCAGCTTTTACCCGGTTCGCACCAGGCTGGCGAACCCTTGGCCTGGCCGTGGCGCTGCCGACGTCTCTGGCGGTGTTCAGCCCGGCCACCTTCGCCGCCGACGTGGTGGTCGTCACCGACAGCCGCCACCCGGTCAAGACCATGGGCGGCGAGCGACTGATCGAGTTGGGCGAAACGCCCCGGATCGAGGCCGAGCTTTCCGCGAATCTTCCAGCCGACCCTGAGCGGGCAGCAGCCATCGTCCGGCAACGCCTGAAGCAAGGCGGCACCGATCTTCAGCGCCGCATCGGCACCGCCTACCAGGGCGTCACCGACGCATGGAGTTTGGGTGTCACGACCATCCCGGCCGTCGTGGTGGATCAACGCTTTGTGGTCTATGGCGAGCCGGACGTGGCCCGGGCCGTCGCGCGCATCGAGCAACACCGGAGGACGCAGCCGTGACCCATCGCCCATTCGACCTGCTGCGCCGCCTGCGCGTCGCCGTGGCCTCGCTGCTGCTGATCAGCGCCACGGGCAGCTACGCCTTGAACACCGCCACCATCGTGTCCTCCGTCATGTCGCCGGACTGCCTGGAGTACCGGGTGGTGGGCATCTGCTACTGGCTCTACTGCACCTGGACGGGCTGCACGGTGCGCACATCCACCAAGGTCCGGCACTACGTGCCCGATGCGGTCGTCTCCAGCTACAGCAACACCGGAGAGAACCCCTGGGTCGAGGTGCAGGCGATGAGCACGCCCAACCCATCCGCACAGGCAGGTGGGGATGGGACCACGAACGAAGACCACGACAACAACCTCGCCAAATTCAAGAACAGCGATGTCATCGGCCATCCTGGCGGCGAGGTATTCAACCAGTTCGCATCGTCGTCGGGCTATTTCTGCCAAGGCGCGGGCACGGCCTTCATGCCGTATCTACTCAGCACCCTGGACACGCTGGCTTGGCGCTACAACGTGCCTGAAATGGCCTACCCGGAGGCGTTGATTCCGGGCATGCGCGAGGTCGGTGCGCGCACCACGATGAACCTCTGGGGCAATGTCTATCCGCGCGGCGGCTTCCTGCATCAGACCGATGACTACAAATCCGGGGCCGTCGTGGCCCAGCGCGCCGGTGATGTCGTCACGCGCCGCGGGCAGATCCACGTGTACCAGCCGCTGCTTGCCAACGCCCGCGACGGCTACTGGCCGGCCGGCGCGCTGATGGAGGGTGATGCCTCTACGGGCAAGTGGCAGGAGCTGACGCCGCGCCTGTCCAACACCTGCGTGGTGTTCCCGCACAGCGGCACGCTGACCCAGGCCCAACAAGGCGACTACGCCTGGGCGCTGTGGCGTCCCTATGCGTGCTGCGAACGCCGCGGGCAGGTGTTCCTGGGCAGCGTCGATTTCCTCTGAGGTGCCACGATGAAGCGTCCTGAATCGATGAACCTTTCCGCCAAGGCGTGCCGCCTGCTGCGCCCGAAGGCGCTGGCCGGCCCGCTCGCTCTGGTCTGCGGCCTGGCGTGGGCGCAGGTCGGATACCAGAACAGCGGCCCCGTCCTCGGCGATGACGTCATGTACTCGATCGGCGGTGGCAGTGCGGTGTCCATGGGCCGCGCGGCCGGCATGCGCTCCATCGGGGTCGGCGTGGGGTGGAACAGCAACCTGATCTGCGGCGACATGAGCATCCAGACCACGCTGCGCAATCAGCTCAACGGCATCACGAACGGCTTTCAGCAGATCATGAGCAACGTGATCCAGAGCGCGACCAGCGCGGTTGCATCGCTGCCGGCGCTGATCATTCAGCGCGCCGATCCGGGCCTGTACAACCTGCTGACCAACGGCGTGCTGCAGGCGCGGCTGGACTTCGACCGCTCCAAGCTGACGTGCCGCGCCATGGCGGAGAAGATGGCCGAGACTGCGGGTGGCCAGCTTGGCTGGAGCCAGATGGCCGAAGGCATGGCCTTGCGTGACGCGGTTGGCAGCAACGATGCCGTGTCGGCCGTCGAGCAGGCCGAGACGCGCCGCGGCAACGACGGCCTTCCCTGGGTGGGCGGCAGCAATGCCGGTGGCGCAGGCCAGTCCGCCATCCGCGTGGTCGGCGACGTCACCCGCGCGGGCTACAACCTGGTCAACGGGCGCGGCGTGACGGACACATCCTCCATCGCGTCCACCAGTTGCGCGAGCCTGTCCTGCCAGACCTGGACGTCGCCGCAGCAGGCGACCGAATGGGCCACCCGGGTCCTCGGGGAACAGGTGCAGCGCACGTGCGATTCCTGCACCAAGACCGAGACGGTGCCCGGCGTCGGGCTGACGCCGCTGATCCAGGAGGAGTACGAAGCCAAGCTGGAAGTCTTGCAGGAACTGGTTTCCGGCGTGCGCAACACCACCTTCGAGAACTTGCGCGAGGCCGGCAGCACGTCGCTGCCGATCACGCGCGGCGTCATCGAGGCGCTGCGCGACGAGCCGGACCAGGACCTGCTGGCGCGGCGCCTCGCGTCCGAGGTGGCGCTTTCGTCGGTGCTGGAGAAGGCACTGCTGCTCCAGCGCACGCTGCTCACCGGCAAGAAAGAGCCCAACGTGGCAGCCAACGAGTTGGCAGTCGAGGCCGTGAACCACGAGAGCGACACGCTCGACCGGGAGATCCGCAACCTCAAGACCGAACTTGAACTGCGGCGCGAGCTGGCGAACAACTCGCCGATGGCCATCATCCAGCGCCATGGCACGCGCGCGGCAGGCTCGCGCGGCATCTATGAGGGCGATCCGGTGCCCGACCGCCTCGACCAGTTGCAGAAGGGCAATCCGGGAGGCCGGCCATGAGCGCGGAGCGCATGGCCTGGCGCCCCTTGCGCTGGCTCATCAGCCGGCGTGCGGCGAAAGCACTGCTGTGGGCGGCCGTGATCGTCGCCGCTGCGGTGGGCGCCAACATCGCCGGCATCTATCTCGTTGGCAGCGTGGCCGGCTGGGAGCGGTGGCTCGCGGCCGCATCGGGCTACTTCTTCGTGTGGCGGTTGTTCCTGTACGGGGCGACGGCCTGCGGCTGGGTCTGGATGCGGCGGCGGCTGCTGGCGCGCGAGGACAGCACGCTGGCCCGACGCCGGCTGATTCGCGCTGAGGTCGCCGGCATTGTTGCCATCGTGGCGCTGGAAGCCAGCCTGTTGATGCAGGCCGCTTGAGGGGATCGAGGCCATGACGCTTTTCACGACCGACTACCTGGAGTACTACCTAACCCTCGTGTCCTGGATCGTCAACAACGGCATCTGGGCGGTCCTCGTATCCAGCGGGGTATTCGCGCTGCCTTTCGTCGCCATCATCGTGCAGGAGTGGTTGAAGGCCCGTGCGGAAGGCGCCGACGAGGGCAACAAAGGCGTGCTGAGCGCCGCCCGCATCGAGAACCGGGTCTTCGTCGCCATCGTGGTGGTGATGTTCGCCGGCATTCCGTTCATCGACGTGGACCTGAACACCATCCAGTACGACAGCTCGCGCTCGGCCCAGTGCCAGGTCAGCGTGGCGCAGCCCGGGGATACCGGCTGGTCGCAGTCCTTCAGCACCATCAACAACCAGTCGGCGAAGGTGCCGGTGTGGTGGGCGTTCATGCACGCGCTCTCGCGCGCCGTCACGGGCGCTTCGGTGGCAGCGATCCCGTGCGGCACGGACCTGCGGCAGATGCGCATGGAGATCGACGCTACGCGCATCGATGACCCGGTGCTGGCTCAGGAAGTAGCGGATTTCTCGCGGGATTGCTATGGGCCTGCACGGGCCAAATTGTTCATGCAGCGCCCTCAGCTCGATGAGCAGCAGATGCACGACGTGACCTGGATCGGATCGCGGTTCTTCACCGACACGAACGGCTACTACGACACATACCGTTCCAGCACCCCACGCGAGGACTGGCCCTATGACAGCACCCGCGACGCAGGGCTTGCGCAGGTGGCCAGCGGTGGCGGCTACCCGACCTGCCGCCAGTGGTGGAGCGATGGAAGTAACGGCCTGCGGGCACGCCTGCTGGGTCAGGTGGACCCGAGCCTGTTGAGTCGCCTGGCGGGCTGGGCCGGGTTCCTGAGCCGGGCCGAGGTGGACGACTCGGTGATCCGAGCCATCGCGTCACCGCGGCAGCAGAAGTTGAACCAGGGCAGCGTCTATACGGACTACGGAGGCCAGATCGACAAGACCTTGCCGAACATCGTGACACGGGCCACGGGAGACGTTGGGATGGCCGTCGGCGCGATTGCCGCGTTTCCCGCCATGGACGTCGTGAGACAGTCTCTACCCATGGTCCTCGCCTTGCTCAAGATGGCGCTGGTCATCTGCATCCCGCTCGTGCTGGTCGTGGGCACCTATGACCTGAAGACGGTCGTCACGGTCAGCGTCGTGCAATTCGCGCTGTTCTTCGTGGATTTCTGGTTCCAGCTCGCTCGCTGGATCGACAGCACTATCCTCGATGCGCTCTATGGCTGGGGCTTTGGCTGGAACCGGCCACACACGAACTTCGACCCGCTGGTGGGGCTGAACAATGCGTTCGGCGACATGCTCTTGATGTTCGTCGCGGGCACGATGTTCCTGGTGCTGCCAGGATTCTGGCTGGCAAGCCTGACCTGGGTTGGAATTCGGGCGGGACATGCCATTCAGGGGTTGTCGGACGGCAGCAAGAGCGCCGGCCAAGCCGGGGGCAAGGGGGCTGGGGCACTCACGGGAGGCAAGCTGAAGTAGCCCGGAGTCCGTCAGTCGTCGGTGTACAACTCGTGCGACGTATCGTTGTACAGATTGGGATCGTAGCCCGGTGTCTTGCGCAGTTCTGTGAGATCGGTGAAAGGCCACTCGTCCTCGTCAGAGGTATTGGCAGCAGCAGCCCACGCCGCCGCCACGACGCCCAACAACACGAGTGCGAACCAAAAAGCAACGTAGAGCAGCAATCCCACCACAGACAGCTTGACCACCCACACGAGCGCGGTGGCAACGGCCGCCGGCACCCCCTTGGACACCAACCAGTTCGACGCCCGACGTTCGCCGCGCGCGTAGGCGCGCCATCCGCGGCCAAAGGTGCGGCCGAGGCGTTCTGCGGTGCTGATGCGGGTCGTGGTGTTCATGGTCGTCTCCTGCTACAGAGGGATGCCTATTCCAGTTTGGTCCATTTCATTCTGTTTGGGGCTTCAATGTGCTCTCTTGCCGCTTCAGGACGCTTCGTCATCCGGTTCCACCGGCCCGGGATCAGGCTCCACGCCGACGCGATACGTGGCAACGAAGCGCGGCCAGTCCACATGGTCCACCAGGTCGATGTCATCGACAACGCCGACTCTTGCTGCCGCACGCTCGAACAGGGCGATGCTCTTGGCGGGATAGTTGTTGCGCGACGGATAGAGCACCCCGTCGAACAGCGGCTGGCCATCATCGCCGAGCATCGCATGCACCTGGGCGGACACCTGCTGCGTGTGCGTGTAGTCGCGGCTGGCCAACTGTTCCAGGTTCAGGCCGAAGTAACCCGCCATGACACCCTCGGCCGTGAGATCGGCCAAGCGCACGTCGTCCAGGACCCCCACGGCCCGCACGAGCCGGCTCTCGACTTCCTTCAGCGCAATCGAGCGCTTCTCGTCCGCCAGCCACTGGTGCTTGTGAAACACCGACTCCATCAGCGCCGTGGACAGGTCGCGGCCCAGGTAGAGCACGCCGTAGGTCCGCGCCGGGTCGTCGTAGCGATTGGTGCCGCTGCGGCCATAGTACAGCGGGCTGCCCCGATAGACGACGCGGCTCACATGCTGGAGCAGTTCACCCGCATCGATCAAGAACAAGGGCAGTTCGCGGCTCATGGCGGTCTTGCCTCAATGCACCTGGACGCCCAGCACGTTGAACACCGCTTCGGCCACGTCATCGATTGTGCCATGCGTCACCGCATCCACCGGCGAGCGTCCGCCCAAGCCTTCGAGCGGTTCGGATAGTGCGCGGTAGATCGTCCAGTGGTCGATGCCCTCGACCTCTTGAAGCACGGTTTGGGTCAACTGCTGCTTCACCGGGTCGAGCTGCCAGTCGGGCAGCTTCTGGCCGCGCGGCCCCACATTCAGCGCCAGCAGCCGGCGCGCGAGGATGTCCTTGTAGATCTGCTGGCGCGACTTGTCCGCCAGCTTGGCGTACTCGGGGATCGGCAGGTTGTGCGGCTGGTTGAAGGATTCCAGCAACACGGCGCGGCCTCGCTGGACGTCGGTTTCAGTCGGGGTCCAGCGCGTTTCGGTGCGCAGCGCGGCCGCCTTGCGCGCCAGGGCCTGCTCCACCGTTTCGCCTTCGAGGTTGGCTGGCAGTTTTACCGCCTCCACGCGCTCGTGAATGAACGCCTGCAACTCGGCCGCGAAAGCCGGCGCATCCCGGATTTCAACGGTATCCGCGAAACGGCGCACGTCCTCCACGGTGACGCGCGGCAGACGATCGGCAATGAATTCAATGGCGGTGGGCATGGTCATCTCCCAAGCAGGTTTGAGACAGGATTCACTCTAGTCGCCCTTGTCGCATTTGTCAACTTAGTCGCCTGAGCGAGAGCCTACCTGCCGGGGGTAGCGTCCCCGCAGCATAGGCAGGGGCCAGCGCCAGGTCTCCGTCCAATCCATTCGTGCGGGTTCCACATTGACGCTGGAGACGCAACCCAGGCCCGGCTATACCGAAACGGTTAAAGGCCAAAGGGCCGAAACGGCAAGGGAATGGGGTGCAAGGGGAAAGGCCCTACCTCGAAAAGGCGAAAAGGCCTCCCGGCCGGCCCCCCAGAGGACACCCGCATGCTCTCCCTGTTCCAGCGAAAACGGCCCCCGGTCGCTGCCCCGTCGCCAGCGCCCGCCACCGACCTCCCGAAAGGGTTGCTGCGGCCCGAATCGGCCGCATCGCTGCTGGCAACACCGCGCCGGCAGAAGCTGCTGGAACACATCTGGCAGCGCACGTCGCTGTCGCGGCGGCAGTTCGCCACCCTATACCGCACGCCGCTGGAGCACTACGCCGAGTTGGTCCAACAATTCCCCGCATCGGAAAGCCATCACCACGCTTACCCCGGCGGCATGCTGGATCACGGGTTGGAGATCGTCGCCTATGCGCTCAAGCTGCGGCAGTCCCATCTGCTGCCCATTGGCGGCAGTCCCGAAGACCAGGCGGCGCAGTCTGAAGCCTGGACTGCCGCAGTCGCTTATGCCGCGCTGCTGCACGACATCGGCAAGATCGCCGTCGATCTGCACGTCGAACTGTCCGACGGCTCGCTGTGGCACCCCTGGCACGGCCCGCTGCACCAGCCATACCGCTTCCGCTACCGCGACGATCGGGAATATCGGCTCCACAGCGCCGCGACAGGTTTACTCTACCGTCAACTGCTCGACCGTGATGCCCTGGACTGGCTCAGTGGCTATCCCGACCTGTGGGGACCGCTGCTCTACGTCCTGGCCGGCCAGTACGAGCGCGCCGGCGTGCTGGGCGAACTTGTCGTGCAGGCCGACCGGGCTTCGGTGGCCCAGGAACTGGGCGGCGATCCGGCCCGCGCCATGGCTGCACACAAGCATGCGCTGCAGCGCAAGTTGCTCGACGGGCTGCGCTACCTGCTCAAGGAACAGTTGAAGCTGAACCAGCCGGAAGCCTCCGATGGCTGGATCACCGAGGATGCCTTGTGGCTGGTAAGCAAGACGGTCTCGGACAAGCTGCGTGCGCACCTGCTGTCACTAGGCGTCGACGGCATCCCCGCGAGCAACACCGCCGTCTTCAACGTGCTGCAGGATCACGGCATGTTGCAACCGACGCCGGACGGCAAGGCGGTCTGGCGCGCGACCGTGACCAGCACGACTGGCTGGTCCCACTCATTCACCCTGCTGCGTCTCGCTCCCGCGCTGATTTGGGAGTCTGGAGAGCGGCCAGCGCCCTTCGCAGGGGCAGTGGCAATCGACGGGACACCGGCACCCAACAATGCCGATGCCTTGGTGCCCTCGCCGGCAATGACGGCAAAGCCAGCCACCGACGATCAAGAGTCCCTTCCATGGGAGGGCGTCGACGCCGCGACTCCGGTTCACTTGCCTGCCGCACAAGCCGCACCCGATGTCATGGAGGACCTGCTGGCGATGGTAGGAATCGGCGATTTGCTTGTTCCCCAACAGGATGCGGAAGCCGTCTCGGGCGACGCACCCGCCGCTGGCCCTCAAACGCCACCGCCAACCTCGATGGTGCCCGTGCCGTCATCAGCGCCGGTGCCCACGTCCTCGTCGGCGCAGCCATCGGGCGAGCACTTCATGGCGTGGCTGAAACAAGGTATCGCTACCCGCCGGCTGGTCATCAACGACGCGAAGGCGCTCGTGCATACGGTGGGCGACACGGCCTACCTGGTCAGCCCCGGGGTATTCCAACGCTACGCACAAGAACACCCCCAGGTCGGGACTCTCGCCAAGCAGGAGAACCAGCAGGATTGGCAATGGGTACAAAAGCGCTTCGAGCGCCTGCAACTGCATCGCAAAAAGCCCAGGGGCCTGAACATCTGGACGTGCGATGTCACAGGCCCCAGGAAGTCCCGCCGCCTGTATGGCTATCTATTGCACGATGTTCGGCTCCTGTTCGCAGAGCCACCACCGAACAATCCTTACTTGTCACTTCTCGCGTAACCGGCGGCTCAAGAGCCGTCCAAAAATGCGACGCGGCGGACCAATCCGCAACGGCGCGAATCAGAACGTCGATATCGCTTGACCTCAAGTTTTGAGGCTTTGTAATGCCGCCGAGGTCGGTTTGCGCGCGCGTTCTGCGACGAGACGAGAAGCCGACAACCAACGGGATTCGATCTCTGCCGCATCTGTCGCTCATGGTCTTGCGCTGCCAAGAAAGCAGCGTCAGGGGACAGCGTGCAGCGCGATCGCGCTCGCTTCATTCGCTTTACGACCTGACCACGGAACCTGTTCAGATGACGACTTCCAGCTCCGACCCTCGCGGCGTGCGCCTGCTTTGGATACTGATCTCCCTCAGCGCGATGGCGCTCGCAGGTTGTAAAGAGAACGCCGGAGCTGGCGCCGGAGGCCATCCACCGCCGCCGCAAGTCAGCGTCGCGCAGGTCGAGATCAAGCCCATCACGTAATGGGACGAATACAACGGACGCATCGAAGCCATCGAGAGCGTCGAGCTGCGCCCACGGGTGTCTGGCTACGTCGAGCGGGTCGCCTATCGCGAAGGAGACGAGGTCAAGAAGGGCGATGTGCTCTTCATGATCGATGCCCGAAGCTACCGCGCGGAACTGGCCCGGGCCCAGGCGCAATTGACCCGGGCGCGCAGCGAAGCCGGCCGCAGCAGAAGCGAGGCGCAACGTGCCAAGGTGCTGGTCGAGCAGCAGGCTGTCTCCACCGAGGCCTGGGAGCAGCGCCGCGCCGCTGACGAGTCCGCGCAGGCTGAGGTGCAGGCCGCGCAGGCTGCGGTGGAGACGGCGCAGTTGAACCTGGAGAGGACCCAAGTGCGCTCGCCCATCAACGGGCGCGCCAGCCGTGCCCGCCTTACCGCAGGCAACCTGGTGGCCGCCAGCGATGCAGCCAGTGTGCTAACCACCATCGTGTTCCAGGACAGGGTCTATACCTACTTTGAGGCCGATGAGAAGGCGTTCCTGCGCTACTCGCGCATGGCGCGCAAGGGAGAGCGCCCCAGCGAGCGAGGCGGCCAGCTGCCGGTCCAGATCGCCCTGGCGGACAAGGCGGACTTCTCTCACACCGGCACGGTGGACTTCCTCGACAACCAGGTGGACCGGGGCAGCGGCACGATCGCCGTGCGCGCGGTGCTGGACAACAAGGATCGCGTTTTCACGCCGGGCCTCTATACCCGCGTGCGACTGGTCGGCAGCGGCGAATTCTCGGCCGTGTTGATCGACGACAAGGCGGTGCTGACCGACCACGACCGTAACTACGTCTACATCGTAGACAAGGATGGACTGGCGCAGCGACGTGATGTGAAACTGGGTGGCAGTTCCCATTGGCTGCGCATCGTGCGAGGGGGGCTGGCGGCGGGCGACCGCGTGATCGTCAACGGCGCGCAGAAGGTGTTCTTGCCGGGCATGCCTGTGCAGGCCACGGCGGTGCCCATGGTGGCTGCTGCGGCGCCCGCGTCCGCCACCAAATGAAGCACCACGCCGGAGCGCGCCACCGATCGGACGTATCACACAACGAGCGGCGCGGCGCGCTTCCCCCTGGACTCCTTTCAAGGTATTAGCCCATGGACCTCTCCAAGTTCTTCATGGACAGGCCGATCTTCGCGGCTGTGCTGTCGATCGTCATCTTCGTCTCGGGCCTGCTCGCGATCCCGGCGCTGCCGATCAGCGAATATCCCAAGGTCGTGGTGCGCGCCGTGTATCCGGGCGCCAACCCCAAGGTGATTGCCGAGACCGTGGCGACACCCCTGGAGGAGCAGATCAACGGCGTCGAAGGCATGATGTACATCAAGTCTGTCGCCGGCTCCGACGGCGTGCTGGTGACCACGGTCACCTTCCGTTCTGGCATCAACGCCGATGACGCGACGGTGCGGGTACAAAACCGCGTCGCCCAGGCTCAGGCCCGGCTGCCCGCGATGTGGTGCGCCAGGGCATCACCGTCCAAAAGCAGTCCCCCGCCTTCCTGATGGTGGTGCACCTGACATCGCCCGATAAGCAGTACGACACGCTGTACCTTCGCAACTACGCCCGGCTGCACGTCAAGGACAGTTGCACATCGAGCCGCGCAAGACCGACAACGAGTAGTCCTGTCCCAAGCAGTCGGGCGTCCCGGCGTGCCGCCGTCGCGCTGTCGTGCTGCGCATTGAGCCTCGCTGCGCGAGTCTCGCCCCTGTCGGGCTTCCATCGCTGGCGCCTCCGGCCCGGCTCGCTGATCCGTGCCTGCGCGCTCCGCTTGCCGAAAACCGGCGTGCGTGGGTGGCGTGAGGGGGCGGTCTTGCTGTGTCCCTTCGCCGACGACCACGCCGCGCAGGAAGCCACGTTCTATGGTGCGCCGGAATGGCAGCGCAGCCCGTCCAAGCTGCGCGAGCGCCTGACCGAGCGCGAAATCGACGCCGCGCACGCGCTGGTGCGCTTCGTCGGGCTGGACGCCTACCGGCAGGCAGGCGGCGGCATCCGCCGCGACCTGTTCGCGGAAGGCGATGCCGGAACCTACCTCACCGATACCGCAGTGCTGGAAACGCTCGTGCGCGACAAGCTGGCAACGCTGGCCGAGGACGTGCGCGCCGAGGGCTGGGCATGGGTGGAGGCCGTGCCGCATCTGGCCTACGAGGAACGGCAGGCGTTCCAGAACGCCCCGCGCCACCGCCGCGAGCCGACCACCCGCGAGGCCCGCCGCATCGCCTCGCTGGAAACCCGCCTCGAAAAGATCGACGCCGAACTGGAAGAAGCCTGCGACGCCGAGGACGAGGCCAAGGCCGAGAAGCTGGAACAGCGGCGCGATCAGGTGGTCGGAGAACTGCAAGACGCGGAGAATGCCTTGCAAGGCTACGCCCCCGAAGTGCGCGAGGTGGCCGGTGCCATCGTCACCATCGACCGCAACGGCGAGGCTGTTATTCATCGCGGCCTGCTGCGCGAAGCCGAGGCCAAGGCGCTGCGCACGCTGGAAAAGCTGCGGCGCGGCTTCGGCAGCACCGAAGGCGAAGCCGCCAACGAGGAGCACGAGGACGCCGACGACCCGCCCAAGGCCGCGAGCCTGTCCGACCAGCTGGCGCAGCGGTTGAGCGCCCACCGCACGGCGGCGCTGCAAATCGAAGTGGCCCGGCATCCGCACGTCGCGCTGGCCGCGCTGGTGCATGGCATGGTGCAGAAGGTTTTGCAGGACAGCTACCACGGCCACGACCTGCCGCTGGGCGTGAGCCTGAAAGTGCAAGACCGGCTGGAAGGCATGGCCCCGGACTGGCCGGAGTCGCCCGCCGCTGTGGCGCTGCGCGAACTGCAACAGGTAGCCGGGGAAGCCTTGCCGGAGGACAGCGCCGAACTGTTCGCCGCGCTGCTGGCGAAGTCGCAAGACGAACTGGTGCGGCTGCTGGCCGTGTGCGTGGCTTCCACGGTGGACGTGGTGACGCCCCGTGCCACGCCGCACCAGCCCGGCGCAGAACTGGCGCAGGCCGTGGGCCTCGACATGGCCGCATGGTGGAAGCCGACCGCAGAAGGCTACTTCAAGCACGTTTCCAAGGCCGTGATTCTGGATGCCGTGGGCGCGTTTGCACCGGAATTCGTCACCCGGCTGGCGAAGCTCAAGAAGGCCGACATTGCCAGCGAGGCCGAGCGGCTGGCCGATGGCACCGGCTGGATGCCCGCCATCTTCAAGGCCGAAGGCCCGCAGGAGGCCGCGCAGGAAGAAGGCCCGGAGCAGGACGCCCCGGAGGATACCGAGGCAATGGCGGATGAACCCGCCGAGGCACTGGCCGCTTGACCCGCGCCGAAGGCAAGCGCCCCGGCCTCGACCGGGGCGCTTCGCTTTGTGTGGTGGCGCATCGAGACGAAGGAATAACCGCGATCAGCACCGCGCCCAGGCCGTTCCGCCCTGGGCGCGGTGGACGCGAAATCCGGGTGCGACAGTGGCCGCGCCCGGTGTTCAAGGCCAATAGCCGAATTAAAACGCCGCCGCCTTCGCGCTGGCTCAGGCGGCGGCGTTGAAGGCATCGCTGTAGTGCGCGATGCCTTCCGGCACTGTCCCATGCAGGGCCAGCGCCATGAAATAGCCGGGCGGCACGCCCGGCAGTTGCAAGCCCGCATGGGCCTGGAAGCCAAAGCGCGTGTAGTACGTTGGATCTCCCAGCAGCACGCAGCCTGCGGCCTGCATAGCCCGCAGTTCAGACAGCGCCTGTTCCATCAGGCGCGAACCGATGCCTCGCCCCTGCCTTGGCGGCAGGACGGAGATCGGCCCCAACCCATACCAGCCCTCGGTCTTTCGCCTGTGCTCATGGGTGATCGTTACTGGCGACAGCGCGACGTGACCGACGACGCGCCCATGTTCTTCGGCCACGATGGAAAGCGTCAGTTCGTTGGCGGCACGCAAGGCGCGCACGATGAATTGCTCGGTGTGGCTGGTGTGTGGTGCATCAGCGAAGGCGGCGGTCGTGACCGCTTCGATGGCGGCAATGTCGTCGGCGGTTTCGTGTCGGAGCTGGATGGTCAGGGTGTGCCACATGAGATTCAGACGCCCATCGCCATGACCCAGCCCACCAGCCCGGCTAACAGCACCACGAGCGCCGGCGGCACGCGCCCCACCGTCAGCAGTCCGAACGAGAGCAGCGCCAGCCCAAAATCCGCCTTGCTGTGGATGGCACTCGTCCATACCGGGTCATAGAGGGCGGACACCAGAATACCGACCACGCCGGCGTTGATGCCGGCCATGGCCGTCTGGATGCCCGCGCGGTGGCGCAGCCCTTCCCAGAACGGCAGTGCACCGACCAGCATGAAAAAAGCGGGGAGGAAGATCGTGCCCAGGAGTGCCAGCCCGCCGATCCAGCCATGCAGCGGTCCGTGGGCGACCGCGCCGAGGTAGGCCGAGAAAGTGAACAGCGGCCCCGGCACGGCCTGCGCCGCACCGTAGCCGGCCAGGAAGTCGGCATTGCTCACGACGCCGCTGGGCACCACCGAGGCCTGCAGCAGCGGCAGCACAACGTGTCCACCGCCGAAGACCAGTGCACCGGAGCGGTACACCCCTTCCAGCAGGGCTATCGTGGACGAGTCCGTGGCTGCCGCCCACAGGGGCAGCCCGACGAGCGGTGCGGCAAACAGCAGCAGCGCCACGATGCCCAGCTTGCGCGAGACGGGGTAGCTGTGGGCGTGGCCGCCGCCGGGTTGCGCGATCTTCAATGTCCACCAGCCCAGCAGCCCTGCCACCGCGATGGCGGCAAGCTGTCCCGCGGCCGAGGGCAGGACCATGGTCAGCAGCGCCGCCAGAATGGCCAGCGCGGCGCGCGGCCGGTCCGGGCACAACGACTTGGCCATCCCCCAGACCGCTTGCGCCACGATGGCCACGGCGACGACCTTGAGCCCGTGCACCCAGCCGGACTGGGCCAGCCCCTGGTACTCGGCGATGCCAAAGGCGAACAGGATCAGCGCAATCGCCGATGGCAAGGTGAATCCGGCCCAGGCCGCCAGCAGCCCCAGCCAGCCCGCGCGGCCCAACCCCAGCGCCATACCGACCTGGCTGCTGGCCGGCCCCGGCAGGAACTGGCACAGGGCGACCAGATCGGAGTAGCTGCGGTCATCCAGCCAGCGGCGACGCTCGACGAACTCCGAGCGGAAATAGCCCAGATGCGCGATCGGCCCGCCGAAGGAGGTCAGCCCCAGCTTGAGGAAGGCGCCGAAGACTTCGACGGGTGAGCCGCGCGCGGCAGCGGCCTCATGCTGCAAGGTGTTGGTGGAATCTGTCATTTGTGCATCGCCTCCCCGGTGAACTCCCGGATGCGGTCCTTGGCCAGCGCCAAGCCTTCCTTGCCCTTGGGCGTGATCGTGTAGAGCTTGCGCACGGTGCGCCCTTCACGCTCCTGGCGGGAGACGAGGTAGCCGTCGCGCTCCATCTTGTGCAGCATCGGGTACAGCGTTCCGGGGGAGAGGCGGTAGCCGTGGTGGGCCAGCTCGTCGATCATCCATTGCCCGTAGATCTCCTGCTCGGCTGCGTGGTGCAGCACATGCAGGCGGATCAGCCCCGACAGCAGGTCGTGGTGCTCCATGGCACGTGGAGTAGGTTTCTCTTTCATATCGAATATCGATAACGAAATTCGATAATACCAGCCTCACTTCAGATTGCCTGCCGCTTGTGCGGGAGGTCTCAGACCCTGCGACCCTCCGCATCCACCACGGCTTCGCCGTCTTCCTTGCGGAACGCGCCGCGCTGCGGCTGCGGCAGGATGTCCAGCACGGCCTCTGAGGGCCGGCACAGGCGCGTGCCCAGCGGGGTCACCACGATGGGCCGGTTGATGAGGATGGGGTGCTGGAGCATGAAGCCAATCAACTGCTCGTCACCCCACTTCGGGTCATCGAGGCCCAATTCCGCATAGGGCGTACCCTTCTCACGCAGCACGGCGCGCATTGGCGCGCCCATGTCCGTGATCAGGCGTTGCAGCGTTTCGCGGTCAGGCGGTGTCTTCAGGTATTCGATAACGTTCGGCTCTTCGCCGCTGTTGCGGATCAGAGCCAGCACGTTGCGCGACGTGCCGCAGGTGGGGTTGTGGTAAATGGTGATGTTGCTCATGAGTCGTGTCTTGGTTATCCGCGGGCAGGGTTCGGGCCGCACTCATACCAGCCCTTGCTTTGGTTGACGATCCGAACGACCAGTAGCATGACTGGCACCTCGATCAGCACGCCGACCACGGTGGCCAGCGCGGCGCCGGACTGGAAGCCGAACAGGCTGATGGCGGCGGCTACGGCAAGCTCGAAGAAGTTGCTGGCGCCGATCAGCGCCGAAGGACAAGCGATGCTGTGCTGCTCGCCCGCCTTGCGGTTGAGCCAGTAGGCCAGGCCGGAGTTGAAGAACACCTGGATCAGGATCGGAACGGCCAGCATGGCGATGACCAGTGGCTGGCGGATGATGGCCTCGCCCTGGAAGGCGAACAGCAGCACCAGCGTGAGCAGCAGCGCCGCGATGGACAGCGGCCCGATGCGCTCCAGCGCCCGGTCGAAGGCGGCTTGGCCCTTGCTCAGCAGGGCGCGGCGCCAGAACTGGGCCAGGATGACGGGAATCACGATGTACAGGCCGACCGATACCAGCAGCGTGGCCCACGGCACCGTGATGGACGATAGGCCCAGCAGCAGGCCGACGATGGGCGCGAAGGCGAACACCATGATGGTGTCGTTCAGCGCGACCTGCGACAGCGTGAACACAGGATCGCCCCCGGTCAGCCGGCTCCAGACGAACACCATGGCTGTGCAAGGTGCGGCGGCCAGCAAGATCAGGCCCGCGACATAGCTGTCGAGCTGGTCGGCGGGGAGCCACTGCGCGAAGACCTGGCGGATGAAGATCCACGCCAGCAACGCCATCGAGAATGGTTTGACGGCCCAGTTGATGAACAGCGTCACGCCGATGCCGCGCCAGTGCTGCTTGACCTGGCCGAGAGCGCCGAAGTCCACCTTGAGCAGCATGGGAATGATCATCACCCAGATCAGCAGGCCCACGGGCAGGTTGACCTGAGCCACTTCCGTGCGGCCGATGGCCTGGAACACGCCCGGCGCGAACTGGCCGAGCGCGATACCGGCGACGATGCACAGCAGCACCCACACGCTCAGGTAGCGCTCGAAGACGCTCATGGTGGGGGCGGCCGGCACGCGGCCGGCCGTTTGGGTTCCAACACTCATCGCGCCAACCTCACTTCGTACCAATGCTGCGCAGCTCGTGCTGCAGCGACATGGCATCCAGGCGCTGAATCGGCAGCGACAGGAACAATTCGATGCGTCGGCGCAGCGTCAGCGCCGCATCCGTGAACGCCTTGCGCTTCTGCTCGTCGGTGCCTTCAACGGCTGCAGGATCAGGCACACCCCAATGCGCCGACATCGGGCGCCCCGGCCACACGGGGCAGACCTCGCCGGCGGCGTTGTCGCAGACCGTGAAGATGAAATCCAGCTCCGGCGCACCGGGCGCCGCGAACTCGTCCCAGTTCTTGCTGCGGTAGCCGGCGGTCGGCATGTGCAGCCGCTCCAGCGTGGCGAGCGCCAGTGGGTGGACTTCGCCCTTGGGGTGGCTGCCCGCCGAGTAGGCGCGAAAGCGCCCCTGGCCCAATTCATTGAGGATGCCTTCGGCCAGGATGGAGCGGGCCGAGTTACCCGTGCAGATGAACAGGGCGTTGTAGGTCTTGTCGGTGGTCATGGGTATCTCACATCAGCAGCAGGAGGAAGCCGGCTTCACCGCAACGCCCACCGGCTTGCCGCGCACCGGGGTACAGCACGCTGCGGCGGAAGTCGCTGCAGGCGCCGCTTCGTTAAAGACCGGAATGTTGCCCAGCGTGTGGAAGTGCTCCCAGGCCACGCCCTGCGGATCGGTGATCCAGTGCTTCTCGCTGCGCGCGTAGCAGCAGGTCGTGGTGCCCTCGTCCAGCAGCGTCATGTCGGCCGCCTCGGCGCGGGCCTTCAGCACCGCCAATTCCTCGGCATCGTCGGTCTGGATACCCAGGTGGTCGATGCCCGGCTTGTTGCCACGTGTGGAGATGGCGAAGTTGACCGGCGGGTCTTCGAGCATCCATTTGGCGTAGTCGCCTTCGACGCGCGCGGGCTGCGCGGCGAACAGTTGGGAATAGAAGCCGATGCTGCGGTTCAGGTCATCGACGTGCAGGTGGACGTGAAAGCGCTTCATGGGGGTGATCCTTTCAGCAGGAAGTACAGGCAGAGGAGGATTCGGTGACCTCGCACGCGCCGCCCTGGCAGCAGTGCTCGGTCAGATAGCCGAGCAGCCCATTCATCTGGGTGAAGTCGGCGCGGTAGATCAGGTTGCGGCCCTGCTGCTCGATGGTGACCAGGCCGGCATGGGCCAGTTCTTTCAGGTGGAAGGACAGGGAGTTGCGGGCCACGTCGAGCTGGTCGGCGAGGACGCTGGGTGTCAGCCCTTCGGGGCCGGCGACCACCAGGGCGCGGAACACGCGCAGCCGCTGGGTATGGGCCAGGGCGCCGAGGGCGGAAATGGCTTGGGTCTCGTTCATGATTCGATAATACAACATTTATTGAATCATTGGCAAAACGCTTCAATTGAATGGAGCCTGCGCGCTTGCGAGGCTTGACTTTCAAGACAGTTGCTCACGCCTTCGCGCCTGCGGCGCTGCGCGCTTCGCTTGCCTCCAGGGGAAAGCCCTGCGGGCTATCCCCGCCGCGCGATGCTTGGCGCCCCTCGATGCCGCCGAACCGGCTGCGCCGGATCGGCCCGGCCAGCGCCCCGCCGCGATGGACGGGACGCTGGCGAACACGCTGGCGCTTGCTGCGGCAGGTTGTGCAGGTGCGTGCCGTCCTCAACGCGGTTCAGGGACAACCCGCCCGGCATCGCTATGGAGCTTCCACGCCACGCCTCAAGACCGGCGCTGCAAGGCATGGCGGGGCGTTCTCGCCTGTCGTTGTGGGGTTGACCTGGCCCGCGTCAGCGGGCGAGTCGGAGAAGCCTTCGGGCGGGGTGCAGTGGTCAAGTTTTAGTGGACACCTGCATAGGTAGTTTTGGCGGTTGGCTGCGTTCATATGCAGCCGGCGCCTGATAGCAGTACCTTGATCTTGATCAATAAGACTCTCTGTACCCAGCTACGGGTACATATACCCGCGCAACGAACCAGCAGACCAACTTCCAACTCACCTCAGGGGCTCAGCGCACACAGCCAGGTCTGCGCGCGATCGAGGCGCCGAGCAGGCAGACGTTCGGCACTGACCGCTGAGGCTATCGACGATCGGTGACCGGATCACGACCGAGCAAAGGCCCCCGCGCGCGGTGTGGACGTAGCGATGGGATACACAAGCGCATGATGTCGGCGCCTGCCGCTAGGACTGGGCACGTGGCAGTCACGGAGAAAAAATGTCCCGCTCGCGTAGCAACGTGGCCGGCCGGGTAGATCCCAGAATCAGGCAAAGAGATACGCCAGTTGGCTGGACGGACCGCAGCGCCCTCGGACTACTGCCGCAGATGGGGCAATACCAAGTCAAACCTGGTGACAAGCTCACTGGAGGTCACGGCAACGGAGCCACCATGTGCCTCCGCAATCGATTTCACGATGGCAAGGCCAAGACCGGCGCCCGCCGTATTTCGTTGCCGTGCCGGATCAACTCGGTAGAAGCGGTTGAAGAGCTTTGGTAGATCGCGCTCAGGAATTCTCTCACCGGGATTGACCACACTGATCGTTGTCCACTGCTCGTCCTGCGAAAGCAAGACCGTGATGCTCTTGCCGCGAGGCGTGTGTCGAATTGCATTCGAGAGAAGATTGTTCAGCGCCCGGGTGAGCATTTCCCGATCCGCCGCTATGCTGCCGATCGCCCCTTTAACACCAAGCGTAATGCCGCTATCTTCTGCCAGCGCCTCGAAATAGTCGAACAGACTCCGCACCAATTCGGACAGATCAATGGTAGACAGACGCAAGTTGCGGGGATCATTTTCCGTTTGGGCAAGAAACAGCATGTCACCAATCATGCGTCCCATCCGATCAAACTCTTCCAAATTTGAATAGAGGATTTCTCTGTATTCCTCGTTGCTGCGCGGCTGGCCAAGCGCCACGTGAGTCTGCGTGACCAGGTTGGTGACGGGCGTGCGCAACTCGTGCGCGATGTCTGCGGAAAAGTGTGATAGCCGGGTGAAGCCTTCCTCGATTCTCGCCAACATATCGTTGAAGGCGAATACCAGTTCCGCCAGTTCGATCGGCACATCCCGAGGATCCAGCCTCACATCCAGCTTTGAAGAGCGAATCGCCCGAATCTCTTCATTGACCTTGCGAATCGGCAGGTGGCCCCACTGCACCGCCAGCCAAGCCACACCGAGCGCCAGGCACATGACCAAGCCGGTTGCCCACCAGAGCATGCGCTTGAACTCCGCCAGGAAGTCGAGATGAAAGCCGATGTCCATGGCAGCGACGATGCGGTAGCCGGGCGCCGCTGAATCGTCAGCAGGCAGTTGCAGCACCACACCTCGATATGACCTCTGATCCTCCTGCCACACGATCAAATCGTCAGCGGTGATGCGGTTGACCAACTTTTTGCTACTGGCAAGTTTAGACAGGTCAGGACCGGGCGTGGCATAGATGCTATTGCCAGCCCCATCGTAGACGCCGTACGTCATCCCATGATGTCCTGCGACTGCGTTGGCCAAGTGTTGCTTCAGTTCGTCGCTTGCGATGTCACTTGCAAGCTGGTGCAAGGGCTGAGCCAAAGCGGTTGTCACTGCCTCCAGTTCGTGGGCATCCTGTTGAGCAAAGTGGTGCTCCAACGACCGGAGAATGACCCAATTGAACACAAGAAACACCAAGGTCGTGGCGATACCAACGAGGGCCGTGACCCTCAATGCAAGCGACGCTGGACGGCTTTGCCGCGGCTTATGGCGCAGGGGCATCATCGGGCGCATCGAGCGTGTATCCCATTCCACGCACGGTGTGGATGAGCTTCGGATTGAACGCATCGTCTATCTTCGCGCGTAGACGGCGGATGGCTACATCGATGACGTTGCTGTCGCTGTCGAAATTCATGTCCCATACCTGCGACGCGATCAGAGACCGTGGAAGGACCTCCCCCTGGCGACGGGCCAGGAGCTCAAGCAACGCGAACTCCTTGCTGGTGAGATTGATGCGTTGGCCAGCGCGCGTTGCGCGCCGGCGCGCCAAGTCCAGCACCAAATCGGCAACCTGGATGCGATCAGGCTGGCTCGGAGCGCTTCCGCGTCGCAGCAGCGTCCGCACCCGCGCCAGCAACTCAGAGAACGCGAATGGCTTGACGAGGTAGTCGTCCGCTCCCAGTTCCAATCCCTTGACACGGTCGTCTACACCGCCACGCGCCGTCAGAAAGAGCACAGGGACCTGTTTACCGGCATCTCGAAGGGCACGCACGATGCGCCAGCCATCGACATCCGGCAGCATGACATCCAAGACCACCAGATCGTATGTCTCGCCCATGGCCAGGTGGTGTCCGTCCAATCCGTTGCGCGCCAGATCCACGACGAATCCCGCCTCCATGAGACCTTGGCGGACGTAATCCGCCGTCTTGTTCTCGTCTTCAACGACCAGCAGTTTCATCGCATGTCCCATGAAATCGCTACGGCGCGGAAAAATAGCCGCTCACGATGTACGCATTCATCCACTTTCAATCAGCAATTTACTGGTTGCCAGCTTCCACGAACATGACACGAACATTACATGAATGTAATTCAGGGGTCATTCGATGGAAAGTGCCCAACCCATAGCATGACCTGCATTGCGTCGAACTGTGCCGCTCAGGATGGGGTGGCGTTTAGAACGACTTCCGAGTCATCTATGGAGGATTTCAGGCCATGCCGCCTCGTTCACCCTTTTTTATCGTGCCCACACAGGGCCTTTCTCGTCGGCGTTTCGTCCAAGGGTTAGCCGCCGGCGGCGTTCTCGCTGGGCTGTCCACGCCGGCGTTCAAGGCATTTGCCCAGCAAGGCTCCGCGACGCGCGGTGCCGCCCCTGTGCTGAAGGGCACCGAGTTCGACTTGGTGATCGCCGAATCGCCCGTGAACTTCACGGGCAAGCCAGGCGTGGCTACGACCATCAACGGCTCGCTGCCGGCACCGACATTGCGTTGGCGCGAGGGTGACACCGTCACAATCCGTGTAACCAACAAGCTGCGTGAAGCCACATCCATTCACTGGCACGGGATCATCCTGCCGTATCAGATGGATGGCGTGCCGGGCATCAGCTTCAATGGCATCGCTCCCGGCGAGACCTTCACGTACCGCTTCAAGGTTCAGCAGAGCGGCTCCTACTGGTACCACTCGCACTCCGGCTTCCAGGAACTCACGGGCATGTACGGGGCGATCATCATCGACCCCGCTGGCGCCGAGACCATCCACGCCGACCGTGACCACGTGCTGCTGTTCTCGGATTGGACCGACGAAGACCCGATGCGGGTGTTCACCAAGCTCAAGTCCCAAAGCGACTATTACAACTACAACCAACCTACCGTCTTCGACTTCTTCCGGGACGCCTCGCGCGAAGGCACGGCCGCTGCGATCGACAAGCGCAAGATGTGGAACGAGATGCGGATGAATCCGACGGATCTCGCAGATCTGTCTGCCGCCACGCTGACCTATCTGGCCAACGGCGTCACCCCCGCCGGCAATTGGACGGCGCTGTTCCGACCGGGTGAGCGCGTGCGGCTGCGCATGGTCAACGGTGCGGGCAACACCTTCTACGACGTACGCATTCCAGGACTGAAACTCACGGTGGTGCACGTCGATGGTGTTGACGTGGAGCCGGTGACCGTCGATGAGTTCCGATTCGGTCCTGGCGAAACCGTCGACGTGATCGTCCAGCCACGGGATGACGCTTACACGATCTTCGCCCAGGCGATGGACCGGACAGGCTACGCGCGTGCCACGCTGGCCGTGCGTGAAGGTCTTCAAGCTCCCGTGCCTGCCCTCGATCCGGTCGAATGGCTGACCATGAACGACATGATGGGCGGCATGATGGGGGGCATGGACCATGGCGGGTCCGGCCAGGCCATGGAGATGACCGGGATGACGGGCATGACGGGCATGACCGGGATGACCGGGATGGGCTCGGGTTCGATGTCCGGGATGGATCATGGGGCGATGGCAGGCATGAATCACGGCGCCATGAACCACGGTGGCATGGCGATGGATCACAGCCAACACGCCGCGGCGGCGGGGGGACTGGCCGTGCCCAGCACTACTGCTCGCCACGCTCGCACCGAGTATGGTGCCAGCACGGACATGCGCGTTGACATGGCGCGCACCAACCTCGATGACCCCGGCATCGGACTGCGCAACAACGGTCGGCGCGTGTTGACCCTCGCGGATCTGCATACCCCGTCGGGGCCGCTGGACAAGAGAGGCCCCGGCCGGGAGGTCGAACTGCACCTCACGGGCAACATGGAACGCTACGCATGGTCCCTGGACGGGCTGGAGTTCGGAAAGTCCACGCCGGTGCACTTCAAACACGGCGAGCGGCTGCGGGTCATTCTGCACAACGACACCATGATGACCCATCCCATGCACCTGCACGGCATGTGGAGCGAGCTGGAAAGCCCCGACGGTCGCTTCCTTGCGCGCCGCCACACCCTGCCGGTGCAGCCGGCACAACGCATCAGCTTCCTGGTGACAGCCGACGCGCTCGGCCGCTGGGCGTGGCACTGCCACCTGATGTTCCACATGGATGCCGGCATGTTCCGCGAAGTCGTGGTGTCTTGAACCCAGCGCACAAGGAAGACCAAGAATGTCCAAAGCACTCCCCACTCGCGCACTGGCCACGACGCTTCTGGCCCTGGTAAGCGTCGCCGCCCAGGCACAAGCACAGAACGACCATGCAGCGCACGGCCAGGCCGACGCTCAAACGGCCGCGCCATCCACTCAGACCGTGGCTCCTGCCGCCGACCCGCACGCGGGTCACGCGACGTCGGCGAGCGGCTCGACCGCGGCCCCGGCCATGGATCACGGCAACATGCAGATGCAGGGCGGGTCGGCGCCTCCTGACGCCCGCGATCCGCATGGCTACTCCAATGGCCTGACATTGGGATCGGGCGACTACGCCGTACCCGGTGTGCCGCGGCTGATGCTGGCCGACGAACACAGGTTCTTTTCGTTGCGCGGCGAAACTCTGGAACGCCGCTTCACGCGCAAAGGAGACGACTCCACGGCCTACGACCTCCAGGCGTGGTATGGGACGACCTACAACAAGGCCGTCGTGAAGGCCGAAGGCGATATCGCCAAAGGAAAGCTCGAAGAATCGCGTACCGAGCTTCTCTGGGGGCACGCCGTCGCACCGTACTGGGACACCCAGCTCGGCGTTCGGGTGGATAACGGGGAAGGCCCGAGCCGTCAATGGTTGGCTTTCGGCATCCAGGGCCTCGCCCCCTACTGGTTCGAGCTGGAGGCGACGGGCTACGTGGGAAGTGGTGGACGTACGGCGCTGCGTGTCGAAGGCAGCTACGAGCTGCTGCTGACCCAGCGACTGATTCTGGAGCCTCGCGCCGAGTTGCAGTTTTATGGCAAGGACGACCCGGAACGCGGTATCGGCAAGGGCCTGGCCGAAGCGTCTGCTGGCTTGCGCCTGCGCTATGAATTCAGTCGCCAGTTCGCCCCCTATATCGGCGTGGAACGGGCGGGCAGCTTCGGACGCACCGCGGACTATGTGCGTGCCGAAGGCGGCCGTGCGCAGCAGACGCGCTGGGTGGCTGGCGTGCGATTCTGGTTCTAGAACCTAGCGGGTTTGATCATCTGATGAGAGGCGATCCATGAACATGCACTACGACAGAAGCCAGGGCAAAGTGCCGAGACGCCAGGCATTGATCGCTGGCTTGTTGGTGATGGCACTCGCAGGACCGAGCCTGGCGCAGAGCCGACCGATTGCCAAGGTCTGGAAGGACCCGAGCTGCGGATGCTGCAAGGACTGGGTCTCACACCTGCAAGGCGCAGGCTTCGATGTGCAGGTTCTCGACACCGGGAACACCGCAGCGCGCACGCGGCTGGGCATCCCGCAGAAGTACGGTTCTTGCCACACGGCGCAGATCGGCGGCTATGCCATCGAGGGTCATGTGCCTGCCTCGGACATTCAACGCTTGCTGCGCGAAGCCCCGCAGGCCATCGGCCTCGCGGCGCCCGGCATGCCGGTCGGTTCGCCCGGCATGGATGGTCCGGCCTATGGTGGACGCAAGGACGCCTACGACGTGCTGCTGATTGGGAAAAACGGTAGCAGCACGGTCTATCAGTCGCATCGCTGACCATCCATCAACCCTTCTCCGTGGAGATATGCCATGCAGCATCAGCACACACAGACCCCCAGCGATCGCCCCCGGTTCTGGCGATCGCGCTACGGCGTGGCGTTCCTCATCATCGCCGCTGTCGCCGCGTATTTCCTGCTCAAGGAGCATACGGCACATGTTGCCGGCTATCTCCCCTTCCTGCTGCTGGCGGCTTGTCCGCTGATGCACCTGTTCATGCACCGTGGTCACGGCCACGGCGGACACGATCATGCCGCGCGTCAGGGTAAGGAAGGTGCCGCAGCCTCCAAGGAGCAGAAGCAATGAGTCGAGGCACTCGCACCGTGCGAGCACGCGACGCCGCGCTTGTCTCCTTGCGCGCCTGCGGCCTGCTGCGATCACCAGACACCAAAGGTTAACGGCGGAGGGCACTTGTCACTATGAATTCACCCAGCAAGTCTTCAGGACATGAGCACGCAGGCATGGCGGCGGGTGCCACAACGTCCGGCCCGCATACGCACCACCATCACGCCAGCCATGCTGGAAGTGACGACGCGGGCGGGTCCTCAAGCCACACGCAGCCCGATGCCGCGACGCGAGATCCGGTGTGTGGCATGGCGGTCACGGCGGCGTCGGAGCACCGTTCCACGCACTTGGGGAACACGTACTTGTTTTGCAGCACCGGATGCAAGGCCAAATTCGACGCCGATCCGGCGCGATATGCCAGCGGTGACGCGGGCATAGGCACAGGCAGCGGCCATGCACCGCATCACCATGCCAGCACCGCAGTTTCACCGGCCCCGGCGGCATCGCCAACCGCGCCCGGAACCATCTACACCTGCCCGATGCACCCGGAGATCCGCCAGGATCATCCGGGAACCTGCCCCAAGTGCGGGATGACGCTGGAGCCTCTGCTGCCCGACCTCGATGACGACAACCCGGAGTTGCGTGACTTCTCGCGTCGCTTCTGGTGGACCTTGCCGCTGACGCTCGTGGTCTTGGCGCTGGCGATGCTGGGCGAGCGGCTGCACCTGATGGACATGGCTACACAGAGCTGGGTCGAGTTGGTGCTGTCGTTGCCGATCGTGCTGTGGGCCGGCTGGCCCTTCTTCTCCCGCGGCTGGCTGTCCGTGGTCAACCGCAGCCCGAACATGTGGACACTGATCGGCCTGGGAACGGGTGCGGCATTCATCTACAGCGTTGTGGCAACCGTTGCGCCGGAAGTGTTTCCAGCTTCCTTCATGTCCATGGGACGGGTCGGCGTGTATTTCGAGGCCGCCGCCGTCATCATCTCGCTGACACTGCTCGGCCAGGTGCTGGAACTCAAGGCCCGCTCCCAGACTTCGGCAGCCATCAAGTCGCTGCTGGGGCTGGCACCCAAGACGGCGCGGCGCATCAATGCGGACGGCAGCGAGGAAGACGTGCCACTCAGCCATGTGCACGTCGGCGACCTGCTGCGCATCCGACCCGGCGAGAAGGTGCCGGTGGATGGCATCGTGCACGAGGGCAGCAGCTCGATTGACGAATCCATGCTGACCGGCGAACCGCTGCCCGTCAGCAAGCGCGTGGGCGACAAGGTCATCGGGGCCACACTCAACACCAGCGGCGCGCTGGTCATGCGTTCGGAGCGGATCGGCTCGGACACCGTTCTATCGCAGATCGTCCAGATGGTCGCCCAGGCGCAGCGTTCCAAGGCACCGATGCAACGCATGGCCGATGTCGTTGCCGGCTACTTCGTGATGGCCGTCGTCGCCATTGCGGTAACGACGCTCCTTGTATGGGGATTCTTCGGGCCACAGCCCACCTGGGTCTATGGACTGATCAATGCGGTGGCCGTCCTGATCATCGCCTGCCCGTGCGCGCTGGGTCTGGCCACGCCGATGTCGATCATGGTCGCAACGGGCCGTGGCGCCACGCAGGGCGTGCTGTTCCGCGATGCCGCGGCGATCGAGAATCTTCGCAAGGTCGATACCCTCGTCATCGACAAGACAGGAACCCTGACCGAAGGCCGACCTGCTTTCGATCAGGTCGTCGCAGCCCCCGGCTTTACGAACGATGAGGTGCTGCGTCTTGCGGCCAGCCTGGACCAGGGCAGTGAACACCCCCTGGCCGACGCCATCGTGCAGGCCGCGCGTGCCCAGGGCCTCCAACTCGTGAAGCCTCAGAGCTTTGAATCGGGAACCGGCATCGGCGTGCGCGGAAAGGTTGAGCACCGGCAACTGGCGTTGGGCAACACAGTGCTGATGGAACAGTCTGGCGTATCGGTGGAACCGCTCGTACCCCAGGCCGAAGCTCTGCGCGGCGAAGGGGCCAGCGTCATGTACCTGGCGGTGGACGGGCAGCTCGCGGGCTTGCTCGCCGTGTCCGATCCGGTCAAGGGCAGCACCCCCGAGGCCCTGGCCGCGTTGAAGGCTGCGGGCCTGCGGGTCATCATGGCCACCGGGGACGGGCAGACCACCGCCAAAGCCGTCGGTGCACGCCTAGGCATCGACGAGGTGCATGGTGAGGTCAAGCCGGCGGACAAGCTCATGTTGATCGAGCGACTGCAGAAAGAAGGACGCATCGTCGCCATGGCCGGAGACGGCATCAACGACGCGCCGGCCTTGGCGAAGGCAGACGTGGGCATCGCCATGGGAACGGGAACCGACGTGGCGATGAACAGCGCCCAGGTCACGCTGGTCAAGGGTGACCTGCGTGGCATCGCTGTCGCTCGCACGCTCTCGGTGAGTACCGTGCGCAACATGAAGCAGAACCTCATGTTCGCCTTCCTCTACAACGCGCTGGGCATCCCCATCGCCGCCGGGGTTCTCTATCCCCTCACGGGCTGGCTGCTGTCGCCGCTGATCGCAGCATTGGCGATGAGCCTGAGTTCGGCGTCGGTCGTTGGCAACGCCTTGCGCCTGAGAGCGAGCCGACTGTGACCGGATTTTCTTTCTGAAACTACAGGAGCCTGCTATCGCCCAGCAAACCGTTTCTTTCGTTCCACGCCGTTGCAAAGGTGCAAGCCTTATCTCGGCATTTCGTTCTTAAACCACACCTCACACATCCAGGTAGAAACTTCTATGACCCGTTCACATTTCATCGCCAAGCTCGTCGCGCCGATCGCTGCTGGTCTGTTCGCCACCGCCGCATTCGCGCATCCTTCGCTGGTGTCTTCAACGCCGGCCGACAAGTCGCAGGTTTCTGCGCCAGCCACCATCGAACTGAAGTTCTCCGAGACGCTGGTGCCGCAGTTCTCCGCCGCGAGCCTTGTCATGACTGGCATGCCGGGAATGGCGAGCCATGGCCCGATGAAGATCAACGCCAGCGTCGCGGCTGCCGGCGACGGCAAGACCATGGTCATCACGCCGGCACAGGCGCTCCAGCCCGGTGACTATCGCGTCGAATGGCGTGCCGTCTCCTCGGACACGCATCCGATCACGGGTAACGTCACCTTCAAGGTGAAGTAAGCCCATGGCCGGGGATTGGTTGACCATCGTCCTGCGCCTGGCGCTGTATCTGGACCTGGCGGCGGCGTTTGGCGTCGCCATGTTCGGTCTCTATGCTTTGGGCAACGACGAGCGATCCTCGACGATCTCGCGCCGCTATCGCGTCCTCATTGGCGCATCCGCTGCCATCGGCATTGCCCTGTCGATGTGGGGCATGACGGTCATGGCCAAGGCCATGTCCGGTGCCCAGAGCTACGCGGAGCTGTCAACGCACGTCTTCGACATGCTCATTACGGGCACGCACATGGGCATCGCCTGGTGCATTCGCATCCTCGCGCTGTTGGTGTGTGTGCTCGTCGCAATGTTGAAATTGAACGCTACCTTGCGATTTGCAGTGATGGCGCTCTCCACCGGCGTGGCGCTGGCGACCCTTGCGTGGGCAGGCCACGGCGCGATGGACGACGGCGTTCGCGGCTACATCCATCTTGCGTCGGATATCACGCACCTCTGGGCAGCGGGCGCTTGGGTGGGCGCATTGGTGGCGTTCTTGATGCTGGCATCCCACAAGCAGGATGTCGCGCAAGACCCGGTAGCGGTCCTCAGTCGGACGTCGAATGGCTTTGCTCGCATAGGTACAGCGATCGTGGCTGCACTCGTCGTGAGTGGAATTCTCAATTACCTGTTGATCGCCGGACCATCGTTTGATCCGCTCATCTCGACGCTGTATGGCCGGCTGCTGATGGTAAAGCTCTTGCTTTTCGCAGGCATGCTGGCGTTGGCTGCTGCCAATCGGTATCGGTTGAGCCCGAGCCTGGAGGCTGCTTTGAAGGCAGGCAATCGCGCACAGGCAGTCATCAAGCTTAGACAGAGTCTGTTCACGGAGGCGACCTTGGCCGTTTTGGTTCTGGCGAGCGTTGCATGGCTTGGCATCTTGTCTCCCACTGGAACCTAGTCCTTCATGGGCGGCAGATGACAGCACATGAATTGAATGTAATGCACGGGTAAGCGCTCTGTAGACCGCCTGCTTCTACATTTAACGACGCGGCGCAAGTTGTCGTCGTTTTTACAAAGGAGTCGATCATGAAATCGCAAATTGTCATTGCCGCCCTGTTGAGCGCTCTCTCCGTGCCAGCCTTCGCCGGTCATGCAGCAGCCCAAGCAGCCAAGGAAATGGTTCCCTTGGCTGACGGGGGAACGCTGTACATCTTCAAGGACGGAAAGATGGCACAGGAAAGCCGCTTCGGGCGCGCCGTCTATCTCAATGTCGGAGCTTCGGTGTCGACGAAGGATGGGCGCAACATCGCGATCACCAGCAATGAAGTCGCTCGCCTCGGGTCGCTGCTACAAAAAGAGCACGGCGGATGACGCCGCGGGTGTGCGGTGCTTTTCAAAGCTTCTGCACAGTGTGACAGAGACGCGCGCCCCGATTGGGCGCGCGCGCTTGGGACGCGTCACGAGCAACCACGAGCGCTCAAGGTGCCAGTTTTTGCGATGTCAAGCGCATCAACTTCCCTGAAATGGATCCAGCCTCCCCGTCCACCGTGATTCGTCCACGGGACATCTGGCGCGAATGAGAACTTGCGAGGAGCCCGATTTATGGAGTTGCGTCATCTACGATGCTTTGTCGTCTTGGCAGAGGAGTTGCATTTCACGCGGGCGGCCGAGAGGCTGCATATAGAGCACCCCCCCTTGTCTCGCGCGATCAAGGAATTGGAAGATGAGCTTGGGGTCACGCTGTTTGACCGCGACCGCAGGGGCACACGGCTGACCGTGGCGGGGGCGGCATTCTTGCAGGACACCCGCCGACTCTTCACTGTCCTGGAGCAAGCGCGTGAAAATGCCAGAGCCATTGCCGCGGGCCTGAGGGGCAGCCTGCGCATTGCAATTTCCGATGGTGCGATGGACCCACGACTATCGGCGTTCCTAGCTCGTTGCCGCGCGGAAGAGCCCGAGGTCGAGATACGTCTCTCCGAGGTACCGCTGACCGAGCAGATACGGGGCCTACGGTCTGGCGACTTCACGATCGGATTTGCACACGCGGCGGATGTTGGCGAAGGCATCGTGGCTGAACCGATCTGGCGAGACCCGATTGTGATCGCCGTGCCAGCGCGGCACTCGCTTCTTGCGCACAAGCAAGTTCCGCTGAACGAACTTCAGGGTCACCCACTGGTTCTGTGCGACAAACTGGCCTGCGAAGGCTACTGCCGAGAACTAAATCGGCTGCTACAGGTTCTGGAACACAGACTCAACGTTGTCGAAGAAGTGTCGTCGCTGGACATGATGCTAACGCTCGTCGGCGCAGGCTATGGGATTGGTTTCATGACGGCGACCAAGATTCCCATCAGCCAGAGGCCGGACGTGGTGATTCGCCCTCTGGCGCAGGACACGGCGGTAATCACAACCTATCTGCTTCGGCCAGAAAGCAGCAACTCATCGGTTTCGCTGGATCGCTTCATCGAACGTCTGCGAGGACCTCCGGATGACTAAAGCGTCAATGCCTATCTGAATCGTGCGCCGCGGCACGAAGATTGCGTTCGGCTGCGCTGACGAGTTCCGCAGCACTGAGCTTGAGTCCGGCGGCGATTCTTAAGATCAGAGCGAGAGTGGGCATGTGCTCCCCACGCTCTATTTTGCCCATGTGCGATCGCTCGATCCCTGCTTTCGCAGCCAGTTCTTCCTGAGCAACACCTTGCGTCAGGCGGGCGACACGAACGGCCGCTCCGAATGCCAACGCTGGCTCGGCGTCGAAAGTGGTAGTTCCTGGGGGACGGCCTCGTCGGACAGTTCGCTTCTCCATCCTTGGAAGCGTCGAACAGTCCAAACAATTTAACCACGTTAAGTTTAACTCAAACTAGCTATCATGAAGACTTTCCATCCTTGTCTTATCGCTTCTTGGGGCCTCTCATGCACGACGCCACCAGCCCACGCCCACAGCTCAGGCTCGCCATAGCGCCTGGTGTGGCCTCTTCGTACCTAGCTGCATTGCTTGCCCTGCAGCGCGCGGAGGAGCCCGAAGTTTCTATGGAATTTAATGAGGTTACGGCGAGCGATCTCATTACGGGCCTCTACAAACGGCGCTTCGACGTCGGCCTTTCTCTGAAGCAGGTGAGCGATTCTTCGCTGAAGAGTCTTTCTATTTGGTTCGAGGCGACAGCTCTTGCCACGCCGCTGCGATACCCACTGCTCCGGCAGCAGTCAATCAGAATAGACGAACTTAAGGAGCACTCCGTGTTTCGATGGAAGGCCGAATATTCTCCTTCGCTGGACCAGTACCTGTCCTCCATGTCATCAACGGAAAGGCCGAATGTCCAGCATGTCAGTTCTTTTGAGATGTTATTGCTCTGGGTCGCAGCTGGATATGGCGTAGGGATTTCCTCGCGATCACGCATCGAAACCGCTAGCCAGTGCGGAATCTGCACGCGCCCAATAGCCGATGGCCCCTACGAGGTCATTACGCACCTGCAGCGACTCTCGGGACAGACGAATCTTGTAGCTGATCGATTTGAGCTTAGAGCCTTGCGAGTTGCCGAGGCGCGTAAAGCATGACAACCACGTGCGGTGCCCGCCCTTGCCGGTGGATTTGCAGCGGGTGCCGGTTCGGGCCAAGGCGCCGTCCAGACGCATCAATTCATCCTGGAAACTGACCTTGATCAATTCAACTCCCTACAACTTCCAATAGTATGTCCGCATGATCGGCTTAAGGCGCCTTCTCGCAAGATGGAGCCGCTGGATTACCAGCGGCCTAGTCGTAACCTTGCTTTTCTCGCAGGTTGCGATGGCGATGTACGTCTGTCCCAAGCCAGACCCGAGGGCATCTGTGGAAACCACGCAAATGCGTGCCACGATCTCGATGCAGCAGGCTGACAAGTTGCCAATGTCGGATTGCACCGGCATGCCTGATTCCATGGACAGCGAAGCGCCACAGTTGTGCCACGCTCATTGCAGTGGCGATCGGGAGTCGGCGCTTTCATGGCAGGGGCTGGACATTCAGTTTCTCGCGGCGCACGTGATGTGGCTCGCCAACTCGCTGCCCGGGTTGGTTCTCGACCGGGTAGCCCTCAGAGCGTGTTCAAAGTCTTTTGAGCAAGAGCACCAAGAATGCCAAGTGGACGAACTGCAGGCTGGTGTTGAGCCATCGCTCGCAGTTCTTCCACAGCCTCCTGTTCTTGTCCAGCCAGGCAAAGCTGCGTTCCACGACCCAGCGCTTGGGCATCACTTTGAAAGTGTGAAGCTCGCTTCTCTTGGCGATCTGCACCGTCACATGCCCTCCCAGAATCTGCTGCACGCCTTGCGCGAACGGCCGACCGATGTAGCCTGCATCGCACAGCAGGCTTTGTAGCCGGCTCAACCGGGGCTTGCAGCGCTGTAGCGCCTGCAGTGCGCCTTTGCGGTCCGTCACCTCGGCCGTGGTCACCGCTATCGCATGCGGCAATCCCTGGGTGTCCACCGCGATGTGGCGCTTGATGCCCGAGACCTTCTTGCCTGCGTCATAGCCCTTCAAGCCCGCCGTGTCCGTGTTCTTCACGCTCTGCGCGTCCACGATCAAGAGCGTGCTGCAGGCGTTGCGCCCCAGTTTCTCGCGGGCCGCGCCAACCTGATTTTTTTAATGCCTGCTCCAGCAGGCTGCCACCCTCGCGTGGCTCGCTCCAGATGGCAAAGTACGAGTGCACGGTGCGCCATTTGGGAAAGTCGCTGGGCAGTGCCCGCCACTGACAGCCCGTGCGCAGCAGGTACAGCACGGCGCAGAACACCTCGTACAGCTCCACTTTGCGTGGGGCAGTCTTTCTGCGCGCACTCTCCAGCAATGGCCGGATCACCTCGAACTGCTCGCGCTTGATGTCGCTGGGGTAGCCTTTTCTCACCCAGCGAGCTTCTCACATCAAGAGGGCGAGACTTTGAACACGTTCTCAGGCGGCACGTTACCTACATTCCTCCCAATCCCCGCGCGGGCTTTCCGCCGATCTACCTCACGTTCCAAGTCCTGCGGAATTGATTTATGTGTCCGTGCTCGCCGCGCACCGATGCGGCAGACCACGTGATTTCGTGAATACCAATTCCGAGGACAACCATGTTTACTCCCTTTTTTGGCGCCCCCGAGGGGCGCCCGTCGGCGTACGGCCGAGGCACAACGCCGGCCTCGATGCGAGTGCATCGTCTGAAAGCTATCAGCATCGCGTTGGCGGGCAGTGCGCTTGTCTCGCCTGTAGCCTACGCCCTCGATTTTGCTGAGGCACGCCTTATCGCGGAGCAGCAGAGCCCACGCATAAGCGCGCAGCAGTTGCAGGTTAACGTCGCCGAATCCGTGCAGAAGGCAGCAGGCTCGCTGCCCGACCCCAAGCTCTCGCTCGGCATCGAAAACTACCCCATCAGCGGCATGGATCGCTGGAGCATGACGCGCGAATCCATGACGATGCAGCGCTTGGCGCTCATGCAGGAAGTGCCCAACAGGGCCAAGCGCGACGCCCAGGTCGCCAGCGCGCAGGCGCGTGTGGATCGAGAACGCGCGGCGCTGGTTTTGCAGCGATTGCAGATCCGCCAGGAACTCAGCCTGGCGTGGATCGCCGCGCAGGCGGTGGAGCAACGGGAGATACTGCTGACGGAACTGCTCGCGGAGAACCAGCGCCTGCAAGACAGTCTCCCCGCTCGCGTCGCCGGCGGCACCGCCCAGGCTGGCGATCTGTTGGTCGCGGAACAGGAGGCGCTGACACTCACGGACCGCCGTGACGATCTACAGCGGGACCGGGCCAAGGCCAGGGCCGCGTTGCGGCGCTGGGTGGGCTCCAGGGCCGACGAAGCACTGCAAGGCGATCCAGGCCCGCTCACTCGCCCCGTCGCGCAACTGCGCACAGAACTGGCGAATCACGCGGAGCTTGAACTCTATCCGGCGATGCAAAGCATGGCCCGGGCCGAGTCCCGCGAAGCCCAATCAGAGACCCGCGGCGATTGGGCCTGGGAGATAGCCTATAGCCGGCGTGATCGCCGATGGGGCGACATGGTGTCATTTCAGGTGACATTCGATCTGCCTTGGCAGAAGGATCGACGCCAAGTGCCCATGATCGAGGCAAAACGGCACGAGTTGGAACGTCTGGACGCCGAACGCGAAGACGTGGCGCGGCGGCATTTGCAGGAGCTGGACGACAGCGCCGCCGAACTCCAAGCGTTGAACAGCCAGATCGACCGCCTGCAGACCGCCGGCTTGCAACTGGTACGGAACCGAGCGGCGCTTGCATTGAGCAACTACCGATCCGCCAAGGGGGACCTGAGCGCTGTGCTCAGTGCACGCGCCCAGGTGCTGGAGACGCGCATGCGTCTGATCGACCTTGGAGCGCAGCGCGACAGCCTCGTCGCCCGACTGAACAGCCTGATCGCGGACTGAGTGGAGACCCTCGCCATGAATACCTCTTCGAGAAACATCCTTGCCGGCTTGACGCTGGTTGCTGCCGGTATTGCCGTTGGATGGGGCGTCGCCCAATGGCGCGCCGGCCACCTCAGCGGCTCCCCCGCTGCCAACAGCGTCAGGCACTTTCGAGCATTGCCGCATCATTTAGCAACCGTTGAATGCGCTGGCGAGTCTCCTCTGGAATACCTTGCACAGACGAGTCAGGTCCGGGCCTGTTTGGCTGCTGCTGGGTGCCCGCGATGACCCGCACGACCATGCCCAAATTTCCTGGTGTCACGATGTCGATGGCTGCGCGATCACCCAGGTCCGGATGTGGGCGGGTCAGCATCCGGTACAGGTCCCACGGATCCGCATGCGGGCACTGGTTCATGAGCACCTGTGCCAGCTTGTGCTTGAGGGGTACCAGCTGCCAGTCGGGCACGCGTTGCCCGCGGTTGCCCAAGCTGATGGACAGCAGCTTGCCCGCCTTCAGCTCGCGGTTGATCTGGTCCTTGGACTTCCCGGCCAACTTGCCGAACAGCGGGACCGGCAGACTGCTCGGCGATTCGTAGATGACCAGCATTTCCTCGCGCTCGCGCTGGATGACAGACACCTCCGGCTCTGGCGCATGCGTCGGGGGCGGTGGTACCTGCGACAGTCGCTGGAATGTGATTCCCCCGTCGTTTGGCGTCACGACGATGGGTTCGGCCACCACAGGCGGAACGGATGCCGCAGAAGCAGCAGCGACGATGGTGTTGGGCTTGTCCTCCTCTGCCATGGCCGGCACGCCCTCGATATGGATCGTGAGGTGCGCGCTGGCCGCTTCCACTTGGCCCTGTTCGAGCAGATCGAGACGATCCGCCCAGTCCTGCATCATCCGGCGGCGCGGCTCAACATACTTGGCGTGGTTGTAGGCCGAACTCACCTTGTTCGGGTCCGAGTGCGAAAGCTGCGCGTCCACCCAAATCTTGGGATAGCCGATCTCGTTGAGCGCCGTCGAGATGGTTCCGCGGATGCCGTGACCGGTCAGTTGATCCTCGTAGCCCATTCGTTTCAAGGCCGCGTTGAGGGTGTTCTCGCTGATGCGCTTCTTGAGTTCGCTGCGGTGCGTGAGCAGATGGACCTGGGCCGGCCTCATCACACCCAACAGGTAGCGCACGATCTCGATGGCCTGCACGGACAACGGCACGATGTAGGGCGGAACGTCCTGCGGGCGCTTGCCGGCCTTGCGCATCTCGTCTTGGAGTTGCTTGACGATCTGCGGCGGGATGATCCACAGGCCACGGTCGAGATCGAACTGGTCCGGGGTCGCCAGCCGCAGCTCGCCGGTACGCACGCCGGTCAGGAACAGCAGCCGGATGCCGAGTTGGGTCTGCCAACCACGAGGGTTGTAGAGCCTGAGCTTGTGCAGGAACTCGGGAAGCTCCGGAAGATGCAGGTAGGGGTTGTGGTTCACCGGGGGCTTGGGCTCGGCCACCACGTCCAGGTCGGAGGCCGGATTGGCTTCCAGCCCCTCCACGATGACGAGGGCATAGCGGAACAACTGCCCCAGCCAGGTGCGGACCTTCTCGGCAGTGGTGAACGCCTTGCGCTCCTCGATCCTCGCCAGGACGCCCAGGAGTTGGGGCCGGCGAATGTCGTAGATCGACATCTGCTTGAGGCTAGGCAGCACGTCCTTGTTGAAGATCCGCAGGATTTGCGACAGCGTGCTGTTCCTGCCCTCCTTGATTTCCTTGCGGCGATGCTCGACCCACGCATCGAAGACGGCCTTGAAGGTGTAGTCGGCCGCAAGCTTGACCGCGTGTCGCTTCTGTTTCCGATCGGTATGGGGGTTGACGCCCTTTGCCAGAAGCGCCCGGGCTTCGTCGCGCAAGGTGCGCGCTTCGCGCAAACCGATCTCGGGGTAGTTCCCCAGGGAGATGCGCTTTTGCTTGCCGAGCCAGTAATAGCGCAAATGCCACGACTTGCCGCCGGTGCGGGCGACCACCAGGCCGAGGCCATTGGTGTCGGGGATGCTGTAGGTTTTCTCGGCGGCCTTGGCTTGCCGCACGGTCAGATCAGAGAGTGTCATCATCAAGCTCCTAAGTCTTGGACTTAGGCCCGATGCTGCTTGTCATCCCGATCCAACCCCAGCAACAACCCGGAACCGGCACGACCCGCATTCTTTGGCCTTGTTTTTGGCCTCAAAAATGGTGGCTGTCAGTGGACTTTCGTGGCTTTCGCTGGAATGAAAAAAGGAGCCGAAGCTCCTCTTTTCAATGACTTACAGACGTCAGTGGAAGTCTGTAGATCATAAATTGGAGCGGGAAACGAGACTCGAACTCGCGACCTCAACCTTGGCAAGGTTGCGCTCTACCAACTGAGCTATTCCCGCGTAAGCTGACATGGTACCGGAAATCCGGGACACACACCAGCGATTTCACCTTTCTGACTGCGCGCAAAGCCTTGTCGCCCAACGTGCCCCACCTTGCCGTGGCGGGAGAAAAACAAGGCCCCTACCGGGGCCCTGTAGAATCTGGAGCGGGAAACGAGACTCGAACTCGCGACCTCAACCTTGGCAAGGTTGCGCTCTACCAACTGAGCTATTCCCGCAGATTCCGTTCGACCTGCGTCGAAGGAGCGCTATTGTGTCCAAATTCCTTCACGCCGTCAACAGTCTTCACATCATGCGGTCACGCGCGTCCGCACTGGGGTACGCTGCCCCGCCCGGCCCCGTTCGCCCATGCTCCTTCGCGGCACGCCTCTGTTGATCGCCCTGCTGCTGCATCTGCTGGTGGCCCTGCTGTACTGGGCGCTGATGCCGATGGGAATGAACTGGTATCGCGACCATTTCGGCTTTGCTTCACATCGTGACATCGGCCTGGGCATCGCCCAGTTCCATCTGTTCTGGATGTTCATTGGCGCCCAGCCGCTGATCGCGGTGCTGCGGCCACTGTTTGCCAAGCTGCTGGTGCTGGCGATTCCCCTGGCGTTCGCGAGTTGGACACTGATGCACAACCATCCGCTGCGCCTGCTGTACTTCACCCTCGGGCCCGGCCTGCTGGCACTGGCCGCGATCGCTATTTCCGCGTGGTATGCATCACGCAAGCGTCTGCCTGCCGCCACGGACACCGCCGATGCCTAGACGCTACGTCCGCCTGTTCTGGTTGCTGGTTGCGTTGACCTGGCTGGCGCTGATCGCCGCACTGGTCAATGCCGGCTTCACCCCGGACTACTGGCTGCTGCATCGCCTGGAAGGTGCCGAGCTGCCCTACCCGACCAGCACCGTCATCGTGTTCGCGTTGCTGGGCACGGTTGAACTGGTCGTGGCGGCCCTGATTGTGCGACCGTGGAAACTGAAGCGACTGTGGCTGCGCCTGCTGATCGCCTTCGCCCTGCTGCTGGCATGGTCGGTGCCGTGGATGCTGTCAGCCATGCACCAGCCACCTGTACACGGCATGCATCTGCTGTGGTTGTTGCTGCTGGACGTGGGACTGCTGCTGGCACTGTGCATGGTGTCGGCGGTGAGCGCATGGCGGGTGCTCAGGCGTCGAGGGCGCGCGGATGCGCCCCCGCCGCAGCACTAGGCTTACTTCCGGAATTCCACCCGCACATGCTGGCCGAAGCGCGCCTTGGCCTCGCCATCGAACTCCAGTACACACTGCACCACCTTGGCCACGCCACGCCCTGCGTCTTCAGGCAGGCGTGCCTGCGCGAATACCGGGCTGATGCGCACCACGCGTGCAGACGGCAGTGTCCTGGTGTTTTCGGCGCCATCGCTATCCGGCACGACGGTAGCCTTCATGCCGACCTGCACGGCATCGGCGTAGGCCGCGCTGAGTTCGGCACGTACCTGTAGCGGGCGCGCCGGCAGCAGCGAGATCGCCGGCTTGCCCGCCTGCACGAAAGCTCCGAGGCCAGGCACCTGGCCGACCACGGTGCCGGCTTCCGGCGCGCTCAGCGACATCTGCTGCAGTTTCAGCCTGGCGTGTTCCAGCTTGTGCTGGGCCAGGTCGACCTGCGCACTGGCCACGTCGACATCGGCGCGCACACCCGCCAGCTGCTGCTTGGCCGCATCGGCCTGCTGATTGGACGACACGCCTTCGCTGGCCCCCGTGGACAGGCGAGTAGCGTTGCGCTCCAGTTCGCGCAGCTGCGCCTGACTGCCCTTCAGGCGGTCATTGGCCAAGGCGAGATCGGCGCTGGCCATCGCCACCTCCTGCTGCAGCAAGGCACCATCCAGCGACAGCAGCAGCTGCCCCTTCTTCACCGTGGCGCCTTCCTTCACCGGTGCGGCGGTGATCGAGCCATCCACCGGCGGTGCCAGCGCGATCAGGCCACCCTCGACGTCGATGATGCCGCGCGCCACCGCGACCTTGCCGACGGCGGTTGCACCGGCCTTGCCCGAAGGCGACTGTGCAGGCGCAGGCGCGTCCCTGGAACAGGCGCCGAGCAGCAGTGCCGCGGACAGGGCCAGGCTGAGGGGAAGCAGGTGCGACGTCTTGGTCATGGGGCGGACTCTACAGTTTCGTTCTGGCGGCGGTCATCACGGACCATGCCGTCTTCCATGGCGATCACCCGATCGGCATGCCGGATCAGGCGCGGATCGTGGCTCACGCACAGCACGGTGGCGCCATGCGCACGTGCGTAGCGATGCAGGATGTCGATCACGCGCTGGCCGTTCTCGGCGTCCAGCGCGCTGGTGGGTTCGTCTGCGAAGATCAGCGTCGGCGACTTGGCGAAGGCGCGGGCAACGGCCACACGCTGCTTCTCGCCGCCGGACAGCTGCGCCGGGCGCATGTGGCTGCGGTGGCTGAGGCCCACTTCTTCCAGCGCCTTGCGCGCCAGCGGTTCGCTTTCGCGATTGCGCATGCCGCGGTAGCCCAGCGGCAGCTGCACCTGCTCCAGCGCAGTCAGTGCCGGGAACAGATTGAAGCCCTGGAACACGAAACCGACATGGTGCAGGCGGAAGCGCTCCACCTCGCTTCGGGTCATGTGCCCCACATCCTGGCCAAGTGCGTGCACGCGGCCACCATCGGGCGCGGACAGGCCGGACAGCAGCGACAACAGCGTGCTCTTCCCGCAACCCGACGGGCCCGATACCAGGGTCAGCTCGCCAGGATAGATGTCCAGCGACAGGCCGCGCAGCACCGGCACCTGCACGTCGCCGGACATGAAGCCCTTTTCAAGTGCATCGGCCCGCAGGGTCGGGGCGACGGCGCGTGTGGAAGTCATCGGCCGGTCCTCAACGCAGCAGCAACGATGGATCGGAGCGGACGACACTGCGCACCGCCATGATGCTGGAGAGCATGGCCATCACCGCAACCAGCGCGACGCAGCCGAGGATCACCATCGGTGTCAGCTGCACCGGAACGCGCTGGGTCTGCGCGATCAACAGCACCACGGTGCTGAAGGCCGCCGCCAGCAACATGCCCACGCCACCGATCAGCAACGCCTGCTCGAACACCACCCGTGCCAGCGCATAGCGGCCTGCACCGAGTGCATTGAGCGTGGCGTACTCGCGCACTGAGCCAGCCACCACCGACGCGAACGACTGGTTGGTGATCACCGCGCCGACGAAGCAGACGATGACGGCCATGAACAACACCGCGATGCCGGCACCGGTGTCGAACAGCCAGTACTGCTGCGAGCGGCTGGCGAACTCCGGCGCGGTCCAGAACTCGACCGGCGTAGCCTGGCCCATTGACGCGGCCAGGCGATCGCGCACGCGGTCGGCCAGGTCCGGCGAGCGCAGGCCCGCCACGAAGTAGGTACTGCCCTCATGTGGGTCGGTACCGGCGATGGCGCGCGCGGTATCCAGCGAAGCCAGTACGTTGACACCACCAAGGCCACGCAGGCCCGGCTGCGCGGCAACCACGCGCACGGCCTTGCCATTGATCCAGGCACGGTTGTTCTGCAGGTCCACGCCGAGCGTATCCAGATCGGCACTGTCGACGATCACCGCACCCGGCTCGCGCAACTGCGCGCGCAGGTCGGCAGGCAGGATGCGCGCGAACATCATTGCGTCGTCCTGGGTGGAGATGCCGGACAGGTACACCGACACGTTGCCGGTGCCCTGCGCGCCGGACCGCCACTCACCATCGACCCATTCGTAAGGTTCGACGCGGGTGACATCCGGGTCCATGCGCAGGTGGCTTTCGACATCCGCGCTGATCGCATGCCCGTAGTTGACGCTCTGGGTGCCGGGGAAACCGGCCCAGATATCGGCCGAGGACGCCTTCACGTAGATCGCGGCGGTGCCGAAGATGCCCAGCACCAGTGCGGCCTGCACGATCAACAGCACGCCGGCGAAGCACATCGCCAGCACCACCGGCAGGAACCGGCGCCACTCGTAGGCCAGGGTCTTGCGGGCCAGCGCGATCATTGCTGTTCGCCCTCAGCCTCGGCCGGCAGCGGCGCGCCCCCGAGGGCGCGGTACAGCGAGGCGAACGCCAGCACGCGTGCGCCCTGTGCACCGATGAGATCGGCCTGCGAGGCCAGTGCGGCACGCTGCGTGTCCAGACCCTCGAACTCGCTGGACAGGCCCAGCTGCACCTGCCGCGCCTGGCGCTTGACCTGCTGGCTGGCAACATCATTGGCCGCACGCAGCGACTGGATGCTGCTGTCCTGGCGCGCCAGGCTGCCCAACGCGCCCTCCACCTCGCTCACGCCTTCCAGCACCGCCTTGCGGTAGCCCAGCAAGGCGGCATCCAGTTGCTTCTCATCGGCATGGAAGCGCGCTCGGCGCTGCCCCCAGTCCCACAGCGGAATATCGATGTACGGGCCGATCGACGGGCTGGAGTCGGAATTGGAACGGGCGTTCTGGGTGAGGTTGTAGGCGTACAGGATCGAGCCACCCAGGCTGATCCGCGGATACATCGCAGCGCGCGCCGCGCCCTTGCTGGCGGCGGCCTGCATCACTTCCGATTCGGCCAGCAGGATCTGCGGTCGATGTCGCAGCAGGTCAGCCGGGACCTGCTGCAGCGTGAACGCACCCAGCGTCGGCGGGGTGCGGTAGGCGTGCCAGGCCGGATCCGGACGCTCGCGGCCCAGCAGCAATGCCAGCGCGCGGGCCGCGTTGTCAGCATTTTCGCGGGCCTGCGCCGTGGCTGCGCGGGTCGTCGCCTGGCGCGCACGCAGGCGGTCCAGCTCGCCGGGTTCATCCAGGCGCAGGCGCTGGCGGACCAGGGCCAGTTGTTCACCGCGGTCGTCCACAGTCTGCTGCCGGGCCAGCAGGTCCTGCTGGGCCTGTGCCACGGTGAGGTCAAGATAGCTACGCACCACGTCGGCGATCACCGCGACCTGCGCGGCATTGCGCAGCGCCTCGGCATTGCCGGCCGAGGCCTGCGCGCTCAACTGCGCGCTCTCGGCGGCGCCGAACAGGCCCAGGTCCCAGATCGCTTCAATGCCGGCATGGAAGTAGGTATCGACAGCGGCGGCGTCCTGCACCTGCTTGGCGCTGGCGGAGATTTCCGGCAGGAAACGCGAGTCGGACGTGCCAGCGACGATCCGAACGGCCTGCAGGCGCAACGTGGCCTGCTGCAGGTCGACATTGCCTGCGATGGCCTGGTCGACCAGGCCGTCCAGCGCCGGGTCGGACAGCACCTTCCACCACTGCCTGGCGTCCACCGCCACGCCCTGGCCCTGCGGTACCTGGGTCCAGGCGCTGGGTGTGCGATCAGGCAGGTCCGGGACGGGCACCGACATGCAGCCGGCCAGGGCCAGGGTTGCCAACAACGCACCGGGGCGCAGCACTGCCTGCAGGGAGAGTCCGCGCCCTGTCCTGGGCACTGCCACTGAAGTGATACGCCTGACCACCAGCCCGCCAACGTGTAGAAGGAGCATGAAGGCTACCGTGCGATTGTGGAGCGAACATGGAGAAATGGTCCGAAAAAGGTCACAGCACGCGTGCGGTTCAGGCAACGATGGCGTTGGCCTTTCGCCAGCCTTTCACTGCATGCGACGCACGGAACGCTGGTGCGACATCCGGGCCATTGCGTCTTCTTGCCAACTTCCCCGAGCCCCGCGCCTGCGGTCATCCCCACGACCGATACGCCCCGCCATTCCGATTGCGACACTGACGCTGGAATCGTCCCGCCAGGCCGTCGATATCACGCCCGCCATGACGATGCCATGGCGCGAATGTAGCGCCCCGTGCCGCCAACGTCATGACAAACGAAAAACGCCCCCTTGCGGGAGCGTTTTTCTTGAATCTGGAGCGGGAAACGAGACTCGAACTCGCGACCTCAACCTTGGCAAGGTTGCGCTCTACCAACTGAGCTATTCCCGCAGATTTCGTTCGACCTGCGTCGAAGGAGCGCTATTGTGTCGATATTGCTGCACGGCGTCAACAGGAATTTTCGCCTGCATTGTGGGGAGGCGTTCAGGCCCCCAGGACTGACACCTCAGGTCCGCAGGCCACGGCGGTGGAAGTAGACCTGCTCGGCGATGCGCCGCGTGGCCGCCGTATGCAGCAGTGCATTGAGCGGCCAGTCGGCCTGCAGATGGTCCATCGCCCAGCGCAGCAGGCGCTTGCCATGGAATGCCGGCGCCACCCACCGCGCCACCCGTTCCGCTTCCGGCCCTTGCCCACGCAGATGGCGGGCAATCGCCTCGCCGACCGCCCAGCCGTGCCGCCACGAGGAGTGGATGCCCCCGGCGGACAGCGGCGAGATGATGCCTGCCGCGTCGCCGGTCAGGATCACGCGTTGGCCGGTGAACGGCCCATCCGGCCGGCCGCACGGGACCAAGCCGGCGCGGATGGCCGAGGGACGCGCCGAAGGCGGAATGCCGACCACATCGCGCACGTGGTCGAGGAAGCCATCGATATCCGGCGGCCGCACCTGTTGCGGGTCATGACGCAGCGCCAATCCCACCTGCAGCCCGGTCGGATTCTGCGCGACCCAGCCGATGTAGCCCGGTGCGTAGTGCTTGCTGACGAAGCAATGCAGCGCGTCGCCCTGCGGCACCTGCAGGCCGGCGAACTCGCGCTCGACGCCGTAGAGGGTGTCGCGCACCTGGCCAAGGCCGGTGCGCTGGGCCACGCGTGAGCGTGCGCCGTCGGCGCCGACCAGATAGGCGCAGCGCCCTGCCCCTTCCACCTGCCAGCCGTCACCACAGCGACGAGCGTCGGTGAAGGACTGCTGCAGGCGCAGGTCGACACCGTTCGCGCGCAGTTCGCTGGCCAGCCAACGCATCACGTTCGGCGTATCGGTGGTGAGGAAGTAATAGCCCGGCGCGGCCAGCAACACGTTGCGCAGGTTCGGCGCATACAGGCGCACGTTGGCGACGCGCTGCACCAGATGCTCGGGCATGCGCCCCAACCAGGTCTGCTCCATCGCTTCTTTCACCACGATGCCGGTGGTGTGCAGGCGCTCGCCGGGGTCGGCCTTGCGTTCAAGCACGCAGACGCGCAGACCGTACTGGGCGGCAGCCAGTGCGCAGGCGGCACCGGCGAAGCTGGCGCCGACGATGACCACGTCGTGGTCGTAGGCGGAAGGAGTTTGGGACATTGCGACATCGCCGTGGGGAGCGGAGATGCAGCTTCGAACTGCCGCGTGGTGAGGCGAAGGAGTGGCGGTGAAGTGAGGATGAAGCGTGGAACACGCAAACGAAAAACGCTCCCTTGCGGGAGCGTTTCTCTTGAATCTGGAGCGGGAAACGAGACTCGAACTCGCGACCTCAACCTTGGCAAGGTTGCGCTCTACCAACTGAGCTATTCCCGCTTGGGAGGCGAAATTCTACCTATTCCAAGGATGGCGTCAAGCGCTTTTTTCAGGGTCTGCGAGGCGTCTTGCACTGCCTATCCACGCATGGCGTGGATCTACTACAGCGTCTCCGCAAACTGATGGATCCGCCCCCTCCGTGGATGCGGCATTTCCAATAGATCCACGCCATGCGTGGATGGCAGCAACCGTGGGGGCAGAGCCCTTTCCTGCGGAAAGGGATCCGACCCCGGGCTCAGTTACCCAGCTTCTTCTGCCGCGCACGCTCGCGCGCAGCGCGCTCGTCATCGCGCAGGCTCGGCCAGGCGGCGTGCAGGTACTGCAGGCCCGACCACAGGGTCAGCACCGCGGCAATGGCCAGGGTCCAGTCGCCGATATGGAACACCGGCCAGCCCATCCAGATGTCTTCCACCGGCACGTTCGGGGCCACCGAGTACAGCAGGCACAGCAGCGCGACCATCTGCGCGGTGGTCTTGACCTTGCCGATCATCGCCACGCGCACCTTCGCGCGCTGGCCCAGCTCGGCCATCCATTCGCGCAGCGCCGACACCGCGATCTCGCGGCCGACGATGACCGCCGCCCAGAACGCCATCCACGGCGTCGGATGGCCCTGCACGATCAGGAACAGTGCCACTGCCACCATCAGCTTGTCCGCGACCGGGTCGAGGAAGGCGCCGAAGGCCGACTCCAGCTGGTAACGGCGTGCGATCCAGCCATCGAGCCAGTCGGTGATCGCGGCCAGGCCGAAGATCGCCGCCGAAGCGAAGTTGGTCCAGGTGTAGGGCAGGTAGAACACCAGCACCAGCACCGGGATCATCACGATCCGCAACAACGTCAGCCAGGTGGGCAGGGTCAACTTCATGCTTGCGTGCTTCTCTCTCTACTCGGCCGCATCAGGCGTGGCCAACCCGTGCAGGTTAGCGTAGATACGTGCCGCGAGGGCGTCATTGATGCCTTCCACCTTGGCGATTTCAGCTTCGCCAGCGGCTTTCAGGCCCACCAGGCCGCCGAAATGCTTGAGCAGGCTGGCGCGGCGGCGCGGCCCGATACCGGGAATGTCCTCCAGCTTGCTGGTCATCCGCGCCTTCTGGCGGCGGCCACGATGGCCGGTGATGGCGAAGCGGTGCGCCTCATCGCGCACCTGCTGGATGAACTGCAACGCCGGGTTGGCCGCGCCCGGGCGCAGCTCGCGGCCATCGGGCATCACCAGCGCTTCGTGGCCGGCGCGGCGCTCCACGCCCTTGGCCACGCCCACCAGCAGCACGCCTTCCACGCCCAGGTCGGCCAGTGCGGCCTGGGCCTGCGCCAGCTGGCCGGCGCCACCGTCGATCAGCAGCACGTCCGGCAGCACGCCCTGCTCTTCCACCGCACGGCGGAAGCGGCGATCGATGGCCTGGCGCATGGCGGCGTAGTCATCGCCCGGCTCGATGCCGCTGATGTTGAAGCGGCGGTACTGCGCGCGCACCGGACCGGCGGCGTCGAACACCACGCACGAGGCTACGGTGGCCTCGCCCAGGGTGTGGCTGATGTCGAAACATTCGACACGCTTGACCGGCTCGGCAAGACCCAGCATGTCGCGCAGTGCATCGCTGCGCGCGTGCTGCGCGTTGCGGCTGTTGAGTTCGGTGGCCAGGGTCAGCTGCGCGTTGCGGCTGGCCAGCTCCACGTACCCGGCACGCTCGCCGCGCACGTTCCACTTCAGCTGCACCTTGCGCTCGGCCGAGGCCGACAGCGCGGCGACCAGCAGGTCGGCGTCGGGAATCTCGCGGTCCAGCAGGATCTCGCGCGGTGGCTCGAATTCGATGTAGTACTGCGAGACGAACGCGGCCAGCACTTCCTCCGGGCTCTCCTCGCCATTGGTGCGCGGGAAGAACGGGCGGGTGCCGAGATTGCGGCCATCACGGAAGGCCAGCAGCAGCACGCAGGCCTGCGAGCCCTGCATGGCCACCGCCAGCACGTCCAGGTCGGCAGCACGGCCATCCACGTACTGGCGGGTCTGCATGCTGCGCAGCGAGGAAATCAGGTCACGCAGGCGCGCGGCCTGCTCGAATTCCAGTGCCTCGCTGGCGGCCTGCATCTGCTCGCCCAGCTCGCGGGTCAGTTCGTCGCTCTTGCCTTCCAGGAACAATGCAGCGCGACGCACCGATTCGGCGTACTCGGCAGGCGCCACCAGCTCCACGCAGGGCGCGCTGCAGCGCCCGATCTGGTATTGCAGGCACGGCCGCGAGCGGTTGCGGAACACGCTGTCCTCGCAGCTGCGCAGCTTGAACAGCTTGTGCATCAGGTTCAGCGTTTCGCGCACCGCAGTGACGCCGGGATACGGCCCGAAGTAGCGGCCGGGAATGGCGCGCGGGCCGCGATGCAGCGCGATGCGCGGCCAGTCCTCGCGGGTCAGCAGCACATGCGGGTAGGTCTTGTCGTCGCGCAGCGAGACGTTGTAACGCGGCGACAGCGACTTGATCAGCTGGTTTTCCAGCAGCAGCGCCTCGGCTTCCGAGCGCGTCACCGTCACGTCCATGCGCACGATCTGCGAGATCATCGACATGATCCGCGCATTCTTCGGGCTGCCGTTGAAATAGCTGCCGACTCGGTTACGCAGCGCACGCGCCTTGCCGACATACAGCAGGGTGTCGTCGGCCGCGTACATGCGGTACACACCGGGGGCGGTACTGAGCTGGGCCGCGAAGGCCTTGCCGTCGAAGGCCGGGGCGGGAACGTCGGTCATTCGCTGATCGGCACTTCGCTGAGCACGCCGCTGTCGGGATCGAATCGCAGCACGGCGTGGGCATCGGTCTCGGCGATCCACACCGCACCGGCACCCACGGCCAACCCGGCCGGGCCGTGCAGGCGGCGCGGCAGCGGCTGGGTGGTCAGTTCGCCACCGCCCAGCCGCAGCGTGCGCAGGCGACCATTGCCGGTATCGGCAATCCACAGCAGCGGCGCATCCGGACTCAGCGCGATCGCCTGTGGGAACTGCAGGCTGGCCTGCGCGCGCGGGCCATCTTCGTCACCGAAACGCCAGGGGCCCTGCCCGACCAGCGTCTGCACCAGATCCCCGCGCAGCTGCAGTGCACGGATCGAGGAGCCCAGCGCATCGGCCACGTACAGCACCTGCTGCACCACGGCCAGTGCAGTCGGTTGAGCAAACGCGGCCAGATGGCCGCTGCCGTCACGCTCGTCGATGGCACCGCTGCCGGCACGCCATTGCAGGCGGCGCTGACCCAGGTGGTAGCTCCAGATGCGGTTGTCGCCGGCCATGGCGATGTGCAGCTGGTTATCGGCGATGGCGAGGCCGACCGGGTGGTCCAGCGAGACCTGCCGCGCCTGTGCTACCGGGCCCTCCACCGGCGCACCGGGGCGGCCATTGCCGCACAGCGTGTCGACGATGCCGGTCAGCAGGTTGATGCGGCGCACGGCATGGTTGCCGGTGTCGGCCACGTACAGTGCGTCGCGCTCAAGCACCAGCGCCTGCGGGCGATGGAACGCCGCTTCGGCGAGGTTGCCGTCCATGAAATCGGCCGTCCCCAGCCCGAACTGGCGCAGGATGCGGCCGCCGTGGCTGCATTCGAGGATGCGGTGATGGCCACTGTCGGCGATGTACAGGCGTTCGGTACTGACCGCCAGGCCCAGCGGAAAACGCAGGGCCTGCCGCGGCTCCGGATGCAGCTCGGTACCGCCGCGCGGCGGTGCCGACGGCGCGCCGTGGCACAGCGCATTCAACGCACGCTCAAGCTCTCCCGGAGCCCCCAGCCCGACCAGCCGTTGCTGCTCGCGGCCCTGCGCGTCCAGCAGCACCACGGTCGGCCACGATGTGATGCCGAAGCGACGCCAGCCATCCCAGTCGGCATCGAGCAGGACCGGCATTGACAGCCCCTGGCGGCGCAGCAGTTTGAGTGCGGCGCCGGCGTCACGCTCGAAATCGAAGCGGGGTACCTGCAGGACCAGCGGCTGCAGCATGCCAGGGTGACGCGACAGCCATTGACTGAACTCGGCCAGGCGCTGCGCGCTCCAGGCAGAAGCGGCGTTGACGAACAACAGCGCCACCGGCCGACCGCGCAGTTCGGTCAGGGTACAGGGGGCGGCATTGAGCCAGGTGGCGAACTCGGGCAGGTCCGGGACGGGCTGGACGTTCATGGCCCGATTATGCCGGAGTCGGCGTCATGCAACAGTCGTGCCACTGCACGTTTTGCAGCATTGTCGACCAGCGTCCAGACCTGTTCGAAGTGATCACTGCCGCCGGTGTAGGGATCCGGGATGGCCGCCTGCCCCTCCCCGCCCGACCAGGGCAGGTACAGCGCCAGCCGCTCACGCTGGGCGGGTGCCACCAAGCGTCCCGCGTCCCGCAGGTTCGCCTCGTCGGCGCACAGGATCCAGTCGAAGCGGTCGAAATCAGCGGCGTGCAGCTGGCGCGCACGCAGGCCGCCGATGTCCACGCCGTGCCCGGCCGCGCAGGCGATCGCACGCCGGTCCGGCGGCTCGCCCACATGCCAGTCACCGGTGCCGGCCGAATCCACCTGCACGCGCCCCGCCAGTGGCGAAGCGTCCAGGCGTGCGCGGAGCGCGCCTTCGGCCATCGGCGAACGGCAGATGTTGCCGAGGCAGACGACCAGCAGCTTCATCGGGCAGCCAGCGTCTGCAGCAGTGCTTCGGCGCGCTCCAGGTCCTCGGGCGTGTCGATGCCCGCCGGGAATGGTTCAGGCGAGATCGCCACGCTGATCGGGTAGCCGGCCTCGAGCACGCGCAGCTGCTCCAGCGATTCGACCTGCTCCAGCCGGCCCGGGGGCATCGCCGCGAACTGCTGCAGGAAACCGGCGCGGTAGCCGTAGATGCCGATGTGGCGCAGCCAGGCATGCCCTTCCGGCAGCACCTCGCGGCTGCGCGCGAAGCCATCGCGGTGCCAGGCAATCGGCGCGCGGCTGAAGTACATCGCCTCGTTGCGCACGTTGCGCACCAGCTTGACCACGTTCGGATCGAACAGGGTTTCTGCATCCTCCACAGCGGTCGCCAGGGTCGACATCGGCGCATTGCCTTCAACCAGCGCCTGGGCCACCGCACGGATTCCCGCAGCCGGCGCGAACGGTTCATCACCCTGCAGGTTGACCACTACGGTGTCGTCGGCCCAGCCGGCGATGCGCGCGCACTCGGCCAAGCGGTCGGTACCGGAGGCATGCGAGGTGGCGGTCATGGCCACCTTCACCTCGGCCAGCCCGGACAGCGCGTCGGCGATGCGTTGATCGTCGGTAGCGACCCAGACCTCGCCAGCGCCGGCCTGCAGCGCGCGGCGCGCCACGCGCAGCACCAGCGGCTCACCACCCAGCAGGCGCAGCGGCTTGCCCGGCAGCCGCGAGGCGGCATAGCGGGCCGGAATGGCGACGACGAATTCGGTCATGGGGCGATACTCGGCAGGCTCGTTACAACGGGGATGCGGCCGGGGGCGCGTGAATGCAAGCGCCGCCACGCCGCTCAGTTCGGTCGCAGCTTGTCCAGGCGGTCGGTCAGCGCCACCCAGAACGCGGCAGGCAGCTCGGCACGCAACGGCACCGCGTAATGCCAATCGTTGCCGAACGCGCGGCATTTCACCGCATCCTTCTCGGTCATCAGCACCGGCAGCTGGCTGCCGAACGACAGGTCCTGCGGCTGGTAGGCCTGGTGGTCGGCAAAGGCGTGCGGCACCACGCCGATGCCACGCGCGCGCAGCATGTCGAAGAAGCGCTGCGGATGGGCGATGCCGGCCACCGCATGAACACGCTGGCCCTTGAAGTACGACAACGGGCGCGCGCGGCCACCGGCCAGCGGCTGCGCACTGTCGATGTGCAGGGCCATCGGCCACTGGCCGAAACCGCAGGCCTGTGCCGCGCTTTCCTCATCGGCCTGGCCCAGGTTGACCACGCGGAAATCGCATTCGCCGGCACGGCTGACCGGCTCGCGCAGCGGTCCGGCGGGAATCATCCGGCCGTTGCCGTAGCGCCGCTGGGCATCGACCACTTCGATCTCGATGTCGCGCGCCAGCCGGTAATGCTGCAGGCCGTCATCGCAGACGATCACATCGCAGCCGGCCTGGATCAGTGCCCTGCCTGCGGCCACGCGGTCAGCATCCACGCGCACCGGCACGCCGGTCTTCCAGGCGATCAGCACCGGTTCGTCACCGCCCTTGGCGGTCGGCGTGTCGGCCTGCACCCACAGCGGCTTGTCAGCGTCTTCACGGCCATAGCCACGGCTGGCGACGCCCGGCTTCCAGCCGGCCGCACGCAGGCGCTCGACCAGGGCGATGGTCAGCGGCGTCTTGCCGGTGCCGCCGGCGGTGATGTTGCCAACCACGATGACCGGCACCGGCAGCGTGTAACGCTTGCGCCATCCACGCCGGTAGGCGCGGCGGCGCAGCGCGGTGACGCCGGCATACAGTGGTGCCAGCAGGCGCATCGCCCACGGAACCGGGCCGCCGTCGTACCAGTACGGCGGGGTCTGGGTACCCTTGCCAGCCATCAGTCCTGCCTTTCGCGGAACTGCATGCTGTGCAGATGCTGGTACAGGCCACCCATGGCAAGCAGCTCCTTGTGGGTGCCCCGTTCGACGATGCGGCCGTGGTCCATCACCAGCACCAGATCGGCATGCTCGATGGTCGACAGGCGGTGCGCGATGACCAGCGTGGTCCGTTCGGGCATCAGGCGCTGCAGTGCATCCTGCACCAGTCGCTCGGATTCGTTGTCCAGCGCGGCAGTGGCTTCGTCGAGGATCAGGATCGGGGCGTCACGCAGGATCGCGCGGGCGATCGCCAGTCGCTGGCGCTGGCCACCGGACAGCAGCGCGCCGTTCTCGCCGACCGGGGTCTGCAGCTGCTGCGGCATGCGCGCGATGAACTCCCACGCATTGGCCGCTTCGGCCGCCGCACGGATCTGTTCCTCGCTCGCTTCCATGCCATAGGCGATGTTGGCCGCGATGGTGTCATCGAACAGCATGACCTTCTGCCCGACCATCGCCACCTGCCGACGCAGGTCGGCCAACGGATAGTCATCCAGCGCGACGCCATCGAGGGTGATCACACCACCGCTGGGCTCATAGAAGCGCGGCACCAGCCGGATCAGGCTGGTCTTGCCACTGCCGGAACGACCCACGATGGCGGTGACCGTACCCGGCTTCGCCACGAAACTGATGTCGTCCAGGGCAATGCCGCTGTCCTCGCGGTAGCGCAGCATGACGTGGTCGAAGGCCAGCTCGCCGCGCACGCGCTGCACGTTGTTGCGGCCCTCGTCACGCTCGACCTGCATGTCAAGGATGCCGAACAGGCGCTCTGCGGCGGCCACGCCGCGCGAGATCGAGGTCTGCACGCTGGTCAGGCGGCGCAGCGAAGGAATGATGGCCATCATCGAGGTCATCAGGCCCATGAACTGGCCGGCGTTGAGGCGGCCGGCCAGCGCTTCGCGCGTCGATACCCAGACGATCACCGCCAGCGCCAGTGCTGCCAGGAACTGCACCACGCTGGACGCCGCCGCACGGGTGACTTCCACCTTCATGTTCAGCGACAGCATGCGGTTGGCCAGGCGCGAGTAGCGCGAGATTTCATGCTGCTGGGTGCCATGCACCTTCACTTCCTGCTGCGCCGCCAGCGACTGTTCGGCGGTCTGCGCCATCGAGCCCATGCCGTCCTGGATACCGCGGCTGATGCGGCGGTAGCGCTTGCCCACGTAGGACACGATCACGCCGATCAGCGGCACCACCACCAGCATGGCCACGGTGACCTTCACGCTCATCTGCAGCATTACCGCCAGCATGGCGATGATGGTCAGGGTGTCGGCCACCACGGTCTTGAGTGCGTCGGCACTGGCCTGGGTGACCTGTTCGGTGTCGAAGTTCAGGCGGCTGACCATCACCGGCGTCGCTTCGGTATCGAAGTGCGAGGACGGCAGGTGCAGGTACTTGGCAAGCACCTGCTCACGCAGGTCGCGCACCACGCTGCGGCCGGTCTTGGCCAGCGCGTAGTCGCTCACCCAGGTGGCGACGCTGCGCATCAGGAACAGGCCCAGGATGGTCAGCGGCAGGATCACCGCCATGCGCGGTTCCGGGTTGACGAAACCGCGGTTGACCAGCGGCTCCATCAATTTGGTGAAGTGGTAGCCCGCCAGGGCTTCGACCACCATGGCGATGACCGCGGCCACCATGAACACCCAATAGGCGCGGGTGTACCCCAGCAGACGTTTGTAGATCGGCCATACCGGCGCGTGATTGGAACTCATGGACGCACCTCGGGTGCTGTTGCAATGGCAATACGGCGGAAGCCGAGCTGACCCAGCGCGTCCTGCGCGGTCACCACGGCCTGGTAGGGAGTGCGTGCGTCGGCACGCAGCAGCACGGTCTGCTCGCGATCGCTGCCGGCCACGGCGGCGATGGTCTGCTTGACCGACTCTACGTCGCTGCGCAGCACTTCCTGGTCGTTGATGAAGTAACGGCCTTCGGCGTTGATCAGCACGCTGAGCGAGCGCGGCGGCTCGTTGGTCTGCTGCTGGCTGGCGGTCGGCAACTGCACCTGCAGCGTCGAACGCGCGTCGAAGGTGGTGGTGACCACGAAGAAGATGATCAGCACCAGGATGACGTCGATCAGCGGCACCAGGTCGATATGCGGCTCATCCTGGGATCGGTCGTTGCCGATACGCATCGATCAGGCCTTCGCCGTGGCGGCGCCGGACTGGCGCGCGGCCGGGGCCGGGTTCATCACCCCGGGGCGGCCGTCGAGCGTATCCAGCAGGGCGCTGGCTTCCTGCTCCATCTCCACCACGTAGCCGTGGATGCGGCCCTTGAAGTAGCGATGGAACATCAGCGCCGGAATCGCCACGATCATGCCGGTGGCGGTGCACACCAGCGCCTTGCCGATGCCGCCGGCCAGCTGGTTCACGTCGCCCACGCCGTGGTCGAGGATGCCCAGGAACATCTGGATCATGCCGATCACCGTGCCGAGCAGGCCCAGCAGCGGGCCGGCCGAGGCAATGGTGCCCAGTGCGTTCAGGAATCGCTCCATGCGGTGCACCAGGTGGCGGCCGGTGTCTTCGATGCGCTCGCGGATCTGGTCGCGCGGGCGGTTGCGGGCTTCCAGTGCGGCAGCCAGCAGCGCGCCCAGCGGCGAGTTCGCCCGCAGGGTCTGCAGGTGGGCCGGGTCGAGCTTGCCGCGAGCGGCCCAGTTGCGCACTTCCTGGCCGAGGCCGGGCGGCAGCACTTCAGTCCGCCGAAGGGACCAGAAACGCTCCAGGATGATCGCCAAAGCCAGTACGCCCAACAGCAGCAGCGGCACCATCGGCCAGCCACCGGCCTTGACCAGTTCCCACACGTTTCAACCCTCCGGCCCAACGGCCGCTTGTTCGATCGGCGATAGGATAGCAGCCGACCGCGCCCGCCCAGCGGCATCCCACCACCGGGATGCATGGATGCGCTGTTCACGCAGCTGCAGGCCTTGTGCGCCAAGCCATACGCGGATCGCCCCGGAGTCGGCCGTGGCCAGCACCTCCGTGCCTTGCGCCTGCCAGCGCTGGACCACCTCCTGGCGCGGGTGGCCGAAGCGGTTCCGGTGCCCGGCCGAGACCACCGCCAGCCGCGGCGCCACCGCCGCAACCCACGGCGCACTGGAGCTGCCGCCGCTGCCATGGTGCGGCACCAGTACCACGTCCGCCCTCAGCGCGTGCGGGTACGCCTGCAGCAGCGCCCCCTCGGCCGGTCGACCGATGTCACCCGGCAGCAGGACCACGCCGTGACGGCTGGCGATGCGCAGCACGCAGCTGTCCTCGTTTTCGGCTTGCCGGCTGCCCGGCGCCGGGTGCAGGACCTGGAAATCAACCCCGTCCCACTCCCAGCGCATCCCCTGCTGGCAGGGCGTGGCGCCGCCGATGGTGCTGCCCGGTGGCGCCAGCAGCTGCAGCCCGGGCAACTGCCGTCGCAGGCTGGGCAGGCTGCCGGTGTGATCCAGGTGGTCATGGCTGAGCATCACCTGCCGGGGCGGCCCCTGGCCGAGCGCGCGCAGGGCGGGGACCAGGATGCGTTCGTTGCCCTCGCCTCCAGTCGGCGGCCCCACGTCGTACCAGAGCGCGTGCCGCGCCGTGCGCACCAGCACCGCCGTGCCCTGGCCGACATCGTGCACCAGCAGCTCCAGCTCCCCCGCGGCCGGTGCATGCCGGGCCGGCCACAGCAGCGGCAGGCACAGCAGCAGGCCCGCCAGGCCACCGCCGGCGCCGCGCGGCAGCAGCCACCAGAACACGCCCAGCAAGGCCACGGGTAGCGCCCAGCGCGGCGCCTCGGCCAGCCACCACATCGCCTGCGGATGCAGCGCCAACGGCTGCAGGGCCCCCCAGCTGAGCTCGAACAGCCAGGCCGCGGCACGCCAGGCCCAACGCCCCGCGCCGTCATGCAGCACGTGCAGGCCGGTACCGAGCAGCGACAGCGGAACAACCAGCATTGTCCACCACGGGATGATCGGCAGGTTGACCAGCGGCCCCAGCCGCGCGGTCCCGCCGAACAAGGCGATGCACAGCGGCAGCAGCCCAAGGCTGGCAACACCCTGCGCGGCAAGGAACCCGCGCAGCCCGCCACCGATTCCCTCCGGCCCCGTCCTCGGCAGGCACCAGAGCAGCCACAGCACGCCACCGAAGCTCAGCCAGAATCCAGCCGAGAGCACCGACAGCGGCGCAGGCAACAGCATCACCATCGCGGCCAACGCCAGCCCCTGCCCTGCGCCCACCGGGCGACGCCCGGCCCTGGCCAGTGCGACCAGCCCGATCATCAGCGCTGCGCGCACCGTCGGCAGCGCACCACCCGCCGCCACGGCATAGGTGGCTGCGGCCAGCGCCGCTCCCCATGCGGCGGCCTGCGGCCGTGGCCAGTACCGTCCCAGCAACGGGCACAGCCACCACCACAAGCGGCACAGCAGTACACCGAAGCCAGCCACCACGCCCACGTGGAAACCGGAGATGGCGACCAGATGGGTCAGGCCCAGCGCGCGCAGGTGTTCCCAGTCGGCATCGGACAGGCCACGGGTATCGCCCAGTGCCAGCGCCTGCACGAACCGCGCGGCAGGATGTGCCACCTGCACGGCGATCGCTGCACTGCTGCGTTCCCGCCAGGCCTGCAGGCCCTGCGCCGGCAGCCACTCCCGCGCACCGGCCGGATCACGCACCGAGGCATTGCCGGAGATGCCCCGCAGCACGGCGTGGCGCTCGCCATCGAAGCCGCCGGGATTGATCCGCGAGCGTGGCGCGCGCACGCGCAGCGACAACTGCCAATGCGATCCTGCGCGAACCGCATGGCGCCCGCCCTCCGCCTCGTGCGCCGGCGATCCGCGCCACGGATCGTTCCAGGTCACCTGCAGGCGCTTGCCACGCAGCGATGGCAGCGCGCCGGCATCTTCGACATGCAGCACGAAACGCGTGTAGCCGGGCCCCTGCTGGGGAAGGTCGGCAACCCGGCCCCGCACCTGCACATCCTGCGGTGGGGCGCCGGGTGGCAGCTGGCCATGCAGGACCCAGTGCCCGTGCACCGTTGCCCAGGCCAGGCCTAGCAGGGCCGCGGCCCAGGCACGGCCGCGCCAGGGCAACAGCCAGCCGCCGACGCCGGCGATAGACATCGGCACACTCAGCCACAGCGGCAGCAACATCGGCATCTGCACGCAGGCCAGCGCCCCCAGCACCAGGCCTGCAGCGCAGCCAAAGCCAAACAGGGCCGGAGCGGATCGATCGGGAACCATTTCCCCAGCCTGCCGCTGGAGGCCGCAGGCTGCCTATCGGGCCTTTCCCCGTGCGCCTGTCAGCGCCGTACGGTACCGCGGTGGAAATTGACTCTGAAGCTGGCGCCGCCGCCAGCCGCTTCGCCAACGCTGACCGAGCCACCGTGGTGCTGCACGATTTCCTTCACCAGGTGCAGGCCCAGGCCACTGCCGCTGCCGGCTGCACGCAGGCGGTGGAAGGGCTCGAAGATCGCTTCGCGGTCGCCGACCGGAATGCCGGCGCCCTGGTCGCTGACCTCCAGCAGGCCGCGTGCATAGAGGCGCACGCAGATCGTGCCGCGCCCGCCGCCATGGACGATGGCGTTGTGCACCAGGTTGGCGATCACCCGCCCCAGCGCCAGGCTGTCGCCATGGATCCACACGGGCGACTCCGGCGCATCCACCTCGAAGCCATAACCGGCGCCGACCACCAGCGGCGCCAGATCGGCGGCCGCCTCGCGCACCAGCAACGCCAGGTCCAGCCGCTGCAGCGCGCCGACATTGCGATCGAGACGCTGCAGGTCGAGCAGGTGCTCAGCCACGTTGCCGAGGCGGGCGACGTCGGTCAGCAACTGCGATTTCAGTTCACCCTGCGGCAGCTGCGACAGGCGCGCCAGCACCACCGCGATCGGTACGCGCAGCTCATGCGCGGCATCGGCGAGGAACTTGTCGCGCGCTGCATAGCCCTGCTGCACCTTGTCGATCGCATCGTTGAACGCTTCCACCAGTGGTGCGACCTCGGTGGACACCAGCTGCGCATCCAGGCGCGCGCCCGGCTGGCCGATGTCCAGTTCCTTGGCCTGCTGCGCGGAGCGGCGCACGCCGCGCATCGCGCGATGGATCACCGTCGGCATCACCAGCAGCGTGACCACGATCAACGGCAGGAAGAACCACAGGCCGATCAGGCGCAGCACCATCAGCGCGCCATCCAGCAACCCGCCCTTTGGAGCACCACCGACCATCACCGTGATGCGGCGTCCATCCTCGTTGCGGATCATCACCCGCGCCACGTCCAGATAGGGTGGCACCAGTGAACCCAGTTCGGTGGCGCCCACTGTCGGCAAGCGTGCCAGCAATGGCGCGTGGACCGCAGGAATCGTGCCGCGCTCCAGCCACGTGCCCCTGTCATCAACCGCCGCGAACCAGAGGTTGCCGCCGGCCCCGGCATTGAGCTTGTCCCAGCGCGCCTGGTCCAGTTCCAGCCGGCCGCCTTCGCTGTGCACGGCTTTGGCCACCGCCTCGGCCGTGAACATGTCCATGCCCCAGGAGTCCTTGTCACCCCAGGTCAGGATCAGCGCGACCACCGCGAACAGCACGGTGAACGCCTGCGCAAGGAACAGGCGCCAGGCCAGGCCCAGGGTGATGGAACGGATCGGGCGTGCCATCTCAGGCCTCCGCCAGCAGGTAGCCGACGCCGCGGATCACATGGATCTCCACGCCGGCCCCGGCCTGTTGCAGCGCCTTGCGCAGCTTGGAGATATGCGCGTCCAGTGCATTGGACTGGATCTCGTCATCGAAGCCGTACACCGCCGCCTCCAGTGCACTGCGGGTGACGGTACGCCCCTGCCGCATCGCCAGCGCCTGCAGCACCAGCACCTGGCGCCGGGGTAGCGCCAGCAGCTGGCCATCGACCTGCGCCTGCAGCGATTCGAAATCGAACTCCAGCCGGCCCAGTCGCAAGCGTGGTGTCACCATTGCCGAGGGCCGTCGCGACACCGCACGGATGCGCGCCATCAGTTCCTCGATCGCCACCGGCTTGACCAGATAGTCATCGGCGCCGACATCCAGGCCCTCGACCTTGTCCGACAGCGTGCCCTTGGCCGTCAGCATGATCACCGCCAGGTTCGGACGCAGGGCCCGCGCAACGGCAACGAAGCCAGCGCCATCGCCATCAGGCAACTGGCGGTCGAGCAGCATCAACTGGTGCACCGGTTCGCGCAGCGCGATGGCCGCTTCGGCCAGGCAACCAACCACATCGGCGACCACGCCCTGCCGCTCCAGCCCCGATTGCAGGGCACGGGACAGGTCAGGATCGTCTTCGACCAGGAGGATGCGCATCGGGGGCTCGGCTACCGGAAACGGTGCCGATCATAGTGCCTGGCGCCCACTTTTTCCGCTTCGGCCTGGCGGATGCGCCGACGCAATGTTCTGACAATGTTGCTCCCCCATCATGCGCAGCCATCCTCCGCAACGTCGTTGACCGATGCCGCCACTGCCCTCGACCCTGCTGCGCCCGCTGCTGTTCTCCGCTGCCTTTGGCCTGCCGGTGTTCGCGCAGGCCGCCGACAGCAACCCGGGCGTACAGGCCGGCATCAGTGCTGGCGCGACCTCGGGCGCGTATGCGCACTACGACGTCAAGCCACTGGTGGTCCCGTCCATTGCCTGGCAGGGCCAGCGCTTCTTCGCCAGCCCGGGCTCGCTGGGCATGTACCTGTACAAGCGCGAGGGCCTGCGCCTGTCGGCGGCGGTCACGCCCTACACGCTGCGCTTCAAGACCGACGACGTGAACGATCCTCAGCTGCGCCGCCTGCACAGCCGGCAGATGTCCGCCATGGCCGGCATCAATGGTGAATACAGCGCCGACTGGGGCATCGTCGAGGCCAGCGTGATGCGCGAGGTCACCGGGCACGGAAGTGGCATGGAGTCGCGCCTGCACTACAGCTATCCGATCCAGGCTGGTCGCTTCACCTGGGTGCCCAAGGTCGGCGTGGTCCACTCCAGCGCACGCTTGCTGGATTACTACTACGGCATCAGCGATGAGGAAGCGCTGCGCTCGGGACTTGCCGCCTACAACCCGGGCAGCGCGACATCACCGAGCCTGCAGATCGCGGTCAGCACGCCGCTGGGCACGAAGTGGCGCGCGACCGGCGTGGTCGCCAACCAGTGGTTCGGCGATGCAGTAAAGGACAGCCCGATGGCACGACGCGGCACTCAGTCATCGGCCTTCATTTCCCTGATGCGCTCGTTCTGAACGAGCACCCGCTACGGACAAGGACTCCCCATGGCCTCCGTCTCCCCCACCTCCGAAGCACACGCGATCCTGCGAGCCCCCGATCTGGACAGCGCCGAACGCGTCTACCTTGGCCTGATGCCCGACCTTGAGCACGTAAGCGCGCTTGCACGTCGCGCGCTCGGCCAGTCGCGCGTTGCCGACGCAGCCCGGGGATACGCGCTTTCGATGACCCTGGTCGGGCTGCGCCTGCAGGAACTGGAGATGGGCGAGGCCAGCGCGAAAGAGCACCGGCAGGCCACCCTGCGCAGCCTGCGCCAGGCCTTCAGCGCCTGAGCACCGGCCAGCCGCAACGCGGCGGCAGTGCCGCGCAGCCGCTCAGCGGAACGTGGTCCAGGCCAGCACAGCGGACAACAGGGCGACCCAGATCACTGCCTTGAACGTACCTTCCAGCATGTTGCCGCCGAACAGCAGTTCAAAGAACGGATTGGGCCTGGAAACCGGCACATGATCGCTCATCGTTGAAAGATCCTGGGGATGGGTGGAGGGCATGCACGCATGCCTGCGCGGGCACAACTCTAGTACATGCGCTCCGTCGGAGGATGTGCCGGGAACATCCGCTTAACAACCTGCGCGCCAGTTCGGGTATGTTCGACCCAACGCTGTGTTCAAGGATGATCGATGCTCAAGCGCGTCCTGTTCCCCGTTGTCGCCCTGCTGCTGTCCGTGCTGGTCATCGCGCTCGGATGGCAGAACCGCCAGCTGCGGCAGATCAATGAGCAGATGGCCACGCAGCTGCAGGACATGCGTCTTGCAGCACATGGCCTCGAACTGGGTAGTCGCCCGGATGCGCTGGCGCTGCGCACCACGCAGCAGACCTTCGTCGATATCGGCGGTGCCCGCGAGGTTCCGCAGATCCTCTATTTCTTCTCCACCGCATGCCGCTACTGCCTGGCCTCGGTACCGCAGCTGCAACAGATCGCCGCGGCCCGCGGCAACAGCGAACTGGTCGGTGTCGGCATGCCGCCATACGACCAGCTGGCGGAGTACGCCGGCAAACATGCACTGCGCTTCCCGATCGCCATCGACAACGAAGCCGCCGCGTCCACGCGCTATCGCGCCACCGTCACGCCGATGCTGATGGTGCTGGCTGCCGATGGCCGCGTTGCCTACAAGCATGTCGGCCAGCTCGACGCCCAGGTCGTGCAGGCTGCCGTCGCGTCGCTCGCACCGAAGCCGGCGCTGCCCTGATCCCGCGTGCCGCGCATCACGTCGCGGCCCCCTGTTACCGCATTCGCGCCACAACCGGCACTCCCGTGCCTTCGGCAACTGCAACTCCACAACGCCAACCAAGGAGATACACATGATCGGAAAGAAAGTGCTTTCGTCCGTCGCCGGTATCGTCGTTGTCGCGGCCATGGCCTTCGGCGCCAGCCAGGCCTTCGCCGTCTCGCCCAAGACCGGATATGCACCGGGCTGCGAACCACACCCGCAGTGCCCGTTCGGCAACGCGGGCAAGCACGGCCAGCTGCTGTGCTGCGATCCGTTGTAACCGGATCCGTGCATGGGGTCGGCATCGCTGACCTGCCACACCCGCCGCGGAGCTGAGCCAGCGCCGCGGCCATGACCGGGCCACCCCGCAGTGGCCCACCACGCCGGGCCGCCTTGAAGCGCGGCCCGGCACTTCCTGGCCCGGATTCATCCTTCCCGCAGCGACTTGGCGGGCGCTTTTCCGGCTTTCGTCGCATACCGGTTTCACAGCGCAGGGGGCAGTGCCACGCTGGACTCCCTTCTCCGGAGCACCGTGCCATGCCGATGCTTGCCCTGCTGCTGTTGTGCGCTGGCCTGTTCGGCCGCGATGCCGACGCCGGGGATGCCTCCCTGCGCAGCCAGATCCTGCAGGCCGACGCCGGGCAGGCAGAAACATCGTCGGTGCCGGATCGGAAAGCGGCCCCGGCCACCCTGCAGTTGTACCGGCTACGCCAGGATCGCGTATTGCGCGTGGGCAATCAGCCGCCACAGGCCGACGCCCCTAAGCGGCAAGCCGGCTCGGCGCGCTTCGCGCAGGTCTGGGAACGCGTGGACGGGCACTGGCGGCTGCAGCGCATGATCAGCATCGACGAATGGGTTGCCCAGCGCTGACGCTCGACACCGGCAACCGTCGTAAACGAAAAAGCCGGCCCAGGGCCGGCTTTCATCGTGATCCACCGCTGCACCGGCAATGCCGGGAGCCAGGTGGTGGGCGGTACAGGGTTCGAACCTGTGACCCCTACCATGTCAAGGTAGTGCTCTACCGCTGAGCTAACCGCCCATCTTGTTCCTGCCGCCCGAAAGCTGGCCTTGCTACGTAAAAACCCGGCGCCAGGGCCGGGCTCTTCAGTTCACGACAGCCCCCTTCCGGAGACTTCGTGGTGGGCGGTACAGGGTTCGAACCTGTGACCCCTACCATGTCAAGGTAGTGCTCTACCGCTGAGCTAACCGCCCGTTTTTGCTTCTGAACGTCCGCGATTGCGTCGGTGCAGGCCGCGTATATTACGGATGCCGGCCGTGAAGCGCAACACTTTTGTGAAGAAGATGCTGCACCGCCGCGTTCAGCCCAGACTCGCTTCCTTCAGCTGCCGGATCTGGTCACGCACCCGTGCGGCATCCTCGAATTCCAGGTCCTTGGCGTGCTGGTACATCTGCTGTTCGAGCGCCTTGAGACGCGCCGCCAGCTGGGCCGGACCGAGCGAACGGTAATCGGCTCCGTCCTCGGCAACACCCGCCCTGCCCTTGCCCTTGCCCTTCTTGGCTTCCTTCTCCGCCGCATCCGAACGCGCACCTTCGAGGACGTCGACGATCGGGCGCGCCACCGAGCGCGGCACGATGCCATGTTCTTCGTTGTACTCGACCTGCTTGGCGCGGCGGCGGTCGGTCTCGTCGATCGCTGCCTGCATCGAGCGGGTCACCTTGTCCGCATACAGGATCGCCTTGCCGCGCACATTGCGGGCGGCGCGGCCGATGGTCTGGATCAGCGAACCGGTGGAGCGCAGGAAGCCTTCCTTGTCGGCGTCGAGGATCGCCACCAGCGACACCTCGGGCATGTCCAGGCCTTCGCGCAGCAGGTTGATGCCCACCAGCACATCGAACTTGCCCAGGCGCAGGTCGCGGATGATCTCCACGCGCTCGACCGTATCCACGTCCGAGTGCAGGTAACGCACGCGGATACCGTGTTCGGTCAGGTATTCGGTGAGGTTCTCGGCCATGCGCTTGGTCAGCGTGGTGACCAGCACTCGGTCACCGGCCTTGATGCGCGCGTTGGCCTCGCTCATCAGATCGTCGACCTGGGTGCCCACCGGGCGGATCTCCACCACCGGATCGATCAGGCCTGTCGGGCGCACCACCAGCTCGGTGATCTCGTCGCCGGCCTCGCGGTACTCATACGGGCCCGGCGTGGCGGACACGTAGATCGCGCGCGGGCAACGCGCCTCCCATTCCTCGAAACGCAGCGGTCGGTTGTCCAGTGCCGACGGCAGGCGGAATCCGAACTCGACCAGGGTCTCCTTGCGCGAGCGATCGCCCTTGAACATGGCGCCGATCTGCGGAATGGTCACGTGCGATTCGTCGATGACCAGCAGCGCGTCCGGCGGCAGGTAGTCGAACAGCGTCGGTGGCGGCTCGCCGGCGTTCTTGCCGGTCAGGTGCCGCGAGTAGTTCTCGATACCGTTGCAGAACCCGACCTCGGCCATCATCTCGATGTCGAACTGGGTGCGCTGTGCCAGGCGCTGCGCCTCCACCAGCTTGTTTTCCGCGTACAGCTGCTCAAGCCGCTCCTTCAACTCCACCTTGATCGTTTCCACCGCGGCCAGCACGCGTTCGCGGGTAGTGGCGTAGTGGGTCTTGGGGTAGACGGTGAAACGCTGCATGTTGCGCACCGTCTCACCGGTGAGCGGGTCGAACAGGGTGATCTTCTCGACCTCGCCGTCGAACAGCTCGATGCGCAGCGCTTCGCTGTCCGACTCGGCCGGGAACACGTCGATCACTTCGCCACGCACGCGGAACGTGCCGCGCTGCAGCTCGTACTCATTGCGCGTGTACTGCAGCTGGGTCAGGTGATTGATCAGGTCGCGCTGGTCGATGCGCTCACCCTTGGACAGGATCAGGCGCAGCGACAGGTAGTCCTCCGGCGCACCCAGGCCATAGATCGCCGACACCGTGGCCACCACGATCGCATCCGGGCGCGACAGCAGGGTCTTGGTCGCGGCCAGCCGCATCTGCTCGATGTGCTCGTTGATCGAACTGTCCTTCTCGATGAAGGTGTCCGACGAAGGCACGTAGGCCTCCGGCTGGTAGTAGTCGTAGTAGCTGACGAAATACTCGACCGCGTTGTGCGGGAAGAACGCCTTGAACTCACCATACAGCTGCGCCGCCAGCGTCTTGTTCGGCGCCATGATCAGCGTCGGTTTCTGCACGTTCTGGATGACGTTGGCGATGGTGTAGGTCTTGCCCGAGCCGGTGACGCCCAGCAGGGTCTGCTTGGCGATGCCCGCCTCGAAGTTGCTGGTCAGCTTCGCGATGGCATCAGGCTGGTCGCCCGCCGGCGAATACGGCGAGACGAGTTCGAAACGGTCGCTCATGGTGTTGCCAGTTCCCGGGAAGGACAAGTATACGGGGCAAGGGGTGACGGCCGGCTGAGGGCTTTCCGGGCAGGCGGGCGCGGCAGTGCCTGATGGCGGCCGTCCCGCTGCGGCGCGAGGCTTGATGCCATGCATCGCACTCCCGCCCACTGTCGTTCAGCATCACGCGGCGTGCATCTGGTCGAGATGCTGGTGGTGATCGCCATCCTTTCCGTTCTGCTGGCCGTGGGCTGGCCGGCCCTGCGCCCGGTGCTGTTGCGGCAACGCGCCGACGCCCTGCAGCTGACCCTGCATGCCAGTCTTTCCAGCGCCAGAAGCGAGGCCCTGAAGCGCCGCGAACTGATCGGGCTGTGCGCCAGCGACGACGGTGAGCAGTGCTCCCGCGACTGGAGCGCAGGGTGGATCATCTATCGCAGCGGCAGGCACCGGGGGACACCAGCATCCGCCCAGGACATCCTGATCCACCATCAAGGCCGGACCGACATCGCCATCGTCGCCCAGGCCAGCGGCGGACGGCCGCTGCTGTTCTTCCAGCCTGACGGGCGCAGTCCCGGTGCCAATCTGACGCTGCGCATCTGCGCAGGAGACCGGCTGCATGGCAGGTTGGTCATCAACAACGGCGGCCGCATCCGCAGCGAGCGTGTCGACCGCACCCTTCCCTGCTGACGGGCCAAAACGACAAAAGCCGCGATTTCTCGCGGCTTTTGCAGTATCTGGCGCCCGAAGTTGGACTCGAACCAACGACCCCCTGATTAACAGTCAAGTGCTCTAACCGGCTGAGCTATTCGGGCGGGGAGGCGCATTGTACTGGGCGTTCAGAGGAAGATCAACACCTGATTTACCAGCAATCGGAAACCGTGCCGCTGGCCGTTTTGCGGTTGGCCTGGTCCACGCTCAGCGTCCCGCAGCTGTCCTTGGTCTGGTTGCCCTGGGGCGTCGCAGTCAGCGTGAACGAGGACGCCTTGCCATCGAACGTGATCGCGTACCGTGTGGTCCCGCCCTCGCGCGGCGACACCTTGCTGGGCAGCGCGAAGCCCGAGTAGGTGTTGTTCACCGAGTAGTAGCGCTCAGCACGCTGCGCGTATTCCACCAGGTCCGCCTTGGCCACGCCCCGGTGCGACTGGCGGATGTACTGCTGGTACGACGGAACGACAATCGCGGCCAGGATACCGAGCACGATCACCACGATCATCAGTTCGATGAGGGAGAAACCGTGCTGGTTGCCGGGACGACGCAGGGTACGGGAAAGAGTGTTCAGGCTCATGGGCATGTCTTCGTTACTGGATCTGGCGCCAGGATTGGCGACCGCAGGGATAAGGCACGTACATCGTCGGAGCACCCGCCACGTTGACCGCCATCCAGCAGGCACGTCCGCCTCGATCGGCACCCTTTGCCAGGCGCGGCATCACCGAGACATTGACGTCCTTCACCGGTGCGGTGCCGCCGGTGTCGAGACTCACGCCAGCCGTGCCCGCTCCGTAGGGCGTGCCGGTAATGGACCCGACCCGCGCCTGCTCCAGCGATGCAACACCCGAGATCGGATTGAGGCCGAACAGCCAGTTGCTTCCCTCGGTCGAACAGCCACGGCCACCCGCGGTGGGCATGTAGGTCGGCATGAACACCGTTCCCGACGCCACGGCAGGATTACCAACAAAGCGTTCACCTGCGCCGGGCAGTGCAATGCTCCATCCGCGCGCCGCCCCGGAGAAGGGTGTGGCCGTGACCGTGCGCAACTTGTTGGTGGTGGTCACTGTATAGGCCACCAGATTGGCGGGCACGATCGTGGCCTCCGGCTGGTCCTTGCTGGTGTCGTTGACACCGTACAGCGACTGCGCGGTGAGATCCTGAGGGTCATTGTCGAAGGAGAAGCTGCCGGTACCCAGCACCAGCATCACGCCACCACCGGGTCCGGTCACGGCGGTCATGCCACCGGTAATCGGCTGGCGATACACCTGGTTGTTGTTGTTGGTCTGGCGCGCCGTGGTGAACACCGGCGTGGTGACCGAGGTTGCCGTGCTTTCCAGGTCGAACTTCCACAGCGCGCCGCGCTGGTCGGCCGCATAGATCGTGTCCGCCAGGCCGTCACGGCCACGTACACGCCCCGTCCCACCGGCGCTGTCGGCGCGCCAACGGTCGACAGCCACGATGTTGCCCAGGCCATTGTCACCGGCGGGTGCGGTTGCTGCGGCCTCGGTAGCAGTGATCATCCGCACCGCGCCCGATCCCAGGTCGACCACGAACAGCACGGCCTTGCGGCTGAGGCTGTTGTAACCGTTGCCGAAGATCGCTTTCCACGCCACCCCGGTCCCTTCCTTCACCGGCACGATCACCGGCTTGCCAAGGACATGGCCGATGTTCGCCTTGATGGTGCTGTCGAGCCCCGGCGCCACGTCACTGATTTCCCACAGGCGATTGCCGGTGCCGAAGCTGGACGGCGTGGTTACATCCAGCGCGAACACCGAGCGCCCACCGGCGCCGGCCGTACCGACCAGTGCCGTGGCCCAGTTGCCACCGATCTGCGCGTCCGCCACCGCGATCGGTCCATCCACGTAGTAGCGATGACGGAAGCGCTGGTCGGACTTGTTGGCCGCCACGTAGGGATACAGCAGGTTGGCCATGTGCCCCAGCGCGGTTCCAGGGATGTAGGCGAAGGTCTCGCTGCCTCCGGCACTGTCACTCACGCCGTTGCCGTTCATGCCACCGTCGAAGGCATGCAGCATGCCGTCATTGGCACCGACATAGACCATGTAGCGGCCATTGTCGCGCTTGCGGGTCAGATACGTGGCATACGAGGTCGCCATAGCGGTGCTGATGCGCTGGTAGCCATAGTCGTCGCGGGGCGAACTGATCACCGGGCTGGAATTGACGATGTCACCCAGCACGGTGGTACGGGTGCGATAGATGCCCCCCGAGTTGCGTACTTCGCGCGATGCGTCGCCGCGCAGATAAGCCATGGCCGTGGCGATGTCGCCGCCCAGCTTTTCAGCCTCGGTCGCGGAACAGCGCGCAATGCCCGGATACTGCTTCTCATCCTTGTTGCAGAGGTCGGTGAACGCGATGTTGGTGCTGCTGAAGTCAACTGCAGCATTACCCTTGGTGGCAACGATGGTGCGCGAACGCTGCGCCCCCAGTTTCTCCGCCGCTTCCCACACCTGCGTGTACTCGGTCTGCTGCGTCTTGTCGTTCACCGCAAGCTTGGATGCCTTCAGGCGACTGAACCAATCGGTTTCCTCGTTGGCCACTTCGAACTGGGGCGTGACCGCCAGCGACCCGGTACCGATACGCGCGCCGGTCAGACCCTGGCTGCCCGAAGGCGCTGGCCCGGAGGTGACCGACGAGAGCACCCGGCGCATGGCCGTGGTGATGTCTGCCGGAGTACGCGCGTTGATGTACTCACCGCGGGTATTGGTCGCGGCGTGCCAGATGTCATCCACGGTGCTGGGGTTGTCGTTCTGGCGACTTGGCCAGTTGCTGTAGACCGCCGAATCGGTATACGGGTTCTGTTGCTTGTTCGGATCGAACAGATTGCCACGCGCGCCCAGCGTGATCCCGTAGAAGTTGATATGCAGGTCCTTCTTGCAGTCCAGCGACTTGTCAGTGCTGGTCGCACATTGCTCCGGCACCGGCACCTGTCCCCGGGGCATCCGATCATCGGTTCGCAACGGGTTCACGTAGTAGTACGCGGCAATATCACCCATGGTGTTGGAATTGCCATCCGAGAAGGGAGTCCCCATGTCCCCGTCCACGTTGCCCGGGGCAGGTGCGAGGGATGACGAAAGGTTGTTGCCATTGTTGCTGTAGCCGTCGGTGAACAGCATCACCGCATTCTTCTGGCAGGACAGCTTGATGGGGGCATTGTCATCGGTCCGCATGAACTGCAGGCCCGCAGCGTTGACGGCATGTCGATTCGGCGTGCCACCACTGGCCGTCAGCGCGATCATGCTGCTGTAGAGCGCGGACTTCTGCCCGATCACGCTCATGTCCCGGATCGCAAGCCGTTTGTTGGAGTCTGTCGAACTGTTGTAATTCTGGAAATCGTTGATCCGGAAATACCCGACATACATGTCATTGACATTCAATGCGCGCGTCATGCCGGCGATCATCGCCCGGTTGCGGTTACCGTAGTACGAGTACCAGTTGGCGAAGTTCTGCAATGCGGCAGCATCACCGGTCCCGATGACGTACTTCCACATGTCACATCCGGAACCGCAGGCGCCGGTGACCTTGGTTCGCTGGATACCTGCATACGCATTGGCAGTGCCTGGCAACTGCGGATAGGCGTCACCATCGCTGGTGTACGGCATGTAGAACGTTGCGGGCACATAGCGCAGCGACGCATAGCCCGCCGAGCTCCAGGTCGTGCCTCTCGTATTGGCGTTCTCGTTGCCAAAATTACCATTGGCCCTGCTTGCAGTCCTGTAGGACTGCCCGGCCGGTACCGTCATCCCTTCCTGCATCCTCTGGACGTCCCAGGACGAAGTACCCAGATAGCTGCTGGCGATCGCGAGTGTATCTGTCTCACGAGGATCGATGAGGGTGGCCGACGTGCTCGCGTCCGGATACGACTGCACCTCTTCATTTACGATCCGCAACCAGGGCTCGTACTTGATTGCGGGGTCGTAGTAGGTTGGATTGTAGGCCGCTGATCGTGCGAACCCGAAGACATCCAGAGCGGGGATGCCGTTGTAGTTGTTGATCCGGGCGCCCGGCAACACGTAGAAATAGCTGCACTCGCCGGTCTGGATGGCATTGCCCCACCGATCATAGGTGGGGAGTACGTCATCGGGCGTGTTGAGAACACCGGCCGACCGGAAGAAACTCTTCCTCCCGTAGTGCCAGCACGCCGTTCCATCCTGCCCTGGGAACTGGGTCTGGAAGGTCATCGAACCCGAATCGTCCACCGCCATGATGAATGACGGCGGCGCGGAGACCTTCAGGTTCATCGGGTGCTGCGACAATGTGCCCTGCGCCTGCGCCGCGAACAGGTTCATCGCAAGCCAGGTGCCGCCAGCCACCGCCAGCAACAGCCCGGAGCCGGCCAGGATCTTGATCTTTCGGGTCGCCATGACCGGGTTCCTCAAAGCTTGAAAACAGTGTCGACCGCCGCCGAGGAAGTACCCTCGTTGCTGGTGGCGGCATCGCGATCGGAGCCGAACGCGGTGATCTGGTAGACGCGGGTGGGCTCTTCGCTTTCCGGCGTGCCCATGCCCAGCGTCGATTCGCCCTGGATGCAGGCGTCGATGCGGCGCACGCTGACCACCGGCGCCGCCGACAGTTTCTGCTCACCCACCCAGCGGGTGGGATCGAAGCCGTCATCGCAGATGCGCTTGATGGCGTCAGCCTTCAACGAGCCGCCATCGCCGGTATTGTTGTCGATCTCCTCGATCGACCGCTCGGCGTCACGGACCGCCCGCTCGCTGGCCTGGAACGCCACGTTGGCGGCCCGGTAATTGGAGGACATGCGCTCCTGCATGCTCGCCACCTGCATGCCGACCACGCCGATCAGCGACAGCAGGATCAACAGCATCAGGGCCACGTACAGCACCGCACCGCGCTGCTGAGTACGCCCCTGGAATCGGCGGGAGACGGAGGGCTTCATGGGTCAGTTCCCGAACAGTCGGTTGCGCAGTGCCACGGACACCTCGTAGGAGGCACGGTAGCGATCGTCGTAGGTCGTGGGCGGATTGAAGCCAACGCCGAGCACGCCCAGCTGGGCCACGGCCGTATTGGCCTGCTCGGCCGCGGCGCGCTGCGGGCTGCGCACCAGCAGTCCAAACTGCACCAGGCCAACCCGTCGCCACGCAGCGACAGCGGCGGCATCGGTACCGGTACTGACCCCGCTGGCAGTCTTCTGGAAGGCGATTACCCCGGTCGGCGGCGCGGTGCTGCTGATCGCCGTCTCGGTATCCTGGCCGTAGAGGAACTGCAGGCTCTCAATGCCCTCCACCAGCTCCTCACCGGTGGCGAACGTGTTGTCGCCAGCGCCACGCGCGCGGTACAGCGCGGGTTCGCCGGCGGTATTGGTTGCCACGTAGTACGCCATCGATTCCACCCGATAGACCATGGTCACCGCGTTGTTGGCCGAATACGCCGAGAGATCGGCTTTGCTGGCTGTGATCGTGCTGCCGGCGATTTTTCCGGCAAACACGTCCACCTTGCTGCAATCGGCCACGGCAAACGCCGAGGGCGTGGTGACGGCACCGGCCGACAGGCGGGCCGCCGCGTCACTGGCGATCGTGATGTCCGGCGAAGTACCGGAGCCGATGGACAGCACCGGCGAGCCTTCCGGCGACAGGTAGCGCATCACGATGATGTCGCTGCCGCCAAGCGGTTTGGGCTTCAGATTGGTGATCGCCGACGGCGTGCTGCCGGCAGCCCCCCAGCTTGCGCCGAGGGTCAGCTTGTTGCCAGGCGCGGTGCCCTGCGCCTCGTAACCCTGGATCGGCACCGAGAAGTCCATCGGGCTGCCATCACCCGACTTCACGCCGGCAATGTTGACCTTGACACTGTCCTGGGCGCGCACCAGGTGCGCCTGGTCATTCACGCACCCCATGTGCCCGGCCATCCGGATGTCGCGCTCGAGGAACTCCAACGCGAATCGGGCGTTCTCCTGGGTGCGCGCGACACCTTCGGACAGCTGCGAGGCCGCCCGCGAAGCCATGAAGATCTGGGTCACGCCCAGCATCAGCACCAGGCCGATGACCAGCGAGATCAGCAGTTCAACCAGCGAGAGGCCAGCCGCATGGCTGGCAGCGGAAGGCGCGCGCTTCATAGACGGGTAACCAGGGTGAACGTGGTGATGCTGTCGGGATTGGCTGCGTTCCATCGCTCGTCTCCCCAGCCGATGCCCACCGTGACCAGACCATCATTGACGGTCACGTTGGCGCTGGCCTTGCCTCCCAGCACCTTGACGACCTGGCATTGCCAGCGCGCCACGTTCGCCTTGGAGGCTGTCACGTCGGCACTGTTGGGCCAGGTGCAGGGGCCAGCCGGCGCGGTGACCGAGCCGGCAGTGAAGGAGGCCTTGGTGTATTCGCCACCGTTGAGGGTTTCGCTGCGCTGCACGCGCATCAGCTCGATCAGATCGTAGGCCAGGCTGGTGGCCTGGGTGCGCTGGCTGGCGCTCTGCACGAACCGCACGTTCATGGTCTGCAGCAGCGCAAAGCCAAGCAGGCCGAACGCCAGCACCAGCAGCGCGATCAGCACCTCGATCAGGCTGAAGCCACGACTGCGGGCAGGCCCGCCCATGCCGGAACGACGTTTCATTTGCAGGTTCCTGCGGTGGAGCGGACCTGGCCGGAGAACAGGACGGTCAGGGTCCGCATGGGGTCACCCGTCTTGCAGCCTTGCGGCACCAGGCTCACGACCTGGTCGGCGGACGCGCGGCGGCGTCCCTGGGAATCGAAGGTGATGACGGTTGGGCTGGGAGCCTCGACCGCCAGGCTGCTGCTGCCCTTGGAGAAGCGCAGCACGCTTTCGCTGCCGCTGACGGAGCCATCGCCATCGGCGTCGCCCCAGGCCAGCATGCCCTTGCTCCACTCACCATCGCAGGACGTGCCGTTGCTGCTGCCGCACACCCCGCCACCATGGCGGTTGCGGATGGCCTCGCTGCGAGCGAGCGACAACAGACCGATCACCTCGTTGTTGGTGGTGGTCAGCCGGTTCGAGCGCATCGCGGTGCGGAAGCTGGGATAGGAGATGCTGGCCAGAATGACCAGGATGACCAGCGTGATCATCAACTCGACCAGCGTGAAGCCGTTTTGCCGGCGCAAAGACATTGGACGCTCCCCAGCGTGTTGATGGCCACGATGGGCCATCGTCCCGCCACCGGCAAGCGGCGGCAGGATGAACGGTCAATCCAGGGCGATGGGCGTCAAAGCCTTGACGACCCGCACCTTCCCACCCCGGCCGGCGCGATCCCCATCGCACCGGCCCGGGCTCAGGCCAGCACCTGGTAGCAGGGCTGGTATTCGCCGGAGATCTTCATCCGGCGCTGCTCGACGAAAGCGCGCAGCAACGCGTCCAGCGCCTGCATCATGTCCGGGTCGCCATGGATCTGGAACGGTCCGAACTGTTCGATGCGACGCATGCCGTCTTCCTTCACGTTGCCGGCGACGATGCCCGAGAACGCGCGGCGCAGGTCGGCCGCCAGCGCATGCGGCGCACGCCCGTGGTGCAGGTCCAATGCGGCCATCGCCTCGTGGGTGGGCACGAACGGCTGCTGGTACTCCCACGGAATCTCGATCGACCAGTTGAAGAAGAACGAGTCCTTCTGCGCCAGGCGGTGCTCGCGCACGCGCTTGATGCCATTGGCCATCTTCTTCGCCACCGCCACCGGGTCGCCGATGATGATCTCGTAGCGCTCGGCGGCCGCGTCACCCAGGGTCAGGCGGATGAAGCGGTCGATCTGCTCGAAGTACGGCGCCGCCACGGTCGGTCCGGTCAGGATCAGCGGGAACGGCAGGTCCTTGTTTTCCTCGCGCAGCAGGATGCCGAGCAGGTACAGGATCTCCTCGGCGGTACCGACGCCACCGGCGAACACAATGATGCCGTGGCCGATGCGGACGAAGGCCTCCAGGCGCTTCTCGATGTCCGGCATGATCACTAGGTGGTTGACGATCGGGTTCGGCGACTCGGCGGCGATGATGCCCGGCTCGGTCAGGCCGATGTAGCGCGTCACGGTACGGCGCTGCTTGGCATGGGCGATCGTGGCACCCTTCATCGGACCCTTCATCGCGCCCGGGCCGCAGCCGGTGCAGATGTCCAGGCCGCGCAGGCCCAGTTCATAGCCCACCTGCTTGGTGTACAGATACTCGTCGCGCGAGATCGAGTGGCCGCCCCAGCACACCACCAGGTTCGGGTCACCCGGGTTGAGGATGCGCGCATTGCGCAGCAGGCCGAACACCGCGTTGGTGATGCCCTCGGACGACTCCAGCTCGGCCGCGTAGGCAGGGCCCATCTCGATGGCCATGTAGGCCAGGTCACGCACCACGGCGAACAGCAGTTCGGCAACACCGCGGATGATCTCGCCATCGACGAAGGCCATGGCCGGTGCGTTGACCAGGTCGATGCGCACGCCGCGATCCTGCTGCGCTACCTGGATGTCGAAATCGGGATACAGATCGCGCGCCGCCCGCGGATCGTCAGAGGCACTGCCGCTGGTCAGCACGGCCAGCGCGCAGCGGCGCAGCAGCTCGTGCATGCCGCCAGCAGAGGCATCGCGCAGGCGGGCCACTTCGGCCCGCGACAGCACATCCAGCCCACCGCGCGGGTAGATCCGCGCGTCCTGCACCGGCAGTGCGCGGGCTGATTTTTCGTTCGTGGTCATGTCCAATTTTTTGCTTCCTTCAAGGTTTCCGACTGTACTGCCGCCCCCTTAAAAAGCAAAACGGCCGGGAAGCCCGACCGTTGGATGTGTGCTCCCCGCGTTCGCCTTTCCGGGACCGCATCGGCGGCGTTGGCACCGCGCACATTTCTGGATGCTACGCCGATGCAGAGTGGCCTGCAAGGACTTTCGCCTGAACGGAAAACGGCCGGGTTTCCCCGGCCGTTTCCGCTTACATCATCAAGCTCTGACGGATCAGAACTTGTACTTCACAGTCAGCTGCATGGACCAACGCGACACGGCAGTGTTGCCCTTGTCATTGTTGTTTTCCTGGATCGAGGAATCATCCGCACCGGTGAACGAGTACACATACTTCCCGGTGGCCGGATCGATACCTGCGAAGTTGCCCACGCGGCGGGTTGCATAGAAGCCGTAGTCGTCAATGAGGCCCCACTTCTTGTTCAGCAGGTTGCCGACATTCATGATGTCCAGGGCGACTTCACCCTTGTGACCCTTCACGAAGCCTGGGAATTCCTGGCTGATACGAACGTCGAAGCTGTTGACCCACTTGGCGCGGTGCGAGTTGGCCGGGACCACGCTGCCACGGTAGGCCTCGAGTTCCGGGTTCTGCGCCAGCCAATCGAAGAACTTCTTCTCCATCGTTGCGCCGCCAGTGAACAGCACGTCGCCCACACCCTTCGGCACGTAGAACAGATCGTTGCCGATGGCGCTGTCGCCGTTGGCATCGTTGTAGAACACGTAGCTGTACGGACGGCCCGAGCGACCCTCGTAGAACAGGCCGACACGGGTAGCATTGTCACCGAAGAAGTTGTGCTTCCACTCCAGAGTGCCGGTGATGCGGTCCTTGATCGCATAGCGCGAGTTGTACGCGATGTTCTCGTTGGCGTTCAGGATCTGGGTGTTGTTCCAGTTCGAGGTGTTCTGCGAGCTGGTCAGCGGGCTCACTTCCTTCGACTGGGTGTAGGTGTAACCCAGCGACCAGCCCCAGTTCTCGGTCAGCGGCTTGGCCAGCGAGAAGGTAGCCTGGCTGCCACGACCCTTGTCGGTGTTGCGCAGGAGCAGCACATCGCCGATGTTGTTCGGGCGGTAGTTGCGATTCAGCACGCCGTTGGTGCCGTTCTCCATGCCCAGGTTGTCGCCGGTGCGGGTGTCGATCTTGCTGTTGGCCTGGTTCAGGCCCTTGTCGTTCCAGTAGATCTCACGACCGTCCTGTGCAGACACGAAGGTCGGGCCATTGCCCTTGCCATTGGTCAGGTCCAGGCGCTCAAAGTACAGGCCATCCTTGACCTTGGTGAACAGCAGTTCGGCCGACGCCACGATGCCGTACCACGGCAGTTCATGATCGAAGGCCAGGTTCGCCTTCCACACCGACGGCAGGCGGGTGCCCGGGTTGATGATGTCGACGTTCTGGCGCGCAACGATACGCGACGGGTCCGGAATGAACGGATTATCGGCATCGACGCTGAAGCCACCCGGATTACCCGGAACGTTGTACTCGACGTAGTTCAGGCCGGTGTTCTGGTAAGCACCTGCCAGCCACACATTGGGCGCAGCACCGCCGAACAGGCCCACGCCACCGCGCAGCTGGGTCGGGCGATCGCTGTCGAAGGTGTAGTTGAAGCCAACGCGCGGCTGGATCAGGCTCTTGTCGACCAGCTTGGTGTTGTCGTAGCCGTAACGAGCCTGGATGTCGGCGTTGTACTTGGTCTGGCTGGTGAAGTCCGGAATGTCCACGCGGACGCCGAACATCAGGCTCAGGTTGTAGTTGACCGCCCAGGTATCCTGGATGAACAGACCGGTGTTCTTCAGGTGGAACTTGGCAGGAATGTCATCCAAGCTGCCGCCCGGGCGCGGAACGCGCAGCTGGTAGCCGTTCGCGGTGCCCGTCAGGAAGGAGGCCAGGTCACGGAAGTCATATGCGCCGTACAGGTTACGGCCGTAGAAGTTCATCAGGTCATTGTCGGTGTAATCGAAACCGAACTTGACGGTGTGGTCACCGATGTACCAGGTACCGGCACCGAAGGCGCTCAGTTCCTTCGACTCAACCAGATTGGTGTGGGTGTTCTGCTCGGTACCCAGGTACAGCGAGTTGTTGCCGAAGCGGACGCGCATCTGCGGCAGGTGCGAGGCTGCGACACGGTTGGACGAGTAGTCCTTGTGCGAGACCTTGAACTCGGTCGAGAAGTTTTCGGACCAGTCGCTGAACAGTTCACCCATCCAGGTTTCGTACTGGGTCGGCTGGGTGTACCAGAAGTCACTCAGCGAGAGTGCGCTGCTGCTGACCTGCGGGAAGCGGACGACGTCCTGCTTCATCTTGTTGTAGCGCAGGGCCGCACGGTGGTTCTCGTTGATGTTCCAGTCCAGCTTGACGGCGTACTCTTCGATCTCGGTCTTGTTGTTCAAGTCACTGACGCCGCCCACCGGGTGGCCCAATTCCGCCATGCGCTTCTGCACAGCCGAAATGTCGGCATCACTGATACCGCCCTTGGACGGATCCTTGTTGTACGGGCTGTCGCTCAGGCTGACACCGCCACCACTACGCTCGTACTTTTCATAGTTGGTGAAGAAGAACAGCTTGTCCTTGACGATCGGACCGCCGAAGGTCATGCCATAGGTCTTCTCGTCCTTGAAGCCATTGAAGTCCGACTTGTCGCCTTCCAGGCGCGAACGGACCATGTCCTTGTCGCGGTACGAACCGTACACGGTGCCGTGGAATTCATTGGTACCCGACTTGGTCACGGCGTTGATCACCGCACCGGTACCACCGGCGATGGTGGTGTCGTAGTTGGCCAGGTCGATGTTGATTTCCTGGATGGCGTCCATCGACACCGGCTGACGCTCGGTCGGCAGGTTGTTGGAGCCCAGGCCGAACGGATCGGAGGCGCTGATGCCGTCGATGCGGATGGCGTTGTAGCGGGTGTTCTGGCCACCGGCCGAGATCGCGCCGTCAGCCTTGCTGACCTGCGAGATGCGCGGGTCCAGGCGGATGTAGTCCTGGATGTTGCGGTTGGCCGACGGCAGCGCATCCATCGTTTCGCGGGTCACGTTGCTGCCGCTGCCCATCTTGGTGGCGCTGAACAGGTCCAGGCCACCTGCGGTGGCGACGACGTTCACCGCGTCCAGGTTGGTCGCAGCCAGGTCACCGCCGAGGCTGGCGTTGACGGTGTTGACCTGATTCAGGTTCAGGAAGACACCCTCTTCGGTCTTGGTACCTTCACCGGACTTGGTGATGGTGATGGTGTACGGACCACCCACGCGCAGGCCGCGCGCGTTGTATCGACCCGACGCATCGGTGGTGGCACGCGAAACGGTGCCCGACTCGGTGTGGGTGATGGTGACTTCAGCGCCGGCGACAGGCTGGCCTGCGGCGGACATCACCTGGCCACCGACACCTGCAGAGGTGCTCTGGGCAAAGGCGGGAGCGGCGGCAAGTGCGGCCACGAGACCAAGGGTGAGCTTGGACATCCGGAGTGGGTGGGTCATTTTTCGGTAGCCTCGATGCGAGTTGGCGATGGCGGAAAAAAAGCGCATCCAAACAGCCCTGCGGGTGGCTGGTCGGAGATTTATCTGGGGTTCCCTACCGCTTGGCTGAAGGCAGCCACAACGGTTAACACTAGATTAACACGCTACGCCATCAATGTGACGGTTGTGCGACAAACGGCACCGGATCGCAACGCAATCGTGACGGGTTCTTCACTCCGCCTTTCCCCCGGCCTCATTCCGGCAGGGGCGCCTCACTGGCGTCGAGAATCCGGCCCCGCCAGGCAAGCCCAGCGCTGGACAGCAGGGTCACGGCCGCCGCAGCGGCGGCCTCCGGGCCCCGGGCGGCCGGGTCCTGGTCGACGGAATAGGCCCTGGCGCGCAGCGCCGTGCGCAGGGGGCCCGGATACAGGCCGCTGACCCGCACCGGGCTGCGGCCGAGTTCGTCATGCAGGCTGGTGATCAGCCCGCGCAGGCCATGCTGGGCCACACCGTATCCACCCCAATAGGCCTGCCCCACCCGTTCGGAGGCATCGACCGCAAACACCAGGGCCGCGTCCTCGCGCAGCCGCAGCAGCGGCAGGCAGGCCTGGGCCAGCCACGCCGGGGCAGTGAGGGTGACATGCACCGCACGGGCGAAACTGGCCGGGTCGGCCAGTTCGAACGGGGTCAATCCGGGGAAATGGGCGGCACAGACCAGCACTCCATCCAGGCGCCCCAGCTCGCGCTGCAGGGCCTGGGCCAGTTCGGCATAGTCGTCGGGGCCCGCACCCTCCAGATCCAGCGGATACAGCAGCGGTTCCGGGCCGACGGCCTGGACCTGGGCATAGACACGGTCCAGGCGGCGCGGCTTGCGGCCCAGCAGGACCACGGTGGCCCCGGCGGCGGCGGCGGCAACGGCCGCCGCACTGCCCAGCCCACCGCCGGCGCCGGCAACCAGCACCACGCGATCCTGCAACGGGCGACCATCGAGCGCCCCGTTGGTCGGTGACGTCGATGGCCAGGCACTCATCCCTGGGTCGCCTCTTCGACGATGCGCTTGAGCTCGCCGGCTTCAAACAGTTCCAGGACGATGTCGCAGCCGCCGATCAGCTCTCCATTGATGAACAGCTGCGGGAAGGTCGGCAGGTTGGAGAACCGCGGCAGGTTGGCGCGGATCTCGGGTTCTTCCAGCACGTTGACGGTGCGCAGGGTGACCGCGCCGGCTGCCATCAACGCCTGTACGGCGCGGCTGGAGAAACCGCACATCGGGTATTGCGGGGTGCCCTTCATGAACAGCACGAGCGGGTAACGATCGACCTCGGCCTGGATTTGCTGCATTACCGCCACAACCTCACTCCTTGCTTCGCCGGACAAACCGACCGCGGTGGTCGGCTAGACTGCCCACGGTAGCCGCCATTGTAAGCGGATGGAACCGGCTGCCGCCGCCCCTCTGGCCACGAACCTGTCCATGCCTGTCGAATTGCCTGCCCTGCCCTACCTTTCCGGCTCCCTGCAGCCGCACCTGTCCGCACAGACCCTGGAGCTGCACCACGGCCGCCACCATCGCGCCTACGTGGATGCGGTCAATGCCGGCATCCTCGGCACCGAGTGGGAAGACGCGTCACTGGAAGAGATCGTCCGCCAGGCCCAGGGCAAGCTGTTCGATGCGGCCGCCCAGGCGTGGAACCACGGTTTCTACTGGCAGTGCCTGCGGCCGCGTGGCGGTGGCGAACCGCAGGGTCGCCTGGGCGAGCTGGTGAAGCGCCAGTTCGGCGACGTGCAGCGCCTGCGCGAGGAATTCAACCGCACCGCGCTGGGCCTGTTCGGCTCCGGCTGGGTGTGGCTGGTGCAGCATCCGGGCGGACAGCTGGGCATCCAGGCGACCCGCAATGCCGGCACGCCGCTGACGGGTGAAAGCACGCCGCTGCTGTGCTGCGATGTCTGGGAGCACGCCTACTACACCGACTACCAGAATGATCGCGCGCGCTATCTGGACGCGTTCTGGCAGATGGTCAACTGGGAATTCGCTGAGAGCCAGCTACGCTGAGGCAACGGCTCCGCCCCGGGGTAGTGCCGGCCGTTGGCCGGCATCCCCATCGGTGTACAAGAGATGGCGAATCTGCCGGCCAGCGGCCGGCACTACCGGAAAGCAGAGCGTGGCTTCACGCGTTCTCGTGCGCGGCCACCGCATCCATCACCCGCGCCGAGTACACCAGCGCGGCGCCGGCGTTGAGCGACACCGCCACGCCCAGCGCCTCGGCGATTTCCTCGCGGTTGGCACCGTGCTTCAGCGCGGCATCCACGTGCACGGTGATGCAGCCGTCGCAGCGGGTGGTGACCGCCACCGCCAGCGCGATCAGCTCCCGGGTCTTCGCATCGAGGTGGTTGGTCTGCGCGCCAGCGTTGGCCAGGGTGGCGTAGCCCTTGACCGTATCCGGTGAGAGCTTGCCGATCTCACCGATACGGCCCTTCAGTTCCTTGCGGTAGGCATTCCAGTCGAGCATGGGGGTGACTCCTGTGAAAGGAGCTCCACGCTACCACCGGGAATGTTGCGCCGATGCCCGCACGGGCGCTTCACAGCGTTGCACTGCCGGCCAGCGGCCGGCACTACCGGGCTCAGCGATTGCGCAGCGCGTGCACCGCCGGCGCCACCTGGGCCTGGCGATCCAGCTCCAGGCCGACCTGCTCCAGCGCATCGGCCAACGCGGCAGCATCGTCATCGCGCAACGTGGCATGGCCGACCTTGCGGCCTTCGCGCGGCTCCTTGCCATAGTCGTGCCAATGGCCGCTGGCCTGGCCCAGCACCGGTGCCGGGTCCGGCATCGCGCCCAGCCAGTTCAGCATGCAGGCGTGGCCGAGCATGCGGGTGCTGCCCAGCGGCAGGCCCAGCACGGCACGCAGATGGTTCTCGAACTGCGAGGTCTCGCTGCCCTCGATGGTCCAGTGGCCGGAGTTGTGTACGCGCGGCGCCATCTCGTTGGCCAACAGTTCGCCATCGCGACAGAACAGCTCCAGCGCGAACACGCCGACGTACTGCAGGTGCTCGGCGACACGGCGGGCATAGCCGATCGCGGCCTGCTGCTCGGCATCGGACAGCACAGCCGGTGCAACGCTGGCCGACAGCACGCCGTCGACATGCCAGTTGCCGGTGACCGGCCAGGCTTCGAAGCTGCCATCGCGGCCACGCACGGCGACCACGCTGACCTCGCGCTGGAACGCCACGAAGCCTTCCAGGATCAGGCCGGTACGCTCGACCTGCGCGCCCAGTGCATCCCACGCGGCGTCGATGTCGGCCTCGCTGCGCAGGCGGAACTGGCCCTTGCCGTCATAACCAAGGCGGCGGGTCTTGAGGATGCACGGCAGGCCAAACTCAGCCGCCTTCGAAGCCAGCTCGTCACGGCTGCGGATATCAGCGAAGGCCGGCAGCGGGATGCCCAACTGCTGGAAAAGGGTCTTCTCGCTCAACCGGTCCTGGGCCACCGCCAGCGCGGCCGGCGGCGGATAGACCGGCACGCGGTCGGCCAGGAACTGCGCGCTGTCTGCGGGCACGTTCTCGAAATCGAAAGTGACCACATCGACCTTGGCGGCGAAGTCCACCAGCGCGTGGCGGTCATCGAAGGCACCGACGGTGAGCGGCGCCAGCGGGCCACTGCAGGCGTCGGCCGCCGGGTCGTACAGCTGGAAGCGCAGTCCCAGCGGCGCACCGGCCAGGACCATCATGCGGGCGAGCTGGCCGCCGCCCAGGATGCCGACGGTCAGGCTCATTGGCGCGGATCGTCGTGGGCCATCACGTCTTCGGTCTGGCGTGCACGGAAGGCGTCGAGCGCCTGGCCGATCGCCGGCTGGTCGCTGGCCAGCATCGCAGCAGCGAACAGCGCCGCGTTGGACGCGCCAGCATTGCCGATGGCGAAGGTGGCGACCGGGATGCCGGCCGGCATCTGCACGATCGACAGCAGCGAATCCATGCCGTTGAGGGCCTTGGACTGCACCGGCACGCCCAGCACCGGCACGGCGGTCTTGGCGGCGATCATGCCCGGAAGGTGCGCGGCACCGCCGGCACCGGCGATGATCGCGCGCAGGCCACGCGGGCCCGCCTGCTCGGCGTAACTGAACAACACATCCGGCGTCCGATGCGCGGACACCACCTTCACTTCGAACGGAACACCCAGGGCTTCAAGCTTCTGGGCGGCGTGCTGCATGGTTTCCCAGTCGGAACGGGAACCCATGACGATGCCGACAAGCGGCGCGATCGGATTGGGGGTCATTGGCCGTCACCTGCCTTAAAGACGTATTCTAGCCATCTTCCACGCAAGACGAAGAACCATGGATCGCAAGCTGCTCGACCTGCTGGTGTCGCCGGACACCCGCCAGCCCCTGTCCCTGCTGGATGGCAAGGGCCTGGAAGCCCTCAACAAGGCCATTTCCGCCGGCGCGGTGAACAAGGCCGATGGCAACCCGCTGGCGCAGCCGCTGCGCGAAGCGCTGGTCACCCGCGACCGCAAGCAGGTGTTCCGCGTTGACGACGGCATCCCGGTGCTGCTGGCCGAGGAAGCCATTCCGACCGCCCAGATCGCCGACTTCCCGGCCGCATGAGCGCGCTGCCGACGCCGGATGCGGCCGTTGTCGCCGCCGATGTCGCGCGGGCGCTGGCCGAGGACCTGGGCAGCGGCGACGTCACCGCCGCCCTGCTGCCCGACCAGGCCGACAGCGCTTACCTGCTGTGCAAGCAGGACGGGGTGATTGCCGGCCGTCCGTGGTTCGACGCCACCCACCGCGCACTCGACCCGGACGTGCGCATCGAATGGCGTGTCTCCGAAGGTGATGCGGTCACCGCAGGCACCGTGCTGGCCCTGCTGCACGGGCGCAGCCGCAGCCTGGTCAGCGCCGAGCGCACCTCGCTGAACTTCCTGCAGACGCTGTCTGGCACCGCCACCACCACTGCCCGCTACGTGGCGGCGGTGGCCGGTACCGGCACGCGCATCCTCGACACCCGCAAGACTCTGCCTGGCCTGCGCTTGGCGCAGAAGTACGCAGTGCGCTGTGGCGGCGGCGACAACCACCGCTTCGGCCTCTATGACACGGTGATGCTGAAGGAAAACCACATCCGTGCCGCCGGTTCGCTGGCCGCGGCGGTGGCCGCCGCGCGCCGGCAATGGCCCGCGCTGCCGCTGGTGGTCGAGGTCGAGGACCTGGCCCAGCTGCGCCAGGCGCTGGAAGCCGGTTGCGAGCGCATCCTGCTGGATGACTTCAGCCCCGACCTGCGCCGCGAGGCAGTGCGCATCACGGCCGGCCGCATTCCGCTGGAAGTGTCAGGCAGCGTGGGCCTGGGCGGCCTGCGTTCGATCGCCGAGGACGGCGTTGACTGCATCTCCATCGGTGGACTGACCAAGCACGTGCAGGCCATCGATCTGTCGCTGAAGCTGGGCCCGCCGCCGGGTTGAGGCCTGGCGTGGGGGCCGATCCGTTGTCCATGGGAAAAGGGATCTGACCCCGTTCTCACACCCGGCGTTCACGACAGCGCTGCGACGCTGAGGTATCCCCCACAGGAGCCGCGCATGCGCCGGATGCTCTTGCCTGCCTGCCTGCTGCTGGCCGCGGCACCGTTGTCCGCAGCGGCCGCCGAAGCCTGCGATGTTCCGCCCCGCTTCGGCCTGAGTCCGTTGGCGGTGGCCATCCGCAACACCGCCTGCAATGAGCATCGGCTCTGGTACCGGCCCTTCATTGATCGTGAAGGCCGTGCCGCCAGCCTCAGCGTCACCGAAGCCGAAAGCGATCACCTGGCAGACAATGGCCTGATCGCCTGGCAGCGCGTGGCCGGCTACTGGCGCAACAGCGGCACGCTCAATGCGATGGGCAGCATCGCGGGCGCCAGCAGCTGCCTGGCGCCGTTGGGCACGCGCTACACCGACAGCGACTGCCGCGCCTTCCTGATCGACAACCCGTGGTCGGCCGCGTTCATTTCCTGGGTGATGGTGCAGTCCGGCGTTCCTGGCTTCAATACGTCGCCACGCCACATCGACTACATCCGCGCCGCCTACCAGGGCGGCCCCTCGGGCGTGCCGTACCGGCTGGTCGACCCGGCCACGGCCAAACCCGCACCGGGCGACCTGCTGTGCTTCCTGCGCGACCGCAGCACCACGCTCAGCTACAGCGGGCTGGTGCAGGCACTGGGCAATGGCTCGGTGGGCCACTGGAAATCGCATTGCGAAGTGGTGGTGGCGGCCAACCTCGGCGGCGACCAGACCCTGTACCTGGTCGGTGGCAACGTGATGAACACCGTAGCGATGCGGTTGCTGCAGCTGGATCGTACGGGGCTGATCAAGCTGCCTCCGGCACGCGAACGCAACAGCACCGGCATCGACCCCAGCTGCACACCAGGTCGCGAGGACGAATGCAGCTTCAACCGGCAGGACTGGGCAGCGCTGCTGCAGCTGACTGCAACCTCACCGCTGGTGATGCCTTCGCCCACTGCGACGCCGATGCAGCCCACTCCGGCACCGCAACCGGTCATCGTACCCACGCAGCCGATGTCCAGCGAACCGCAGCCGCGGCGGTGAGTGCAGCGCTTGATCCAGCGCGCGTTCGCCGCCATCTTTGCGGGATCGACCCCTGACGGCTGACGCCATGCCCACCCTCCTGCTGTTGCTGATTGCCGGCGGAATCATCTATTTCTTCTGGAACGCGGCGCGTTCGGCCGCCGAGCGCGCGGTCGAACTGGGGCGCAATGCCTGCCGTGCTGCCGACGTGCAATGGCTGGATCAGGCGGTGCACGCCACCGGCCTGCGCCTGTCGCGCGGCGAAGATGGCCGGCTCGGCTTCGAACGTACCTTCAAGTTCGAGTATTCCTACGACGGCATCGATCGCCACGTGGGCCGCATGGTGCTGCGCGGCGACCAGCTGATCTCATTCACTGGTCCGGGCGCGGCGCGGATCAGCCAGATCCGCGCGGATGTGGACGATGCCGAGGATGTGTAAGGGCTGAAGGCGTGCCGACCAACGGTCGGCACCCACCGTTACCTGGTTACTTGACCACGCGCAGGTTCGGGCGCCCCTTCGGCGGCGGGCTGGCTGGCGGCGTATCGTCCGGCGGCGTGCCTTCCTCGTGCAGCAGCTCATCGCTGGTCGGAGCGGTCTCGTTGCCCGGGATGTCATCCGGTAGCGCCATGCCCTGCCCGGTCTCGCGGGCGTAGACGGCCAGCACGGCGCTGATCGGCACCTGCACCGGGTAGCTGGTACCGGAGAAGCGCGCAGAGAAGCTCACCATCTCGTTGTCGATCATCAGCCGCACGACAGCACGTTCGGCGATGTTGAGCACGACCCGGCCATCCTTGACCGCCGAAGGCGGGACCTGCACGCCGGGAACGCCGGCGTCGACCAGGATGTGCGGGGTCAGCTGGTTGTCGTTGATCCATTCCACCAGCGCCCGCAGCAGGTACGGGCGGTGGCTGGTCATGTGGAAAAAGTCTTCGGTCATGCGTGAAGTGTACGCGCCCGGCGCCCCGCCGGGGCGGATCACCTGCACGCCGGTCGGCGTGCAGACGGGTAACTCAGGCCCGGATCAGACCGGCAGATCGCGCAGCTTCTTTTCCTGATCGGTCAGGCTGCGGACGAAACCGGGGTGGCGGAAGATGCGGTTGCCGTAGTCCTCGATCGCCTTGCCGTCCTTCGGCAGCGGTACGTCCAGCGACTGCAGGCGCCAGATGATCGGCGCCATCGCGCAGTCGGCCAGGCTCATTTCCGGGTTGAGGAAGAACTTGCTGGCCTTGAACAGCGGCAGCGAGGCGGTCAGCAGCTCCTTCAGGCGCTTGCGGCCAGCCTCGGCCTGGGTCTTGTTGCCGAGCTGGATGGCCTGCACCTGTGGCACCCAGTCGTGCTCGATGCGCAGCATCGCCAGGCGGATGCGCGCACGCGAGAGCGGATCGACCGGCATCAGCGGCGGATGCGGATAACGCTCGTCCAGGTACTCGCTGACCACTGATGCGGCGTACAGCACCAGCTCGCGTTCGACCAGGGTCGGCACCGAGTGATACGGATTGAGGTCGATCAGGTCTTCAGGCGGGTTCTGTGGATCGACCGGAACGAAGTCGAAGGTCACACCCTTGGCCGCCAGCACCAGGCGTACACGGTGGCACAGTACATCGTCGTTCGAGGAAAACAGCGTCAGTGTATTGCGCATGCGTACGCTCGCCGCCATCAAAGGCTCTCCCACGACAGGAGACCGCCTGCCGCATCGGCGCCGCCGGCACCGTGCCGGCGGTCGACTCCTCCCCGAGTGTGCAACCGACCATCACAAAAGCCAATAGGCCCGTGCGATGGCCGGCGGCAGATTCAGTGAACGTCCTTCCAGTATTCCTTCTTCAGCAGGTACAGCAGGAAGGTGAGCAGGGCCAGGAACAGGATCACCCACACGCCCAGCTGCTGGCGCTTGAGCGCGGCCGGTTCACCGGCATACTCGAGGAAGTTGGTGATGTCCCGCACCGCCTGGTCGTACTGGCCGGCATCGACCGACCCGGGCGTTTCGATCTTCAGGCCGGTCACCGGCGGGTCCATGCCGGGCGCTTCCGCCTTGCCATGGACCGCATGCTGCAGGCCCTGCATCTCCCACAGCGGGTTGGGCATGGAGGCATTGGCGAACAGCGCGTTGTTCCAGCCCAGCGGCCGGCTGCTGTCCAGATAGAACGACTTGAGGTAGGTGTAGACCCAGTCACTGCCCCGCACGCGCGCGATCAGGCTGAGATCGGGCGGCATCTTGCCGAACCACTTCTCCGCGTTCTCCTTGGGCATCGCCACCGGGATCGGGTCGCCGATCGCCGAGCCGGTGAAGTTGAGGTTGTTCATCACCTCTTCCTCGGTCAGGCCCAGGTCCTGCGCCATCCGCGAATAGCGCAGGTACTTCAGCGCGTGGCAGCCGGAGCAGTAGTTCATGTACAGCTGCGCGCCGCGCTGCAGCGAAGCGCGGTCGCCCAGATCGTTGCCGGCCTGCAGCAGCTTGGTGCCACCTTCGGCGGCGGAGGCCAGGAAACTGCCCAGCATCAGGGTGGCCATCAGGGCCAACCGGACCATCCAGCGATCAGTCATGGGTGGTCACCCTCTCCGGTACCGGCTTGGTCTTGTCCAACCGTGTCCATAGCGGCATGGTGATGAAGAACGCGAAGTACAGGAAGGTCAGCACCCGCCCGATGTAGGTCTCGTGCACGTCGGTGCCCGGGCCGGAACCAATCACGCCCAGCCACACGAAGCACACCGCCAGCACGCCCAGCATCACCTTCGAGATCCAGCCGCGGTAGCGCACCGACTTCACCCTGGCCTTGTCCAGCCACGGCACCAGGAACAGGATCGCAATGGCCGAGAACATCACCACCACGCCACCGAGCTTGTTCGGCACCACGCGCAACATCGCGTAGTAAGGCGTGTAGTACCAGACCGGCTTGATGTGTTCCGGGGTCACCAGGCGGTTGGCCTCGGTGAAGTTGTCGTGCTCCAGGAACAGGCCGCCGAAACCGGGCGCGAAGAAGATGATGAAGGCGGCGATGATCAGCAGGAAACCGGCGCCGACGCCATCCTTGAGCGTGTAGTACGGGTGGAACGGAATGCCATCGGCCGGTGCGTTCGGCGACCAGCGGTTGCCCTTCGGCCCCTTCTTGATCTCCACGCCATCGGGGTTGTTCGAACCCACTTCGTGCAGCGCGCCCAGGTGCAGTACCACCAGCAGCAACAGCACCAGCGGCAGGGCGATGACATGCAGCGCGAAGAAGCGGTTGAGCGTGGCGTCACTGGGCAGGTAATCGCCCATGATCCATTCGGTCAGGCCGTTGCCGATGACCGGTATCGCGCCGAACAGCGAGATGATCACCTTGGCGCCCCAGAACGACATCTGGCCCCACGGCAGCACGTAGCCCATGAAGGCTTCGGCCATCAACACCAGGTAGATCAGCATGCCGAGGATCCACACCAGCTCGCGCGGCTTCTGGTAACTGCCGTACAGCAGGCCACGGAACATGTGCAGGTAGACCACGATGAAGAACAGCGAGGCACCGGTGGAGTGCATGTAGCGGATCAGCCAGCCCCACTCCACATCGCGCATGATGTATTCGATGGAGCCGAACGCCTCGGCGGCGCTGGTCTTGTAGTGCATCGTCAGGAAGATGCCGGTGACGATCTGGTTGACCAGCACCAGCAGTGCCAGCGAACCGAAGTAGTACCAGATGTTGAAGTTCTTCGGCGCGTAGTACTCGCTGACGTGCTTCCGGTAGACCGGCATCAGGCCGGGCGCGCGGGCGTTGACCCAGTCGGCCACGCCGCTGGCGGTACGGCTGAGGATATTGGCCATCAGGCAGCCCCCTGCGGATCGACACCGATGATGATGGTGTTATCGTCCTGGTAATGGTGCGCGGGCACCTTCAGGTTGATCGGCGCCGGCACGTCCTTGAAGACGCGTCCGGACATGTCGAAGCGCGACTTGTGGCACGGGCAGAAGTAGCCGCCCTTCCACTGCGGATCGTAGGGCTCAGGCCGGATTTCGGCGACCATTTCCGGCGAGCAGCCCAGGTGCGTGCACAGGCCGACCAGTACGGAGATATCCGGCTTGATCGAGCGCAGTTCGGGGTTCTGCTTCAGCACGTAGTCCGGCTGCTGGTCCTTCTCGCCGGACTCGGGGTCCTTGAGACGGCCGTCCAGCCCGTGCAGCGCATCGAGGATGGCCTTGGACCGCTTGACGATCCAGATCGGCTGGCCACGCCATTCCACGATCAGGCGTTGGCCTTCCTGCAGGGCGCTGATGTCGGCCACCACCGGTGCGCCGGCAAGCTTGGCGCGGGCACTGGGGTTCCAGGATTTGATGAAAGGAACTGCGGTGAATCCGACGCCGACGGCGCCCACCACGGCTGTGGTGGCAGAAAGAAAACGCCGACGTCCGGTGTTGACTGGATCGTGTACCCCATCGTTGGCCATCCGGCACTCCGATATTGATTAGGTAGCTTTAAGGCTGCCAGCGGATCCGGTGGGGGCCAGAGCCGCATTGAATCACGGTCGAGTGTAGCGGAACCGTCGCGCGCCACACAACGCATTGCAACAACATTGATTGCGGGGTTGCCGGCCGGCGGCCGGCACTACCTTTCAAAGGAGTGCCGACCAACGGTCGGCACCTACCGTTCAAGGAGTACCGGCCAATGGTCGGCACCTACTGGTGACTCAGAGCGGTGCGGTAACGCTCGGCCAGTTGCCCGACCCGGCGCACGTAGTACTGGGTCTCGCTGTAGGGCGGCACGCCACCGTGGCGGTCGACCGCGCCTTCGCCAGCGTTGTAGCCGGCTGCGGCAAGGGTCAGGTCGCCATTGAAGCGTTTCAGCAACCACGCAAGATACTGCACGCCGCCACGGATGTTCTGCCCGGCGTCATAGGAATCGCTTACGCCGAAGCGCGCGGCGGTCGGCGGCATCAGCTGCATCAGGCCCTGCGCGCCAGCACGGCTGAGCGCGGTCGGGTTGTAGGCCGACTCGGCATGGATGATGGCGCGCACCACCGCCTCCTCCACGCCGAACTCGCGCGCGGCCGAGGTGATCTCGGCCTGGAAGGCCGAGGTGTTCAGGCGCACGGTGCCGAAGTCCACGCGTGGATTGACCCCACAGGCATAGCAACGTTCCATGAAGCTGTAGCGGATGGTCCGGACCGGGCCGAGGTTGGCCACCTGTGTCGGGCGTGCACTGGTGTAGTGGCGCACGCCATCCTTCATGAAGGAATACACCTGGCCACTGACCATGCGCCCGCTGCGCGAGGCGACCGGCTGTGCGGGACCGGATGCCGGCACGGACGCAGGCGCGACCGTTGCCGGCGCTGCGGCACTCGCAGCAACGGCCACCGGGTTGCGTTCGATGCTGGCCACCGTGGTGGGTGCCGGCCTGGGCGCGGCCACCACCGGTCGAGGTGCCGGGCGGGTGTCACGGGTGTAGCTGATGGTGCTGCAGCGCGCACCCGCCACCCGCTTGCTCACATAACTGGTGACGCCATCAGGCCCCTGGCACTTGTACAGGGTTCCAGCGCTGGCCGGCGCAGCGGTCAGCGCAGCGATGATGATCGCCGTTGTCCCCAGTATCCCCTTCATGGCGGCGAGTGTCCCAGCTTCGCCGGGGCTTGCCAAGCGATGTGGCTCAGCCTGTGACCGGCGGCACAGCCAGCAGCTGGCCGAGGCCCGCCAGGCGCTGTGCCAGCTCGTCGCGCAGGCCCGGCGGGGTGGTCCAAAGCGCCACGGGCAGGCGGTCCAGGCTGAGAATCTGCGCCAGCATCATGCCGCGGCTCTCGGCGCCCATGCGCAGCAGGCAGTGGTCGGGGCCATCCGCTTCCAGCACTCCACACCACGGCGGGATGCGGCCTTCCAGCTCGGAATGGCTGCCGGCCAGGCGGAGGATGGCCTGCAGCGCGAACGGCGCCTGGCTGACCGCCTGCCGCACCATCACGTCCGGGGGCGCTGGCGTGCGCCGATGCAGGCCCGGCTCGGTGCATTCGCGCACCGCGCCCATCCGGTCCACGCGCAGGGTGCGCCAGTCCTGCCGCCCCAGGTCCCAGGCAAGCAGATACCAGCGTCGCCCGTAATTGACCAGGTGCTGGGCCTCGACCTCGCGCTGGGTGACGGCTTCCTGCGCGCTGCGGTACTCGAAGGCCAGCCGTGACGCCTGTCGGCAGTGCTGGGCCAGCCGCCCGAGCAGGCGTGCGTCGGTGGACGGAAGGTCGGACAGGGTGGCCGTCGCTGCATGCACCTCGCCGGCCTGCTGGCGACGACGGGTCGGCACCAGCGGATCGAGCTTGGACAACAGGCCACGCGCGGTGTCGTCGATCCCGGCAACGGTGGCCGAGGCTGCGCGCAGGGCGATGGCCAGGGTGGTCGCCTCCTCCTCGTCCAGCAGCATCGGCAGCACCGGGGCCCCGGCCCCCAACTGGTAGCCGCCGCCGACCCCGGACGAGGCCTGCACCGGATAGCCCAGCTCGCGCAGGCGCTCGATATCACGGCGGATGCTGCGCCGGTCCACGCCCATGCGCTCGGCGAGCTCGGCCCCGGACCACTGGCGGCGGGCCTGCAGCAGGGCGATCAGGCGCAGCAGACGATGGGCGGTATGGCGCATGAAGGATCGAGGACAGAAGTCGTCCGCAATAGTGCCCCAGGATGGCCTCCAGTTCACCACGCACCGCAAGGAGCAATGCCATGAATTCACGCCAGATCACCCTGTACCACGCCGCCCGTTCCCGCTCGAGCGGCGCCGTGGCCCTGCTCGAAGCGCTGGGTGCCGACTACCGCATGCAGGTGCTGGACCTGAAAGCCGGCGCCAACCTGGCCCCGGCCTACCTGGCCATCAACCCGATGGGCAAGGTGCCGGCCATCGTCCACAACGGCGCACTGGTGACCGAGCAGGTGGCGATCTACCTGTACCTGGCCGACCTGTATCCGGAAGCCGGGCTGGCGCCGCCGATCGGTGACGCCCTGCGCGGGCCCTATCTGCGCTGGATGGCCTTCTATGGCGCCTGTTTCGAGCCGGCGATGATCGACAAGGCGATGCACCGCGAGCCGCCGCCGCGCCTGATGTCGCCGTACAACGATGCCGAGACCGTGCTGCAGGTGGTCGAAGCCCAGCTGGCGCAGGGCCCGTACCTGCTGGGCGAGGTCATGAGCGCCGCCGACGTGCTGTGGGGCAATGCACTGGCGTGGACCACGGCCTTTGGCCTGGTACAGCCGGCGCCGGCCACGGCTGACTACATCGCACGGATGAGCGCGATGACCGCGTTCGACCGTTCGCGGCAGATCGATGCGGAGCTGGTGGCGGCCTGAGGCGTGCCGCCGGGCGCGGCCGGGGGGCGGACCCGCAGTTCCAGTAGATCCACGCCATGGGTGGATGAATACAGCCAGGCATGGCCTGGCTCTACTGGGCCGGCGTACGCGCCGGGATGCAGGTAGAATTGCCGGCTTTCCCGCCACCCGAATGGATTAAGCGCCATGACCGGGACGCCAGACGTCTTTCCGCCCGCCCCGCCGGGCGGTGCCCCGCTCGTTGCCCTGCCCGCCGGTCCGCGCAAGCCCGACCAGGTGAAAGGCAAGCTGTACATCAAGACCCACGGTTGCCAGATGAACGAGTACGACTCGGCCAAGATGGCCGACGTGCTCGCCGCCAGCGATGGCCTGGAACTGACCGATACCCCGGAAGACGCCGACGTCATCCTGGTCAACACCTGCTCCATCCGCGAGAAGGCGCAGGAGAAGGTGTTCAGCCAGCTCGGCGTGTGGAAGGGCCTGAAGAACAAGGGCCGCGAAGTCATCATCGGCGTCGGCGGCTGCGTCGCCTCGCAGGAAGGCGAAGCGATCATCAAGCGCGCCCCGTTCGTGGACCTGGTGTTCGGCCCGCAGACCCTGCACCGGCTGCCGGAACTGATCCGCGCACGCCGCGAGCAGAAGCGCCCGCAGGTGGACATCAGCTTCCCCGAGATCGAGAAGTTCGACCGCCTGCCCGAGCCGCGCGCCGAAGGCGCTTCGGCGTTCGTGTCGATCATGGAAGGCTGCTCCAAGTACTGCTCGTTCTGCGTGGTGCCCTACACCCGCGGCACCGAAGTCAGCCGCCCGTTCGAGGACGTGGTGGTGGAAGTGGCGCAGCTGGCCGCGCAGGGCGTGCGCGAAATCAACCTGCTCGGGCAGAACGTCAATGCCTATCGCGGCCCCTATGGAGATGGCGAGTTCGCCGATCTCGGCCTGCTGATCCGGACCATCGCCGAGATCGACGGCGTCGGCCGCATCCGCTTCACCACCTCGCACCCGCTGGAGTTCAGCGACTCGCTGATCGATGCGTTCCGCGACGTGCCGCAGCTGGCCAACTTCCTGCACCTGCCGGTGCAGGCCGGCAGCGACCGCGTACTGTCGGCGATGAAGCGCGGCTATACCGCGCTGGAATTCAAGTCGAAGATCCGCAAGCTGCGCGCGGTGCGCCCGGACATCTCGATCAGCTCGGACTTCATCGTCGGCTTCCCCGGCGAAACCGATGCCGATTTCGAGAAGACCATGAAGCTGATCGAGGACATCGGCTTCGACCACAGCTTCTCCTTCATCTATTCGCGCCGCCCGGGCACCCCGGCGGCCGACCTGGAGGACACGATCAGCGATGCCGAGAAGCACGCGCGCCTGTCGCGCCTGCAGGAGCGCATCAATGCGCACGCCGCCGGCATCTCCGCGAAGATGGTCGGCACCGTGCAGACCGTGCTGGTGGAAGGCCCTTCGCGCAAGAACCCGAACGAACTGACCGGCAAGACCGAGAACATGCGTTCGGTGAACTTCCCGGCGCCGGCGCGGCTGATCGGCCAGTTCGTGGATGTGGTGATCACCGAGGCGCTGACCAATTCGCTGCGCGCGCGCGTGGTGGCGGAATAAGGTGCGCCGACCAACGGTCGGCACCCACCGAATTGATGCCGACCAACGGTCGGCACCCACCGGAGTTGATGCCGGCCAACGGTCGGCACCCACCGGAGTTGATGCCGGCCAACGGTCGGCACCCACCGGAGTTGATGCCGGCCAGTGGCCGGCACCTGCCGGAATTGATGCCGGCCGGCAGCCGGCACCTGCCGGGGTGGATGCCGACCGTTGGTCGGCATGCCTCAATCCAAACGCTTGCGGAAACGCAGGATCGCCAGGGTCATCATCACCGCGATGAAGGCCAGCAGCGCCAGCGCGTCGTGCCACAGCTCCCACAGCGAGGCGCCGCGCAGCATGATGCCGCGCACCAGGCGCAGGAAGTGGGTCAGCGGCAGTACTTCGGCCAGCCATTGCACCGGCCGCGGCATGCCCGCGAACGGGAACATGAAGCCCGACAGCAGGATCGACGGCAGGAACAGGAACAGGGTCATCTGCATCGCCTGGAACTGCGAGCGCGCGCGCGTGGAAATCAGCAGCCCCAGTGCGAGGTTGGCCAGCACCAGCAGCACCGCGGCCAGGTAGATATCGAGCAGGCTGCCGCGGATCGGCACCTGGAACAGCCAGGTGCCCAGCACCAGCACCAGCGTGGTCTGCAGCAGGCCGATGGCTGCATAGGGCAGCACCTTGCCCACCATCAGTTCGCTGCGCGACACCGGCGTGGCGATCAGCAGCTCCATGTTGCCGCGCTCGCGTTCACGCACCACCGCCACCGCCGTGAACATCACCAGGGTCATGGTCAGGATCACCCCGATCAGGCCTGGCACGATGTTCACCGCCGAACGCCGCTGCGGGTTGTAGAAGCTGGTCACGCTGATTGGACCACCGGCGATGCTGCCTTCGCGCAGCGGCCGCGTGTTGCTGGTCGGTCGCGTCTCCAGCGGCACCTGCGCCAGCTGGATCGCCGCGCTCTGCACCACGGTGTCGCTGCCATCAACCAGCACCTGCACCGCCTCGCGTCCATCGAAGCGACGGCGCTCGAAGTCGGCCGGCACCACGATGCCGACACTGATCTCGCCACGGCGCAGCGCCTGCATCAACTGGTCGGGCGTATAGGCTTCGCTGCGCGGCGTGATCACGCCGGTGGCGACCATGTCCTGCACCAGCGCGCGTGACGCCGCACTGTTGGCCTGGTCGGCGACACCGGCGTCGAGGTGGCGCAGGTTGAGATTGATCGCGTAGCCGAACAGCAGCAGCTGCATCACCGGAATGCCGACGATCATCGCCAGCGTGATGCGGTCGCGGCGCAGCTGGCGCAATTCCTTGAGCATGATCGCCCACAGCCGGCGCAGGTTCATGCCGCTGGCTCCCGGCCACGGCCGCGGGTGGCGGCGACGAAGACGTCTTCCAGGTTCGGCGCCACCGCCTCGATGCGGGCCTGCGGATCGGCGCTGGCCAGCGCGCGCCGCAACGCTGGCGTATCGCCGGCCGCCTCGCTGCACAGCACGCGCAGCTGCGTGCCGATCTGTGCCACGCTCAGCACGCCGGGCAGCTCAGACAACGCGCGGCTGGCCTGCCGCGGCTGCGCCGACGTGACCTGCAGCGTGCGGCCGTCCAGCCGTGCACACAGTTCGGCCGGCGTGCCATCGGCGACCAGCGCGCCTCGATCGAGGATCGCCAGCCGGTGGCAGCGCTCGGCTTCGTCCATGTAGTGGGTCGATACCAGCACGGTGGTACCGGCGTCGGCAAGTTCAAACAGGGCCTCCCAGAAATCGCGGCGTGACTCCGGGTCGACCGCGCTGGTCGGCTCGTCCAGGAACAACAGCTCGGGCGCGTGCACGACGGCGCCGGCCAGCGCCAGGCGCTGCTTCTGGCCACCACTGAGGGTGCCGGCCAGCTGCGGCTGCCGGTCCAGGAGACGGTACTGCTGCAGCAGTTCGTCGACCCGCTGCCGGGCCCGCGTACGCGGCAGGTCCTGGATGGCGGCGAGGAATTCCAGGTTCTCGCGCACCGAAAGGTCTTCATACAACGAGAAGCGCTGGGTCATGTATCCGATGCGCCGGCGCAGTGCCTCGGCCTGCTCCGGCACGGCCAGGCCGAGCACCTCGATCTGGCCGGCGCTCGGTTCCAGCAGGCCGCACAGCATGCGGATGGTGGTCGACTTGCCCGACCCGTTCGGGCCCAGGAAGCCATAGACCTGGCCACGCGGCACGGTCAGGTCGACATTGTCCACGGCCAGCAGATCGCCGAAGCGGCGGGTCAGGCCCTGGGCATGCACCGCGATGTCGTTGCCGGTGTTCAGAAGCTCACCTGCACCGGCATTCCCGCCGGCAGCTTCTGCATGTCGGAGGGAGCGTCCACTTCGATCTCGGCGAGGTAGCTCAGGCGCGCGACGTCGTCACCGGTCAGTGCGTAGTACGGAGTAAATGAAGGCTCGCTGCGGATCGAGCGCACATGCCCCTTCAACGCAGCGCCTTGCCCTTCCAGGTGCACCTGCGCGACCTGCCCGACCTTGACCTGCAACCGCAATGGCTGCGGCAGGTAGACGCGCGCATAGGGGCGCTCGCCGACCAGCATCACCGCCAGCGGCGCGCCGACCGGCGCCTGGTCGCCCTGCCGGTAAGGCAAGGCATCGACCACGCCGTCGCGCGGCGCACGCAATTGCAGCTTCTGCAGGCTCACGGCCTGCACTGCCTGTTGCGCCTGCGCGGCATCGGCGGCGGCCTGGCCCTGGGCGATATCCTGCACACGGCTGCCGTGCACCCGCTCCAGCCAGGCCTGCTCGGCAGCACGCACGCTGGCCTCGGCATTGCCGGCGGCGGCACGTGCACGATCCAGCTCAGCGGCGGCAATCAAGCGCTGCTGTGCCAACGGCTGGACCCGTCGGTAATAGGCACTTGCTTCGGCAGCCTGTGCGCGCAGCGCGGCCAGTTGCGCCTGGGCCTGCGCGATCTGCTCCTGGCGTGGGCCAATCTTCAGTTCTTCCAGCTGCGCCTGCGCACGCGCCGTATCAGCCTGCGCTGCGGCGAACTGCGCGTCGCCGCGGGCCGGGTCGAGCTGCATCAGCACGGCGCCGGCCTTGACCTGCTGTCCCTCGCGCACCTCCACCGTGGCGATCACTTCGGCCGCCGGCGCCGGCACCGTGATCCGGTCCCACTCCAGCGTGCCCAGTGCAGTCGGTGTTGACTGCCCACACCCGGCCAGCAGGCCGATGCCCGCCAGCCCGATTCCTCGCATCCCGTTGCCGATGCCCATGCCATCCCCTCCTGCGACGGCGACACGGTGCCATGTGCCCCGTGCACCCTCAATGATTCCGATCAGCCCTGGCGGTTTTTTCGCCACGCGCCGGCACGCCTTTTGCTGCAAGGCTCCGCACCACCTATCCACAGGTTGATTCGGCATCATTCCACAACCGTTGTGGAAATCCGCCAGCGCGCGGCTTTGTTGCTCGCCCGGCAACGAAACCTGCACTGTCGTCACGATGAATGCCCCCGTGCAGGCCCCCGTGGCAGTGCTGCCGAAGCGACGAGCGACCATGACGTTTTTTTCACCAGGACCTCATGGGCCTTGTGGCACAAGCATTGCGAAGGTCTATCCACAGGTTTTCGCGCCCCCCGTCCACACCGGGTGTGGAAAACGCTGTATCGACCGTCTGCTGGCCGTGTGCCCCGCACGCGCGCTACCCTTGTCTCCCCTGAATACACTGCGGTGGAAGGCGTCCGCCCCACCCGAAGCAATGAAAAGCATCGAGCATCGAGACTTCACCCTGTCGCCGGAAGACAACGAACGGCTGGCCAACCTGTGTGGCCCGTTCGACGGGCACCTGCGGCAGATCGAACTGAAACTCGGCGTGGAAATCGCCAACCGTGGCTTCGTGTTCCGCATCAGCGGGCCGAACGAAGCCATCGTCGAGGCGCAGAAGCTGGTTGAAGCGCTGTACGCCGAAGCCGGCGAAACGACCTTCGACAACCACGCCATCCACCTGCGCCTGGCGCAGGCCAATGTCGAGCAGATCGCCGAGCGCTCCTACGAAGCGCAGGAAGTGGCGATCAAGGTCAAGCGCGGTACGGTACGCGGGCGCGGTGCCAACCAGGCCCGCTACCTGCACCAGATCGCAACCCACGACATCAACTTCGGTATCGGGCCGGCCGGCACCGGCAAGACCTTCCTGGCCGTGGCCAGCGCGGTCGAAGCACTGAACGAATCGCGGGTGCAGCGGCTGATCCTGGTCCGTCCCGCGGTGGAAGCCGGCGAGAAGCTGGGCTTCCTGCCCGGCGACCTGAGCCAGAAGGTCGATCCCTATCTGCGACCGCTGTACGACGCCCTGTACGAGATGATGGGCGTGGAAAAGGTGGTCAAGCTGCTGGAAAGGAACGTCATCGAGATCGCGCCGCTGGCCTATATGCGCGGCCGCACGCTCAACGATGCGTTCGTGATCCTGGACGAAGCACAGAACACCACCATCGAGCAGATGAAGATGTTCCTGACCCGCCTCGGCTACGGCTCCACCGCGGTGGTCACCGGTGACCTGACCCAGACCGACCTGCCCAAGCACGTGAAGTCGGGCCTGCGCGATGCCATCGATGTGCTGCGCGACGTGGAGGGTGTCAGCTTCACCTTCTTCGAATCCCGCGACGTGGTCCGCCACCCGCTGGTGGCGCGTATCGTCAGCGCCTACGACCGCCGCGACCTGCATCAGATCCAACCTGGAGCAACTCCATGACCCGTGGTCCCGTGCGACTGGACGTCGCCGTCAGTTATGCCCTGCCGCGTGCCGGCCTGCCGGCGGCAGTGAGCTTCCGCAAGTGGGTGGCTGCCGCGCTGAAGGGCCGCATCCGCGAGGCCGACCTGGCCATCCGCGTGGTCGACGCCAAGGAAGGCCAGTCGTTGAACCGCCACTACCGTGGCAAGGACTACGCCACCAACGTGCTCAGCTTCCCGGCCGAAGTGCCCGAAGGCCTGCCCAAGGGCGTCAAGTTCCCGCTGCTCGGCGATCTGGTGATCTGTGCACCGGTCGTAGCGCGGGAGGCCGACGAACAGGGCAAGGCGCTCAACGCCCACTACGCGCACCTGACCGTGCACGGCGTGCTGCACCTGCTCGGCTGGGACCACGAGGACGACAAGGAAGCCGAAGCGATGGAACAGCTGGAACGGGAGATCCTGGCCGAGCTGGGCATCGACGACCCCTACGCGGGCGAGCGCTGACATCGGGCCCTGTTCCGAGCCCACGCACTCACGGAAGAGGAGCGCAGCATGACCCTGCCCGCACTTGTGCTTGCCGCGCTACTGCGGTCCGGGGCAGGCCTGATGCCCGATCCTGACCGTCCCTCGCCGTTCCCCGCCAGCGACAGCGAGGCCGACATCGCCGCAAAGATCGCCGAACTACGGGCGTTCTTCGGCAGCAGCGAGCGCGACACCCGCAACATCGTCGCCACTGCCCAGCAACGGGCACTGATCGAGCGCCTGGAAGCGCGGCACGCGGCACGTCTGGCCGGCATCTGGGTGGACAATGCGAGGGGCTGGAACGTTGTCGTGCGACTGACAGGCGCCGCACCCGAGGCCGATGAGACACATCCAGGGGCGGATGGCCCGCAACGTGTGCGCTACATCACCGGCGCCGCGATGACCGAAGCGGAGATGACGCGCCGCCTGCACGCACAGCAGGACTGGCTGCGGGCCCAGCTGCCCGACCTGTTCGGCCATGGCCTGGATGTCAAGACCGGGGAGCTGGAGGTGGAGCTGCGGGATACCCCAGCCAACCGCGGGACGGCGGCGGCCGTGCGTGACCACCTGCAGGCGCGACTGGGCTACCCGGTCAGGCTGCGCTGGTACCCAGCGGCCACGCGCTGGAGTCCGCCCTGACTGCACCACGGCTGGAGTGCCAGCCATGCGCTGAGCTACTGTTCAACACCGGCCAGGACGCGGAAGGAAAAAGGATGAACCCAGGGAACAGCTTCACGACGTTTGCGATGGCCGCCGGCCTGCTCGCGGGCCTGCTGGTGCTGGGCGCTCACACCGTGCGCCGCATCAGCGCCCGCGACCCCGGCGGCAGGCACTGGCTGCCGCGCAGCCTGGCCCTGCTGTCGCCCGTGTGCCTGCTGGCCGGGCTGGCGATCGGCATGATCGGCCCGCACCTCACAGGTAGAGCGGAACCCGCCCACCTGCCCGGGCTGTCGGAAACGTCGATGGTGCTGATACTGGTCGGTGCCTTGACCCTGCCAGTGCTGTGGCGAACGCTGCTGCAGCAGTGGCTTGGCAGGCCGGCCAATGCACTCCCGTTCTTCCACGCCAGCCGCACCTCGCTGCTGGTGCTGTTCGTGCTGGCCGTGATGTACATGAAAGTGGCCAGGACAACCGCGGCGGAACTGATGCCCTGGCTGACCAGCCCGGGCCTGTGGCCGGCGGTGGTGCGCATCGCGGGGCAATCGATGCAGGTCGCCATGCTTGCGGTCGTGCTGACTCTCTCACTGATGGTCGTACGGCTGGCGATGACCGGTTTCCTGCGCCTTCTCAGCGGGCTGTTCCGACGCTCGCCGGGGCTATGATGGCTGCCCCTCGCCTGCGGAAACCGACCGTGTCACTGCGCTGCTGTCTGCCCCTGCTCTGTGCCCTCGCCGCTCCCTCCGCCTTCGCCACCCGCCTGGACCTGCCGGCCCTGATCGAATGCCGCCAGGGCGTGGCCGAGCAGGCCGCGCTGGCGCCGCTGCTGGCCGATCCGCTGAAGGCCGTGGCCCAGGGCCTGCAGCCGCTGCCGCAGGGCAACCAGTTCATGAGCGAGTTCCGGCTGGCCAGCCCGATCACCGTCTTCGGCCAACAGACCGATCGGGTGGCGGTGGCCGGCGCCAGCGTCATGGCCGTCCTCGACCAGGCCGACCCACGCCCGCTGGCCAAACGGCTGGAATTGGAGACCGGCTACGACCAGGACGGCAAGTTCATGGCCGGCCGCGAGCTGGTCAGCCGCGACGTGACCGACCCGAAGACCGGCGAGGCCCAGATCGAGTCGATCATCCTCAGCGTCTCCACCGTGGCCTCCCACCCGGGCAAGACCCTGGCCGGCTGCACCTACAGCCTGGACCTGCCCGAAGAGAAGCCGGCCGCGGCCGCCCCAGCCCCGGTCACCGGCAGTCACTGACAGGCCGTCACATCCTGCTAGACTTGGGTCAACGCCCGGCCTGCCGGGTGCCTTTTTTCCAGAGATGTCAGAAGACGACAGTAGTAGCTCCCCTGCGGAGCACAGTGAAAAGAAGCGCGGCTGGCTTGAACGCCTGACCTCCGCCTTCTCCGGCGAACCCCATACCCGCGACGAGCTGGTCGCTGTCCTGCACACCGCGCAGGAAGAGGGTCTGATCGCCGCCGATACCCTGAAGATGATGGAAGGCGCCATTTCGGTGGCCGAGCTGACCGTGGGCGACGTGATGATCTCGCGCTCGCAGATGGTCTCGCTGCCGGTTGAAGCGCCCTTCCTGGAACTGATGAAGCAGGTGGTCGAATCCGGCCATTCACGCTTCCCGGTGCACGGCGAGAACAAGGACGACATCCTTGGCATCCTGCTGGCCAAGGACCTGCTGCGCGGCGTGGTCGCCGACAACGGTCCGGCCAACGTGCGCGAGCTGCTGCGCCCGGCGGTCCTGATCCCGGAAGCGAAGAAGCTCAACGTGCTGCTGAAGGAATTCCGCCTGTCGCGCAACCACATGGCCATCGTGGTGGACGAGTACGGCGGTGTCGCCGGCCTGGTCACCATCGAGGACGTGCTGGAACAGATCGTCGGCGAGATCGACGATGAGCATGACGAGGCCGAGGATCCCTCGGCGCAGATCGCGATCCAGTCCGACGGCCAGTACGTGGTCGACGCGCTGACCCCGATCGGCGACTTCAACGAGCGTTTCGGCGCGACGTTCTCCGACGAGGACTACGACACCATCGGCGGCCTGGTCACCGAGGCCGTGGGCCACCTGCCGGAAGTCGGTGACGAACTGGCGCTGGACCGTTTCATGTTCCGCGTGGCCCGCGCCGATGCGCGCCGGGTACAGGCCTTCCACGTGACCGTGCTGCCGCCGGACGCGCAGGACGACGCTTGAAGCGCCGCGGCCTGATCCTCATGGTGTGGCTGGCACTCTACGTGCTGGCCATGGCCCTGCCGCTGGCCGCCTTCGCGCAGCCGGCGCCGGCCACACCTGCCGTGCCCGCGGCCAGCGCTGAAGCCCCTGCTCCGCGCATCGGCGTGGTGACCATGCAGCCGGGCACGGTGTTCTTCGAACGCTTCGGCCATGACGCCATCGTGGTGGTCGATCCGCTCAGCGGTGAAGCGACCTCGTACAACTTCGGCTACTTCGATCCGTCCGAGGACGATTTCATCAGCCGCTTCGCGCGCGGCGACATGATGTACTACCTGGTGGCGCTGCCGCTGCAGCAGGACCTGTCGTACTACGACGAGACCGGCCGTGGCGCCAGCGTGCAATGGCTGGACCTGCGCCCGGACCAGGCGCGCTCGCTGGCCGCCGGCCTGGCCGAGCGGGCCAAGCCGGAAAACGCGCGTTACCACTACGATTACTACACCGCCAACTGCGCCACGATGGTGCGCGACACGCTGGACAAGGCGCTCGGCGGCGGCCTGCAGTCGCAGCTGTCGGGGCGCTCGCGTGGCAACACCTATCGAAGTGAATCGGTCCGTCTGGCCTCGCCGGCACCGTGGATGTGGCTGGGCTTCGATGTAGGCCTCGGACCGTTCGCCGACCAGCCGCTGTCGCGCTGGCAGGAAGCGTTCGTGCCGATGCGCCTGGCCGATGCCCTGCGCCAGGCACGCAACAGCGATGGCCGGCCGCTGGTGCAGTCCGAACAGGAACTGTTGCCGCACCGTATCGATCCGGAGCCGAAGGAGTTCGCACGCCGCTGGTGGCCGTGGCTGCTGTGTGGCCTGGTGATCGCCGCTGGCGTGCTGGCGCTGCGCAACCGCCCGCGCCTGCTGGCCGGGCTGGCCCTGCCGTTCTGGCTGCTGTGCGCCCTGTTCGGTGGCGTGCTGGTGTTCCTGTGGGGCTTCAGCATCCACTACGCCGCATGGGCCAACCGCAACCTGCTGCTGCTTTCGCCACTGGCCGTGCTGCTGCTGCCGGGCGCGATCGCACTGCTGCGCCGGCGCGTGCCGGGACGCATGTTCAGGATCGTGCTGTGGCTGCTGGCGGTACAGGCGGTGGCCGCGCTGGTGCTGCACTGGCTGAGCCTGCAGGCGCAGTACAACGTGCAGTGGATCGTGCTGCTGCTGCCGGTGCACATGGCACTGGCGTGGGTGCTGGCGCGTCGTCCTCACTTGTCCGAAACACGGCCCTGACGCACGATGGCGGGCATGTCATTGCCCGCCTCCGCCTCCGCTTCCGCCCCCGCTTCGGCCAACCCTACCTGCGTCATCAACTGCGTCCACTACGATGACGAGGGCAAGCGCCACGACATCAGCCTGGATGCCATCAGCGATGTCATTGCCAGCGGCAACGGCTTCGTCTGGGTCGGCCTGTACGACCCCAACGAAGACGTGCTGCTGAAACTGCAGGAAGAATTCTGCCTGCACGACCTGGCCATCGAGGATGCGCGCAACGCGCACCAGCGGCCCAAGGTCGAGACCTATGGCAACTCGTTGTTCGTGGTGGTGACCACCGCGCAGATGGTCGACGAACGCATCCAGTATGGCGAAACCCATGCCTTCCTCGGCCCGCGCTTCCTGGTGACGGTCCGCCACGGCGCCTCGCTTTCCTACGCGCCGGTGCGCGCACGCGTCGAGCGCGAGCCGCAGCTGCTGAAGATGGGCCCGTCGTACTGCCTGTACGCGGTGACCGACTTCGTGGTCGACAACTACCTGCCGATCGTGCACCGCTTCCGCGACACCCTGGACCTGCTGGAAAAGGACATCTTCGCCGACACCTACAAGCGCAGCACGGTGGTGCGGCTGTACGAGCTCAAGCGCGAACTGAACAAGATGCGGATGGCGGTGGCGCCGTTGCAGGACGTGCTGGCGCAGCTGCGCCGCTACCAGGGCGAACTGATTCCCGATGAAGTGAAGCTCTACGTGCGTGACGTGCATGACCATGCGGTGCGCATCAGCGATGTGATCGACACCCTGCGCGAGATGCTGGGCACCGCGCTGAGCGTGAACCTTTCGCTGGTGACACTGGCGCAGGGCGAGACGGTCAAGCGGCTGGGCGCCTGGGCTGCCCTGCTCGCCGCGCCGACGCTGATCACCAGCTGGTACGGCATGAACTTCAGTCACATGCCGGAGCTGAGCGAACCCTGGTCGTACCCGCTGATGATCGTTGGCGTGGGCGGTGTGTGCGTGGGGCTGTATCGGTTGTTCAAGCGCGCGAAGTGGTTGTAGCGCGTATCGACCAACGGTCGATACCCACCATGCACGTGGGCGTCGATACCCACCATGCACGGGGGGCGTCGATACCCTGCAATCCGGTAGGCCACGACCGTTGGTCGTGGCACATGCCCCGCTTCTGGTAGTGCCGGCCGCTGGCCGGCAACCCGGCAACCCGGCAACCCGGCAATGCCCGCCAACGGCCGGCACTACCGTTCGGGATCAAGCCACGTAGACGGTCTTGATGTTCATGAACTCATGGATGCCATGGTCAGCCAGCTCCCGACCAAAGCCTGACTGCTTGCTGCCGCCGAACGGCAGCCGCGCGTCGCTCTTGACGATGGCGTTGACGAACGCCGCACCGCATTCCATGCGCTGCGCGAAGCGCTCGCCGCGTACCGGATCGCCGGTCCACACGCTGCCGCCCAGGCCGAAGCGGGTGTCGTTGGCCACGCGCAGTGCCTCGGCCTCATCCTTGACCCGGATCACCGCGGCCACCGGCCCGAACAGCTCCTCGTCATACGCTGGCATGCCCGGGCCGACCTGGTCGAGCACCGTGGCCGGATAGCCGGCATGGGTGCCGGCAATCGGCTCACCACCGATCAGCACCCGAGCGCCCTTGGCCACGCTGGCCTGCACCTGCTTGTGCAGTTCGTCACGCAGGTCGGCGCGAGCCATCGGCGCCAGCGTGGTGCCCCGCTCATCGGGATCGCCATACTGGCGCTCGCCCGCCGCCTGCACAAAGCGACGGGTGAATTCATCGGCCACCGCCTCGACCACGATGAAGCGCTTGGCCGCGATGCAGGTCTGCCCGCTGTTGTCGAAGCGCGACTTCACTGCCGCGGCCACGGTCTTGTCGAGGTCGGCATCGTCGAGCACCACGAAGGCATCGCTGCCACCCAGCTCCATCACCGACTTCTTCAGCTGGCTGCCGGCATTGGAGGCGATCGAGCGCCCTGCCCGCTCGCTGCCGGTCAGCGTCACCGCCTTCACCCGTGCGTCGCGCAGCACGTCGGCGGCCTGGTCGTTGTCGATGTGCAGCACGTCGAACACGCCATCAGGCAGGCCGCCGTCACGGCACACCGCCAGGATCAGGTCGGCGCACTGCGGCACGTTGCTGGCGTGCTTGAGCAGGGCGACGTTGCCAGCCATGAACGCCGGGGCGAGGAAACGGAACACCTGCCAGATCGGGAAATTCCACGGCATCACCGCGAACACGCAGCCGATCGGCTCGTAGCGCACGTAGCTGCGCTGGGCTTCGGTATCGATCAGCTGCGGCTTGAGATAGTCGACCGCGTGGTCGGCATAGTACTCGCAGGCGGCAGCGCACTTGTCGACCTCGGCCAGCGCCTCGGCCTTGAGCTTGCCCATCTCGTGGGTCATCGCCTGCTGCAGGTCGTCGCGACGCGTGCGCAGCTGCGCGGCGATCTGGCGAAGGATGGCGCCGCGGTCCTGCAGCGAGCGATCTGCCCAGCCCGGAAACGCATCGGCAGCGGCCTGCAGGCGCTGCTCGATGTCGGCTGCGCCCATCAGTTCATGGCGGTAGGTCACCTGTCCGGTGGCCGGGTCGACGATCTCGACGGTCATGAGGGATCTCCATCTGGAAGACCCCCATTGTGCGCCGCAGGCTGTGAGCCGGGTGTTGCCGGCGTTGTCGGCAGACCGTGTGCTCAGCCGTTGTCCTGCCGCGCCAGCTGCAGGTCGCGCTGGCGCCGCTTCTCGGCGCGGGCGTTGATGTACCAGCCGATCACCGCGGCGATCGACACCGCCGACACCAGCAGCGTGGCCAACGCGTTGATCTTCGGGCTGATGCCCATGCGCACCGAGGCGAACACCTTCATCGGCAGCGTGGTCGAGCCCGGCGTGGCGACAAAGCTGGCCACCACCACGTCATCCAGCGACAGGGTGAAAGCCAGCAGCCAGCCCGCCACCAGCGCCGGCGCGATGATCGGCAGGGTGATGCGGCAGAACACGGTCAGCCGGCTGGCACCCAGGTCCATCGCCGCTTCTTCCAGCGACAGATCCATCTCCTGCAGCCGCGAGGACACCACCACGGTGACGAAGCACAGGGTGAAGGTGACGTGGGCGATCCAGATGGTGGCCAGGCCGCGTGCCGGGAAGCCGGGAATCGCGCCCATCGAGGCCAGCAGCGCCATCAGCGAGAAGCCCAGGATCACATCCGGCATCACCAGCGGCGCGGTCACCAGCGCGCCGAACAGCGGCTTGCCGCGGAAGCGCTTGAAGCGCGTCATCACCATCGCCGCCAGCGTACCCAGCACGGTGGCGGTACAGGCGGTCCAGAACGCCACCACCAGGCTGGTCCACATCGCATCCATCAGCGCGCGGTCGGCGAAAAGGTCGCTGTAGGCACGGGTGGAGAACCCGGCCCAGACCATCGCCAGCCGCGAGCTGTTGAACGAATAGAACATCAACAGCAGGATCGGCAGGTACAGGAAGGCGAAGCCGAGCAGCAGCACGCCCAGCCCCAGGCCCTTTGCGCTACGCGGGCTCATGCCTGCTTCCCTTCCAGCAGGCGCTGCTGGGAACGGTTGAACAGCAGGATCGGCACCAGCAGCAACAGGATCATCGCCACCGCCATCGCCGAGGCGCCCGGCCAGTTGCGGTTGTTGAAGAACTCGTTCCACAGCTGGCGGCCCACCATCAGCGTCTCCGAGCCACCCAACATTTCCGGGATCACGAATTCACCAATGGCCGGAATCATCACCAGCATGCAGCCGGCGATGATGCCCGCTTTGGACAACGGCAGGGTGATGCGCAGGAACGCCTGCCACGGCCTGGCACCGAGGTCGTAGGCCGCTTCCAGCAGGCGGTGGTCATGCTTGACCAGATTGGCGTACAGCGGCAGCACCATGAACGGCAGGTAGCAGTAGACGATGCCGATGTAGGCGGCGGTCGGGGTGTCGATCAGCTGCAGCTTGGGCAGGCCCATGCTGGTCATCAGCGATTGCAGGCCGGTGAACTGCAGGAACTGGTCGAGCAGGCCGTTGCGGTCCAGGATCGCCTTCCATGCATACACGCGGATCAGGAACGAGGTCCACGACGGCAGCACCACCAGCATCATCGCCACGTTGCGCGCGGCGGGCGACAGGCGCGCGATGGCATAGGCCATCGGATAGCCGATCAGCAGAGTCAGGAAGGTCGAGATCGCCGCGATCCTGATCGAGCTCAGGAACGCCTGGGCATAGATCGAATCGCGGAACAGCGCCAGGTAGTTTTCCAGGTTCAGCTTCAGCGAGAAACCGCCGTCGGCGTACTGCAGCAGCCAGGTGTACGGCGGCGAGCCGACCCGGCTGAGCGAGAAGCTGATCATCAGCACGATCAGGAACGGCACTGCAAAGAACAGCAGCAGCCACAGGTACGGAATGCCGATCACCGTGGCACGCAGCCCCGGCAGCCAGCGCTTCAGGCCGGCGGTGCTCATGAGGTGAGCACCACGCCGTCGTTGTCGCGCCAGTGCACCCACACCTCGTCGCCCCAGGTGAGGCCATCACTGGCCCAGCGCTGCGAATTGGCGAAGTTGGCCAGTACCTTGGCGCCGCTGGGCAGGCGCACGTGGTAGACCGAATGGCTGCCGAAGTAGGCGATGTCCTCGATCACACCCTGGGCCTTGTTGGTGTGCCCTTCCGGTTCATCCTTGCCGATCATCACCTTCTCCGGGCGCAGCGCGAACGCGACCGGCTGCCCTTCATAACCGGTGATGCCATGGGCGATGTAGATCGGCGCCGGGAACAGCGGCGAGCGTACGGTCACGTACTCCGGCAGGTCCTCGTCGATCACCCCGTCGAACAGGTTGACCGAACCGATGAACTCGGCGACGAAGCGGTTGGCCGGCTGCTCGTAGACCTCGTCCGGCTTGCCGACCTGCTGGATCCAGCCGGCATCCATCACCGCGATGCGGGTGGCCATGGTCATCGCTTCTTCCTGGTCGTGGGTGACCATCACGCAGGTCACGCCCGACGATTCGATGATGCTGACCAGTTCCAGCTGCATCTGCGAGCGCAGCTTCTTGTCCAGCGCGCCCATCGGCTCGTCCAGCAGCAGCAGCTTCGGCCCCTTGGCCAGCGACCGCGCCAGCGCCACGCGCTGCTGCTGGCCGCCGGACAGCTGGTGCGGCTTGCGCTTGCCCAGGTGGCCCATCTGCACCAGGTCGAGCATCTCGCCGACGCGCTTGCCGATCGCGTCCTTGTCCAGGCCATCCTGCTTCAGGCCGAAGGCAATGTTCTGCTCGACCGTCATGTGCGGGAACAGCGCATAGGACTGGAACATCATGTTGACCGGCCGCTGGTACGGCGGCAGCGCGTCCAGGCGCTGGCCATCGAGGGTGATGCTGCCCTTGGTGGGCGTCTCGAAGCCGCCCAGGCAGCGCAGCAGGGTCGATTTGCCACTGCCGGAGCCACCAAGCAGGGCAAAGATCTCGCCCTTGCGCACGTCCAGGTTGACGTCGTCGACGGCGACGAAACCGTCGAATTCCTTGCGCAGGTCACGAATGGAGAGATAGCCGGGCGCACCGGTCGTGTCGACGACGGTGGCTACCGGCTGGGCTTCAACGGGCATGGGGGCTCCGGGAGCGGGCGGTGGACAGCGGCCGCCATTCTAACGGCCGGGGGCCGCAGGGGATATGACGGCGACAGGCGGAAGCCGCCGCTGGCCAGCCCCTGGGCCCGGAGCGGTGTCGGTTTTCCCCCACCATGGTGGCCTGTCCGCGCAAAGGCCCGGGCTCCCCTGGACGACCCTGCGGTCGTCCCGGCCAGACACCGCGGGCGACGGCCCGATCTGCAACGCTTTTCAGAACCGGATCTGTTGAAGGCTCGGGCCATTACCCGCGCAATGCCCCGGATCAAGGCCTTGCATGGACCCACACTGGTGATTTCCCCGGACAGCCCCTCCCCATTCCCGCCCCGCCTGCCGGGCTCCCTGCCTGCAAGGCTGCCGCTGGTCATCATCGGTGCCGGCCAGGCCGGGTTGTCGCTCAGCGCGCTCCTGCAGGAGACCGGCGTCGAGCATCGCGTGCTGGAGGCCGAAACCGTGGGCGCCAGCTGGCAGCGGCGCTGGGAGTCGTTCCAGACCAACACCGCCAACGCGACGATGGCCCTGCATGGTCATGCCTATTCCGGCGATGACCCGGATGGCTTCATGGGCGCCCCGGAGGTGATCCGGCACCTCCGCGACTATGCCCACGAGCGTTCCCTGCCGATCAACGAGGGATGCGGGGTGCATCGGGTTGGGCCTGGGCCCGGTGGCTACGCCATCCACAGCAGCCAAGGGCTGATCCATGCCCGCGCGGTGGTGGTCGCCACCGGTGAATACCGCCGCGCACGGATGCCCCGGGTCCCGTTCGCGCCCGCGCCAGGCCTGACCGTGCTGCACTCGGGCGACTACCGCAGTGCCCGCCAGCTGCCCGATGGCGCCGTGCTGGTCATCGGGGGTGGGCAGTCCGGCGCGCAGATCGCCCAGGACCTGCGCGACAGCGGTCGCAGCGTGCACTGGTCACTGGCCCAGCGTCATTCGCATACCCGCCGGCTGCGCGGCAAGGACTCGATGACCTGGTGGGACATGGCCGGGCGCATCCACCAGCATGTGAGTGAAGCGGCCGCCGTACTGGCCGGAGAACCGGATGCACTGCGCAAGGCCCGCACCGCGGAGTTCCCGCTTATTTCCGGCAAGGGAAACGGTGGCCTGGGCAGCTCGATCAGCCTGCTGGCGATGCACCGCGCGGGCATCAGGCTGCTGGGCCGGTTGCAGGGCTTCGATGGAAACGTCGCCCGCTTCGCCGATGTGCGCCCGCAGCTGCGTACCGCGATCGAGGCCACGCAGGCCGAGTACGCCTATCTTGATTCGCTGGCCAGCGCGTACTACGCCACGCGTCCCGAACCACGCACCGACGATGCCCGCTACATTCCGGAGGAGGTCTATCTGCACTGGGAACCGGACGCATCCCCGCACGAACTGGATCTGCAGGCGGAAGGCATCCGCTCGGTGGTGCTGGCCACCGGCTTCGTCGCCGAATGGCCCTGGCTCGACGTACCGGGCGCGCTGGATGCACATGGCTACCCGCTCGGCGACTTCGGTGTTTCCCCGCAACCGGGGCTGTTCTTCATCGGCATGCACAACCTGCAGCGGATGAGTTCATCGTTCCTGTGCAACGGCGGTCGCGATGCACGCGACCTGCTGCCTGCCATCCTGCGGCACCTGGGCCGAAGCGGGAGTACCGGCATCGACCCTGGGTAAGGCAGCCGCCGGGCATGACCCGACGGCACCAGGCCGGCTCAACGGCCGGTCTTCACCTCGGTCCACAGCCGGGTGTAGAGCTTGTCGGTCTCCGGCGTGTTGATCGAGTACGTGAACATCTTCGCGGCCACGTCGGCCGGCGGGTAGATGGTCGGGTCGGTACGGATCGCCTCATCCACCAGCGGGGTCGCAGTCGGCACCGGGTTGGCGTAGTGGATGAAGTTGGTGTTGGCTGCGGCAACCTTCGGCTGCAGCAGGTAATTGATGAAGGCGTAAGCGGCCTCCGGATGCTTGGCGTCCTTCGGGATCGCCAGCATGTCGAACCACTGCGGGGCGCCTTCCTTCGGGATCGAATAGGCCACGTGCACGCCATTGCTGGCTTCCTCGGCGCGGTCGCGGGCCTGGATGATGTCACCCGACCAGCCGACCACCAGGCAGGTGCCGCCATTGGCCAGCGAACCCACGTACTGCGAGGAGTGGAAATTCTGCACGTACGGTCGGATCGACTTCAGCAGGTCGGCCGCCTTCTGCAGCTCGGCCGGGTCACCGCTGTGCGGGTCCAGGCCCAGGTAATGCAGCGCGATCGGGATCATGTCGGCCGGCGTGTCCAGGATGGTCACGCCGCAGTCCTTCATCTTGCTGATGTTCTCCGGCTTGAACACCAGATCCCAGCTGTTGGCGATGTCGGTGCTGCCACCGAAACGCTGCTTCAGCATCTCCACGTTGTAGCCGATGCCGGTGGTGCCGATCATGTACGGCACGCCGTACTGGTTGCCCGGGTCCTGGGTGGCGATGCGCTTCATCACCGCCGGATCGAGATTGGCCAGGTTCGGGATCTTGCTCTTGTCCAGCGGCAGGAACACACCGGCCTGGATCTGGCGACCGAAGAAGTTCAGGGTCGGCACCACCACGTCGTAGCCGCTGTTGCCGGCCAGCAGCTTGGTCTCGACCATCTCATCGCTGTCGAACACATCGTAGGTCACCTTGATGCCGCTCTCCTTCTCGAAGGTCGGGATGGTGTCCTCGGCGATGTAATCGCTGTAGTTGTAGACGTTCAGGACCTGGCTGTCCTGCGCGCCGCCATTGCCACCGCCACAGGCGGCGAGCATGGCGGAGGCCAGGCCGAGCGTGAGGATACGCAGCTTCATCGGGTGCTCCAGAATGCGGGAAGGGGGGCCGGCGGGGCCGGCGACGGGTGCCAGCCTACCCCCCGGCGGCGGATTTTTCTATTCCGGATGCTCAGACGTTCAGCAGCAGGAACTCGCGCTCCCACGAGCTGATGACACGGAAAAAGGTCTCGTATTCCTTGCGCTTCACCGAGATATAGGCGCGGCAGAAGCGCTCGCCCAGCAGGGCCTGCAGTTCGCTGCACTGCTCCAGCCCATCCAGCGCTTCGCCCAGCGAGCGCGGCAGGTTGTAGCCCAGCTCCTTGGCGCTGCCGGTCACCGGCGCATCCGGTGCCAACCGCTCGCGGATGCCCAGCAGGCCGCAGGCCAGGGTCGCCGCCATCGCCAGGTAGGGGTTGGCGTCGGAACCGGCGAAGCGGCTCTCCACGCGCATGTTTTCCGGCGTGTCCAGCGGCACGCGCAGGCCACAGGTGCGGTTGTCGAAGCCCCAGTGCACGTTGCTCGGCGAGACTTCGCCGAACACCAGCCGGCGGTAGGAATTCACGTTCGGCGCGAAGAACGCCATCGCCTGCGGCGCGTACTTCTGCAGGCCGCCCAGATAGTGGCCGAACACCGGGCTGAACTCGCCTTCGGCATCGGTATCGCCAGCGAACACATTGCTGCCGTCGCTCACCCGCACCAGGCTCTGGTGGATGTGCATGGCACTGCCCGGCTCGTTCTCCATCGGCTTGGCCAGGAAGGTGGCATACACGCCGTGGCGCATCGCCGCCTCGCGCATGGTGCGCTTGAACAGGAACACCTGGTCGGCCAGGTCCATCGCATCGGCATGGGTGAAGTTGACCTCCAGCTGCGCCGCACCGGATTCGTGGATCAGCGTGTCCACATCCAGCTTCATCGCATCGGCGTAGTCGTACATCAGGTCGAGGATCGGGTCGAATTCGTTGACCGCATCGATCGAGTACGACTGCCGCGCGGTTTCCGGGCGCCCGGAGCGGCCGGCCGGTGGCAGCAGCGGGAAGTCCGGGTCGGTGTTCTTCTGCACCAGGAAGAACTCAAGCTCCGGCGCCACCACCGGGCGCAGGCCCAGCTCGGCGTAGGCCGCCAGCACGCGGCGCAGTACGTTGCGTGGCGCCAGCTCGTGCGGCTCACCGTTCTTGGTGTAACAGTCGTGGATGACCTGCGCGGTGGCGTCGGCCGCCCACGGCACCATGCGCACCGTGTCCGGATCGGGACGCAGCATCATGTCCGAGTCCGACGGCGAGGTCAGCTCGTAGTAGTCATCAGGGAACTCGCCGGTGACGGTGGTGGCGAAAATGCCTTCGGGCAGCCGCGTACCGTAATCATGCGAGAACTTGTCGGCGGGAATGATCTTGCCGCGCGCGTTGCCGGTGATGTCCGGGACCAGGCATTCGACCTCGGTGATGCGCCGCTCCTTCAGCCAGCGCAGCAGGCTGCTTTCCTGCGGTGCGGGGGGCGTAGCCGTCTTGCGCGGGCGCGTTCGGGAACTCATCGGGAATCCAGTCGGTTCTGTTGGTGCTGCCGGCAAGCTTGGCCGAACGCACGGAAAATAGCGTGATAGAACGGCGAGTCCATGACACGCCACTCCGGGTGCCACTGTACGCCGAGCACGAAACGATGGCGTGGGCTGCGCGCTGCCTCGACCAGTCCATCATCGGCCACGGCCTCGACCTGCAGCCCGTGTGCCAGTCGGTCGATGCCCTGCCCGTGAACCGAATTGACCTGTGCGCGGTCACCGCCTTGCCACTGCGCCAGCCAGCCATCCGCCGCCAGGGCGACCGCATGGGCCGGCCCGTACTGCACATCAACCGGCGCCTTCGGGTCTTCACGATGATCCGAAAGACCGGGCGCCGCGTGCACCTGCGGATGCAACGTGCCACCCAGCGCAACGTTCAGCTCCTGCAGGCCGCGGCAGATCGCCAGCACCGGCAGGTCCAGCGCCAGCGCCTCGTGCAGCAGCGCGAACGCGTTGGCGTCACGGGCCGGGTCATGCGGATTGCCCGGCCAGCTGCGACCGCCGTCGTAATGCTGCGGTTCGATGTTGCTGACCGCACCGGTCAACAGCAGGCCATCGAGCCCCTGCAGCCAGTCGCCGGCCGGCAGCGGCGGCTGCATGCTCGGCAACAGTACCGGGGTCACCTCGGCGGCCTCGGCCAGCGCGCGCACGTACTTCTCGCCGGCCACCGCGAAACGGTGATGGCCGAGCACGGTGCTGTCGGTGGGCAGGCCCACCCAGGGCAGGCGGCGCATGGGAAAACTCCTTGGCGTGCCGACACGTTACCCGCCGTCCGGCGAAGGCGGCAAGTCGTCGCCGTCACACCATGGCTGTCACGCATCGGCGAAACTACTCGGGTGAATGCTGATCGTCCTCCCCCGCTCTCCTCCACCGCACTGCGCCCGCGAGGCCTGCGGTGAGTGCCGCGTTCCCGCCCAGCTGGTATGCCGCCAGCCTGCCCGAACCACCCGCGCTGCCCCCGCTGCAGGGCGAGGTTCAGGCCGATGTCGCAGTGCTTGGTGCGGGCTACACCGGCCTGACCGCGGCCCTGGAACTGGCCTCACGTGGCCAGCGCGTGGTGGTGCTGGAGGCGCAGCGGATCGGTTGGGGCGCGTCCGGCCGCAATGGTGGCCAGGCGCTGGTCGGCTACGGCTGCGAGGTGGACGAACTGGAGCGTCAGCTGGGTCGTGATGATGCACGCCACCTGTTCGACTGGTCGCGCGACGCGGTGCAGGCGATGCGCACGCGCATCGATCGCCACCGCATCGACTGCCATTGGGTTGAAGGCCACGCCAGCGTGGCCATCCGAGAACGCCACGAGCGTGGCCTGCGCGCCAACTGCGAGCACCTGCAACGCCACTACGACTACCCCATGCAGTGGTGGGGCCGTGACGCTCTGCGCGCGCAGCTGGACAGCCCGCGCTACCGCGCCGCGATGTTCGACCCGCTCAGCGCACACCTGCACCCGCTGGCGTATGCACGCGGTCTGGCCGATGCAGCGCGCGCGGCAGGTGTGGTCATCCACGAGGATTCGCCCGTCGTGCGCATCCAGCGCGGGCCACGGCCGAGCCTGCACACTGCCCAGGGCAGCGTGTGCGCCACGCATCTGGTGGTGGCCGGCAATGCCTGGCTGCAGGGCCTGCTGCCCGAGCTGGAACGGCGGATCATGCCGGTGGGCACCTATATCGGTGCCAGTGAGCCACTGGGCGCAGAACGTGCCCGCGCCCTGATCGGCAACAACATGGCCGTGGCCGACACCGCCTGGGCACTGGACTACTTCCGCCTCAGCCACGACCACCGCCTGCTGTTCGGCGGCCGCGCCAGCTACTCGGCACTGCCCCCGCCCGGCCTGCGCGGGGTGATGCAGCGACGCATGCACGACGTCTTCCCGCAGCTGGCCGACGTGGTGCTGGACCAGGTCTGGGGTGGCTACGTGGACATCACCCGCAACCGCGCCCCGCACTGGGGCCGGCTGGACGGCAACCTGTACTTCGCGCAGGGATTCTCCGGCCATGGGGTGGCCGCCGCCGGACTGGCCGGCGAGGTGATCGCCGCCGCCATCGCCGGCCAGAGCGAGCGCCTGGACGTGTTCCAGCGCCTGCGGCATGCACCCTTCCCCGGCGGCCGGCTGCTGCGCACGCCCCTGCTGGTGGCGGCGATGTCGTGGTACAAGCTGCGGGATGCGTTGTGGTAGCGGGGCCCTTCCCAGCCACATAATCGGCGCAGGAGCTGGGGAGCACGTGGATGCAGTGGTGGAAGGACGGCCTGCTGGTGAGGATACGGGTCAGCCCCGAAGGGCTGGCGCTGGCGCTGCTCTATGCCCTCGCCTGCTGGGGTGCGCGCAAGCTGTCACTGGACCAGTTCTTCCTGCCTGCCGGCGTGCGGGTGGCCGCGCTGTTGCTGTGCCCGCCCCGTCTTTGGCCCTACCTGCTGATGGGTGAATACGCCTACTTCGCGCATCTGCGCATCCCACTGATCAGCAAATACAACCTGACCTGGGTAATCCTGGCCTCGGTGTTCCTGATGCCTGCCGTGATGCTGATCGTGCGCCTGCACCGGAAACTGCTGGCACGCACCACGATCGTCGGCGTGATCTCCATTGCGGTATGCGCCGCGACGGTCATCAGTCTGCTCAACCTGGGAATCTCGTACCTGCTCTGGGAGCCGTTGCAGAACGCGTCATTCATCACCAACGTATTGCGCTATGCGCTGGGCGACTTCACCGGCATCCTGATCCTGGCACCCCTGGCATTGCTGTGGATCCGCCGCGCCGAGGAAAAATGGACAACCGGGTCTGTCGCGGCCACGGTCGCAGCACTCGGCGCCATGCTGGTCATTGGCCTGCAGGCGACGCCGGTACCGGCCTCGATCACGGCCCCCAGCTCGCTGCAGCTGCTGTTGATCCTGCCTATTCCCGCGATCGCCCTGACCTGCCTGCTGGGATGGCGCGGTGCGGCCATCGGTGTCGCCGCCGTCAACATGATTCTTGGCCTCAGCACCCCCGCCGACCATCCGACGGCATTCGACCCGGCTACCTTCGCTACCCAGCAGGCCATGGCCATCGCCAGCATCGCCCTGCTGTTGCTGGGCGCGCGCATCACCCACTTCCAGAACCAGCACCGGTTGCGCGAGGAAGATGGCAGAGCGGCCCTGCAGCTTGCGCGGAGTTCACACCTGGCCAGCGAGATGGACCTGCGCGAACGGGCGGCACACCTGCGCCAACTGGGCGATGGCATGGACCTGTCGCTGAACGAAATGGTGAACTGGCTGCATGCGCAGGGTCATCACGCCGTGGCCGACAGCCTGCGGCATACCTCGGAGGTGCATTCGCGCCTGTTCCGGGCCCAGGCCAGCATGATCTATCCCGCCGCCCTGGAACAGCTGGGCCTGTACGTGGCGTTGCAGGCTGGCGGGGTGCGCGAGGCATGGAATGCTACGCATCGCATCGGCCAGCCGAGGTTGACGGGTGACCCCTGTGCACTCGGGGTCGGCCTGCAGCTTGCTGCCTATCGACTCGTGGTCGATGCGGTCTCGCTTCTATTGAAGTGCGAGTGTGGACAGATCTCGGTCAGTATCCGCTGCGGAAGCTCCATCCGGAAGCGTGGTGCCTTCATCTGCGTGGCTCTTCTGGACCGCCACGCATCACTGGGAAGCCGTGCAAAGGCGCTGGCAAACGAGCAGCTGCTGGGCCGAGTGCTCGCACACGCTGGCCACATGGACCTGAGTGGCAACAGGCTCAGGATGGTGTTGACCGAAGCACGGGACGCTCCCCGCCAGGCAGGCACTACTGAAGCCTTGAGGGAAAGCACACGCTCCATGGACACTGGCGCCCCCCGGGCCGCGATCTGACTATCCCCGTGAAAGGAGCTGCAGATCATTGCGCGAAAGTGATCTTTGGTCGGCGCCGAACCCACCCCGTCAGGATCTGGCGCCGGCGTGCAATTGCGCCCCCCTGCTTCCATCGATACTGTCATCCAATGGCGCGTCATGGCGCGTTCAAGCAACCCGCACGGCCGCTGCCATGTCACGAGCAAGGGAGGCTCGGGTTTGGACCGATTCAAGAAGGCGGTTGAACTGAGCTTCCGTATCCGGCCAGCCGGCATCGCACTCGCGGCCGTCTATGCGCTGAGCTGTCTCGGCTCGCGTCAGTTTTCGCTGGATCAGTTCTTCCTGCCGGCGGGCATCCGCGCAGCGGCACTGCTGATCGTCCCGACCCGCCTGTGGCCCTACCTGCTGCTGGGCGAGTACGCGTACTTTGCAACGCTGCGCATCCCCATGATCGACACCTACGGCCTGGATTGGGTCATCCTGGCTTCGACGCTGCTGATGCCGATGGCGATGCTGGTGGTCTACCTGCATCGGATGAGAATGCCGTCCGAAGCAGCCACCGGTCTGTGGCTGCTGTCGCTGTCGTTCTGCACAGCGTTGTTCGTGCCGGGTCTCAACCTGGGCATTTCATATGTCCTATGGTCGAACCCACCACCCAGCAACCTGCTGGACGCGGTCGACCGGACGATCTTTGGCCACTTCGCCGCCATCATCACCCTGGTGCCGTTGGCATTCCTCTGGTCGCGGCGGCAGGCCGACCCCGGTTGGACAGACCGTTTCGTCGCCCCTACCGCCTCGGCGATCCTGGTGATGCTGGTGCTGGGCCTGTGCATGCAATTGACACGCGCCGACGCCCACACGACGCGGACACACATGGTGCTGCTGGCCGCCCTGCCCGCCATCGCCCTGACCTTCATGCACGGGTGGCGCGGCGCAGCCATCGCGATTCCGTTGTTGAACCTCCCCCTGCACGGCGCAACGCCCAGCACTGGCCTGCCTTCCTCGTTCGACCTGGGCACGTTCGCCACCCAACAGAACATGGCGGTGATGAGTGTCGCACTGCTGGCACTCGGTTCCAGCATCAGCTATCACCATCAGCGCGCCCGGTCCCGCGGCCTGGCCGAGGCAACCACGCTGCGCCTGGCACGCGGCTCGCTTCAGACCAGCGAGCGTGAGCTGCATGAACGGGCCGTCCACCTGAAGCACCTGGGCGAGGGCATGGACAATTCGCTCAGCGAGATGGTCAGCTGGCTGAAGTCCCAAGGCCACCATGCGGTCGCAAACAGCCTGCAGCACGCGTCGTCGGTACATTCACGGCTGTTTCGCGAACAGGCCAGCCTGGTCTATCCCACCGGACTGGAGCAGGTCGGGCTCTACATCGCGCTGCAAGCCGGCGGTGCATGCGAAATCTGGAACAACACGGATCGCGTCATTCCACCCAGGCTGGCGGGCAATCCCTGCCTGCTGACCGTGGATCTGCAACTGGCCATCTATCGCTCGCTGATCGAGGCGGTTTCCCTTCTGCTGGAGCTGGAAACCGGGCAGGTCTGCGTGCGCGCCCGAAGCGGTCGGGCAGGCAAGCATCGCGGCATTGTTGCCGTGGTGAGCCTGCTCGACCGTGGTTGCCCGCTTTCCACGCGTACCACCCAACAGGCCGTCGAGCGCCTGGCCGGACGGATGCTTGCCTACGGCGGAACGGTCCACTGCCGCGGCAATCGGCTGCGGCTGGTCCTGCATGAACCGATCACCCACGCGTCGCCAGCGGCGGCCTGACGCGGAATCTGGCCCGGCGCGCAACGTTCGCCGCTAAAGTTACACCCGAAACCGCCGTTATCCGTGCCGAGCCCCTCCCTTGTGAGCCACCGCATCATGCCCGTCCTGCCGCAGGCCGCCGTCGATGGCGACCTGGCCGATCCGCTGCCGCAGCGGATCCTGCTGGTCGAAAACTCCCGCGCCTTCACCGGCATGCTGCGCGAGGCCATCGAGCAGCGCCTGGAACTGCCGGTGGTGATCGCCTCCACCCTGGCCGAGGCCGACCGCCTACTGAGCGAAGGTGGCGGCTGGTTCCTGGTACTGACCGGGCTGGTCCTGGCCGATGGCGACCGCGACGCGGTGGTCGAGTTCTTCCTCAAGCGCGACCTGCCCACCGTGGTGGTCAGCGGCGTCTACGACGAGGACCTGCGCAAGCGCGTGCTGCAGCAGCAGATCATCGACTACGTGCTGAAGAACACTCCCGGCAGCATCGATTACCTGGTGTGGCTGGTGCAGCGGCTGGAGCGCAACCGGCGCATCGCCGCGCTGGTGGTGGACGACTCACCGTCCGCGCGCGGTTACGCCGCAGCCTTGCTGCGCATGTACGGCCATGAGGTGCACGAAGCGGCCGATGGCAACGAAGGCCTGGCCGCGATCGAGGCGCATCCGGCAATCCGCCTCGCCGTGGTCGACCAGGAAATGCCGGGCATGCAGGGCGTGGAGTTCACCCGCCGCCTGCGCACCCTGCGCTCGCGCGACAAGGTGGCGGTGATCGGCATCTCCGGCAATACCGATGCATCGTTGATTCCGCGCTTCCTGAAGAACGGCGCCAACGATTTCCTGCGCAAGCCGTTCTCGCGCGAGGAATTCTTCTGCCGGGTCTCGCAGAATGTGGACCAGCTGGAGCTGATCGGCACCCTGCAGGACCTGGCCACCCGCGATTTCCTCACCGGCCTGCCCAACCGCCGCTGCTTCCTGGAGCAGAGCCAGCGCCAGCTGCCGCAGCTGCAGCTGCACGGCCAGTGCGTGGCGGTGGCGATGATCGACATCGACCACTTCAAGCACATCAATGACACCCATGGCCACGAAGCCGGCGACGATGCGCTGCGCGCGGTGGCCGGCGCGGTGGCCACGCATGCACGCAGCCACGACCTGATCGCGCGCTTCGGCGGCGAGGAATTCTGCCTGCTGGTGCCGGACATGGAGCAGGACGAGGCGCTGCTGTACTTCGAGGAGCTGCGCCAGCGCATCGCCGCGCTGGAGGTGGACATCGGCACCGCCACGCTGCGCATGACGGTCAGCATCGGGCTGTGCTGCCTGCGCCCGCAGCGCGATGCACTGCACCGGCTGATCTCCGAAGCCGACCGCCAGCTGTACCTGGCCAAGGCCGGTGGCCGCAACCGGGTCAGCTGCACCACGGTCGCCAGCCCGCTGCGCCCACGCGAACCGGCGCTGCCCTGACCGGTACGCTTTGATCCAGATCAACGCCGCCCGCGCCGGGCGGCTCTACAGTCGGCCCCGACATACGCATGAAGGGGAGCCGGGGATGGCACTACTGGTCTGGCAGGACGATCTGAACATCGGCATCGATGTGATCGACCAACAACACCGCCGCATCATCGAAATGCTCAACCACCTGCACGTGGCCCAGGCCAGCATGCAGCGTGCCGCAGTGGGTGAAGTGATCGACGAGGTGGTGGACTACACCATGTCGCACTTCGCGTTTGAGGAAGAGCTGATGGAGGAAGCGGGCTACCCGTTCTGTGCCGCGCACAAACGCGTGCATGAGGTCTTCATCAAGCGTGTCTCGGAGTACCGCATGCGCTTCCAGGCCGGCGAGGACATCAGTGACGAGCTGCGCACCATGCTCTCGCGCTGGCTGTTCAACCACATCCGTGGCGACGACCAGGCCTATGCTGAACAGGTCAAGGCGCACCTGAACCAGTTCGCCCGCGAACACCAGGGCGGCGGCTGGCTGGGTCGCACGCTCAAGCGCTTCTTTGGTTGAGCCGCAGCGCGCGCCGGTGCAGTGCCACCAGCGCGCACAGGGTCGCCACCGCGGTCAGGCACAGGTAGTAACCCACCGCAACCAGGCCGAAGCGCTCGGCCAGCCAGGTGGCCAGGTACGGCGCCGGTGCCGCACCGAGAATGCCGGCCAGATTGAAGGACAGCGAAGCACCGGTGTAGCGCACTTCCACCGGGTAGATCTCGGCCAGGAAGGTGCCGCAGGGGCCATAGGTCAGCCCCATCAGGAACAGGCCCAGGCACAGGAAGGCGGTGACCAGCCACGGGCTGTGCGGCTGGAACAGCGGTGCGAACAGCACACCGAAGCCGACGATCAGTACGCTGGCGACAATCATCGTGCGCCGCGTGCCCCAACGGTCGCCATAGCGCGCCGACAGCGGGATGCCCAGCGCGAAGAACAGCATGCCGGCCATCTGCATCAGCAGGAACTGCTCGCGGCTGTAGCCCAGCACCGCGGTGCCATGACCGAGACTGAACACCGTCATCAGGTAGAACAGCACGAAGGTGGCGAAGGCGCCCAGCGTGCCGAGCAGCATCGGTACCGGGTGGTCACGCAGTACCGTCCACATCGGCAACCGCACCGGCGCCTTGCGCTCCAGCGCCTTCTTGAAGACCGGCGTCTCGTGGATGTTCAGGCGCACCCACAGGCCAAGGCCGACCAGCAGCGCGCTGGCCACGAACGGAATGCGCCAGCCCCACTGCAGGAAGTCGTTCTGGCTCAGGCAGCGGCCGAGCACGAGGAAGATGCCGGCCGACAGCAGGAAGCCGAGCGGTGCGCCCAGCTGCGGGAACATGCCGTACCAGGCGCGCTTGCCCGGCGGCGCATTCTCGGTGGCCAGCAGCACCGCCCCACCCCACTCGCCGCCCAGCCCCAGGCCCTGGCCGAAACGGCACAGCGCCAGCAGCGCCGGCGCCCACAGCCCGATCTGCGCATGGGTCGGCAGCAGGCCGATCAGCACCGTGGACAGGCCCATGGTCAGCAGCGCGGCGACCAGGGTGGCCTTGCGGCCGATGCGGTCGCCGAAATGGCCGAACACCGCCGAGCCGACCGGACGCGCGATGAACGCCACCGCGAAGGTCGCCAGTGACTGCAGCAGGGCCGCCTGCTCACTACTGTCCGGAAAGAACAGGTGCGGGAACACCAGCACGGCGGCCGTGGCGTAGATATAGAAATCGAAGAATTCGATGGTGGTGCCGATCAGGCTGGCCAGCAGGACACGACGGGGGGAATTCACGGGCGGCGCGGCAGCAGTGATCGTCGACATCGGCAACACGGGTAACGGCGGATCGCCCGATTCTGCCACGGGCCGATGGCCGCACGGGACGATGGTTTCAGCCGACACCGATGCCAACGGAATTTTTCCGGCCGCCGGCTAGGCTGCGCCACCGGTCCCTGCATGGATGCCTTGCCCATGGCTGCAGTTGCGTTGTCATGCTCCGATTCGCCGCAGCTGCCGCGGATGGCGGCATGGCTGGTGGTACTGCTGGTGCATGGCGGGCTCGCTCTGTGGCTGCTGGACAGCGGCCGGATCGAACTGCGTAGCGGTGAGGGCCCGCGGATCTCGCTGCATTGGCTGCCACCGGAACCGCCGGCGCCGGTACCTCAACAGCCCGCCTTGCCCTCCGCAAAGATGACGCGTCCGGCCGCATCGATGATGCCCCGCCCTGCCCCGGTTGCACAGGCAGAGAGCGCCCTGCCTGCCGCGGGGAACGTGGCTGCAGTGGCGCCACTGATCCTGAGCCTGCGGGCAGCATCGACGGTGGTGACGGCATCAGCGCAGCGGGCGTGGCGCCGCGCCTGATCGGTCGGCGCGAGGTCCATCCTGCGTTCGGGCCTCGCCGTGCTGCCGGTAGCTCGATGGCTGTCTGCCTTCTGTAGAGTCGAGCAAGGCTCGACTGCTCTTCGCGAGAAGCAGTCGAGCAGGGCTCGACGCTACAAAGAGCGAACAGCGGTCAAGCAGCCACGTCGTTACAGCTGGATCCAGGTGGCCTTGATCTCGCTGTACTTGTCGAACGCATGCAGTGACTTGTCGCGCCCATTGCCGGACTGCTTGTAGCCACCGAACGGTGCGGTCATGTCGCCACCATCCCAGCCGTTCACCCACACGCTGCCGGCGCGCAGCTGGCGTGCGACACGATGGGCGCGGCCGAGGTCGCGTGTCCACAGGCCCGCCGCCAACCCATAGCGGCTGTCATTGGCCACGCGCACTGCCTCCGCTTCATCCTCGAAACCAAGTACCGCCAGCACCGGGCCGAACACCTCCTCGCGTGCCAACGCGTGGTCCGGACGCACCTGGTCGAACACCGTGGGCTGCACATAGCAGCCGCCGGCCTCCACCTCGGCCCGATGGCCGCCGAGCAGCAGGCGGGCGCCCTCGCCTTCGGCCCGTGCGATATCGGCCAGCACCTTGTCCACGTGCGCGGCATCGACCAGCGCGCCCATCGGTGCATCGGCCTCCAGTGGATGCTGCGGCTGCATATGCTGGCCGTAGGCAATCACCTGGTGCACGAAGTCCTCACGGATCGAGCGCTGCACCAGCAGCCGCGAGCCGGCGGTGCAGACTTCGCCCTGGTTGAAGAAGATGCCCTGCGCCACGGCCTTGGCTGCTACGTCCAGGTCCGGTGCGTCGGCGAACACCAGGTGCGGGCTTTTGCCACCGCATTCCAGCCAGACCCGCTTGAGGTTGGACCGTCCCGCATGCTCCAGCAGCTTCGCGCCGGTGGCGGTGGAACCGGTGAAGGCCAGCACGTCCACATCCATGTGCAGCGCCAACGGTTCACCGACGCGCGTACCGTGGCCTGGCAATACGTTCAGCACGCCGTCCGGCAGGCCCGCCTCAGCGGCCAGCGCGGCCAATCGCAACGCACTCAAGGGCGACCGCTCGGAAGGCTTGAGCACCACCGAATTGCCCATGGCCAGCGCAGGCGCGATCTTCCAGCAGGCCATCAGCAACGGAAAGTTCCATGGCACGATCGCTGCGACCACGCCGGCTGGCTCGCGCGTGACCAGGCCCAGCTCGTGTGGGCCAGTCGGTGCGACTTCGCCGTACAGCTTGTCCACCGCTTCGGCGGTCCAGCGCAGGCAGCGCACCACGCCGGGCAGGTCGATACGGCGTGCGTCGCGCACCGGCTTGCCCATGTCCAGGGTTTCCAGCAGGGCCAACTCATCAGCGTGCTTTTCCACCAATGCCGCCAAGGCCAGCAACACCCGCTTGCGATGGGCCGGGCTGGCCTCTGACCAGTGGCCCGCATCGAAGGCACGCCGCGCCGACCGCACTGCGCGCTCCACGTCCTCTGCATCGCAGTCGGCGACCACCCCCAGCACGCGCCCATCAATCGGGCTGATGCAGTCGAAGCGCGCGCCGCTGGCAGCGTCGGTGTAACGACCATCAATGAAGGCCTGTGCGGGTATCGAAAGCTGCTGGGCCAGCACCTGCCAGTGGCTGCGGTCGGGAAAGTCGGCCATGTCGGGCTCCTCGGAACAGTTTCCCCGGTTATACCGGCGCGGCCGCGACTCCGCCGTGACGTGGCTGCGCTACATTTCCCCCATCGGACCCGATGGAGCTGGCATGAAACGTCCCGCGAGCGACCTGCACGATCTGGCTACCCAACGCCCGGAGTCATTGGAGGCGTACTGGATGCCGTTCACCGCCAACCGCCAGTTCAAGGCCGCGCCGCGCATGCTGGTACGCGCCGAAGGCATGCACTACGAGGACGTCGACGGTCGCCAGATCCTCGATGGCACCGCCGGCCTCTGGTGCTGCAACGCGGGCCATGCCCGCCCACGCATCGTCGAGGCCATCGTCGAGCAGGCACGCACGCTCGACTACTCGCCGGCCTTCCAGATGGGCTCACCGCCGGCCTTCGTGCTGGCGCAGCGACTGGCCGCATTGGCGCCGACGCCACTGAACCATGTGTTCTTCACCAGCTCCGGCTCGGAGGCGGTGGATACCGCGATGAAGATCGTGCTGGCCTACCACCGCCAGCGTGGCGAGGGCCAGCGCACGCGTTTCATCAGCCGCGAGAAGGCCTACCACGGCGTGGGCTTCGGCGGCATGGCGCTGGGCGGCTTGCCCAACAACCGCAGGGCGTTCGGCCTGCAGCTGGGCGGCGTGGACTACCTGCGCCACACCCTGGACCTGCAGCGCAATGCGTTCAGCAAAGGCCTGCCGCGCCAGGGCGCCGAGCTGGCCGATGACCTGGAACGACTGATCGCACTGCATGACGCCTCAACCATCGCGGCGGTCTTCGTCGAACCCATTGCCGGTTCCGCCGGGGTGATTCTGCCGGCGCCGGGCTACCTGCAGCGCCTGCGCGAGCTGTGCGACCACCACGGCATCCTGCTGGTGTTCGATGAGGTCATCACCGGTTTCGGCAGGGTCGGCATGCCATTCGCCGCACAGCGCTTCGGGGTCACCCCCGACCTGCTGACCTTCGCCAAGGCGGTCAGCAACGGCGCAGTGCCGCTGGGCGGCGTGCTGGCCAGCGACGCCGTGCATGCAACCCTGATGCAGGCACCGCCACAGGCCATCGAGCTGTTCCATGGCTATACCTATTCGGGGCATCCGCTGGCCTGCGCGGCCGCACTGGCCACGCTGGAGCTCTACGCCGAGGAGCGCCTTTTCGAGCGCGCCATCGAGCTGGGCGAGTACTGGCAGGAACGGCTGCATGCGCTGCAGGGCCTCCCCAACGTGATCGACATCCGCAACTTCGGTCTGGTCGGCGCGGTCGAGCTGGCGCCTCGCCGCGATGCGCCGGGCAGCCGGGGCTACGAGGTCTATCGGCGCTGCTTCCACGACGGCGGGCTGCTGGTGCGCTGTACCGGTGACATCATCGCGCTGTCGCCCCCGCTGATCGTGGACAAGGCGCAGATCGACCAGATCACCGGCACGCTGGGCGAGATGATCCGGGCCACTGCCTGAGCCCTGGCCGGCGGCGGCGAGCGGGTACAATGGGCGGTTCCGCTCCTGCTCGCTGCCGTGCCCATGGATATCGTCGTCAAAGAAGAACTCAAGGCCTATATCGACCCGCTGACTGCGGACGAACATGACGCGCTGGAGCGCAGCATCCTGGCCGAGGGCTGTCGTGACGCGCTGGTCCTGTGGGGCAACGTACTGGTCGACGGCCACAACCGCTTCGGCATCTGCCAGAAGCATGGCCTGCCCTTCAACACCGTACAGAACACCCGCTTCCAGAGCATGGAAGACGTGCACCTGTGGATGATCGAGCAGCACCTGGGCCGTCGCAGCGTGTCCGACTTCCAGCGCGGCGTGCTGGCGCTGCGCAAGCGCGACATCCTGGCCGCCCGCAAGCAGATCGAGCAGGCGCAGCTGCAGCGCGAGAGCGATGGCACTGCCGACGTCACCGATGAGGCCGGTGAAGACAGCCCGCCGTGGGAACCGGCGCCGAAGATCAGCCGCGCCGAACTGGCCCGCGAAGCCAAGCTGAGCACCAGCCAGGTTGGCATGATCGAGCGCATCCACGCCCAGGCCGCGGCCGAGGTGGTGGAAGCGGTCAAGGCCGGCGTGATCTCGATCAGCGCCGCCGCCGCCGTGGCTGACCTGCCGGAAGAAGAGCAGCGCGCCGCCGCCGCCGGTGGCAAGGACGAGCTGAAGCAGGCCGCCAAGCGCGTGCGCGAGTCCAAGCGCAAGCCGCGTGCGCCGAAGCCGGAAGCAGCCGAGATGGATTTCGAGGAGGCAAATGAGGACGAGATCGCCAGCCGCGATGCCGAGGTGCTGTCGGCGCTGGAGCAGCTGGGCGAGGACGCACCGGCGCTGCGCCGTCGGGTGGTCGCGCTGACCCGCGAGAACGACACCCTGCGCGCGCAACTGGCCGCGCTGCGCAAGCAACTGGAAGCGCTCTGAACCAAGGGGTAGTGCCGGCCGCTGGCCGGCAACGCCATGAACGTATCGGGTGCGTTGAGGACGCCGGCCAGCGGCCGGCACTACCAGATGCTCATGCCGTGCCGGTTAGACTTCCGGCATGACGTCTGCCAACGATCCGCGCCGCGCTCAGCTGCGGCGCCTGAAAGCCCTCGCGCTGGGCCTGCTGCTGTTGATGCTGGCCGGTTTCGCGGTCAGCCACTGGCAGGGCGAGCGCGGCATCTGGGCCTGGGTTTCGGCGTTCTGCGAGGCCGCAGCCGTGGGCGCACTGGCCGATTGGTTCGCCGTGGTCGCGCTGTTCCGGCGGCCGATGGGCCTGCCGATCCCGCACACCGCGATCATCCCGCGCAGCAAGGAACGCATCGGCGACAGCCTTGCGCTGTTCGTGCGCGACCAGTTCCTGGAGCCGGGCGTGCTGCTGGCCAAGCTGCAGGTGTTCGATCCGGCCAGCCGCCTCGGCAGCTGGCTGGCCGACCCGGCACGCTCGCGCATGCTGGCCGACATGGCCCGCGGCTGGGCGCTGCAGGCACTGGATTTCTTCGACGAAACCGCCGTGCGCCGGCAACTGCACGGCTTCGTTGTGCAGCAGTTGCGGCAGTGGAATGCCGCTGCCACTGCCGGTGAACTGCTGGCCCTGCTGACCGCCGATGGTCGCCATCAACGCGTGCTGGACGAAGGCCTGCAGCGGCTGGGCCGCTGGCTCGAGCAGCCCGAGGTGAAAGAACGCGCCTCGCAGCTGATCGTGCGTTACATCCAGCGCGAATGGCCGACGCTGTCGAGCACGGTGAACTGGGTCAAGCCGATTGACGAGATCGGCGACAGCCTGGCCGAGCGCCTGGCCCGCGCGGTACTGGAAGAGCTGCAGCAGGTACTGGCCGAGCCGCAGCATCCGCTGCGCCAGGACTACGAGAGCTGGCTGCAGAATTACGTGCAGCGCCTGCGCGAGGACCCGGCCCTGGCCGAGCGCATCGAACAGCTCAAGCAGGAAATGATCGACCATCCGGCCCTGCAGGACTACGTGCAGGGGTTGTGGGCGCGCATCCACGCCAGCCTGCGCGCGGACCTGCAGCGCGAGGACTCGGCGCTGGTTGGCCACCTGCAGCGCAGCCTGGGTTCGCTCGGTGCCAGCCTGCAGGCCGACCCGGCGCTGCGCGAGGCCCTCAACCAGCACCTGCTGGAAGGCGCGCAACGCCTGACCGGCCGCCTGCGCGAAGGCGTGACCACGCATATCGCGCAGACCGTGAAGGGCTGGGACGAGCGCCATCTGGTGGAACAGCTGGAACTGAGCGTGGGCCGCGACCTGCAGTTCATCCGCTTCAACGGCACCCTGGTGGGTGGCCTGATCGGCCTGCTGCTGCATGCGGCGACAGTGGTGTTCAGGTTCTAGGCCTCAACGCGCCCCTCGGGTCATCACGCTTGATTCATGAAATGCGAATGCCTATCATTTACTGATCGGTTGTACGCTTAGCCAATCGGGTGCGGAAGACGCACCCATCGCCCGTGTACATCCCCGACCTCTGAACTGCCCGTCTGCGCGGGCCGTGCTTTGTCGATGGGACACGCTGGGCGACATGCGCAGGGCGCAAGGGGGCCGCGGACGCGTTCCATCCCCTCTCCTACCTGCAGGAATGCCGTGGACCGCTCGCCCGCAACCGCCAGCCCCCGCACCTTCTTTTCCAACCCGCGCTGGGGCGTGCTGTCACGCTCGTTGGCCGCGATCTTCGGCGGTTACGCACTGGCCTCGATGACCAGCGTGTTCTGCGCCGTGGCCCTGCCCGGCGCACGTGGCCAGACCGTGCTGACCGGCATGCTGCTGGCCATCCTGGTCGCCGCCTGTGCGGCACTGTGGGCATTCGCCACCCGCAGCGCGCTGCGCGCCTGGGTCGGCATCCTCGCGCCCGCGCTGCTGATGGCCGCCATTGCGCGCCTGATGGGGGCCTGGGCATGAAGAACGGATTCCGCCAGTCGATGGCCTGGCTGCACACCTGGACCGGGCTGCTGGTTGGCTGGTTGCTGCTGCTGATCTTCATGGCTGGCACGGCCAGCTACTACCGCGAGGAAATCAGCCGCTGGATGCGGCCGGAACTGCCGTCCAGCAACGTCAGAATCGACGTCGCCGCACAGCGCGCGGTGGACTACCTGCAGGCCAACGCCGCGCAGGCCGAAACCTGGTTCGTCACACTGCCGCAGCCGCGCAACCCGGCCATGCAGATGTTCTGGCGGTTGCCGCCGGAACTGGCCGATCCCAGCCGTGGCCGCCGCGGTGGCTTCGGCGACGCCACGCTGGACCCCAACACCGGCCAGGCATTGAAGGCGCGCGAGACCCGCGGCGGCGACTTCTTCTACCGCCTGCACTTCGACCTGCACTACATCCCGGTGCTGTGGGCACGCTATCTGGTCGGCTTCTGCGCGATGTTCATGCTGGTGGCGATCATCACCGGCGTCATCACCCACAAGAAAATCTTCAAGGACTTCTTCACCTTCCGCAAGGACAAGGGCCTGCGTTCCTGGCTTGATTTCCACAACGTCAGCGCGGTGATGGCCCTGCCCTACCACGCGATGATCACCTACACCGGCATTGTGACGTTGATGATCATGTACCTGCCGTGGGGGGTGAAGGTGGCCTACCCGCAGGACGAGGACGCGTTCTTCTTCGAGGCCTTCGGCGGCCTCCCGGAAGTGACCGCGCCCGCCGAGGGCCACGCCACGCCGTTGCCGATCGCACAACTGCTGGACAGCGCGCGCGCGCATTGGCACGGCGTGGAGGTGGCCGGCTTCACCGTGTCCAATCCGGGCGCGGCCAATGCGGTGATCGACATCCGCCAGCGCGACGGCAAGCGCCTGTCCATCGACACCCCGGCCGTGCGTTACGACATGGTCAGCGGTGCTCTGCTTGAGGAAACGCCGCCTTCCGGCGGTGCCACCGCCACCCGCGGCGTGCTGTACGGCCTGCACCTGGCGCGTTTTGCCGACTGGGGCCTGCGTGCACTGTTCTTCCTGTCCGGCCTGGTCGGCTGCCTGATGGTGGCCAGCGGCGTGGTGCTGTGGGCGGTGAAGGAACGGCCCAGGCACGCCAAGAGTGGCCGCACCGGCTTCGGCCTGCGCCTGGTCGATGCGCTGAACATCGGCACCGTGGCCGGCCTGCCGATCGCCTTCGCCGCCTACTTCTGGGGCAACCGCCTGCTGCCGCTGGACATCGCCGAGCGCTCGAGTGCGGAGGCCAACGTGTTCTTCTACGCCTGGGCCGGCGCGCTGCTGGCCGCCTTCATCTGGCCGAAGCGGACGATGTGGGCGTGGCAGCTCTACCTGGGCGCGGCCGCGTTCGCACTGGTACCGGTGGTCAATGCGCTGACCACGCATGCGCACCTGGGCAACACCCTGCGCAACGGCGACTGGGTATTGGCTGGCTTCGATCTGTCGATGATCGCGTTCGGCGCGATGCTGGCGCTGTGCGGTTGGCGCATGCAGCGCTGGACGCCACCGCTGAGTGCGGCCGAGAAGAAGAAGCGTGCAGCCACTGCGGCTGCGCCGAAGGCATCGGTGAACACTGCAGACGCGGCCGAAGCGGAGGCCAGCGCATGATGCTGCTGGCACTGGCGCTGTCGTTCTCTGCGTTCACCGCGTTGTCGCTGGCGATGGAAAAGCACCAGCACGATCTGCACGGCAAGGCTGCAGCCCCCCCGGCACGGCGCACGCATTGGCGGGTACTGGGCTGGGTACTGCTGGCGGTAGCGTTCGCACTGTGCGTGGCCGACCACGGCTGGGCGATTGGCCCGGTGCTGTGGCTGGGAACGATGACACTGGGCGGTCTGGCGCTGTCGTTCGGGTTGTATCCGTACCAGCCGAAGTGGATCGTGCCACTGGCGATCGCGCTGCCGGTGTTGGGGCTGGTGGTGGCGTTGCTGTAACCGGGCCACCGGGGTCGGATCCCTTTCGCGAAGCGCAAGGGCTCCGACCCCGGGCGTCGCGTTACCCCAACCGCTTCAGCTCCCACGCGCGATGGATGCGCGCGTTGCGTTCGAAGTCCGGGCCGATGGTGCGTGCGGTGATCTCGCGGCACTGGGCGAATTCGGCGATGGCGTTCTCTTCCAGCTTGAAGCGGCGGAAGTTGTTGGAGAAATACAGCACGCCGCCCGGGGCCAGCCGCGCCACCGCCGCACGCAGCAGCTTCAGCTGTTCGCGCTGCACGTCGAAGTCATCGGCACGCGCGGAGTTGGAGAAGGTCGGCGGGTCACAGAAGATCACGTCGTACTGGCCACGGTCACCTTCCAGCCAGGCCATCGCATCGGCCTGCACCAGAAGGTGCTGGTTGCCGCCCTGCCCGTTCAACGCCAGGTTGTCGTAGCACCACTGCAGGTAAGTGGCCGACAGGTCGACGCTGGTGGTGCTGGCGGCACCAGCCACGGCGGCCTGCACGCTGGCCACGCCGGTGTAGCAGAACAGGTTGAGGAAACGCTTGCCACGCACCTGCTCGGCCATCATCCGGCGCAGCGGACGATGGTCGAGAAACAGGCCGGTATCGAGGTAGTCGAACAGGTTCACCTGCAGCAGTGCGTTGTTCTCGCGCACTACGATGAACTCATCTCGCTGCTCGAAGCGGCCGTACTTGCTGCCGCCCTTGCCGCGCTCGCGCGACTTCATCGAGACCTGTTCCGGCGGCACGCCGAACACTTCGCGCGCGGCAGCCAGCAGCTCGTTGCGGCGGCGGCGCACGTCGTTCTCCGGAATCGCGGCCGGTGCGGCGTATTCCTGCACGTGCAGGAAGGTACGGCGCTTGCCGCCGTCTTCCTCGTAGACGTCGATGGCGGCCGCGTACTCCGGCAGGTCGGCGTCATAGGCGCGGAAGCAGGTGATGTCTTCGCGGGCACGCCAGCTCTTGAACTTCTTCAGGTTCTTGCGCAGGCGGTTGGCCACCATCTGCGCGCCTTCCCTCAGCTCGCGCAGCTGTGCCGGATCACGGCCCGGCACGGCGATCGGGTCGCAGACGATCAGCGCACATTCCAGCGCACCATTGAACATCTGGTACTTCTTGCCCGCGCGCAGGCCGGTGGCGAAGGCCAGCTCGTCGTTGCCGCACAGCAGGCTGGCACGCCACTGCGGCACCGCCTTCTGCAGGGCGTTGCCCAGTGCGCGGTACAGCGCCGGATCGGCGGCCAGGCGCTCGTCGTACGGCGGGTTGCAGACCACCGCACCGATCTCCTGTTCGGGCGCGGCCAGGTCGGCAACGTCGGCACGGGTGAAACGGATCGCGTGGGCGACGCCCGCGACCTCGGCATTCTCGCGTGCCGCCTGGATCGCGGTCGGGTCGATGTCGCTGCCGTGGATGACCGGCTTCAGCGCGGCCAGGCCAGCGGCCTCGCGATCGCGCGCTTCGCTCTGGATAGTCTTCCAGGCCGCCTTGTCGAAGCCCAGCCAGCGGCTCGGCGGCAGGCTGCCATGGCGCATCAGGCCCGGGGCGACGTCGGCGGCCATCAGCGCGCCTTCGATCAGCAGCGTGCCGCTGCCGCACATCGGGTCCAGCAGGCCGCCACCGGCGGCATGCAGGCGCGGCCACTGCGCGCGCAGCAGCAGCGCGGCGGCCAGGTTCTCCTTCAGCGGTGCCTCGTGGGCAGCACCGCGCCAGCCACGGCGGTGCAGCGGGCCACCGCCGAGGTCGATCGACAGCGAGGCGCGGCCCTTGCGCAGCGACAGGTTGACGCGCACATCAGGCAGGTCGGTGTTGACCGAGGGACGCTCCAGGCCTTCATCGCGCATGCGATCGACGATGGCGTCCTTGATCCGCTGCGCGGCGAAGCGGGCATGGGTGATCTTGTCGCCGGACACGTGTGCGTCCACCGCCAGGGTCATCTCCGGCTTGATGTGCTCATGCCACGGCAGCGCACGCACGCCGTCGTACAGAGCCTGCTCGTCCGGGCAGTCGAACTCGTCGATCGGCCACAGCACGCGGCTGGCCAGGCGCGACCACATCACGATCCGCAGCGCCTGCTCCAGTTCGCCCTCGGCGTTGACGCCGGCAATGGTGGCAGTGGCCTTGCCAAGGCCCAGGGCCGACAGTTCATCGGCAAGCAGGTATTCCAGGCCCTTGGCGCAGGAGACGAAGAATTTCACGGGGTCGGTTCGCAGGTGGTCGGGCGCGGCACAGGGGCCGGGCCGGTCGGAAAGGAGGGCCGTAGGCACGGCCGGCAGGCCCGCGCCGGGGGCGGCAGGGCTGCCATTGTAGTCAATGCGGGCGGGCGCGCCGTGCGCCCGGGCTTCACAGTTGCCGCAACAGGCGCTCAAAGGCCTGCGCGGAGGCCTCCACGTGGCGTTCCAGGCGGTGGCCGTCGTCGACCAGCAGCAGCTGCGCCGAACGCGCCTGCGCCCAGGCGATGACCCCGGCGGCCGGGACCACATCGTCATGCCAGGCCTGCACCACGGTGGTCGGCACGGCGGCGGCATCCAGCGCCGGCATCGGGCCCATGGTGGTCGGCGGCACCATCAGGAACAGGCCGGCCACCGGCACCTGCAACGAGGCGATGGCGGAGATGTAGGCGCCCAGGCTGGAGCCGGCCAGCACCACCGGCCCCTGCCGGGCAGCGATGGCGGCGCGCTCGACCAGGCGGCGCAGGCGGGTCGGCACGTCGCCCACCCGGCTGACCTCGCTCATCGCGTCCAGGTCGGTGTAGTCGGGGCGCTCGTGGGTCCAGCCCAGGCGCTGTGCCACCTCGGCCAGCGCGGTGACCTTGGTCGCTTCCGGGCCGCTCTCGAAGCCGTGGGACAGGATGCAGTGGCCGCGGCTCATGCGTGCGCTACGCACGAACGGGCCGACAAGGAAAGGGAAGGCAGGTTCATGCCGCAATGCTAGCATCGCCGGATGCCCAACCCGCTCCTGCCCGGCCTGCAGCTGCAGCCCCTGCCCTACGAAGACCGCCTGCCACTGCGCGACCCGGCCACGCTGGAGATGGTGGTGATCCACTGCACCGAGCTGCCCGACCTGGCGATGGCCCGCGAGTACGGCGAGCGTGTGCTGTACGACAGTGGTGCCGGCAACAGCGGGCATTTCTACATCGACCGCGATGGCAGCGTGGTGCAGTACGTGGCACCGGAACGGGTGGCCCACCACGTGCGCGGCATGAACGCGCATACGCTGGGTATCGAACTGGTCAATACCGGGCGCTACCCGCACTGGTTCGACAGCCGTCACCAGGCGATGGACGAGGCCTACACCGAGGCGCAGCTGGAAGCGCTGGAGCAGCTGCTGCTGGCGCTGGTGGCACGCTATCCGTCGCTGCAGCGGATTGCCGGGCATGACCAGCTGGATCGGGAGCAGGTGCCGGCCAGCGATGATCCGACGCTGATGGTGGCGCGCAAGCGTGATCCGGGGCCGTTGTTCCCGTGGGCGCGGGTGCTGGCGAAGGTGCCACTGCAGCCGGTTGGGTAAGTGGCAGGGCTGCGCCCTGCACCCGCAGAAGCAACGTCAACGGCAACGTCAAGAGCTGGCATTCCGGGGATGGCGGGGTGGGCCCGGTTGCGGGGGACGCCGTAAACCCGTCCATGGGGGCTTGGCCGCGGCATCCATGCCGCGGACACCCCCGCAACCGGCCCCACCCCGCCTTCGACAGATTTCTGCCGCTGTTGGTGGGTGCCGACCTTAGTCGGCACGGAGTCGGATCCCGTTGCCACGCAACGGGCTCTGACCCCGATTTACGCTCGATAGGGTCAGAGCCGTTTCCCGTTGGAAAACGGATCCGACCCCGCGCTTCTCAGGCGCCGGTCGCCACCGGGCGGCTGCTGTCGCTCACCCACCCGCTCCACGAATTGGTGGGTGCCGACCGTTGGTCGGCACGGAGTCGATCCCATGGCGACGCAACGGACTCTGGCCCCGATTTACGCTCGATGGGGTCAGAGCCGTTTTCCGTTGGAAAACAGATCCGACCCCGCGCTTCTCAGGTGCCGGTCGCCACCGGGCGGCTGCTGTCGCTCACCCAACCGCTCCAGGAGTCGGCGTAGATGCGTGCGCCGCTCAGGCCTGCGCTTTCCATCGCCAGCAGCAGGTGGCAGGCGGTCACGCCGGAGCCGCACATCAGCACCACCTGCTGCGGATCACGGTTGCCGATCACACCCTGCAGTTCGGCGCGCAGTTCCTGTGCATCGCGCAGCCGGCCGTCGGCGACGTTCAACGCAAACGGACGGTTGACCGCGCCGGGTACGTGGCCGGCGACCGGGTCCAGCGGCTCCACTTCGCCACGGAAGCGTTCACTCGCGCGTGCGTCGACCAGCCAGCCCGGCGCGTGCTTCAGGCGTGCGCTGATCTCCTCGGCATTGGCGATCTGGGTGGTGTCAAAACGGCCCGGGTAAGTTGGCAGCGCGGTGACTTCGCCCTGCCCGGTTGCCAGCGGATGACCAGCCGCCTGCCACGCGGCGATACCACCATCGAGCACAGCCACCTTGCTGTGCCCGATCAGGCGCAGCAGCCACCACAGGCGCGAGGCGGCCATGCTGCCGTCGCTGCCGTCGTAGACCACCACCTGCGTGTCAGGACCGATACCCCACTGGCCGAGCTTCGCGGCGAAGGCATCGCTGTCCGGCAGCGGATGGCGACCATGGCCGACGCGCGACAGATCGGACAGGTCACGATTCAGATCGGCATACACCGCACCCGGGATATGACCTGCCAGGTACTGGCCGCTACCCGCCTGCGGATCGGCCAGCGAGGAACGCGCATCAACCACGCGCACCGCGGTGCTGGCGGTGGCGCGTGCGTCGACCACGCGGATGCCCTCGCCCAACGCGGCAGCCAGGGTGGCGACATCGACCAGGGTGGTCCACGGCGGATCGATCGGGTTCATTGCACTTGCTCCAGGCGGCGACGCAGGTTGTAGAGAATGGCCGCGGTGGCACCCCAGATGCGCTGGCCGGGCCAGCTGTACTCAAGGACGTGACGGATGCGGCCGCGATGGTTGATTTCGACCTGGCGCAGGTTGTCCGCCGCCATCAGGTAGTCCAGCGGCACCTCGAACACCTCGGCCACTTCGCTGGGCTGCGGCACCGGCACGAAGTCCGGATCGACCACCGCCACCACCGGGGTGACCCGATAGCCGGTGATCGTCACGAAGGGATCGAGATAGCCCAGCGCCTGCACCTGGCCCGGAGCCAAGGCGATTTCTTCCTGGCTCTCGCGCAATGCTGCCGCCAGGGCGTCGCGGTCGTCGGGCTCGGTGCGGCCGCCGGGGAATCCGACCTGGCCACCGTGCGTGCGCAGGGTTTCGGTGCGACGGGTGAGGATCACCTGCGCGCCACTGGCGCGCGGCACGATTCCCGCGAGCACGGCCGCTTCCACCGGAGGCCCGGGCGGCAGCAGATCGATCAGTTCGCTGCGGTTCCAGCCATCGCCGGCCGGCGGATCGGCCAACGGATGCAGCGCGCGCATCAAACGTTCGTGGTCGGCCAGCGAGCCGCGCAGTGATTGCTGGAGCTGCGCCCGCAAAGGCTGCACGCGATGCAGGATGCGACTGCGTTCGTCGTTGCTCATCGACGACCACCGTGCGATTTCATCGATATGACGCCCGCAGCCGGTGCACTGCCGGTGCGGATCCAGCGTGCACACGCCGATGCAGGGACTTGCGACAACACGCGCCGTTTCTTCCATTGTTTGCACCCGGCAACAGTAGCGCGAACGGGCTGAATTTGCGCGGGTGGGCCGGTCGGACGGTAGAGTCGACTGTCAGTCGACTCGCGCGCAGCGCGGGCGTTTCCCGATGTGACCCAAGAGCAGTCGACCGACAGTCGACTCTACCGTCAGGCACTGCGCAAACAAAAACGCGCCGGTGGAATCACCGGCGCGTTTGGTTTACTGCTTCGATTTACTTGACGCTGACCAGCTTGATCTCGAACTGCACAGCCACGTTCGGCGGGAACGGGGTGCGCGGGTCCGCACCGTAGGCCTGGTCCGGCGGCAGGGTGACTTCCCACTTCGAGCCGGCCGGCATCTGCAGCAGGGTCTCGCGCATGGCCTTCATTTCGACTTCGCTGACCTTGATCGACGGGATCTGCTGGGCCGGGCGGGCTTCGGTCGGGCGCTGGCCGTACGGGAACGGGCCGGCCACTTCCAGCTGCACGGTGCTGGCCTGGGTCGGCTTGGCACCCTTGCCGGCTTCGATCACGCGGTACTGGACGCCGCTCGGCAGCGACTGCACGCCGGCCTTGGCCTTGTTCGCCGCGATGAACTGATCGCTCTTGGTCTTGTTTTCGGCAGCAGCCTTCTCGTACTCGGCCTTGGCAGCCTGGGCACGGCCCTGCTCGCGCTTCTGGAACGCTTCAACGGCCGGCTTCAGCTGCTCGGCGGTGATCGCCGGCTGCTTCTTGGCGTAGGCATCCTGCAGGCCCTTCACCACCGAGTTGATGTCCAGCTGCTCACCACGACCGGTCAGCTCCGCCAGGTTGTTGCCGTAGTCGTAACCGAAGTAGTAGCTCAGCTTGCCCTTTTCGGACGAGACGTCCTGGGCGAAGGCATTGCCCGTCAGGGCCAGGGCCGCGACGGCGACCGCGATAGAACGCAACTTCATCAAACAGTTCTCCAGGGGTGGTAACTCAGGGACGTTCTGCGCCGCCCTGAGGCGACGGGTTAGGATAACGGGCGCAACGTGTAACCGCTACTCACGATGCAGGCTATGACCCGTCTGCGTTCGCGGAGTTCAATATCACTTTTTTTTAACGTTCCAGGAGTTTCCCCGTGGCCGATGCCCTGATCGCTGTCACCGACGACGGCGCCATCCGCACCGTGACCGTCCAGCGCCCGGACAAGCTCAACGCCCTGAACGCCGCGACCCTGCAGGCCCTGGCCGAGGCCTTCAGCGCCGCCGCCGCAGACCCGGAGATCCGCGTGGTGGTGCTGACCGGTGCCGGCCCGAAGGCGTTCGTGGCTGGCGCTGACATCGCCGAGATGAACACACTCAGCGCGGTTCAGGGACGTGATTTCTCGCTGCTGGGCCAGGCCCTGATGCGCCAGATCGAGCGCATGCCCAAACCGGTCATCGCCCGCGTCAACGGTTTTGCCCTGGGCGGCGGCCTGGAACTGGCCATGGCCTGCCACCTGCGCATTGCCGCCGATACCGCCAAAGTCGGCCAACCGGAAATCAATCTCGGGCTGATTCCCGGCTTCGGCGGCAGCCAGCGCCTGCTGCGCCTGTGCGGCCGCGCCGCCACCCTGGAGTTATGCCTGCTGGGTGCACCGATCAATGCCGCACGTGCGCTGGAACTGGGGATCGTCAACGAGGTGGTACCGGCCGACGCGCTGGACAACCGCGTGCAGGACATCGCCCGGCAGCTGGCACGCTCGGCGCCGCTGGCCCTGCGCGGCCTGCTCGATGCGGTGCACGTGGGCGGCGAATGCAGCCTGGAAGCCGGGCTGGAATACGAAAGCGCACAGTTCGGCCTGCTGTTCGCCACCGAGGACATGCGCGAGGGAACCAGCGCCTTCCTGCAGCGCCGCCCGCCGGCCTTCCAGAACCGCTGACGCCATGGCATCCCGACCCAACCCCGCGCAGCTGTTTGCCCGGGTCCAGGCAGACGATCTCGACGGCGCCCTGCAGGCCGGGCTGATGGACTATGTCGCCGGCGCCGACGACGCGCAGTTGCTGCCCGGCCACCCGGAACTCCCGCAGCGGTTGCAGCAGGCCCAGCAGCAGCTTCAGGCCGCCTGGGCGGCACGCGAACGCTACCGCGCGCGTGCGGTGCGACTGGCCCGCCGCGAAGCCGAACGCGACGCGCGGCGCACGCCCGCCCCGGCGCCGGACGTGAAGCCCGCCCTGCCCGCCGCAGCGGCCGCCATCCTCGCCCGGGCCAAGGCCCGCGCCAGCGGCAAGGAGCAGTAATGGCGACCACGAAGAAAACCGCACGCGCCCCGGCGCGGCGTGGCGGCACGATGCCGCGCGCCGACGTGGTGGAAATGTTCACTCGCCTGCGCGAACTCAACCCGCACCCGAAGACCGAACTGGAGTACAGCTCGCCGTTCGAGCTGCTGGTGGCGGTGGCGCTGTCGGCGCAGGCCACCGACGTCGGCGTCAACAAGGCCACGCGCCGGTTGTTCCCGGTCGCCAACACCCCGGCGAAGATCCTCGCGCTTGGCGAAGAAGGACTGAAGCAGTACATCGCCACCATCGGCCTGTTCAACGCCAAGGCGAAAAACGTGATCGCCACCTGCGCGATCCTGCTGGAAAAGCATGGCGGTGAAGTGCCGCGCGATCGCGATGCGCTGGAAGCACTGCCGGGCGTGGGCCGCAAGACCGCAAACGTGGTGCTCAACACCGCCTTCGGCGAGCCGGTGATGGCGGTGGACACGCATATCTTCCGCGTCTCCAACCGTACCGGCCTGGCCCCGGGAAAGAATGTGCGCGAAGTGGAAGACAAGCTGGTGAAGGTGATCCCCGCCGAATTCCTGCTCGACGCGCATCACTGGCTGATCCTGCACGGACGTTATGTGTGCAAGGCGCGCAAGCCGGATTGCCCGGGATGCGTGATCGCCGATCTGTGCCGGTTCAAGGATAAGACCCCGGCCGAGTGACGGCCGCATCCATGCAGGGCGTGGATCGACTGCAACCAAGGCGCAATCCGGGCGTCATACGCAAGCGGGTTCAATGGCAGGCCCTGCCGTGACGGGGCCTGCGGTGGATGTCTGCCGCGCGTGAACTGTCACATTTACGCAATCTTTACCTTCTAGCCTGCGCGCATCTTCCCACCTGCCTGCAAGGCTCCTCTCCATGAAACTGCATCACCAACTCCTGACGGTGGCCGTGGCTGCTGCGCTGTATGTGCCGGCTGCACACGCCGAAGTCGCCATCGACGTGATCGGCGGTTCGGAAATCACCTTCGAAGGCCTGGTCCAGGCCGATGGCAACTGGTTCCACAACGATGTGGCCGACCTCAACGGTGGCGACGCCGGCAATGGCAAGAACAGCGAATTCGAACTGCGTCGCGCCGAGCTGGTGCTGAAGGGCAAGGGCCCGGGCAACGTGGAGTGGGTGGTCGGCTATGACGCCAAGGCCGACAAGTTCCTCGACACCAACGTGAAGTACAAGCTGCTGGGCAACGCCAACCACTTCCTGCAGCTGGGCCAGTTCAAGCAGCCCAACAGCCTGGAAGAACTGTCCAGCACCAAGAACAACGATTTCATTTCCAAGGCAGCGGTCACCAACACCTATGCCATCGCCCGCCGCCTGGGCGGCGCGTACAGCTACGGCCAGGACAACTGGTCGGTGACTGCCAGCGCCTTCGGCCGCGAGCTGACCCGCAACCTGGCCCACGGCAGCGGCTACGGCGCGCGTGGCACCTGGGCCCCGATCAATGAAAAGGGCCAGGTCCTGCACTTCGGCCTGAGCTACGTCAACTACGACACCGACGCCGACACCCTGCGCGTGCGTGCACGTCCGAATGCCGACCTCGCCACGGCCCGCCTGGTCGACAGCGGCAACCTGACCGACACCGACCGCGTCAGCACCATCGGTGCCGAAGCGATGTACTTCCAGGGCCCGTTCAAGGCCCAGGCCGAGTACTACACCAGCAAGGCCAAGCGCTACGACCACGACAACTACACCAGCGACGGCTATTACATCAGCGGCGTGTGGAACGTCACCGGCGAGACCTGGAGCTACAAGGGCGGCACCCCGGGCACCGGCCTGCCGAACAACCCGGCCGGCGGGCAGTGGCAGCTGGGCGTGCGCTACGACCACATGGACCTCAATGACGGCAACCTCGCCGCCAACCCGGTTGCCGGTCGCCCGCCGATCGTCGATGGCGTGCTGGGTGGCAAGATGGACATCTGGACCGTGGGCGCCAACTGGTACCTGCGTTCCAACTTCAAGCTGATGCTCAACTACGTGATGGTCGACAGCAAGAAGTACAGCTCCACGGCGCGCGGTTTCGTCAACGACGATCCCAACATCCTGGAAGCCCGCGCGCAGTTCTTCTGGTAAGTCCAGCCCCCTGCGTTGACCCGCGAAGGCACGGCCCCGGCCGTGCCTTCGTCGTTGCATCGGTAGCCGCGCTGCCCTGCCGGCGCAGCGGACGTGACATCGCTAATGACGCGTGTCACGCCCGCGTCATATGACAGACGCGGGGGTGTCACGCAACCGTTATGGAATGTGCACCGAAACGTCGGGCAACCGCCCTTCGACCACCACCCCAGGAGTCTCCCCGTGATCCACGCCTTCAAGTCGCGCGCCGCTGTCGCCATCCTGGCCGCATCGTCCGTGTTCGCCGCCAACGCCGCCGATATCACCGGCGCGGGCGCATCGTTCATCTACCCGGTCATGTCCAAGTGGTCGGCCGACTACAGCACCGCAACCGGCAACAAGGTCAACTACCAGTCCATCGGTTCCGGCGGCGGCATTGCCCAGATCAAGGCCAAGACCGTTGATTTCGGCTCCTCCGACGCGCCGCTGAAGCCGGAAGACCTGGCTGCTGCGGGCCTGGCGCAGTTCCCGTCGGTGATCGGCGGCGTGGTGCCGGTGGTCAACGTGGCCGGCATCGCGCCGGGCGCGCTGAAGCTGGACGGCGCGGTGCTGGCCAACATCTTCCTGGGCAAGATCAAGACCTGGAACGACCCGGCCATCGCCGCGCTGAACCCGGGCGTGACCCTGCCCAACGCCAAGGTCACCGTCGTGCATCGTTCGGACGGCTCGGGCACCACCTTCAACTTCGTCAATTACCTGTCCAAGGTCAGCCCGGAGTGGAAGAGCTCGGTCGGTGAAGGCACCTCGGTGCAGTGGCCGGCCGGCATCGGCGGCAAGGGCAACGAAGGTGTTGCCGCCTATGTGAAGCAGATCAAGGGCGGCATCGGCTATGTCGAACTGTCCTACGCGCTGCAGAACAAGCTCTCCTACACCGCGATGAAGAATGCCGCCGGCAAGTTCGTGCAGCCGAGCGACACCTCGTTCGCAGCCGCTGCCGCCAGCGCCGACTGGGCCAACGCCCGCGACTTCTACCTGGTGATGACCAACGCGCCGGGCGCCGAGTCCTGGCCGATCACCGCCACCAACTTCATCCTGGTGCAGAAGACGCCGAAGAATGCTGCCAATGGCAAGGCGACCCAGGAGTTCTTCCGCTGGGTCTACAAGAATGGCGACGCCCAGGCCCGCCAGCTGGACTACGTGCCGCTGCCGGACAGCCTGGTCCGCCAGATCGAGACCTACTGGTCGCAGAACCTGAAGTAAGCAAGCGCGTTCCCCCGCAGGAACGGGGGCGGCGGGTCCTCTCTCCCCCGCCGCTCCCACCCGGGCGCGAGATCCTCGAGATCTCGCGCTCTTCTTGTTTTTGGGGGATGGGTCGTGAAGAGCGCTGCGCCTTCGCTGATCCATGGGGGAGTCGGTGGGCCAGTGCGTGCAGGACACGCCGTAAACCCCGCTCCGCGGTCCGGCCCAGCCGCTGGCGGCTGTGCGTTCGGGCGCTTGCGAGGCAGTGCCTCGCAGGCAAACCGCCCTCACCCTTGGGGGCTCGTCCACGGCATCCATGCCGTGGACGGTCCTGCACGCCCTAGCCCACCGCCTCTCGACTGTTCATCGGGGGCGCGGTGGGGTCATGGAAGGCAGGAGCAAAGGCAGGAGCGTTTGTAGAGACGAGCCCACGCTCGGCTGGGTGCTGGAGCGTGCGGACCAACGGTCCGCACCTACCGAGAGCAGGGAGCAGTCGAGCATGGCTCAACTCTACAAGGGCCAACCGACCGTCATATCGGTGCGCAGATCGGGGGTTTCCGGGCACCTGCCGGATCGGCGCCAATCCTGTGAAACCCTTGTCAGAACGTGATCCAGGACACCCCTGTCATGGTCGTAATACGGCTGTAACAAAAACATCATTTCATAGCCGCATCCGCCGACCACGTCGGCTCTTCCCCGCTATGGAGTGACCATGAAACTGCACTCGGCCGGCCTCGCCGCCCTTTCCCTGGCCATCGCCCTGGGCCTGTCGGCCTGCGGTGGCGACAAGCAGGCCGCGCAGCAGCCGGCTGCCGACGGCGCCGCCGCCCCGGCCGCTGCCGGTGCCAAGGTGACCGCCGAAGTGTCCGGCGCGGGCGCGTCCTTCATCTTCCCGCTGGTCTCCAAGTGGTCGGCTGACTACAACACCAGCACCGGCGCCAAGATCAACTACCAGTCGATCGGCTCCGGCGGCGGTATTGCCCAGATCAAGGCCGGCACCGTCGACTTCGGTTCCTCCGACAAGCCGCTGAGCAGCGAAGAGCTGGCCCAGGCCGGCCTGGCGCAGTTCCCGTCCGCCATCGGCGGCGTGGTGCCGGTGGTCAACATCGAAGGCCTGGAAGCCGGCAAGCTGCGCCTGAGCGGCGCCCTGCTGGCCGACATCTTCCTGGGCAAGGTCAAGACCTGGAACGACCCGGCCATCGTCGCCGCCAACCCGGGCGTGAAGCTGCCGGACGGCAAGATCACCCTGGTCCACCGTTCGGACGGTTCGGGCACCACCTTCAACTTCTCCAACTACCTGTCCAAGGTCAGCCCGGAGTGGAAGAGCAAGGTCGGCGAAGGCACCTCGGTGCAGTGGCCGGACGGCGTCGGTGGCAAGGGCAATGAAGGCGTCGCTTCCTACGTGAAGCAGATCAAGGGCTCGATCGGCTACGTCGAACTGGCTTACGCGCTGCAGAACGGCATGCCGTACACCGCCATGCAGAACGCGGCCGGCAACTGGGTCGAGCCGAGCGCGGAAACCTTCGCCGCCGCGGCCGCCAGCGCCGACTGGGCCAGCGCCAAGGACTTCAACCTGGTCATCACCAACGCTCCGGGCGAGCAGGCGTGGCCGATCACCGCCACCAACTTCATGCTGATGCAGAAGAAGCCGAAGGACGCCAAGCGCAACCAGGACACCCTGGCCTTCTTCAAGTGGGCCTTCGAAAACGGCCAGGCGCAGGCCAACGAGCTGCACTACGTGCCGCTGCCGGCCGAACTGGTCAAGCAGATCGAGGCCTACTGGGCGACCGACCTGAAGTGATGGACACGACGGTGCCCGCCCCACGCGGGCACCGCTTCTTCCACGCCGTGCCGCCCCGCCCCTTCCTGGCCCTGCCGTCCCCATGAATGCCATCGCCCAGCCTGTAGCCGCCCCGTCCACGCGTGATGCGCGTGATGCCCGCAACGACAAACTGTTCCGATGGGTGCTGGTCGGCACCGTCATCTTCGTCCTGATCGCCCTGGCCTGCGCCGCGCTGTCGATGCTGTGGGGCGGCCGCCATGCCCTGCAGATGCAGGGCCTGAGCTTCTTCTTCTCCGCCGACTGGAATCCGGTCGAAAACAAGTTCGGTGCGCTCGCCCCGATCTACGGCACCCTGGTCACCGCCGTCATCGCGATGGTCATCGCCGTGCCGGTCAGCTTCGGTATCGCCTTCTTCCTCACCGAAGTCGCGCCGCGCTGGCTGCGTGGCCCGGTCGGTACCGCCATCGAACTGCTGGCCGGCATTCCCTCGATCATCTACGGCATGTGGGGCCTGTTCGTGCTGGTGCCGGTGATGACCGAGTACGTCACCCCGTTCCTCAACGAGACCCTGGGCGAATGGCCGATCATCGGCCCGATGTTCCAGGGCCCGCCGCTGGGCATCGGCATGCTCACCGCCGGTTTCGTGCTGGCCATCATGGTCATTCCGTTCATCTCCTCGGTGATGCGCGAAGTGTTCCTGACCGTGCCGACCCGCCTGAAGGAGTCGGCGTACGCGCTGGGCTCCACCAAGTGGGAAGTGAGCTGGGACATCGTCCTGCCCTACACCCGCTCGGCAGTGATCGGCGGCATCTTCCTCGGCCTCGGCCGCGCCCTGGGCGAGACGATGGCGGTGGCCTTCGTGATCGGCAACAGCGTGCGCCTGTCGCCGTCGCTGCTGGAGCCGGGCACCACCATCGCCGCGCTGATCGCCAACGATTTCGGCGAAGCCACTGAAACCTACCGTTCGGCCCTGCTGCTGCTCGGCTTCGTCCTCTTCATCGTCACCTTCGTGGTGCTGGCCATCGCCCGCCTGATGCTGATGCGCCTGTCCCGCAAGGAGGGCAACTGATGTCCACCACCGCTGATTCGTTGTACCTGCGCCGCCGCATCGGCAACGTCGTTGCGATCACCGCCTCCTGCGCCACCGCGCTGTTCGGCCTGTTCTTCCTGGGCTGGATCCTGTTCACCCTGGCCTCGAAAGGCCTGGCCGGCATCAACTGGGACCTGTTCACCAAGATGACGCCGCCGCCGATGCAGGACGGTGGCCTCGCCAACGCCTTCTTCGGCAGTGCCGTGATGTGTGCGCTGGCGATCGGCATCGGCACGCCGCTGGGCGTGCTGGCCGGTACTTGGCTGGCCGAGTACGGCAACGCCCGCAAGGCCGGCACCGTGGTCCGCTTCGTCAATGACATCCTGCTGTCGGCACCGTCGATCGTGCTGGGCCTGTTCGTCTACACCCTGTACGTGATGCAGACCGGCGGCAACTTCTCGGCGTTCGCCGGTGCCCTGTCGCTGGCCTTCATCGTGCTACCGGTGGTGGTGCGCACCACCGACGAGATGCTGCGGCTGGTGCCCTCGCAGATGCGCGAAGCGGCCCTGTCGCTGGGCATCCCGCAGTGGAAGGTGATCGTGCAGGTGCTGTACCGCAGCGCGTCGGCCGGCATCATCACCGGCATCCTGCTGGCGCTGGCCCGCATCTCCGGCGAGACCGCTCCGCTGCTGTTCACCGCTTTCGGCAACCAGTACTGGAACAACAACATCTTCCAGCCGATGGCCTCGGTGCCGGTGGTGATGAACCAGTTCGCCGGCAGCCCGTATGAATCCTGGCAGGTGCTGGCCTGGGCCGGTGCCCTGGTGCTGACTGTCTTCGTGTTGCTGGTCAGCCTTGCCGCCCGCGGCATCCTGCTGCGCAACCGTATCTCCCATGACTGACCTTTCCGTGGACAACGCCATGAACGACCTTTCCAACGCCGTGCCGATGCAGCGCATCGCCGTGCCGTCCTCGCACGAGAGCCTGCACACGCCGTCGCCGGTGAAGCTGGCTGCGCGTGGACTGGACTTCTACTACGACAAGTTCCACGCCCTGAAGGGCATCAACCTGGAGATTCCGGAAAAGCGCGTGACCGCGCTGATCGGTCCCTCCGGTTGCGGCAAGTCGACCCTGCTGCGCATCTTCAACCGCATTTACGCGCTGTACCCGAAGCTGGAAGCGCGCGGTGAAGTGCTGCTGGACGGCGAGAACATCCTGTCGCCGAAGTACCCGATGAACCGCCTGCGCAGCAAGGTCGGCATGGTGTTCCAGAAGCCGGTGCCGTTCCCGATGACCATCTTCGAGAACGTGGCCTACGGCATCCGCCACCACGAGAAACTGAGCAAGGCCGACATGGCCGACCGCGTCGAGCAGGCACTGCGCCAGGGCGCACTGTGGGACGAAGTGAAGGACAAGCTGGGGCAGAGCGCGCTGGGCCTGTCCGGTGGCCAGCAGCAGCGCCTGTGCATCGCCCGTGCCGTGGCGCTGCGCCCGTCGGTGCTGCTGCTGGACGAGCCGACCTCGGCGCTGGATCCGATCTCGACCAGCCGCATCGAGCAGCTGGTGGAGGAGCTCAAGCACGAGTACACCATCGTCATCGTCACCCACAACATGCAGCAGGCCGCGCGCGTTTCCGACTACACCGCCTTCATGTACCTGGGCGACCTGATCGAGCACGACCGCACCGAAGTGATCTTCTCGCAGCCGTCGCAGCGGCAGACCGAGGACTACATCACCGGTCGCTTCGGCTGATCGACGCTGATCCTTCGCCACATGTCCCAGCCAGGCACGGCCTGGCTCTACCCGGATTGCAGACCATGAACCTTCCCAACGACCACATCGTCAAGAGCTACGACGAAGAGCAGCAGCGCCTGGTGGCCGAGATCGTGCGCATGGGCGAGATGGCCGTCGCCCAGCTCGAAGCGTCGATGGACGTGATCGAGAAGCGCGACGAGAACGCCGCCCATCGCATCATCGCCAACGACGAAGCCATTGATGCGCTGGAGCAGCAGATCAGCCATGACGTGATGCGCCTGGCCCTGCGCGGCCCGATGGCGCGCGACCTGCGCGAGATCCTCGCCGGCCTGCGCATCCCGGCCGACATCGAGCGTATCGGCGACTACGCGGCCAACGTCGCCAAGCGTTCGATCGCGCTGGGCAAGGTGCCGCCGCTGCCGCAGATCCAGGGCCTGCGTGCGCTGGGCCGCCTGGCCGCGCAGCAGGTCCGTCGTGCCATTGCCGCCTACCGCGACAACGACGCCGACGCCGCACTGGAACTGCGCGAGGACGACGCTCGCCTGGACGCGCAGTACACCGCGCTGTTCCGCGAGCTGCTGACCTACATGATGGAAGACCCGCGCAACATCACCCCGTGCACGCACCTGCTGTTCATGGCCAAGAACCTGGAGCGCGTGGGCGACCACGCCACCAACATCGCCGAGAACGTATGGTTCCTGGTGCACGGGGAGCAGCCGCTGCCGCCGCGCGAGAAGCGCGACGAGACCTCCAGCACCGGCCAGCCCTGACGCTGCACTGCAACACCGGAGTTGACTCCAAGGTGGCCGCTGTCCTGGTGACAGCGGCCTTCTTTTTTGGGGTGTTCCACCCGCGTTGTGGGCGCCGGGCGTGCCCGGTGCGAACCTTCCGGATGCTTCTGTAACAAACCTCACGAAAATTTGAGTTCTTGGCGAGGATTCGTTGAGTAGGATCGCTGCACCATCGTTTCCACCGGCATCCCTGCCGGCCATCCGGGCACCCGCCCACACCACCCAGGAGCACGACCGATGAGCAGTTCCAACAAGACCCTGTCCCTGCTGACTGCTACCGCCCTGGCCGCCGGCCTGGGCATGACCGCCAGTGCCTCGGCCCTGAGCATGAGCGACCTCGCCCAGGGCTACCTGGTTGCCGGGCAGGCAGCCAAGGCCAGTACCGACGCCAAGGCCGCAGACACCAAGATGGCCGCTGACGCGACCAAGCATGCCGAAGGCAAGTGTGGCGCCGACGGCAAGACCGCCGAAGGCAAGTGCGGCGCCGACAAGGGCAAGGCTGCCGGCGCTGCGGCAGGCGCCAAGGCCACGTCCGGCGACAAGAAGGCGGCCGAAGGCAAGTGTGGCGAAGGCAAGTGCGGTGGCAAGCACTGACGTCCGCGCCAGCGTCGTCAGCCCGCGGTCGCCGCTTCGTGCGGCGGCCGCCGGGTTGGGGCTGCGCCGGGCGCTGCTGCAGGAGCTGCGTGATGCACCGGCGGGCGACTTCGATTTCCTCGAATGCGCACCGGAGAACTGGATCCATGTCGGTGGTCCTGCCGGGGATGCACTGACCGAGCTGGCACAGCGCCATCCGCTGAGCTGCCACGGCCTGTCCCTGTCGCTGGGCGGCAGTGCGCCGCTGGATACCCGGCTGCTGGAACAGGTCGGCCAGTTCCTGGAAAAGCACCGCGTGCCGCTGTACAGCGAGCACCTGAGCTACTGCAGCGACGACGGCCACCTGTACGACCTGCTGCCGATTCCATTTACCGACGAAGCGGTGCGCCATACCGCCGCACGCATCGCCCGTGTGCAGGACCTGCTGGGTCGCCGCATCGCAGTGGAGAACGTGTCCTACTACTTGGCGCCGGAGCCGGCGATGGACGAGCTGGCCTTCACCAACGCCGTGCTCGCCGAGGCCGACTGCGACCTGCTGCTGGACGTCAACAACGTCTACGTCAACGCCTGCAACCACGGCTACGACGCCGACACCTTCATTGCCGGGCTGCCCGCAGATCGCATCGTCTGCCTGCACGTGGCCGGGCACCTGGACGAGGCACCGGACCTGAAGATCGATACCCATGGCAGTGCGGTGATCGACCCGGTCTGGGCGCTGCTGGCACGCACCTATGCGCGCATCGGCCCGCGCCCCACCCTGCTTGAGCGCGATTTCAACTTCCCACCCTACGCCGAACTGCAGGGCGAGCTGCAGACCATCCGGCGCCTGCAGGCGACGCACGCCGGGGGCGCACATGGCTGATGCTCCCGACACGCTACGCGCGCAGCAGCACGCATTCACTGCCCATCTGCGTGATCCACAGGGCGTGCCGCCACCGGCCGGGCTGGAATCACGCCGGGTCGCGGTATACCAACGACTGCTGTTCAACAACCTGCTCGGCCTGTTGAGCAACGGCTTCCCGGTCTGCGTGCGCCTGCTCGGCGAACCGACCTGGAGCGGACTGGTGCGCCAGTACTTCGCGACCCATCGCTGCCAGACACCGCTGTTCACCGAACTGGCCGCCGAATTCGTGCAGTGGCTGCAGGCGCAGCCACAGCTGCCGCATCCGGCGTTGGCCGAACTGGCCCACTACGAGTGGGTGGAAACCGCGCTGTACCAGCTGGATGCCGAACCGCTGCCGGCGCAGGACGACACTGACCCGCTGCGGCTACCGCTGCAGCGCTCGCCGTTGGCATGGCCGCTGCTGTACCAGTGGCCCGTGCACAGGCTCGGCGCCGAGGACGCACCGACCGAGCCGCCGGCCGAGCCGACTGGCCTTCTGGTGCGCCGCGATGCCGACGGCGAGGTGCGATTCGCCGCGCTCAGCCCTCTGGCGGTGTTCCTGCTGTCCAGCATCGGCGAACAGCCTGGCCTTGATGGTCAGGCCTACCTGCAGCGTCTGGCCGCCGCGCACGGCCTGGCCGAGGACGCGCTGGCCGGACCCGGCGCCGCGCTGCTGCGGCAGTTCCTGCAGGCCGGCGTGATCGGCCCGCTCACACCCCCTCCCTGACACACATCATTCGCGGAGACCCCCTGATGAACCTTCCGACCTTGGCCACCGCGCGTGGCCAGCTGGACCGTCTCGCCCCCTGGTTGGCCCCGCTCGGCCTGCGCCTGCTGCTGGCCTGGGAATACTTCGAATCCGGCCGCGAGAAGCTGCACGGCCAGAACTGGTTCGCCGACCTGCAGGATGCCTTTCCGTTCCCGTTCGATCAGCTGCCGAGCACGCTGAACTGGCAGCTGGCGACCTGGTTCGAACTGGTCGGCGCGGCCTGCCTGCTGTTGGGTTTCGGTACGCGTTTCGCCGCCGCCAGCCTGCTGGTATTGACCGTGGTGGCCACCTACGCCGTGCACTGGCCGATGCAATGGGACTCGCTGGGCGACCTCGCGATGGGCTATGCGATCACTGACCAGGGCTTCGGCAACTTCAAGCTGCCGGTGCTGTTCATGGCGATGCTGCTGCCGTTGATTTTCAGCGGCGCCGGCAGGCTGAGCGTGGATGCGTGGTTGGCACGGTGGCAGCCATCGGGCACGACGGCACGGCCCGCAGTCCGGTAGATGGCGACCCTGGTCGGCGCGCACCGTGCCAACCCAGGTTGGCACCTACCGGAATCCTGGGCGCGCGGTGCACCGGTGGGTGTCGACCTTGGTCGACACGCTCCTGCGCAGGGAACCCGTGCGCCACAGGCTGGCCGGGCGCTCAGGGTCGCTCTGATAGAATTCACGCATGAATGACCCCACTCCCGCACCTGCCGCCGCCTCCGATTCCGCAATCCCCCAGGCGCAGCGCGCGATGTCACAACGCTTCCGCGGCTTCCTGCCGGTGGTGGTGGACGTGGAAACCGGCGGCTTCGACAGCCAGCGCAACGCCCTGCTGGAAATCGCCGCGGTGCCGATCGAGATGGACGAGAACGGCCTGCTCTACCCCGGCCAGACCGCCAGTGCCCATGTGGTGCCGGCCGAGGGCCTGGAGATCGACCCGAAGTCGCTGGAAGTGACCGGCATCATCCTCGACCACCCGTTCCGGCTGGCCAAGGAAGAGAAGGCCGCACTGGACCACATCTTCACCCCGGTACGCGCGGCGATGAAGAAGTACGGCTGCCAGCGCGCGATCCTGGTCGGCCACAACGCCCATTTCGACCTGGGCTTCGTCAACGCCGCCGTGGCCCGGACCGGCCACAAGCGCAATCCGTTCCATCCGTTCAGCGTGTTCGACACCGTCACCCTGGCCGGCATCGCCTACGGGCAGACGGTGCTGGCGCGTGCGGCCACGGCCGCCGGGTTGGGCTGGGATGCGAACGAAGCACACAGCGCGGTGTATGACACCGAACAGACCGCACGGCTGTTCTGCACCATTGCCAACGCCTGGCCGCGGTGACGCGGCCAACGGCGGAGCCCCTCGTGGCGGGCTGACAGCGATTCCTGGTAGGGCCGGGCGGGTGGACTGCGCAGGGGACGCTGCAAGTACGTCCCTGTAAGCTCGGTCGCCGCATCCATGCGGCTCACGCCCCTGCGCAGCCCACCCGCCCGGCCACGGACAGTTTCCAGCGAGCGCCACGGGAAGATCAGAAAAGCGGGAGCAACAGCGGGTCGCTGCGCTCGTTGGGGGCTGCCGATCACCTCTGGGGTGGATCACTTCTCTGGTGGGTGCCGACCGTTGGTCGGCACCGCCGGTTGGTACGGCAACACCAGTAGATCCACGCCATGCGTGGATGCGATCAACCAATACTCGTACGATCGCGGCCGTCGCTCTTGGCGCGGTACAGCGCGCGGTCGGCGCGCTGGTACAGCAGCGCCGGGGTGCGGTCATCGGCATCCAGTTCCACCAGGCCTGCGCTGAAGGTCACGCGCAGGCCCGCTACACCGGCCCAGTCGGGGTGGTCATGGAACAGGCCGCGCAGGCGCGCGCACAGCTGCGCGGCTTCTTCCAGGCGGGTGTCGTTGAGCAGCAGCGCGAACTCCTCGCCACCGGTACGCGCGGGCAGGTCCGAATCGCGGCAGGCCGCGGCGATCAGCCTGGCCACCTGCACCAGCACCGCATCGCCGATGCTGTGGCTGTGGCGGTCGTTGACGTCCTTGAAGTGGTCGATGTCCAGCACCACCAGGCACAGCGGGTGGCCGCTGCGCTGTGAACGGGCGAAGTCGCGCGCCAGCGTTTCATCGAAGGCACGGCGATTGGCCAGCGCGGTCAGCGCATCCTCGCGCGCCTGCCGTTCAAAGGCCTCGGCCTGCCGTGCAAGGCGCTCGGCCAGCTCGGTCTTTTCCTGGTTCAGCGCCTGCAGGTGCACGGTCTTGGCCTGCAGGTCGAAGGTTGCCTCGTCCACGCGCCGTGCCAGGCGCAGGTTGCTGGCCTTCAGCTGCTGCAGCAGCAGGCGGTACAGCACCACCAGCCCAGCCAGCAGCAACAACCCGCCCAGCAGCTGCACGCTGCGGCGTTGCCACCAGAACGGCTCCACCGTGAAGCTCCACACGGCTTCCTGCTGGCCCCAGGCCCCGCCTGGATGCGCCGCCGACACGTGCAGGGTGTAGTCACCCGGAGGCAGGCCGACGAACTCGACGCTGCGCTGCGGGCCGCGCTCGACCCAGCCGGTGTCCAGGCCATCCAGCCGCGTGCGATAGCGGATCCCCAATGCACGGGTGCGCCATCCACCTGCACGCTCTCGATCGCTGCCGGCGGTGATGGGCGCTCGCGGAAGCGCTGCAGGCGTTGCGGGTCGACGGTGCTCAGGCCTCCGGCGGTGACCACCCAGAAGGTGCCGTCCTGGCGCAGGATGGCCGATGGCCCGGAGCTGCCGTTGGCCTGCGCGTTGGCCATGCCGTCGATCTCGTTGTAGCGCTCCACCACCACTCGTGGTGCGCGGCCATCGGCCACGGCATTGAGGGTCGCCATGTCGGTGCGCAGCACGCCGCGGTTGCTGCTGATCCACACGTTGCCAAGACGGTCCGGCACCAGCTGGAACACCGCATCCACCGGCATGCCCTGCTCCAGGCCGACGCGCGCCAGCTTTCCGTCCAGCCAACGGTACAGGCCGCGGTCGCTGCTGATCCACATCGCGTCGCCCAGCTGGTGGAAACCGAACACACTGCGGCCCCCGCCCATCGGTGCCAGGTCGATCGACTGCACGTGGTCGCCACGCAGCACGCGGATGCCCTCGATGGTGCCGATCCACAGGTTGCCCTGGTGGTCATGCTCGAGTGCGGTGATGAGGCCACCGGGCGTGCCCGGGGCAGTCGACACCTGCACCCGGTCGCCGTCGATGCGTACCACGCCCTTCTGCGTACCCGCCCAGACCCTGCCCTGCGGATCGACACTGATCGCGCGGATGTTGCCACCCGGCATGCCGTCGGCTGCCGCATAGTTGTGGCGGAGACTGCCATCGCGGTCCAGCCGGTAAACGCCGTCGCCGAACGTACCGACCCACAGGTCGCCGTCCGGCCCCTGCGCCAGACTCAATACCGATGGCGCCTTGCCGCCGCGGTTGTGCAGCGGAACCGCGCGGAAGCGGCCATCGGGTGTCTGCAGATCGAGACCACTGGCACTACCGACCCACAACTGGCGGTCGCGGTCCTCCAGCACCGTGCGCACATAGTCGCCACTGAGGCCATCGCGCTCGGTGTAGCTGCTGAACAGTGTTTCGCGCAGGCGATACAGGCCACCGTTGGCCCCCACCCAGATGCTGCCTTCGGCATCCTCGCGCAGGCTGACCACGCGCCCGCCCGGCAGGTTCAGGCCGGCCGGCAATCGTTCCAGGCCATGCGCCGAGATCCGCAGCAGGCCCTGGTTCTCGGTTCCCAGCCACAGGTCGCCGTGCCGGTCCTGCAGCATCGAGGTCATGTGCAGCTGTCCCGGCAGCCGGTGCACCAGCACCAGCTGATCGTCCTCCACGCGGTACAGGCGCTCGCCAGCGACGATCCACAGCGCGCCATCAGGAGCCCGGTACGGCCAGGACAGGCCGGTGCCGGCCCCCAGGCCCCACGCCGCGGGCGCGCGCTTGAGCACGCCGTCGTTGTCGCGCAGCACCAGCCCGTCAAGCGTGCCAACCCAGACCCGGTCCTGCGCATCGACCACCAGCTTGGTGAAGCTCATCGCCATCGGCAGGTCGGCCGCCGGCGCCTGGTAGACGATGCCCTTGTCCGGCGTGAGATAGCCGATGCCCTTGCCTTCGTACAGCAGCCACAGGCGCCCCTGGCTGTCCATCTGCATGGACTGGATCAGCACCTGCGGGGTGTCGGCCTGATGCTCCCAGACCCGCCACTGGCCGTCGTTGCCACGATGGCTGACGTTACCGCGCGAATCACTGATCCACAGCCCTCCCTGCCGATCGACCAGCAGTGCGCCGATGCCGTTGTCGCGCAGCCCCGGGCGGGTGCTGCGGTCGAACACGGTGAAATCCAGGCCGTTGTAGCGGACCAGGCCTTCCCAGGTGGCAAACCACAGGTGCCCCTCGGGAGTCTGCGCGATATCGCGCAGCGAGTTGTGCGGCAGGCCATTGCGCGAGGTCCACACGTCGATGGCGTAGTCGCGCAGCGGCGGCGCGCCCTCCTGCGCGGCCAGCGGCAGCGCCAGCACCAGCAACAGCCACAGCAGACCGCGCTGCAGTGCCTGCCTGGCCTTCGAAACGCGGCGCTCCACCCAGCACCCGTTGTCCCCTGACCTGCCCATCAGCTCGGCGGCAGTGGCCGGTAGCGGCTGCAGGGCATGGCGGCAAGCGGGAACGACCGGGCAACGCGGAACGGCGTGCCGTCAGGAACGGGCTGACTCATCGGGGAGAAACTGGGGAGATGCGCAGATGATAGGCCAAACCCTGGCCCCGGCGTCATCGCGTGCGGACGGCGGGGTCAGCCGGGCCGGCCAGGCGGCACCACCTGCGCACTGGCCGGCCACTGCACCACCGCCTCCAGACCGCCCTCGGCACGGTTGCGCAGCCACAGCCGCGCGCCATCCTTCTCGGCCAGGGCGCGCGCGATGGTCAGGCCCAGCCCGGCGCCGCCGGTTTCCCGCGAACGCGAGGTTTCCACCCGCACGAACGGGTCGAACACGGCCTCCAGCTGGTCTTCCGCCAGGCCCGGGCCATCGTCGGACACCATCGCCGTGATCGTGCCGCCGCTGCGCTCCACCCGCACGCGCACGCGGTGGGCATACATCACGGCGTTATCCACCAGGTTGGAGAACAGACGGTGCATGGCCAGCGGGCGCAACATCAGCACCGCACCGGTGCCGCCCTCGAAGACCACGTCGGCACCACCCTCTGCGGCGTCTTCCACGATGCTTTCCAGCAGCGAATCCAGATCCAGCGCGGCGCGCTGCTCGGCGCTCTCGGCACTGCGGGCCAGCTCCAGGCCTTCGCGCACCAGTGCCTGCATCGCCGCCAGATCGCCGATCAGGCGCTCGCGCAGCACCTCGTCGCTGACGTTCTCCAGGCGCAGGCGCAGGCGGGTCAACGGGGTCTGCAGGTCATGGGTGATCGCCGCCAGCATCTGCGTGCGTTCGGCCAGGTGCCGCTGCAGGCGGTGCTGCATGGCATTGAAGGCCTCGGCGGCGCGCTGCACCTCGCGCGGCCCGCGCAACGGCAGTGGATCGCGCTGCAGATCGTCGCCGAGATCCTCCGCGGCTGCCGCCAGCTCCTGCAGCGGCGCACTGGCCATGCGCGCGACGATGTAGGCCAGCACCGCGATGGCCAGCACCAGCAGGGTCAGGAACCACGGGTCCACGGCCAGAATGCCGTTGTGGGCCACTGCTGGCGAATCCAGCGCCAGCTTCAGCAGCGTACCGTCGTTGAGCGTCACATCGACCGCGCGGCACTTGGGCGGAATGAAGGCCGGATCGCGCTCACGCGGATGCCGTCGGTGCCCCGGCGGCGGTGGCGGCAGCAGATCCTGCAGCTTGGGAATGCAGGAACGGAACGAGGTGAAATGCACATGCGCGCGCGACACCGGGCCGGGCCGGTCATCCAGGACTTCCATCAGTGCGGTATCCGCCCGCCCCAGACGCGCGCCGGGCTGCAGCGCACGCACGCTGGGCCCACCGATCTCAAGCAGTCGCTCGCGCAGTTCGGGATTGCCATCGAGCAGGTTGACGTAGCCCTGCAGGCGGTCGGCGATGCGGTTCAGGTTCTGCCGCTCGAACTCCTGCTGGCGTTTGGAGGTGGCCAGCATGGTCGCGCCGATCGCAGCCACGCTCATGCCCAACAGCAGGATGACGAACAACCGCCCGACCATCGAGGACAGGAAATGGCGCAGGCGCTTCATGACGGCTTATTCCAGGTTCACCGAGGAGGCCAGCACGTAGCCTTCGTTGCGCACGGTCTTGATCAGGCCATCCGGCCCACCGTCATCGCCCAGCTTGTTGCGCAGGCGGCTGACCTGCAGGTCGATCGCGCGATCCTGCGCCTCGTAGTTGCGGCCGCTGCTGAGCGCGACCAGCTGTTCGCGCGACAGCACCTTGTTGGCATGGGCGATGAACACGCGCAGCAGGCGGAACTCGGCACCGGACAGCACCACCACGCGATCGTCCGGATCGACCAGGTGGCGATGCTCCAGGTCGAACACCCAGCGCGAGAAACGCGCACGGCGCACCGCCAGCGGCTCCAGGTTGGCCGGCAGCGCCTCGGTCCGGCGCAGCACGTTGCGGATGCGCGCCAGCAGCTCGCGCGGTTCGAACGGCTTGGCCAGGTAGTCGTCGGCGCCCATTTCCAGGCCGAGCACGCGGTCGATCGGCTCGGCGCGCGCGGTCAGCATGATCACCGGGGTGTTCGAGCGCGCCCGCAGGTCGCGGCACAGGGTCAGGCCATCCTCGCGCGGCAGGTTGAGGTCGAGCACGATCAGGTCCACGTGTTCGCGGTCCAGCAGCTGGCGCATGGCAGTGCCGTCTGCGGCCGTGCTCACCTGGTAGCCGGCGCGGCCGAGCTGCTCGGCCAGCAGGGTGCGGATGTCGTTGTCGTCGTCGACGATCAGCAATCGATGCATCGTGTTTTCAGTCTCCATGTCGCGATCATCCCGTGTCGGCAGCTGAACCGCATCCGGGGCAATGCGTACCAGTGTATCCAGCCATGAGCGGGATACCTGTGGTTACGCGTATTCACCGACAGTGTTACATAGAGACATACCCCGAGGATTGAGCCGCCTGTCGCCCGGTCTTCACAATGCCCACCAACGCCGCCGCCGCGGCCCCGAGAGTGAAGCCACGACGTGACGTTCCGCCTGTTGCCCGCGACCCGCCGTGGTCGCCTGATACTGATCGCCCTGCTCGCCCTGATCGTGGCCGTCGCCGCCTGGTGGCTGCTGCGCAAACCCGCCGCCCCGGCGGTGGCGACCACTCCGGTCAGCCGCGGCGACATCGAGCAGACCGTGGAAGCCACCGGCGTGATCGACGCCTACAAGCTGGTCAGCGTCGGCGCGCAGGCCTCGGGCCAGATCAAGTCGCTGAAGGTACAGCTGGGCGATACCGTGAAGGAAGGCGACCTGATCGCCGAGATCGATGCCACCACCCAGCAGAACCAGGTGCTCAACGCGCAGGCTTCGCTGGACCAGGTCACCGCCCAGCGCGCCGTGCAGCAGGCCACCCTGCGCCAGGCCGAACTGGAGTTCGCGCGCCAGCAGCAGATGCTGGCGGCCGAGGCCACCTCGCGCCAGGAATACGATGCCGCCGAAGCACAGCTGAAAACTGCCCGCGCCCAGCTGCAGTCCTACGAGGCGCAGATCAAGGGCCGCCAGACCGAGCTGGGCACCGCCCGCGCCAACCTGGCCTACACCCGCATCACCGCGCCGATGGATGGCACCGTGGTGGCGGTGGTGGCCGAGGAAGGCCGCACCGTGAACGCCAACCAGACCGCGCCCACCATCGTGATGCTGGCGCGGCTGGACGTGGTCACGGTCAACGCCGAGATCTCCGAGGCCGACGTGGTCAAGATCAAGGCCGGCATGCCGGTGTACTTCACCACCCTGGGTGACCCCGACCGCAAGTACCACGCCACGCTGCGCCAGATCAATCCGGCGCCGGCTTCGATCGCCAACGAGAACTCGTCCAGCTCCAGCAGTTCGTCCAGCTCCAGTTCCAGCAGCGCGGTCTACTACAACGCGCTGTTCGACGTGGAAAACCCGGACGGCACCCTGCGCATCGACATGACCGCGCAGGTCTCGGTACTGCTCAAGCAGGCCAAGGACGTGCTGATGGTGCCGGCGGTGGCGCTGGGACCGAAGCGCCGCGGCGACGAGCGCATGGTGCGGGTGCTGGACGACAAGGGCCAGCCGCAACCGCGCAAGGTCACCGTGGGCATCAACAACGGCGCCTCGGCCGAAATCCTGTCCGGGCTGAAGGAAGGCGAACGCGTGGTGGTGGGCGAAGCCGGTGCGGCCGGTGCCAGCGCCGGCGGCGGCAACCGCGGCGGCATGCAGATGCGGGTCGGCGGCCCGGGCATGGGTCCGCGCCGATGAGCACGAAGGCGCCGCTGCTGCGCCTGCGCGACCTGCGACGCGAATTCCCGGCGGGCGATGATGTGATCGCCGTCCTGCGCGACGTCAACCTGGATATCCACGCCGGCGAGATGGTGGCGATCGTCGGCCAGTCCGGCTCGGGCAAGTCGACGCTGATGAACATCCTCGGCTGCCTCGATCGCCCTACCCGCGGCAGCTACCAGGTGGCCGGCCGCGAAACCGGCAGGATGGCGCCGGATGAACTGGCCGAACTGCGCCGCGAGCATTTCGGCTTCATCTTCCAGCGCTACCACCTGCTGGGCGACCTGGATGCGCGCGGCAACGTGGAGGTGCCGGCGGTGTATGCCGGCAGCCCCGGCCCGGTGCGTAACGCGCGTGCCGAGCAGCTGCTGCAGCGGCTGGGCCTGGGCGACCGCATGCACCACAAGCCGGGCCAGCTGTCCGGTGGCCAGCAGCAGCGCGTGTCGATCGCACGTGCGCTGATGAACGGCGGCGAGGTGATCCTGGCCGACGAACCGACCGGCGCGCTCGACACGAAATCCGGCGAGGAAGTGATGGCGATCCTCGGCGAGCTGCACGCCGAAGGCCACACCATCATCATCGTCACCCACGACATGAGCGTGGCCGAACACGCGCAGCGCATCATCGAAATCCGCGATGGCGAGATCATCGCCGACCGCACCAATCCGAACGCACCGACCTACCGCGCGCAGCGCGAGGCCAGCACCGGCGTGGCCCGCGGCAACAGCTGGCGGGCGGCCCGTGACCGCTTCACCGAAGCGTTCCGCATGGCCCTGCTGGCGATGAACGCACATCGGCTGCGCACCTTCCTGACCATGCTCGGCATCATCATCGGCATCGCCTCGGTGGTCTCGGTGGTGGCGCTGGGCAATGGCTCGCAGCAGCAGATCCTGCAGAACATCAGCGCGCTCGGCACCAACACCATCGACGTCTATCCCGGCCGTGGTTTCGGTGACATGCGCTCGGCGCGGGTACAGACGCTCAAGGCCAGCGATGCCGATGCACTGTCAAAGCAGAGCTACGTGGACAGCGCCACCCCCAGCGTGTCGACCTCGGTCACCGCGCGTTACCGCAACCAGTCCTCCACCGCCCAGGTCAGTGGCGTCGGCGAGCAGTTCTTCCGGGTCAAGGGCGTGACCCTGCTCAGCGGCAGCTTCTTCGATACCGACGCGGTGAAGGGCCTCGGCCAGGTGGCGGTGATCGACGAGAATACCCAGACCCAGTTCTTCCCCGATGTCGATCCGGTCGGCCAGGTGATCCTGCTCGGCAACGTACCGGCACGCGTGGTCGGCGTGGCCAAGCGCCAGAGCTTCGGCTTTGGTGGCAGCACCAGCCTCAGCGTTTGGGTGCCCTACACCACGGTGATGTCGCGCATGCTCGGCCAGAGCCACGTTTCCAGCATCACCGTGCGCGTGGACGACGACACGCCGATGGATGCGGCGCAGGAAGCGATCACCCGCCTGCTGACCCTGCGCCACGGCACCGAGGACTTCTTCCTCAGCAACAGCGCAGAGATCCGCCAGACCATCGAGCAGACCACGCGCACGATGACCCTGCTGATCGGCGCCATCGCCGCCATCGCGCTGCTGGTCGGCGGCATCGGCGTGATGAACATCATGCTGGTCTCGGTGACCGAGCGCACCCGCGAAATCGGCGTGCGCATGGCGGTGGGGGCACGGCAGAGTGACATCCGCCAGCAGTTCCTGATCGAAGCGGTGCTGGTGTGCCTGCTCGGTGGTCTGCTCGGCATCGGCCTGGCCCTGCTGCTGGGCTCGATGATCGGCCGCTTCGCCAGTGACTTCCAGGTGCTGTTCTCCACCGCCTCGATCGTTGCCGCGTTCGCCTGCTCGACCCTGATCGGCGTGGCATTCGGCTTCCTGCCCGCGCGCAACGCCGCGCAGCTGGACCCGGTGGAGGCCCTGGCCCGCGAATGAAGATGATGACCCGACTGCCCTTCCCTGCTCCCTCGCGCCTGCTGCTGGTGGGCGCTGTTCTGCTTGCCCTCTCAGGCTGTGCCTCGGTGGGCCGCTACCCGGTGCAGGCCCCCGACGTGGCGGCCAGCTACGGCCGTGGCGATGCCACCCTCAACGCACCGGCCGACGACCCGCGCAGCAGCCTGGATACACTGGGCCGCGACATCCGCCAGGACAGCTGGTGGACGGGCTTCGGCGATGAACGACTGAATCGCCTGGTGGCGCAGGCGCTGGCCGCCAACAGCGATCTGGCCGCCGCTGGCCTGGCCGTGCAGCGGTCGCGCCTGCAGGCCGGCCTGGCCAGCAATGCGCTGTGGCCGCAGCCTTCGTCGTCCGGCGTCAGCGGCAATGCCAGCCGCGCCACCGATCAGGCCGACGACTGGCGCCGCAGCTATTCCACCGGCGTCTCGCTGGGCTGGGAGGTCGATCTGTGGGGCCGTCTGCGCACCCAGCGCGACATCGCCCGCTGGGAAGCCGAGGCCAGCGAGGAAGACCGGCAGAACACCGCGCTGCTGGTGATCGGCGACACCATCACCCAGTACTGGAACCTGGCCTATCTCAACCAGTCCATCGCCACCGGCCAGGCCAACCTGGAGCGGCTGGAGCGCACCCGCGACCTGGTGCAGGCCCGCTTCGACGCTGGTGCGGTATCGCGCCTGGAAGTGCGCCAGGCGCTGCAGAACCTGCAGTCGCAGCGTTCCTCGCAGAGCGCGCTGGAACAGCAGCGGGTGGAGGTGCGCAATGCATTGACCGTGCTGCTGGACGGCACGCCCTGGCCGCAGCAGGACGAACCGCAGGACCTGCTGGGCGCACGCAGCCCCGGGATCAACGAAGGCCTGCCGGCCGAGCTGCTCGGCCGCCGTCCCGACCTGCGCGCGGCCGAACTTCGCCTGCGCAACAGCCTGAAGACCATCAAGGTGACCGCTACCCAGTACTACCCGGCGCTGAGCCTGACCGGCAGCCTCGGCTCCAGTGCAACGTCGCTGGGTGACGTGCTGCGCAACCCGGTGGCCACGCTGGGCGCCGGCCTGTCGCTGCCGTTCCTCAACCTGCAGCGCGCGCAGCTGGATACCGACATCGCCGGCACCAGCTATCAGATCGCCGCGACCAATTTCCGCAAGACGCTGTACACCGCGCTGTCGGAAGTGGACAACGCGCTGTCGGCACGCGAGCAGCTGGCGCGCCAGGTGGCGGCCTCGCAGGCGTCGTACGACGAAGCAGTGGAAGTGGAGCGCGCGCAGGAAGTGCGCTACCGCGTAGGTGCCACCGACCTGCGCACCTGGCTGGAAGCGCAGCAGACCCGGCGTGATGCCGAGCTGTCGCTGGCGCGCGTGCGCCAGGGCCAGCTGAACAACGACGTCACCCTGTTCAAGGCGCTGGGCGGCAGCGCGGGGTGAGGCGGCAAGGGCGCCAACCCAGGTTGGCGACTGCCCGGTGGGTGTCGACCTTGGTCGACACGGCAACGGCCCGGTAGGTGTCGACCTTGGTCGACACGGCACATGGAAAAGGGATCCGACCCCGAAATCAACCGCGCTGGCGCACGGCCTCGAACAGGCTGACGCCGGCGGCAACGGAGACGTTCAGGCTCTCGATCTCGCCCGGCATCGGGATCTTGACGAGGCCATCGCAGTTCTCGCGGGTCAGGCGGCGCAGGCCATCGGCCTCGCCACCCAGCACCAGGGCAATGTTGCCCTTCAGGTCCAGCTGGTAGAGCGAAGCGGTGGCTTCGCCGGCCAGGCCGTAGATCCACACGCCCTGCTTCTGCAGGTCCTTCAGGCAGCGCGACAGGTTGGTCACCGCCACCACCGGGATCAGATCGGCGGCACCGGCCGAGGTCTTGCGCACGGTCGCGTTCACCGTGGCCGACTTGTCCTTGGGGATGATCACGGCAGTGGCGCCTGCGGCAGCCGCCGAGCGCAGGCAAGCGCCCAGGTTGTGCGGGTCCTGCACTTCGTCCAGCACCAGCAGCAGGGCCTTGCCCTCGGCTGCGGTGACCAGGCCCTCCAGCTCGTTCTCGCTGTAAGTGCGGGCGGCGGCATAGCGAGCGGCCACGCCCTGGTGGCGTACCGAACCGCCGACACCGTCCAGCGCCTGGCTGTTCACCTTGCGCACGTCGATGCCCTTGCGGCGGGCGTTTTCCTCGATCTCGGTCAGGCGCGGGTTCTTCGCACCGGCCTCGACCAGCACTTCGCGGACGTTCTCGGCGTCGTTCTCGATGGAGGAGGCGACGGCGTTGACGCCGACGATCCACTGGCTGTTCTTGCTCATGCGGGCGGGGACCGGAAAGGGGGTGGCTATGGTAGAGCATCGGCGGGCCGGGCGCTGCGGCGGGGCCCCTGTTGAGCCGAGCCTGCGCTCGCTGCCGGGCTGAGGCCGCGGCGACCTGCCAGCCGAGCCTGGGCTCGGCGCTACAGGGGCGTTACCGGCTGCGCGGCGGCCAGTGCGGCGTGTCGTGGTCCGGGTGCTGATGGGACACGATGGTGGCCAGGAACTCCAGCGCCGCGATGTCTTCCTCGGTACGACGGGCCGGCAGGCTGGCCAGCGTATCGACGAACGGCAGCTTGCGCTCGACCCCGTACTGGATCGTCGGCGGCAGGCGCTCGGGTTCGTCAAAGGCGCCGGCCGCCACCGCCACGCCGTCCGGCGCCTCGTAGCTCAGCGGCGTACCGCAGTCGGCACAGAAGCCCCGGCGCACCACGTTGGAGGACTGGAAATAGCGCGGCTGGCCACGGGTCCAGCTGAACTGCACGCCACGCACCGACACCAGCGGTGCGTAGTAGGCACCGAAGGCCTTCTGGCACATCCGGCAATGACAGATCGAACTGTCGGTCAGCGCGCCACGCACCTGGAAGCGGATCGCGCCGCACTGGCAGCCGCCGCTGTATTCGGGTTGGCCTTGCATGCTGGGGTTCCTCCGGAACGTCGTGCCAACCAAGGTTGGCACCTACCGGGTGAGGTGGGTGCCGACCGGGTAAGGTGGGTGCCGACCGTTGGTCGGCACGTCTTTCAATACTGCTTCTTGGTGCGCTTGGCCGGCTTGCCACGCTCGGGCAGCGGCGGCAGGCCATCGCCTTCGTCCTCGCCCTTGTGTTCGACCAGGCGGAAGTCGATCTTGCGCTCTTCCATGCTGGCCTTCAGTACCAGGATCCGCACGCGGTCACCCAGCCGGTAGCTGCTGCCGCGGCGCTCGCCGGTCAGCGTCTTGCGCGTGGCGTCGAACTTGTAATAGTCCTGCGGCAGCTGGGTCACGTGCACCAGGCCCTGCACCTTCGACTCATCCAGCTCCACGAACAGGCCGAAGCTGGTCACGCCGCTGATCACGCCATCGAACTGGCCACCCACGTGCTTTTCCATCCACGCCGCGCGGTAACGCTCGTCGACCTCGCGCTCGGCTTCATCGGCACGGCGCTCGCGCTCGGAGCACTGCAGCGCCAGCGCAGCCATTTCGCGCGCGTTGTAGGTGAACTTGTCCAGCGGCTTGCCGGACAACGCGTGCTTGATCGCGCGGTGTACCAGCAGGTCGGGGTAACGACGGATCGGCGAGGTGAAGTGCGCGTACGCCTCCAGTGCCAGACCGAAATGACCGTGGTTTTCCGGGCTGTAGATCGCCAGGCTCTGGCTGCGCAGCAGCACCGATTCCAGCAGCGTGGCATCGGGGCGGTCGCGGATCTTCTTCAGCAGCTTGGTGTAATCGCCCGGGCGCACCTTCGACCATGGCGGCAGGCTCAGCTTGAACTCCTTGAGGAATTCCAGCAGGTCGGCGTACTTGGTTTCCGGCGGCTTCTCGTGGATGCGGTACGGGGCCGGCACATGGCGCGACAGCAGGTACTTCGCCGCCTCCACATTGGCCGCGATCATGCATTCCTCGATCAGCTTGTGCGCGTCGTTGCGCACCAGCATGCCGGCCTGGGTCACTTCACCGCGGTTGTCCAGCACGAAGCGCACTTCGCTGCTTTCGAACTCGATGGCGCCACGCTTGGCACGCGCCTTGGACAGGACCTTGTACAGCTGGTGCAGGCGCTGCACCTGCGGCAGCAGGTCGCCCATCCAGGCCTTGGTATCGGCATCGTCCTCGCCCACCGCCTTCCACACCTGGGTGTAGGTCAGGCGCGCATGCGAGTTCATCACCGCTTCGTAGAAGCGCGAATGCGTGACCAGACCGTCGCGGTCGATCTGCATGTCGCAGACGAAGCACATGCGGTCGACCTTCGGCATCAGCGAACAGATGCCGTTGGACAGCGTCTCCGGCAGCATCGGCACCACGAAGCCCGGGAAGTACACCGAGGTGGCACGCTTCTGCGCCTCTTCGTCCAGTGGCGTGCCGGGCCGGACGTAGTTGGAGACATCGGCAATCGCCACCACCAGCCGGAAGCCATCGGCGTTCGGCTCGCAGTACACCGCGTCGTCGAAGTCCTTGGCATCTTCGCCATCGATGGTGACCAGCGGCGTGCTGCGCAGGTCGACGCGGCCGCCGATCATCGCCGGCTCGACCACCAGCGGCACCGAGGCGGCTTCGTCCAGCACCTCCTGCGGGAACTCGAACGGCAGTTCGTGGCCGTGGATGGCGGTCTCCACCACCAGCGAGGCGGTCAGCTTGTCGCCGAGCACGGCGATGATGCGGCCGATCGGCGGGCGGCGGCTGTCCGGCGCCTGGGTCAGCTCGCAGACCACCAGCTGGCCGTCACGCGCGCCGCCGGTCTGGTCCGGCGGCACCTGCACGTTGCGCTGCACGCGCTTGTCGTCGGGCACCACGTAATTGATGCCCATCTCGATGCTGAAGCGACCGATCAGGCGGGTCATGCCGCGCTCCAGCACGCGGGCGATGCTGCCTTCGCGGCGACCACGGTGGTCGATGCCGGTCACGCGGGCCAGCACCTTGTCGCCGTGCATGACCTTGCGCATTTCATACGGCGGCAGGAACAGGTCGTCGCCGCCCTCGACCGGGCGCAGGAAGCCGAACCCCTCCGGGTTGGCGATCACCACGCCGGTGACCAGGTTCAGGGTCTGGATCGGGGCGAAGCCGCCGCGGCGGTTCTGCACCAGCTGGCCGTCGCGGACCATGGCGCCGAGCCGGCGCGACAGTGCTTCGGCACGGTCCGGGGCGGTCAGGCCCAGGCGTGCGCCCAGTTCCTCTGCCGTCTGCGGCCCTTCGCAACGCTCCAGCAGGGCCAGGATGGCTTCGCGGCTGGCGATGGGCTGTTCGTACTTCTCTGCTTCGCGGGCGGCATAGGGATCGTCGATCACCTTGCCGGTCGGCGGCAACTTGCGGCCCGGGGCCGGGCCCGGTGCGTCGCTGCTGCGGACCTTGCGGCCACGCGGCGGTGCGCCGCCTTCATTCAATTCGGGGAACCAGCCCGGCAACGGCTTGCCCGGCTTGGTGGTGCGGGCCGTGCCCGCCTTGGCGCCCTTCTTCGGGGCCTGGCCGCGGGAGGTGCTCCCGCCCTTGCTTGGTTTTTTGGTAGTCATCGCCCTCCATGGTAGCCGTTGACGGCGTGCAGAACGGGTCAGTGGCCGTCTTGACGGCCTTGCGTGAAAAATATTCAGGAAGTCGTTGACAGCCTGCGGATTCATCTTCACAATTGCGCCTCTGGAACGCCCAGGTGGCGGAATTGGTAGACGCACTAGTTTCAGGTACTAGCGGGTAAAACCGTGGAGGTTCGAGTCCTCTCCTGGGCACCAACGAAAAAACTCCTCGCTTCGGCGGGGATTTTTTTTGCCTGCAATCCAGCAACGGGGCCGAATTCCTTTCCGAAGGAAAGGGCTCCGACCCCAAGCGAGTGAGATGGGGTCAGAGCCCGCTCCGCACGCGAAACGAGGTCCGACACCGGATCCAGAAAAAGTGTTTGACACCCCCGTAACAACACCCCATAATCTCGCTCCTCGACGCCCAGGTGGCGGAATTGGTAGACGCACTAGTTTCAGGTACTAGCGGGTAAAACCGTGGAGGTTCGAGTCCTCTCCTGGGCACCACGTCGAGAATGAGAAAAACCCGCGAGAGCGGGTTTTTTCATGCCCGGAATCCGGCATCAGAGCAGCGGCCGCAGCACCAGTTCCAGCCCGAGCAGCAGCAGGAAACCCAGGAAGCAGCCCCGGAACACCCGCGCACTGATGCGCTGCCGGATCACCTGCCCCAGCCACATGCCCAGCAATGCCGGCAGCACCGCCAGCGCACTCAGCCCCAGCTGCTGGATGCCGAATGCGCCGTGCAGCACCAGGCCGGCGGTCAGCGAAATCGTTGACACCGTGAACGCCAGCCCCAGCGCCTGCACCAGCTCCTCGCGCTGCAACCCCAGCGACTGCAGGTACGGCACCGCCGGCATCACGAACACGCCGGTGGCGCCGGTCACCACGCCCGACAACGCCCCCACCAGCGGCCCCAGCCAACGCTCGCGCCGCTGCTGCACGCGGAACACCGGCGCAAGCAACGCATAGGCGGCATAGACCACCAATGCCACGCCCAGCGCAACGCGCGACCAGGTGCGATCGACCCGCACCAGCAGCGCCGCCGAGCCCAGCGTCACCACCACCACGGCCAGCATCATCGGCCACAGGCGCCGCACGATGCGGTCCAGTGACGGCCCGGACAACAGCTGCCACGCATTGGTGACGAAAGTGGGAATGAACAGCATCGACGCCGCCGACACCGGCGACAGTGTGCTGCCCAGCAGCCCCATCGCCACCGTCGGCAACCCCATCCCAGTCACACCCTTGACCACACCGGCCAGCACGAACACCACCACCAGCAGCACGTAGAAGTACATCGATTCATTCATGCCTTCATTGGATCGGCCGGCCGCTCGGCGCACAATGCGGTGTTTCCGGCCTTGCCTTCGGCTGACCCGAAGGCGCAGCCGTTGCGATGAGGGCATCACATGCGGATGGATATCGCCGACCTGCGCCTGTTCCTGGCGATTGCCGAGGCGGGCAGCATCACGGCCGGCGCAGCGCAGGCAAACCTGGCACTGGCGTCGGCCAGCGAACGCCTGCGCACGATCGAAGCCGATGCCGGCACCGCGTTGGTGAACCGGCACCCCCGCGGCGTCAGCCTGACCGAAGCCGGCGCCGCCCTCGCCCACCATGCACGATTGATCCTGCAGCAGCAGGCGCAGCTGCGCGGTGAACTGCAGGCGTTCGCGCACGGCGCGCGCGGCACACTGCATCTGTATGCCAACACCGCAGCACTGACCAACTACCTGCCTTCGCGGCTGGCACCGTGGCTGGCCGAACGCCCGCGCCTGCACGTGGAACTGCTGGAGCGCACCAGCCCCGAAGTCGTGCGTGCGATCAATGCTGGCCAGGCCGAAGCCGGCATCATCAGTGATGCGGTCGACGCTGCCGGCCTGCAGCAGCACGTGGTCGCCGAAGATCCACTGGTGATGCTGCTGCCCGCGGAACACCGCTTCGCATCGCGGCGCAGCGTGGCCTTCGCCGATGTTGCCGGCGAGACCTTCGTCGCGCTGGCCGACGGCAATGCACTGCAGGCCTACATCGAAGACCAGGCACGCGACCTCGGGCGACGCCTGGACGTGCGCATCCGCATGAAGACGTTCGAAGGCGTGTGCATCATGGTCGGCCACGGCATTGGTGTCGGCATCGTGCCGCGTACCATCGCCCGCCAGCATCGACGCAATACCCGTACTGTTGCGGTTCCGCTTGCAGATGCGTGGGCACAGCGCCGCCTGTGCGCCTGTTTCGCCGAATGGGCGCAGCTGTCACCGGCGATGCGCAGCCTGCTGCTTCACCTGGGCGTGCAGCCGCAGAAAAATGTGTGAAATGTTGTTGACACACTCTCTGCCGTCCCGCACAATTCATCTCCTGAGTCGCCCAGGTGGCGGAATTGGTAGACGCACTAGTTTCAGGTACTAGCGGGTAAAACCGTGGAGGTTCGAGTCCTCTCCTGGGCACCACGACTCAAGATGATCAAACCCGCGAAAGCGGGTTTTTTCGTTTCCGGGGTTTGGCGATCCTGGCATCGCAACCGCCACTCGGACTGTCGTATCTCGCACCGCCCGGGCGTCGTCTGCGGGTGCATACCTCCTCCCGGCGCGTCGTCACCAGACCTTGAACGGCCCCCTTTTGGGGCGCATTTCACGTTCCCCGTTCAATTCGTACTTTTCCTAGTCGAGATCCACCCGATTCCTTTTCGGTGGGAGGCAGATTTGCGGGAGCCGGTTGCAGGTGTATCGCCACGACCTGACCAGCGCCCCTCCTCTCCCCAAAAGGACGCACCAATGCAGCGCAGCATCATCTGCCCACACTGCCATACCGGCTCGAACCACGGCGTAAGCGTATGCGTGGGATGCCAGGCCGAGGTCCACTACGGCCCATCAAAGGAGGCCGTAATGCTTGTCTTTGTCGCCGCCATCATCTGCGGCGCACTTGTCGGCAGCCGACTTCAGGCCACTGCCGGCTGGCTCGCATGCGGCGCCGTACTTGTGGCGGGGATCTGGGCCATTTCCCGATTGTCTTCCGACCGGGTGGTGTTCAAACGCGTCTATCGCACGCGCTGAACCTGCGCCGTTGCACCACCCTGATGGCAATGCCCGCGCGACCAGCGTCGCCCCAACAAAAACCCCGCCTCGCGGCGGGGTCAAAATACAGCACGGTGTTTCCAGGGAGTTTCAGTGTCCACCACCGGCGGCCGCACCTGCGCCTGCGCCGAATGGCGGCTTGGCCAGCCACAGGAACGTGATGATCGCCAGGAAGATCCAGCCCAGCAGGAAGAAGATGTCGTTGAAGCCCATCTGCGATGCCTGGTGGTTGATCATGTTGTTCAGTACCGCTGCGCCGTGCTGCAGGTCGCCCTGCCCCATCGCCGTGACCTGGTCCTGCATGCCCGGCTGATAGGCCGAGATATGCTCGGTCAGGTCGGCATGGTGCACCTGGGTGCGCCGCGCCCACAGCCACGTCGTCAGCGACGCCGCGAAACTGCCACCCAGCGTACGCAGGAACGTGGCCAGGCCGGAGCCCGCCGCGATCTCGCGTCCATCCAGGTCCGACAGCAGGATCTGCAGCACCGGCATGAAGAACAGCGCGACGCCGATGCCCATGATCAGCTGTACGCCGGCCACGTGCATGTAGTCCACCTGCAGGTTGAAGTTCGATCGCAGGAAGCTGGTCATCGACAACACGATGAACGCGACCGTGGCCAGCATGCGCATATCGAAGCGCGACGCATACTTGCCCACGAACGGGGTCATGATCACCGGCAGGATGCCGATCGGCGCCGTCGCCAGGCCCGCCCAGATCGCGGTGTAGCCCATGTCACGCTGCAGCCACTGCGGGATCAGCAGCGCCACGCTGAAGAACGCCGCGTAGGCCACCACCATCGCCAGCGTACCGGCGCGGAAGTTGCGGTGCCGGAACAGCTTCAGGTCAACGATCGGATCCTTGTCGGTCAGCTCCCAGATCAGGAACACCGTCAGCGTCACCACCGCTACGCAGGCCAGCACCACGATCTTCATCGACGAGAACCAGTCCTCGTCGTTGCCCAGGTCGAGGACCAGCTGAAGCGCACCGACGCCGATCACCAGGGTGACCAGGCCGACGTAGTCCATCTTCGGCTTCTCGATCTGCTCCGGGCGGCCCTTCAGCTGGTTGCCCACCACCAGCGCAGCGAAGATGCCCAGCGGCACGTTGATCAGGAAGATCCACTCCCAGCTGTAGTTGTCGGTGATCCAGCCACCGAGGATCGGGCCACAGATCGGCGCAACCACCGTGATCATCGCCAGCAGTGCCAATGCCTGCCCGCGCTTCTCACGTGGATAGATCGAGACCAGCAGCGACTGCGTGATCGGGTACATCGGGCCGGCCACGAAACCCTGCAGCGCACGCGACAGCACCAGCATGCCCATGCTCTGCGCCAGGCCGCACAGCAGCGAGGTGATGACAAAGGCCAGCGTGGCCCAGACGAACAGCTTGCGTTCGCCGAAACGGCGGCTGAGCCAGCCGGTCAGCGGCAGCGCGATGGCCGTGCTGACCGCGAACGAGGTGATGACCCAGGTCGCCTGCTGCGAACTGGCGCCGAGATTGCCGGCGATGGTCGGCAGCGAGACGTTGGCGATGGTGGTGTCGAGCACCTGCATGAACGAGGCCATCGCCAGGCCCACGGTGCACAGTGCGACGCTGGGCGGCAGGAACCCGGAGGCCGCACCCGGCGCCGCCGGTGCGCCCGGAGCGCCGGGCGCGGCTGGAGCTTGTGCGGACATGGCGACCTCAGCCCACCTTCGCCTGCTGCTGCGGCAGGTTGCCCTGGATGATCGTGTGGATCACCTCGTCGGCATCATGCAGCTGCTTGGCATACACGTCGGTGTCGAACACCGTGCCCTTGGCCGGAGTGCTCGGCAGCACTTCGCCCTTCTGGTCGCGCAGGCTCACTTCAGCCTTCATCGACAGGCCGATGCGCAGCGGGTGTTCGGCCAGCTGCTTGGCATCGATGGCGATGCGCACCGGCACGCGCTGCACGATCTTGATCCAGTTGCCGCTGGCGTTCTGCGCCGGCAGCAGCGAGAACGCGGAGCCGGTGCCCAGGCCAAGGCTCTGGATGCGGCCCTTGTACTTCACGTCACCGGCGTACAGGTCCGACTTCAGCTCCACTTCCTGGCCCAGGCGCATGTGGCGCAGCTGGGTTTCCTTGAAGTTGGCCTCGACCCACATCTGCTCGGTCGGCACCACGGCCATCAGGGCATTGCCCGGCTGCACGCGCTGGCCGACCTGCACCGAACGACGGGCGACGTAGCCGGTGACCGGCGCGACGATGCCGGCGCGGGCGTTGTTGAGGAAGGCCTGGCGCAGCTGCGCGGCAGCCGCCTGCACGTCCGGCTGGGTGGCGATCACGGTGTCGTCGACCAGCGCGCGGTTGCGCTCGACGGTCTCGCGCGAGCCGGCCACGGCCGCTTCGGCGGCAGCCAGCTCGTCACGGGCGTGGGCCAGTTCTTCGTTGGAGATGGCGCCGGTGGCGGCCAGGTCCTTGCGGCGGGCGAAGTCTTCGCGCACGCGCTTCAGGGTCACCTGGCGGGCGTTCAAGTCCGCCTGGGCGCCTTCCACGCTGCGGTACAGACCGCGGGTCTGGCGTACCGTCTTGGCCAGGTTGGCTTCGGCCTGCTGCAGTGCCACCGCGGTGTCGGACGGGTCCAGCTGCACCAGCAGCTGGCCGCGCTCCACGCGCATGCCGTCATCGGCGTTGATGGCGACCACGGTACCGGCCACCAGCGGGGTGATCTGCACCTGGTTGCCCTGCACGTAGGCATCGTCGGTCTCTTCGAACCAACGGCCGAACATGAAGTACCACAGCGCCAGTGCGGCAAGCAGCAGCACGACGATCACGAACAGGCCGCGCAGCAGGTTGCCGCGGCGGTTGGGGGCGGCCGGGGCCGCGGTGTCTTGGGTCTGGCTCATGGCGGGCGTCTTCAGGAATGCGAGGAATCGGAATGGGAGGCGATCGGTGCGCGGTCGGCGTCAGCGGGCTGGAAACCACCGCCCAGCGCCTTGCTCAGGCGCACCGAGGACTGCACCTGCTGCGACTGCAGGCCGGCCAGCTGCTGCTGCGACTGCAGCAGGGTGGACTGCGCGGCCAGCACGTCCAGGTAGCTGCCGATGCCGGCGCGGTAACGCTGCTGGGCCAGGTCGAAGGCCGAGCGTGCGGTATCCACCGCCTGCTGCTGCGAGTGCGCCTGCTGCGCCAGCGAGCGCACCGCGTTGACCTGGTCGGCGACGTCGCGCAGTGCGTCGAGCACGGTCTGGTTGTAGTTGGCCACCGCCAGGTCGTACTGCGCATCAGTGTTGGCCAGGTTGGCGCGCAGCTTGCCACCTTCGAAGATCGGCAGGCTCAGCGCCGGGCCGATGTAGGCGAAGGTGGAGCTGCTCTTCAGCAGGTCACCCACGTTCGGGGCGACCACGCCGGCCAGCGCGGTCAGGTTGAAGCTCGGGTAGAACCTGGTCTTGGCAACCTTGATCTGCTTGTCGGCCGCTTCAACGCGCCAGCGTGCGGCAACGATGTCGGGGCGACGGCCCAGCAGTTCGCTGGGCAGCACGCCCGGCAGCTGCAGCGCCAGCGGGTTCAGCGGCTGCGGGCGCTGGATCGACAGGCCGCGGTCCGGACCCTTGCCGACCAGCGCGGCCAGCGCGGTGCGCGCCGCATCGATGCGCTGCTGCGCAGCCTGCACCTGCTGCTGGGCGGCCGGCACGCGGGCCTCGGCCTGGCGCACCTGCAGGTCACTGTCGATGCCGGCGCGCCGGCGCTGGCGGGTCAGTTCCAGTGACTTCTGCGAGCGGCTCAGCTCTTCCTCGGCCACGTCGTTGAGCTGCCACGCGTAGGCCAGGTCGGCATAGGCCTGGGTGATGCCGGTGGACAGGTTCAGGCGCGCGGCCTGCGCTTCAACGGTGGCGGCGTGCGCGCCGTCCACCGCCGCTTCCCAAGCGGCGCGCTTGCCGCCCCACAGGTCCACGCCATAGCTGAAGTCGAAGGCGACCTGGCTGCTGCCGGCGTAATGGCCACCGATCTCGCTGCCTGCCATCGACTCAGGCAGGCGCAGCCCGGTATAGCCACCCGACACCGACAGGCTGGGCAGCTCATCGGCACGTGCGGTGCCGACCTGGGCCTGGGCCTGGCGCAGGCGCGCGTCGGCGGCGTCCAGGCTCGGGTGGCCGGCCAGGCCCTCGGCGACCAGCGCGTCCAGCTGCGCATCGCCGAGCGCCTTCCACCAGTCCTGCGCCGGGAAGCCGGTGGCGCTCAGGTCGGTGTCGGCCAGGGTGCGTTCGCTGTGCAGACTGTCCACGTCAAGCACGTGGCCCTGCGGGTTGAGGCCACGACTGCTGGCGCAGGCGGCCAGGGCCAGGGCCAGCGCTGACACCAGCAGCGCGCGCCCGGACCGGCGGAGAGTGGAATGCGGGATCGGGTTCATGGGGTCGTCAGGGAATCGCGGATTCGGGTAAGGAGGGACAGCAGCAGCGTGCGCTCGTCGGCGGAAAGATCACGCAGGGCGTAATCCATCACCGCGTCGCCACGCAGCTTCAACCGCGCCCACAATGCGCGGCCTTCATCGGTCAGCACGATCTGCAGCGCACGCCGGTCCTGCGCATGCGGTTCGCGGCGGACGCAGCCCAGTGCCTCGAGCTTGTCCAGCAGGCGGGTGACTGCGCTGGGTACCTGGTCGATGGCCTGGGCCAGTTCGTTGGCCGTGCACGGGGCCATGTGCGAGAGCACCTTCAACCCGATGTAGTGGGTGAAGCCGATACCCAGGTCTTCTTCAGCCATGGACGCGTCGAGTTGCCGGACCAGGCCGTCGCGCACCTGGCGCAGCAGCAGGCCGAAACTGGGGGGAGTGGTTGCAGGACAGATCATGGGGGAGCATTCTCTTCCAAAAAAAATATTTCTCAATGGAAATATTCGATCTGGCATCGAATGCTGTGTTGCAGCAGTGGGCTGGATCAATGAAGGCGCCTACCTTAATGATCTGGTCAGGTGGCCCGGTAGTACAATTCAGCCAATGGATGACACATTTCAGCCAGCGGACATGATGAACAAGGCAGAAATTCCCGCTCCCAAGCGCCTGCTCAGGGACGACGCACTGGATTGGTTCGAGCGCAACGATGGCCCACCGGTGGTCGCTTTCCGCTTCGACAGCCCGCAGGGGCTGGTCCGGGAAGTGGACTGGCACCACCACCAGCGCGCCCAGCTGATCTGTGTCGAGCGTGGCCTGCTGACCACCCGCACCTCGCACGGGACGTGGTCGCTGGCGCCGGGTTCGGCCGGCTGGATGCCGCCGCTGGAGCCGCATACGGTGACCCTGGACGGTCCGCTGCGCGGCTGGGGCATGGCGCTGGCCGCGCCGGCCTGCGCCACCCTGCCCGCCGATCCCTGCGTACTGGGCCTGTCCAAGCTGGCGCAGGCGCTGGCCGACCGCATCTGCGAATGGCCGCTGGGCTATGACACCACGCCCGAGCGCCAGCACATCATCGAGGTGCTGCTGGACGAGATCCGCACCGCGCCGCGCCAGCGCATGCACCTGCCGATGCCGCACGACCGGCGCCTGCTGAAGATCGCCTCGCAGCTGCTGGCCGACCCGTCCGACGAGCGCAGCCTGGCCGAATGGGCGCATTGGGCCGGCCTGTCGCCGCGCAGCCTGACCCGTCACTTCCGCGACGAGACCACGCTCAGCTTCGCCCAGTGGCGGCAACAGGCCCGCCTGTCCGAAGCCCTGCGCCAGCTGACCGATGGCCGCAGCGTGGCCGACATCGCCCATGCACTGGGCTTCAGCAGCGCCAGTGCCTTCGTCACCGTGTTCCGCCGCCACTTCGGGCTGCCACCGGGGCGCTACCTGGCGCGGGCCGGCCACGGCCTGGAAACCGGGCTGGACCCTGCACGTGGCTTGGCATCCCCCGCCGCATCCGGATAATCACAGGATTGCGAGCGGCGACCGCCGTCGCCGCCTCCCGACATAGGTAACAACGCCGCATGACCGAACTTGCCCGCCCCGTGTTCCACGGATTCGAACAACTGCCGCTGCGCGAGTACGCCGAACGCGCCTACCTCGACTACTCGATGTACGTGGTCCTGGACCGCGCCCTGCCGTTCATCGGCGACGGCCTGAAGCCGGTGCAGCGCCGCATCATCTATTCGATGAGCGAGCTAGGCCTGAATGCTGCGTCCAAGCCGAAGAAGTCCGCGCGCACCGTCGGTGACGTCATCGGTAAGTACCACCCGCACGGCGACAGCGCGTGCTACGAGGCGCTGGTGCTGATGGCGCAGCCGTTCTCGTACCGCTACCCGCTGATCGAGGGCCAGGGCAACTTCGGCTCCAGCGATGACCCGAAGTCATTCGCGGCGATGCGTTACACCGAATCCAAGCTGACCCCGATCGCCGAAGTACTGCTGGGCGAACTGGGCCAGGGCACCACCGACTGGGCACCGAACTTCGACGGCACCCTGCAGGAACCGACCTGGATGCCAGCGCGGCTGCCGCACCTGCTGCTGAACGGCACCACCGGCATCGCCGTGGGCATGGCCACCGACGTGCCGCCGCACAATCTCAACGAGATCGTCAGCGCACTGCTGCACCTGCTGGACAACCCCGATGCGACCGTGCGCGACCTGTGCGAGCACGTGCAGGGCCCGGACTACCCGTCCAGCGCCGAGATCATCACCGCCGCCAACGATCTGCGGAACATCTACGAGACCGGCAACGGCAGCGTGCGTGCGCGTGCGACCTTCAACAAGGAAGCCAACAACATCGTGGTGACGGCGCTGCCGTTCCAGGTGTCGCCGTCGAAGGTGATCGAGCAGATCGCCGCGCAGATGCGCGCCAAGAAGCTGCCGTGGCTGGAAGACATCCGCGACGAATCCGACCACGCCAACCCGGTGCGCGTGGTGCTGGTGCCACGTTCCAACCGCGTCGACGCCGACCAGCTGATGGGCCACCTGTTCGCGACCACGGACCTGGAGCGCAGCTACCGCGTCAACCTCAACGTGATCGGGCTGGACGGCCGTCCGCAGGTGAAGAACCTGAAGATGCTGCTCAGCGAATGGCTGACCTTCCGCAGCAACACCGTCACCCGCCGCCTGCAGCACCGCCTGCAGAAGGTCGAGCGCCGCCTGCACCTGCTGGAAGGCCTGCTGGTCGCCTTCCTCAATCTGGACGAGGTGATCCACATCATCCGTACCGAGGACGAACCGAAGGCGGCGCTGATCGCGCGCTTCGGCCTGTCCGAGGAACAGGCCGAGTACATCCTGGAAACCAAGCTGAAGCAGCTGGCCCGCCTGGAGGAGATGAAGATCCGCGGCGAGCAGGACGAGCTGGCCAAGGAACGTGAGAAGATCCTCGGCATCCTCGACAGCAAGGCCAAGCTGAAGAAGCTGATCCGCGACGAACTGACGGCCGACGCCAAGAAGTTCGGCGACGCGCGCCGTTCGCCGCTGGTGCAGCGCCAGGCCGCGCAGGCCATCGACGAGACCGAGCTGGTGCCGAGCGAGCCGATGACCGTGGTGCTGTCGGAAAAGGGCTGGATCCGTGCCGCCAAGGGCCATGACGTCGATGCGTCCGCCCTCTCCTACCGCGACGGTGATGCCCTGCAGGGCGCGGTGCGTGCGCGCAGCACCCAGCAGGTCGCGTTCCTCGACAGCGAGGGCCGCGCCTACTCGACGCCGGTGCACACCCTGCCCTCCGCGCGTGGCAACGGCGAGCCGCTGACCGGCCGCTTCTCGCCGGCAGCGGGTACCAGCTTCGTGACCCTGGCCAGTGCCGAGCCGGATGCCCGCTTCGTGCTGGCCTCCAGCCATGGCTACGGCTTCGTCACCCGCTTCGAGAACCTGATCGGTCGCAACAAGGCCGGCAAGGCGATGCTGAACCTGTCGTCCGGCTCGTCGGTGCTCACCCCGTCGATGGTCGCCAACGTGGCCACCGACCGCATCGTGGCGGTGACCAGTTCCGGCAACCTGCTGGCGATCGCCGCCAACGACCTGCCGGAACTGGACAAGGGCAAGGGCAACAAGATCATCGAGATCCCGAAGGCCAAGCTCGCCACTGAACGCGTGGTCGCCATCGTGGCGATCAGCCCGGGGCAGACCCTGCAGGTGCGCAGCGGTCAGCGCACGATGGGGCTGAAGTTCAACGAGCTCGACGCCTACCTCGGCGCCCGCGCCACCCGCGGCCACCTGCTGCCGCGCGGCTGGCAGAAGGTGGAAGGGTTGTCGGTGGAATGAGGGCTGGGGCCCTGCCCCTGGTGGGTGTCAACCTTGGTTGACACGCATTACCCCCGGCAAACGCCAACCTCGGTTGGCGTTTTCGATCCCAATGGGGTCAGAGCCGTTTTCGTTGAAAACGGATCCGACCCCGGACACGAAAAAGCCGGGGAATTCCCCGGCTTTTTCGTTGTCGGCTGGCGGGCGGTGGAGCAGCTGGCTGGCGAAGGCTGGCTGGCGGTGCTCCGGTGCTGGCGGGCGACATTGCTTTGTGCGCCTGGTAGAGCCGACCGCTGGTCGGCTGCCTTTTGCTCCTGGTAGAGCCGACTGTCAGTCGGCTGCTCCTTTGCTCCTGGTAGAGCCGACTGTTAGTCGGCTGCTCTTTTGCTCCTGGTAGAGCCGACTGTTAGTCGGCTGCTCTTTTGCTCCTGGTAGAGCCGACTGTTAGTCGGCTGCTCTGCCGAAAGGCAGCCGACTAACAGTCGGCTCTACCGAGTTGGCTCTACCGGGTCGGCTCTACCGAAGCGCGGTGCCGGCTCAGTGCGCCGGGGCGCCGTTGCCGTCGATCTTGCTCAGCTGGTACAGCTCCAGGCCGATGCGCTTGATCAGGCCCAGCTGCTGCTCCAGCCACCAGGCGTGGTCTTCCTCGGTGTCCTTCAGCTGGGCCAACAGGATGTCGCGGCTCACGTAGTCACCCTTCTCCTCGCACAGCTTCATGCCGGCGGCGAGATTGTTCCGAACCGCGTATTCAGTGTCGAGATCCTTCTGCAGCATCTCTTCCACGGTCTTGCCCGGCTCGGTGGCATGCGGGCGCATGTCCGGGTCGCCGCCCAGGAACAGGATCCGGCGCAGCAGCGCATCGGCGTGCTGGGTTTCCTCTTCCATCTCGTGGTTCAGGCGTTCGTACAGCGCGAACAGGCCCTGGTCCTCGTAGCGGCGGGAATGGATGAAGTACTGGTCGCGGGCAGCAAGCTCGCCGCGCAGCAGTTCCTTCAGGCAGGCGATGACGTCCGGGTTGCCTTTCATGGGGGGCTCCTGTGAATCGATGCGGCATAGGGTGCCGCATTTCAAAATACGGTGATCTAATCGGAATCAGTCGCAGTTGCGCCTGCGGCTACAATCGGCCCACGAGTTCGGAAAGGACGTGCGATGCGACGTACATGGCGTTGGGTGCTGGGCGTGTTGGTCGCCATCGTGCTGGTCACCGCACTGGTCCTGTGGCTGCTGCTGCGCGGCAGCCTGGCCGACCTGGACGGCGAGCATGCGCTGCCCGGCCTGGCCAGGCCGGTCACCATCGAGCGCGATGCGCTGGGCGTGGTCACCATCACCGCCACCAGCCAGGCCGACGCGATGCGCGCATTGGGCCGCGTGCATGCGCAGGAACGCTATTTCGAGATGGACCTGATGCGCCGTAGCGCCGCCGGCGAACTGTCCGCACTGTTTGGCCCGAAGGCGATCGATGCCGACAAGCGCATGCGCGTGCATCGGCTGCGCGCGCGCACCGAGGCGAACATGCAGGCTGCGCTGGGCGACAACGTCGAAGCCGTGAGCGCCTATGTCGGTGGGGTCAATGAGGGCCTGGCCGGCCTCTCCGTGCGGCCATGGGCCTACCTGCTGCTGCGGCAGTCGCCGCAACCGTGGCAGGCCAGCGACAGCGTGCTGACCGGGCTGGCCATATACGCCGACCTGCAGGACCCCGGCAACCAGACCGAGCTTGCACTGAGCCGCATCCGCGCAGTGGTGCCGCCGGCGCTGTACGCATTGATCGCCCACGACGGCACCGAATGGGATTCACCGCTGTTCGGCGAACCCACCGGCAACGCTGCCCTGCCCGATGCCAGCCAGCTGGATCTGCGCACATTGCAGGCGAAACCGGGCACCGAGCAGGAAGAGGCCGATGTCATCGGCAGCAACAACTTCGCCGTGGCCGGCGCGCTCACCGCCGACGGTCGCGCGATCGTCGCCGACGACATGCACCTTGGCCTGCGCGCGCCGGGCCTGTGGTTCCGTGTGCGCCTGCGCTACCCCGATCCACAGGCCGCTGGCGGCCAGGTCGACGTCACCGGTTTCTCGCTGCCTGGCCTGCCGGCGGTGATCGTCGGCAGCAACGGGCACGTCGCCTGGGGTTTCACCAACAGCTATATCGACACCGCGGACTACCGCACTGAACCGGCCAACGCCACGGTGACCGTGCATGAAGAACGCATCGCCGTGGCCGGCCAGGGCGATGTGCGGTTCCCGGTACGCGAAACCGCCTGGGGGCCGATCCTGCACACGCATGCCGATGGCAGTGGCGATGCGCTGCGCTGGGTCGCCCACCTGCCCGGCGCGGTGCGCCTGGACTTCGGTGACCTGGCCCGCGCCGGTGACCTGGACAGTGCCCTGCAATTCGCCGACCACGCCGGCATCCCCGCACAGAACCTGGTGGTCGGCGACCGCAGCGGACGCATCGCCTGGCGCCTGATCGGCGCCCGCCCCGACCGCGGTCCGGGCTGTGCACCGGCCGGCTTCACCGCCGCCAACAACCAGGACTGCGCCCCCTGGCCGATCCGCAGCGACGCATCGCCGGCATTGATCGACCCACCGAACCATCGCCTGTGGACCGCCAACGGCCGCGTCCTCGACGGCGAGGCACTGGCCAATGTCGGCAACGGTGGTTATGACCTTGGCGCCCGCGCGCGGCAGATCCGCGATCTGCTCGCCATCCAGGACCGTTTCGACGAGCACGATCTGCTGGCGATCCAGCTCGACGATCGCGCGGTGTTCCTGCAGCGCTGGTGGGCCCTGCTGCACGACGTCATCGAGCGCAGTGACGACCCTGCACTGAAGCGTTTGAAGGAAGTCAGCCATCAATGGGGCGGTCGTGCCGCGGCCAGTTCGGTCAGCTACCGGGTAGTACGTGAATTCCGCACCCAGGTGATGGAGACGTTGTCCGATGCACTGCTGGCACCGGCCAATGCGCAGCTGGGTGATGACTACCTCGACCCGCGACTGGCGCAGCTGGAAGGCGTGGCCTGGCCGATGCTGCAACAGCGTCCGGCCCATCTGCTGCCACCGGCCTTCGACAGCTGGGATGCGCTGCTGATCGACGCGGCACGCCGTACCGAGAGCGAGCTGGCCAAGCAGGGACCGCTGTCCAAGCGCACCTGGGGCGAACGCAACACTGCGGCGATCTGCCACCCCATCGCACGGGCGCTGCCGGGCATCGCCAAGCGCTGGCTGTGCATGCCCGCCGACCAGCTGCCCGGCGACCGTGACATGCCACGCGTGCAGACGCCGAACTTCGGTGCTTCCGAGCGCATGGTGGTCTCGCCCGGCCACGAGGCCGACGGCATCGTGCACATGCCGGGCGGCCAGAGCGGCCATCCACTGTCACCCTACTGGGGCGCCGGCCACGAGGACTGGGTGCATGGACGGCCGACGCCCTTCCTGCCTGGCAAGGCACAGCACGTGATGACACTGGTGCCGGCGCGGTAGTGCCGGCCGCTGGCCGGCAACCTCTTGCTGCTGAGCACACCTGCGTGGATGCCGGCCAGCGGCCGGCACCACCGTTCAACGCTCAAGCCCTGCGACGCTCGATCAGGTTCAGCAGCGGCCCGGTCATCGCCGTGGTCACCAGCGCCATGACCACCAGCACCGCGAACAGGCGGTCGCCGAGCAGGCCCAGCTCGTAACCCAGGTTGAGCACGATCAGCTCCATCAGGCCACGGGTGTTCATCAACGCGCCCAACCGCCACGCCTCGCGCGTGGGCATGCCGGCACTGCGTGCAGCACTGAAGGTGCCCAGCAGCTTGCCGGCCGTAGCCACCACGATCACCACCCCGCACAACACGATGTCGCTGGCCTGCAGCGAATCGGCACGCATGCGCAGGCCGGTCATGGCGAAGAACAACGGCAGCAGCAGGGTCACCGCAAACGGTTCGACGCGGGCCATCAACAGGTCGCGCAGCTGCACGTTGGACGATACCGCGACGCCCGCAGCGAAGGCACCGAACAGCGCGTGGATGCCCAGCATTTCGGTGATCAGGGCACTACCCAACGACAGCAGCAGGATGCCGAGCAGCCAGCGCCCCTCACGGCCCGGCGCGATCTGCTGGCGGGCGAACCACGGCTTCACCAGCCCCAGCATCAGCGCCACGAAGGCAACCACGCACAGCAGGTTGAGGCTGGCCGACAGCCATCCACTGGCCTGTGCAGCCGCCACGATCAGTGCCAGCAGGCACCATGCGGTGGCATCGCCCAATGCCGCGCACGCGATGGCGGTCTGCCCCAGCGACGTCTGCGCGATGCCGCGGTCGGCAAGGATGCGCAGCAGCACCGGGAACGCGGTGATGCTCATCGAGATGCCGACGAAAAGTGCGAAGGCAGTGAAGCCCACGCCCTGCGGGCCGTGCTGCGGATACAGCCAGATCGCCAACGCGACGCCGAGCACGAACGGCACCGCGATGCCGGCATGGCTGACCGTGAAGGCGAAACGCCGGCGGCCGCGCAGTGCCGCCAGGTCCAGCTCGGCACCGGCCACCAGCAGGAACATCAGCACGCCAAGCTGGCTGAGCATGCCCAGCGGCCCCAACGAGCTGGCCGGGAACAACGCACCATGCAACTGCGGCAGCAGGCTGCCGAGCACCAGCGGGCCCATCATCAGGCCGGCCGCCATCTCGCCAATCACCGCCGGTTGTCCAAAGCGCTTGAGCAGCGCACCGGCGCCCTTGGCTACCAGCAGCAGTACCAGCAGCTGCAGCAGGAACAGGCCCAGCGGAGACGCCAGATGCTGCGCCCAGCTGCCTTCGGCAGCAACCGTGGCACGGGCGACCATCTCGGGGGCCGCCGGCCCGGCATACCGCGCCAGCAGCACCCCGGCCAGCAACGGCACCCCGGCCCACGCCAGATAACGCCATCCCCATTTCGTGGGCGGCGCGTTGCCGCCTGCCTGTACGTCCATGAACATTCCCCAATGCGCAGGGGGCGATCATACAAAAAGGGGACGGAGGGGATTAAGTCGTTTATGCCACTTACGACTTAATCCCCTCCGTCCCCTTTTTGGGGCTTAGGCCAGTGCCTGCTCGTGCACGCCGGCGATCGCGCGTCCCGAAGGGTCGGCAGCGGCGGCGAAGCTGGCGTCCCAGGCAATGGCCGCCGGCGAGGAGCAGGCGATGGACTTGCCGCCCGGCACGGTCTCCGCGGCCGCACGGCTGGGGAAGAACTGCTCGAACAGGTGGCGGTAGTAATACGCCTCCTTAGTCTGCGGCGGGTTGTGCGGGAAGCGCTTGTCGGCCGCCGCCAGCACGCGGTCACTCACCTGCCCCTCGGCATGCGCCTTCAGGCCGTCGATCCATCCATAGCCGACGCCATCGCTGAACTGCTCCTTCTGACGCCACAGGATGCTGTCCGGCAGGTAGCCGTCGAATGCCTCGCGCAGCACCGCCTTCTCGATGCGACGGCCACCGAACCCGGCACCGACCATCTTGTGCGCAGCATCGAAGCGCATCGCCACGTCGAGGAATTCACGATCCAGGAACGGCACGCGCGGCTCCACGCCCCAGGCCATCATCGACTTGTTGGCACGCAGGCAGTCGTAGTTGTGCAGCGCGTCGAGCTTGCGCACCAGCTCCTCGTGGAATTCACGCGCATCCGGTGCCTTGTGGAAATACAGGTAGCCACCAAAGATCTCGTCGCTGCCCTCGCCGGAGAGCACCATCTTCACCCCCATCGCCTTGATCCGCCGCGCCAGCAGGAACATCGGCGTCGAGGCGCGGATGGTGGTGACGTCATAGGTCTCGATGTGGCGGATCACTTCCGGCAGTGCATCGAGGCCTTCCTCGAAGGTGTATTCGAAGCCGTGATGCACGGTGCCCAGCGCTTCGGCAGCAATGGCAGCGGCAGCCAGATCGGGCGAGCCCTTCAAGCCGATCGCGAACGAATGCAGGCGCGGCCACCAGGCTTCGGTCTGCCCGCCATCCTCGATGCGGCGACGTGCATAGCGCGCGGCTACCGCCGCCACCAGCGACGAGTCCAGGCCACCGGACAGCAGCACGCCGTACGGCACGTCGCTCATCAACTGGCGTTCCACCGCGTGCTCGAAGGCCTGGCGCAGTTCGGCCAGATCGGCCTGGCGACCCTGCACGTCGGCATAGTCGCGCCACGGTTGCTGGTAGTAACGCACCAGCTCACCGCTGGCACTGTCGAAATAGTGGCCCGGCGGGAACTGCGCGACATCGGCACAGGTATCGACCAGCGCCTTCATTTCCGAGGCCACGCGCAAGCGCCCCTGGGCGTCGTGGCCCCAGTACAGCGGCACCACACCGACCGGGTCGCGCGCCACCAGCACGCGTCCACTGTCACGGTCCCACAGCGCGAAGGCGAAGATGCCGTTGAGCTGTTCCAGCCACTGCGCCGGCGCGCCGCCCTGGCGGTAGAGCGCGTTGATCACCTCGCAGTCCGAGCCGGTCTGGAAGTCGTAGGTGGTGGTCAGCGCCGCCTTCAACGCCTGGTGGTTGTAGATCTCGCCGTTCACCGCCAGCGCCAGCTGGCCATCGGCCGACAGCAGCGGCTGCGAACCACCGGCCGGATCGACGATGGCCAGCCGTTCATGGACCAGCAGCGCACCTTCGTCGAGGTACACGCCGCTCCAATCCGGGCCACGGTGGCGCTGGCGTTGCGACAGTTCCAGCGCGTGGCGGCGCAGGGTGGGAAGATCGTCACCGGCCTGCAGGCCGAAGATTCCGAAGATCGAACACATGGGGGAGCTCCTGTTGGGGAATTTCACGGGTGGGAAGGTGTTCGACCGGCCATCCAGGCCCGGGTAGGCTGCGCCCGGGCACAAAAAAACCCGCATCGGCTGATGCGGGTTTTCTGGTGTCCGGGCGTGTGTTGCTGTCTATCTACCCAGGGCGCAGTCCCGCATCGGCCGCGCACGATTATTCGCGCGCAGATTATTGCGGTTGTTGTTGTTGACGGCGGTGGCCAGGCGGATCGACATGGCATCGACCCTACCCCGGTTTCCAGCGCGGCGCAACAGTTGCGGCGGCAACCGAGGCACCAGGGCACTGGTTGCCCTGCCCTGCCTGGGCCTGGCGCCTGCCAGACCCTCACCCGCCTTCGGCCCTGCCAGCGGCGGCCGGCTTGTTCGCCAGGCCCCAGGCGCAGCGCTTCTACATGGCCGCGCCAAGCTACTGGGAAAAGGCGATCATGCCGCCGTTACTCATCTTTTCGGACCAGGGCCCGGCTGCAGTCCTGCGGAAGGTGTGCCGACCGACGATCGGCATCCACCCTCCTCACACCAGCAGCCGTTCCACCAGCCGCTGGTACAGCCCCGGCAACGCTTCCAGATCGTCCACGCGCACGTTCTCGTCCACTTGGTGGATGCTGGCATTGACCGGGCCTACTTCGATGCATTGCGCGCCCAATGGCGCGATGAAGCGTGCATCGGAGGTGCCGCCGCCGGTGCTTTCTTCTGGCGCGCGGCCGATGTGCTCGGCCAGCACCGCACGCGCGGCGGCGCGCAGCGTGCCTTCCGGGGTGTAGAACGGCTCGCCGCTGCGATGCCACTTCAGCGTGTACTGCAGGCCATGCCGTTCCAGCAGTGCGGTGATCTCCGCCTCCAGCTTCGGCGCATCCCAGTGCGGGTTGTAGCGGATGTTGAAATCCACGTCGAGCTCACCGGGAATCACGTTGTTGGCACCGGTGCCGGCGTGGATGTTGGAGATCTGCAGGCTGGTCGGCGGGAAACTCTCGTAGCCTTCGTCCCAGCGCCGCGCGCATAGTTCTGCCAGGGCCGGCGCCGCCTGGTGAATCGGGTTGCGTGCCTTTTCCGGATACGCCACGTGGCCCTGCACGCCTTGGACGCGCAGTTTGGCCGACAGGCTGCCGCGACGTCCCACGCGCAGCAGATCGCCCAGCGTCGCGGTCGACGACGGCTCACCGGTGATGCACCAGTCGATGCGCTGCCCGCGTGCGGCGAACAGGCGTGCAACGTGGCGCACGCCATCGATGGCATCGCCCTCCTCGTCGCTTGTCAGCAGTACCGCCAGCGTGCCGGGATGGTCGGGATGGTCGGCGACGAACTGCTCGGCGGCCACCACGAACGCCGCCACGCTGCCTTTCATGTCGGCGGCACCGCGCCCATACAGCACGCCATCGCGGATCTGTGGGGTGAACGGGTCGCTGGTCCAGGACTCGCGCGGGCCGGTGGGCACCACGTCAGTGTGGCCCAGCAGAACCAGCACCGGCGCGCCCTGGCCATGGGTCGCCCACAGATTGTCAACGTCGCCCAGGCGCAGATGATCGCACTGGAATCCGGCCTGCTTCAGCCGCGCCGCCAACAGCGCCTGGCAACCAGCATCGTCCGGCGTTACCGAAGGTCGCGCAATCAGCTCGCAGGTCAGGTCGAGGACCGCGCTCATGCGTCGCCCACGCCGAAGCGTGCCTTGAAACCATTGTCACTGAAACCCTGGCTGGCTTTGCCATCGGCGGTGACCACCAGTGGGCGCTTGATCAGCTGCGGATACTCGCGCAGCAGCAGCTTCCATTCGGCCTCGGAGTCCGCAGCCTTGCGGTTGTCCGGCAGCTGCCGCCAGGTGGTGGAGGACTTGTTGACCATCGCCGCCAGCCCCCCCAGCTGCGCGGCCCATTCCAGCAGCATTTCCGGGCTGGGTTTGTTCTCGCGGTAGTCGACGAAGGTGTACGGCACGCCGAAGCGGTCCAGCCACTTGGTCGCCTTCTTGCAGGTATCGCAGTTCTTCAAACCGTAGACAGTGGTGCTCATGGCCATCTGTGATGCTGGAAAACAGAGGGCCAGAATCTCACAACAGGCGCTCGGACACGACCCGGAACGGCACTCTCGGCAAGCGGAAGGCCAGGCCCGATGCAAGCGCCACGCCCATCGCCTGCAGGCGCGGGCACTGCAGCTCGCGTTCCAGGCGCAGCGGCTGCAGGTTGTCGAGGTCTACCGGCAGCGCGACGCGGGTGCTGGCCCAGCGACAGTCGCAGGTGCGGGCGATGGCCTCGTCCTGGCAGGTGAGGAAACGCAGGAGGGCCTGATGGCCACCGAAGGCGGCGCCGGCATCGGCCAGCGCCGCGACAGTGCGCGGCGCAGTCGGGTCCAGCGCATGGCGTGCAGCGGGCGCGGCAGCATCCGCCCCAACAGGGTGTCGGACGGATGCCGGTAGATCGCGGACTGCGCCAGATCCTCCGGCGCAGCCACCTTCAGTCGGCCAGGCCGCGCAGCAGGTCGTTGACGCTGGTCTTGCTGCGGGTCCTGGCATCAACCTGCTTGACGATCACCGCGCAGTACAGCGAATGCGTACCGTCCTTGCTCGGCAGCGAGCCGGACACCACCACGCTGTACGGCGGGATGTAGCCGTAGGTGATCTCGCCGGTGGCACGGTTGTAGATGCGGGTGCTCTGGCTGAGGAACACGCCCATGCCGATCACGCTGTGGTGTCCGACCACCACGCCTTCCACCACTTCCGAACGCGCACCGATGAAGCAGTGGTCTTCAATGATGGTCGGGCTGGCCTGCAGGGGTTCCAGCACGCCGCCAATGCCGGCACCGCCGGACAGGTGGCAGTGCTGGCCGATCTGCGCGCACGAACCCACGGTGGCCCAGGTATCGACCATGGTGCCTTCACCGACATAGGCACCGATGTTGGTGAAGCTCGGCATCAGCACCACGTCCTTGCCGAAGTACGTACCGCGGCGGGCAATCGCGCCCGGCACCACGCGCACGCCACCACGGCGGAACTTCGCTTCGTCATAACCGGCAAAACGCGATTCGACCTTGTCCCAGAACGGCGCCGGACGTGCGTCGACCACGGCCATGTCGTTGACGCGGAAGTACAACAGCACGGCCTTCTTCAGCCACTCGTTGACCTTCCAGCCACCGTGGCCGTCCGGTTCGGCAACGCGGAATTCGCCGCTTTCCAGGCCATCGATCACACGGTTGACCAGCGGCCTGGTCGAGCCTTCCAGTTCGTGAAGGGTCAGCGTGGCGCGGCGTTCGAAGGCACTTTCGATGCCGAACTTCAGTTCTTCCACGCCCGGCGCGGCCGGCTTGCGCAGCGACTTGCGGGCGATGGTTTCGGCGCGTGCGGCTTCTGCGCTCTTGGCCGGGGCCTTCTTCGGTGCCGCCACCTTCTTCGCCGGCGCCTTCACCACCGCGGCTTTCTTCGGCGCGGCAGCCTTCTTCGCGGCCGGCACGGCGGCAGTTTTCTTGGCCGCTGCGCTCTTGGCGGTGGCAGCAGTCTTCTTAACAGGCTTGGTGGCCATCAGGCGGGGTCTCCGGCGTTTCGATCAGGGTCCAGGCAGGCCAGCATCGCGTCATGCAGCTGCTGCCGGGCAGGTTCAGTCAGGGGGAGGTCGTGTTCGTCACTGATCACGAAGGTGTCTTCGGCGCGTTCGCCGAATGTGGCAATGCGTGCATCATGCACGCGCAGGCCCTGGTTGCGCAGCACGAACGCCACGTCGGCCAGCAGGCCGGGGCGGTCGGGTGCGACCAGGGCAAAACGGGTTGCGCCCGGTTCATCGCGGAACTCGATGCGCGGCGCGAAGCGGAAATGGCGCAGCTGGCGTGGCACCACCCGACGCGACGGGCGCAGGCGCGACAGGTCACCACTGAGCGCCTCGCGCAGCGCGGCCTCCAGGTTGGCGCTGCTGCCATCGGCGAAGCTGTCGGCCGGGTTCACTTCGAAGGTATCGAAAATGGTGTCGGCCGGGCCATCCAGCACGCGCGCGCGATGGATCCCGTAGCCCTTGCGGTCCAGGGTCATCACGATGGCGGCAAACAGGCCGTCGCGGTCCGGCGAATGCACGAACACTTCCAGTGCCGGGTCGTCGACACTGATGCGGCGCACCTTCACCAGCGTCTGGCCCTGTTTCACCGGTACCAGCGCGGCGGCCTGCCAGGCCAGCTGCTCAGGGCGCAGGCGAATGAAGCCCTCATCCGGCATCACGGCGAACTGGCGGTCGATGGTGGCGTCGTCGTAACCCTGCTCGCGCACCAGTGCGCGCACGCTGTCGCGCGCCTCTGCCACGCGCTCGGCCGCCGGTACCGGATGCTCGAGCCCTTCGCGCAGCGCGCGCCGGGTGGCGAAATACAGATCGGCCAGCAGGCGGTCCTTCCACGCGTTCCACAGCTTCGGACTGGTGCCGGCGATATCAGCGCAGGTCAGCAGGTACAGATAGTCGAGGCGGTCGCGGCTGCCCACCAGGGTGGCGAAGCGATGGATCACCACCGGGTCGGCGATGTCCTGCTTCTGCGCGGTCACCGACATGCGCAGGTGCTGTTCGACCAGCCACGCCACCAGTTCGGTATCGGACGTGCTCAGCGCATGCGCCTGGCAGAACGCGCGCGCATCGACCGCGCCCAGTTCGGAATGGTCGCCGCCGCGGCCCTTGGCGATGTCATGGAACAGGCCGGCCAGCAGCAGCAGTTCCGGCTTGCGCAGGCGCGGCCAGACTTCATGGGCGATCGAGAAGCGTTCGTCGGCACGGCTGCTGGCGAACAGGCCGATGTTGCGCAGGACCATCAGCGTGTGCTGGTCGACGGTATAGACATGGAACAGGTCGAACTGCATGCGCCCGCTGACCTGGGCGAACGCGGGAATCCACTGGCCGAGCACGCCCAGCCGCGCCATGCGCGAAAGCGTATCGACCGGGCGTTGGCCACGCAGCAGGGTCATGAACTGCTCGCGCGCGTCGGTGTCGGCCTGGTCGTAGGCCGGCAGCAGCGGCAGCGCTTCGGCCAGCGCGCGCGCGGTCAGCGAATGCAGGCCGCGTACCTGCGGATTGTTGGCCCAGCTGGAGAACAGCGCAAACACCTGGCCGATATCGCCACGCGGCCAGTCGGCCTCGTTGGCGGCCAGGTAGCCGCGGCGCAGCGAGAAGCCCACGGTCAGCGGTTCCGGCTGCGCTTCGCCATCAAACTGTTCCTCGAAGCGCTGCAGCAGGCGGTCGCTGATCCGGCGCACCACCAGCGCGGCGCGGTAGAAGCCCTGCATCATTTTCTCGACACCGAGGTTCTCGGAATCGTCTTCGAAGCCCAGGCGCGCGGCCAGGGTCTTCTGGTAATCGAAACGCAGGCGCTCTTCCGGGCGACGTGCTACCAGGTGCAGGCCGAAGCGCAACCGCGCCAGCACCGCACGTTCGCGCTTGAGCGCCGCGGCTTCGTCGGCACCCAGATGGCCTAGCCCGACCAGGGCTTCCAGGTCGCGCACGCCAAAGGCACGCAGAGCCATCCAGCCCAGCGTGTTGAGATCGCGCAGGCCACCGGGGCCATCCTTCAGGTCCGGCTCCAGGTTGTCGGCGGTATCGCCGAAACGCTGGTGCCGGTTGCGCAGCTCTTCCAGCTTGGCCAGGAAGAACGCGCGTGCCGGCCACAGTTCGCGGTCGTCGATGGCCTCGCGCAGCGCGCGGCGCGCCGCATCATCGGCCAGGATCGGGCGCGCCTCGATCAGCGCGGTCAGCACGGTCTGGTCCGTCGCCGCCTCGCGGCACTGGGATGCAGAACGCACCGCATGGCTGACCGCCAGACCGCAATCCCACAGCAGCGCAAACAGGCGCGCCAGTGCCGCTTCGTGCGCCAGCTGTGCCGACGGGCCGCCGAACACCAGCAGGTCGATGTCCGAGCGCGGGAACAGCTCACCGCGCCCATAGCCGCCCACCGCGAACAGCGACAGGCCACTATCGACTGGCAGGCAGCGCTGCCACGCCAGGCGGATCAGATGGTCGGCGGCACGCGCGCGCAACGCCAGCAGGCGCTCGATGTTGTCGCCCTGGTCGAAACGGCGGTACAGGCGCGCGTCAGCCTGCTGCAGCGCCTGGCGCGCGGCAGCAGCCCAGTCCGGGTCGTTGAGCGACGCGGCCGGCGTGTCCAGCAGCGAACTCGCCGGCAGCATCCTCAGGAGACCTGCGACTCGCCCGGCGACAGCGTCAGCACGTCGACGCCGGTCTCGGTGACCGCGATCATGTGCTCCCACTGCGCCGACAGCTTGCGGTCCTTGGTCACCACGGTCCAGCCATCCGGCAGCACCTTGTTGTAACGGGTGCCCTCGTTGATCATCGGTTCGATGGTGAAGGTCATGCCCGGCTGCAGCACCAGGCCCTGGCCCGGGCGGCCGTAATGCACCACCTGCGGCTCGTCGTGGTAGACCTTGCCGATGCCGTGGCCGCAGTACTCGCGCACCACGCTGAAACGCTCGCCTTCGGCATAGCTCTGGATGGCATGGCCGATGTCGCCCAGGGTTGCGCCCGGACGCACCGCACGGATGCCGCGCCACATCGCTTCGTAGGTGGTTTCCACCAGGCGGCGGGCCATCACCGACGGCGTGCCGACGAAGTACATGCGGCTGGTGTCGCCGTGCCAGCCGTCCTTGATGACGGTAACGTCGATATTGATGATGTCGCCATCCTTCAGCACCTTCCCTTCGCTGGGAATACCGTGGCAGATGACGTTGTTGACCGAGGTGCACACGGTCTTCGGGAAGCCGCGGTAGCCGACGTTGGCCGGAATCGCGCCCTGCACGTTCACGATGTGGTCGTGGCAGATGCGGTCCAGCTCCTCGGTGGTGACACCGGGCTTGACGTGGGGGGTGACGATGTCGAGCACTTCGCTGGCCAGGCGGCCGGCGATGCGCATCATCTCGATTTCCTGCGGGGTTTTCAGATTCACGCTCATGGCGCCCATTATCGCCGATCCCGCTGCAATCTGAACGAACGCCACCCAACTGGCGATCCGGGGGCATGCACGGTTCCGGCAAGGAAAGTGAAAGCGTGACGATCTCCACCCTTTCGCACGCCTGTTTATCACGGATTACAGACACTTACCCGCAGAAGCTGGCCACGACCGTTGTCAAAGCGGCCCCGAACCTGCCGCCTTCGCCTTGTTCAACAGACCTTCGGGTCAGGGAGGTTGTCCATGCGATCCACGTTCCGCTCACCGCTCGCCTGGGTCCTGACCGGACTGTTGCTGGCCGGCCCCGCACTGGCCGCCGACACCACGACCTTCAACGTGACCCTGGTGGTCACCAAGGCCTGCACCATCACGGCGGCGGCGGCCACCAACGTTGACTTCGGCACGGCGGCCTCGACCACGGCGACCCCCACCCTGGGCCAGGGCACGGTGACCGCCCAATGCTCGGCCCTGACCCCGTACACGATTTCGCTGAACGCGGGCGCCAATGCCAGCACCGCCAACGACGTCACCACCCGCCGGATGAAGAACACCAACGCCGCGGTGACCGCCAACAACTTCGTTGGCTACCAGCTCTACCAGGACGCCGCTCATACCCTGGTCTGGGGTGCGACCTCGGGCACCAACACCCAGGCCGGCATCGGCACTGGCCTGGCCGTGCCCTACATCGTCTACGGCCAGATCCTGAACCTGAGCACCAACAACCCGGCCACCGGCAACTACCTGGATACGGTCACCGCCACGATCACCTATTGATGGAGCACGCCCGCATGGCCGGACCCCGCCCGTGGCGCGCCACCGGCGTGGCGCTGCTCGCCCTCTCCCTGCTGGCCGCAGCCCCTGCCGGTGCCACCAGCCTCCAGGTCGCCCCCACCAGCCTGCAGCTTGAGGCCCGCCAGCGCGCCTGCGAACTGTGGCTGACCAACAGTGGCACCTCGCCGGTCACGCTGCAGGTGCGGGTCTTCCGCTGGGTACAGCAGGATGGCCAGGAACAACTGCTGCCCACCGAGGAACTGCTGGCCACCCCTCCGATGCAGGAACTGGGGGCGGGCCAGCAGCAGCTGGTGCGGGTCATGCGCCCGAACCACGAACCGCCTGCGGCACAGCAGTACTACCGGCTGATCGTCGACGAGGTGCCTGATCTGGCGACCCGCGCCAACGGCATGCAGTTCGTGCTGCGCTATTCGATACCGGTGTTCGTGCAACCCTCGGGCGGCAAGCTGGCGCCGCGCCTGCAGGCCAGCCTGGTGCGGCTGCAGGACGGACGCAACGGCGTGGAGGTGGCCAACACCGGCAACAGCTATGCACAGATCGCCGACCTGGCGCTGGGCAGCGTCCAGCGCCCGCGCATCGTGCACCCCGGTCTGCTGGGCTATGTACTGCCCGGGCAGGTGATGCGCTGGCCGATCGAGCGCACGGCCATCGACCGCGACAACGACCAGATCACGGCCAAGCTCAATGGCGAGTCGGAACAGACGCCGCTGTCGCCGCCACCGGCTCGCTGAGGCGTTGATGGGCGCGCTGTTTGCTGCCCTGGCTCCTGCGGCGACCGAAGCCGCCGATGTGTCCGGCGTGGCTGCCGCCGGGGCTGCGGACGTCTCCGGGGTGTCGGCCGACGCGATCCTGCCCGCCCCCACGCCCCTGACCGCCAGCCAGACCCTGTACCTGGACGTCTCGCTCAACAGCACGCCCCGCGGCCTGCTGCCATTCACTGAAACCCTTGGCCGGCTGCAGGCCAGTCCGGAAGTGCTGCGCCAGCTCGGCTTCAGCGCCCGCGGCGATGCGCCGGTCTATCTGGACCAGATCAGCGGGGCCGTTGTGCGCTACGACGCGCATATGCAGACCCTGGCCCTGGACGTGCCGCTGGACCAGCTGACCCTGCCGACCACCGTGCTCAGCCAGCCGCAGACCCGGGCACCGGCCAGCACCGCCTCGCCCGGCCTGCTGCTGAACTACGACCTGTATGGCAGCCGGGTCGACATGCTCGGCAACCTCAGCCTCAGCTCGGAGCTGCGCCTGTTCGGGATCGGCAACGGCACCGTCGAGAACACAGCGATCAGCCGGCGCTACCAGCAGCCCGGCGACCGTCGCTGGCGCGGTGAGAGCGTGCGTCTGGATACGCGCTGGAGCCTGGATTTCCCCGACAAGGCGATGACGCTGGAGGTCGGCGATTTCTACAGCGGCTTCGTCGACTGGACCCGTCCGGTGCGCCTGGGTGGCCTGCAGATCGGCCGCAACTACGGCCTGCAGCCGTATCGCGTACTCACCCCCACGCCCAGCTTCCTCGGCCAGGCGGTGGTGCCGTCCACGGTCGAGCTGTACGTTGATGGCCTGCGCCAGTACAGCGGGCAGGTGCCGGTCGGTCCGTTCCAGCTGGCCGCGCAACCCGGCATCAGCGGCACCGGCAGCGCACAGGTGGTGGTGACCGATGCATTCGGGCGCATGCAGACGCTGGATTTCAGTTTCTATGGCACCCAGCAGCTGCTGGCCAAGGGCCTGTCGGACTGGTCGGCCGGCGTTGGCCGCCTGCGTGAGGATTTCGGCCAGCGTTCCTTCGCCTACGACGATCGCACCGTGGCCAGTGCCAGCTGGCGAGGCGGTATCAGCGACACATTTACCGGCGAAGCACATGCCGAAGGCGGCGGCGGCCTGGCCCAGGCCGGCATCGGCGGCTGGTGGCTGCTCGGCGGCGCGGGCGTGTTCAACGCCGCCTATGCGCACAGTGACTATCACGGCCTGCAGGGCGGGCAATGGGCACTGGGCTACAGCTGGAACAACCGCCGACTCAACTTCAATCTGCGCAGCGTGCGCAGCCATGGCGATTACCGCGACCTGGGCGCACTGCAGGGCAACCTGCCGCCGAGCATCAGTGAACAGGCCACGGTCGGCGCCGATCTGCTGCGGCTGGGCACGCTCAGCGCCAGCTACCTGCGCCTGCGCTATCCCGACGGAGACGACAACCGCTACGCCAGCCTGTTCTGGTCACGCACCTGGAGCCAGCGGTGGTCGGCCTACCTGTCGGTGAACCAGAACCTGGACAAGAGCGATGACCGCAGCATCTACCTGTCGGTCACCGCCAGCCTGGGCAACAACCGCCAGGCCAGCCTCTCCAGCCAGCGCAACGGCGACAGCCAGAGCTGGGTAGCGGACGTGACCCAGCCGGTACCCGGCGACGGCAGCGCCGGCGGCGTCGGTTGGCGCGCGCAGGTGCGCCATGGCGAGGACGGCAATGGCGGCCTGGCCGAAGTCGGCATCCTCAATGACGTCGGTCGCTACTCATTCGGCGCCTCGCGCCAGGGCGGCCTGAACTATGCCTACGCCAGCGCCAGTGGCAGCCTGGTGTGGATGGGCGGGCATGCCTTCGCCACCCGCGAAGTCTCCGACGCGTTCGCAGTCATCAGCACCAACGGCGTGGGCGGCGTGCCGGTGCGGCTGGAAAACCGGCTGATCGGCGTGACCGATGATCGCGGCCTGCTGCTGGTCAGCCCACTGCTGTCCTGGCAGCGCAACCGCGTCTCCATCGACACCCTGGACCTGCCCGAGGACATGCGCGCCGATCGCATCGAAGACTGGGTGACACCCCGCCAACGCGCCGGCACCCGCGTGACCTTCGCGCTGCGTTCGCGGCCGTCGTTGAACCTGACCCTGCACGGCATGGACGGGCAACCGCTGGAGGTCGGCAGCGAGGTGCAGCTGCCGGACGGGCGACAGGCGCTGGTGGGCTATGACGGGCTGCTGTACCTGGAAGACGTGTCCGCCGGCAGCGTGCTGTACATCACCACCAGCCGCGGGCAATGCAGGGTGAAGGTACCGGACGTGCCCAAGGTGGTGGCTTCCGGCGCGCGGCCGAAGCCGGCACCGCTGGCGTGCATCCCGGAGGTAGCGCCATGAGGACGTTGCTGCTCGGCCTGCTGCTGGTCGCCGGCCTGCTGGCGGCGGCACCGGCCCGCGCCGTCGCGGTGTGCGTCGCCGTCGCCGACCCGACGCTGCCGTTTGGCAACGTCAACAGCAATGCCCCCGGTGCAACCACCGGCACGCTCAACATCACCGTGACCTGCACCACTGCCGCGCTGAGCGTGCTGGCCACTACCGGCGTGCGGGTCTGCGTGGGCATCGGCGCCGGCAGCGGCGGCGGCAGCAGCTCCAGCTGGCGGACGATGAAGACCAGCACCAGCGACAGCATGAACTTCCAGCTCTACAACACCTCCAACTTCAGCCAGGTAACCGGGTTGACCCCGCGCGGCTCGCCGCCGGCGCAGGAGCTGACCCTGACCTACAACGTGCCCCTGACCGGCGGCAGCGGCACGCAGACCACGCAGCTGTCCGCACAGATCCCCGCCAATCAGATCCTGGCGTCAGGCGCCTACAGCAGCACCTTCAACGGCGCCAACGTGGTGCTGACCTGGGCCTGGAACGAGGTCCTGCTCGGCAATGCCACGGTGCCCGCCAACTGCAACGGCGGCGCCACCGGCACCGACAGCATCAGCAACGCCTTCAGCTTCACCGCCACCGCCAACGTGCTGCCGCAGTGCGGCAGCTACGTCACCACCAACATGGACTTCGGCAACGTCACCGGCGGCATTCCCGCCAACATCGACCGGACCGCCACCCTGACCCTGACCTGCCTGAAGAACACGGCCTACCAGGTCAGCCTCAACAACGGCCAGAACAACCCCTCCGCCACCAGCACGCGGCGCATGGCCACCACCATCGGCGGCAGCACCTACTACCTCACCTACGAGCTGTACCGCGATGCCGCGCGCAGCCTGCGCTGGGGCAACACCCTCAACGTCGATACCGTTGGCGGCACCGGAAGTGGCAGCGCGCAGCAGCTGACCATCTATGGCCGGGTGCCGCCGGTCACCGGCCAGCCCCCGGCCGGCATCTACAACGATGTGGTGCAGGTGACCATCACCTATTGACCGGCGGGCCGACCAACGGTCGGCACCCACCGGGGTTTCGGCAGATCCACGTCATGCGTGGATGCGCGCATCATTCCTGTGCCAGGAGCAGTCGACTGACAATCGACGCTACAGATTCGGCCGATCCAGCCGATACCGCGCAGCGAGATCTTTCAGCACGGTGGTTGCCAGGTGGCTCGCGCATTTCTGATCGGGGCGATACTGTTCGCCAGCACATCGGCGTGGGCCGAACCCGGCCCCAGCAACCTGCAGATCCGCCTGACCGTGGTCGAAGCCTGCCGCGATGACCCCGGCAGCACCCACTGCCCCGCCCCCCACCAGCGCAGCGACACACCGCAACTTCCGCCCCAGGTCCGCGAGCTCGCGCCTCCCGCCGACGGCGAAGACACAACGTCCGCGGTGACCGTCATCTACTGATGCGGGCACTGCTGACCCTGCTGGCGATGCTGCTGGCGTTGCCTGCCGCGGCATTGGACCTGTTGCCGACCACATTGCAGCTGCCCGCCGAAGGTGGCCAGGGCGAACTTTGGCTCTTCAACCCCGGCCCCGGCCGCTGGCAGGGCCGGGTACAGATCCTGTCGTGGGACCAGCAGACCGACGCCGACGTGCTGCGTCCCACCGACCAGGTGCTCGCCAGCCCCACCCTGCTCGACATCCCGCCAGGCGTCCGACAGCGCATCTGGCTGCTGCCACGCCAGCCGGCATCCGCTGTCGGCGAACAGGCCTATCGGGTCGTCCTGGCCCCCGCTACGCCAGGCCTGCAGCGCTATTCGCTGCCGTTGTTCCGCGGGCACGCCACACCAATGGCCCAATCGCGGCTGCATGCAGGGATCGAACCCGGCCAGTCACATACCTTCCTGCGACTGAGCAACACCGGTACCCTGCACGCACGCCTGAACGATCTCGCGTACATCACCAGCGGCGGTCAGCGCATCCTGCTGCTGCCCGGTCTGGCCGGGTATCTGCTGGCCGGCCATGAGCGCCGCTGGGCCCTGCCCGCCCGCGCTGATGGCTACGCCGGCGGTCATTTCCAGGCCCGGCTGCAGGATGGCCGGATGGTCGATCTGGTCGCTCCAGGCCCGGCAATTGCAGCCAGCGCACCGAGCGGGCTATAATCGACCGGATTCCTGCCGCCTGCGTGCGCGGGAACCCGTCCACACCGGACGTCACCGGTGAATCCACACCTGCTGCCCCCATCCGTGCCGGGGTGCTCCGCAAGGAGTTCGGCCACGGAGGCAACAGGGAAGCCCAACCCCGGAACCGATCGCGCTTCCACGCGTCCCGCATACCTATCCCCGCGGGCGGAATCGCTGGTTCCATATCAGGAGTATTGCAATGCCCCAGGTCACCATGCGTCAGATGCTGGAAGCCGGCGTCCACTTCGGCCACCAGACCCGCTACTGGAACCCCAAGATGGCTCCGTACATCTTCGGCGCCCGCGGCAAGATCCACATCATCAACCTGGAAAAGACCGTCCCGCTGTTCAACGATGCGATGAACTTCATCTCGTCGGTTGCCCAGAAGCGCGGCACCGTCCTGTTCCTGGGCACCAAGCGCAGCGCCCGCGAAACCATCAAGGAAGAAGCCGAGCGTTGCGGCATGCCGTTCATGAACCAGCGCTGGCTGGGCGGCACCCTGACCAACTTCCGTACCGTCAAGCAGTCGGTTGCCCGCCTGAAGGAACTGGAAGCCGGTGAAACCGACGGCACCTTCGAGAAGCTGGTCAAGCACGAAGTGCTGGGCCTGCGTCGCGAGCGCGACAAGCTGGAAGCCTCGCTGGGCGGCATCAAGGACATGAACCGCCTGCCGGACGCCATCTTCGTGATCGACATCGGCCACGAAGACATCGCGATCAAGGAAGCCAAGAAGCTGGGCATCCCGGTCATCGCCGTGGTCGACACCAACTACAACCCGGAACTGGTGGACTACGCCATCCCGGGCAACGACGACGCCATCCGCGCTGTGCAGCTGTACGCCCGCGCCGCTGCCGACGCCGTGCTGGAAGGCAAGGCTGCTGCTCCGCATGCTGCTTCGGTGCGTGAGGAAGAGTTCGCTGAAGCCGCTGCTGAAGGCGAAGAGAAGCCGGCCCGCCGCGCTCCGGCCAAGAAGGCTGCCAAGAAGGGCGACGACGCCCAGGCCTGATCCAGGCCCGGGGTGGACGCCCGGCGTCCACCCTCCCTGCGCGCAGCCTTTGGCGCGTGACAGGACCGTGTCACACGGGCCGGCCACCATGCCGGCCCAACCCCTTTCTTTCGTGAGGTAATCCCGTGGAAATCACTGCTTCCCTGGTCAAGGAACTGCGCGAGCGCACCGGCGCCGGCATGATGGAATGCAAGAAGGCGCTCACCGAAGCCAACGGCGACATCGACGCTGCTGCTGAAGCCATGCGCAAGTCCGGCGCCGCCAAGGCCGACAAGAAGGCTGACCGCGTGGCCGCCGAAGGCCGTCTGGGCCTGGCCCAGGATGGCGGCAAGGCCGTGCTGGTCGAAGTCAACTCGGAAACCGACTTCGTCGCCAACGATGACAACTTCAAGTCCTTCGTCAATGCCGTTGCCGCTGCCGCCCTGGCATCGGGCGCCACCGACGTCGAAGCCGTGAAGGCTGCCAAGCTGGCCGATGGCCGCACCGTTGAAGAAGCCCGCGCCACCGCCGTGCAGACCCTGGGTGAGAACATCCAGATCCGTCGCATGGTGAATGTCGACACCACCGGCAACATCGGTGCGTATGTCCACACCAACGGCAAGGTCGGCGTGCTGGTCGATCTGATCGGCGGCGACGTCGAGCTGGCCCGTGGCCTGGCCATGCACGTGGCTGCGCTGAAGCCGCCGCACAACAAGGCTGCGGACGTTCCGGCCGACTTCGTCGAGAAGGAAAAGGAAATCGAGCTGGCCAAGATGTCCGAAAAGGACAAGGCCAAGCCGGCCGACATCCTGGAAAAGATCATCAGCGGCAAGATCAACAAGATCGTCAGCGACGTGACCCTGTACGGCCAGACCTACGTGCTGGGCGACACCACCGTCGAGCAGGTGGTCAAGGCCGCTGGCGCCGATGTTGCTGGCTTCAAGCTGCTGATCGTCGGCGAAGGCATCGAGAAGGTGGTGGAAGACTACGCCGCCGAAGTTGCCAAGGCGATGCAGGTCTGATTCCAGCCTTCCGGCTGTGAAGCAACCAGAAGGAGCCGCGGGAGACCGCGGCTCTTTTTTTATGCCGGCGGCCCTGTGGGGTGCGCACAGCGGCACCTTTGCGTTGCGCGCGAATCAAGCCGATACTCGGCACAGGGAATCAACAGTCATTTAGCAGGAACGAAAATCGCGGACTGTGATGCATTCCTAGGTATTCTTGTCCCAATGGAATTGAACGACCCGACATGCCTCCCGAGCTGACAGCTGCCCTGGCGCTCTGCCGCAACCTGCCCTCGCCACCCGGTATTGCCCTGCGCATCATCGAACTGGCACAGGACCCGGAAGCGGATATCGCCACCGCCGCCGACATCATCGCCATCGACATGGCGCTGAGCGCTCGCATGCTGCGCATCGCCAATTCGCCGCTGTACGCCAGCCGCCGCCGGATCGAGAACCTCGGCCAGGCACTGACCATGCTCGGCCTGAATGCCACGATCAGCCTGGCCCTCGGCTTCACCGTCACCCAGGGGCTGACCGGCGGCACCGGCGCCGACCACGACCTGCGCCAACGCGCCTGGAAGCGCAGCATCCTCAGCGCGCTGGCTGCCAGCCAGCTAGGCCAGGCCCGCGGCCTGCGCCGGCTGGAAGAACTGATGCTGGCCGGCCTGCTGCAGGACCTGGGCGTACTGTGCCTGGCCCAGGCCGAATCGGAGCGCTACCTGCCGCTGCTGCGCGAAGCACGCGACAACATCGACCTGGTCGCGCGCGAGCGCGACGAGCTGGGCTGCAGCCACGCCGAGGTCGGCGCCTGGGTGGCCGAGCAGTGGGGCCTGCCGCGCTACCTGGTGGAGAGCATCAGCCACAGCGAAGACCTGGACGCCGCGGAATCGCCGTTCCAGGCCTGCGTGCAGCTGTCCGGTGCCGTGGCCGACATCTGGCTGGACGATGACGCCGATGCCGCCCGCGAGCGCGCCCTGCAGCAGGTGCATGACCGCCTTGAACTGGACAGCGCCCGTTTCGACCAGGTCCTGACCCGCATCAGCGAGGCCCTGCCGGACATCGCCAGCCTGTTCGAGGCCGGCCTGAATTCCCCCTCGCGGGTGCGCGAGCTGATCGACCACGCGCAGGAGCTGGCCACCCTGCGCAACCTGCGCGAACTGCAGGATGCCGACCAGGCCCGTCGCCGCGCCGACGAATTCGAAGCCCGGGCCAAGCGCCTGGCCGACCAGGCCCATCGAGATGCCCTCACCGGCGTGCTCAACCGGCGCCAGCTGGAAGCCGTGCTGGAGCAGGAATTCCTGCGCGCCGGCCGCCAGGGCTGGCCGCTGTCGGTGGCCTTCATCGACCTGGACGACTTCAAGAAGATCAACGACGCCCATGGCCACCTGACCGGTGACGAGGTGTTGCGGGCCTTTGCCGGCAAACTGCAGGGCCAGCTGCGCCACAGCGACACCGTGGCCCGCTTCGGCGGCGAGGAGTTCGTCGCGCTGCTGCCCAACACCAGCGAAACGGTAGCACTGGACGTGATCCGCCGGGTGCTGGCCAACATCGTTGCCACGCCGATGGCCGAACTGGAAGGCGGCCCGCTGTTCGTCACCTTCTCCGCCGGCGTGGCCACCCAGGGCGGCTACGAACGCTTCGCCGACGTGCAGGACCTGCTGCGCGCCGCCGACGACGTGCTGTACCGCTCCAAGAACCTCGGCCGCAACCGGGTGATCGCGCGCTCCCCCGGCGCCCTCGGCCACGACGAGCTGTCAGCGACCGCGGGCGCCGAGCTGGGCTGAACCGGAAGCCCCGGATGACCGGGGCGAACGCCAGGATTTTACGCCGCAGTGCACAAAACACTATGGCCCGACGCCGCATGCGCGTAGAATCGCCCGCGATTTCCACGCACCCGAGGTCCCCATGTCCAAGCTCGCCTATCGCCGCATCCTTCTGAAACTGTCCGGGGAGGCGCTGATGGGAGATGAGGACTACGGCATCGACCCGAAGATCATCAACCGCCTGGCCCGTGAGGTCATCGAAGCCCAGCAGGCCGGTGCCGAAGTGGCCCTGGTGATCGGCGGCGGCAACATCTTCCGCGGCGCCGGCCTGGCCGCAGGCGGCATGGACCGGGTCACCGGCGACCAGATGGGCATGCTGGCCACGGTCATCAACGCCCTGGCCATGCAGGACGCCCTGGAGAAGCTGGGCGCCAAGGCGCGCGTGATGAGCGCGATCAAGATCAACGACGTGTGCGAGGACTACATCCGCCGCCGCGCCATCCGCCACCTGGAAAAGGGCCGCCTGGTGATCTTCGCCGCCGGCGTCGGCAGCCCGTTCTTCACCACCGACTCCGGCGCCGCCCTGCGCGCGATCGAGATCGGTGCCGACCTGCTGCTGAAGGCCACCAAGGTCGATGGCGTGTACGACAAGGACCCGAACAAGCACAGCGATGCGGTCCGCTTCGACAGCCTGAGCTATGACGAAGTGATCCGCCGCGGCCTGGAAGTGATGGATACCGCCGCCTTCGCACTGGCCCGCGACAGCGACCTGCCGATGCGCGTGTTCGACATGGGCCAGCCGGGCGAGCTGCTGAAGATCCTCAACGGCGAGAACATCGGCACCCTGGTCCAGGGCCGCGATCCGGCCTGAGCCTGAGCGCGCGGCGACAACCGGGCCGATTCAGGCCCGGCAGCGTCCCGTATTCGCCTATAATCGCCCGATTCCAGATACATCCAGGACCGGGCGATGCTCAACGACATCAAGAACAACGCGCAGACGCGCATGGCCAAGAGCATCGACGCTCTGAAGCACACCCTCACCTCCATCCGGACCGGGCGTGCCACGCCGGCCCTGCTGGACCGCGTGACGGTCAATGCCTACGGCAACGCCAGCACCCCGCTGAACCAGGTTGCCTCGATCTCCAACGCCGATGCGCACTCGCTGCTGGTCACCCCGTTCGACAAGGGCATGATCAAGGAGATCGAGAAGGGTCTCTACAACGCCGAGTTCACCCCGAACACGCTGGGCACCGCGATCCGCATCAACATGCCGCCGCCGACCGAAGAGCGCCGCAAGGAGCTGGTCAAGCAGGTGCAGAAGGAAGGCGAAGGCGCCAAGATCGCGATCCGCAACATCCGTCAGGACGCGAACAAGGAAATCGCCAAGCTGGTCAAGGACAAGGCGATCAGCGAGGACGAGAAGAAGCGCGGTGAGGACGACATCCAGAAGTTGACCGACACCAACATCAAGGACGTCGACAAGGTCGTTGCCGACAAGGAAAAAGAACTGCTGTCGGTCTGAAGTCGATGCCTTCAGTCCCGCCTCCGTTGCCGGCCACCCTGCCCCGCCACGTCGCCATCATCATGGATGGCAACGGGCGCTGGGCACAGCAGCGCCGCCGCCCGCGCGTGATCGGCCATCGTGCCGGCGCGCGCGCGGTCAACCGCACCATCGAGCGCTGCCTTGAACTGGGCATTCCGGCGCTGACCCTGTTCGCGTTTTCCAGCGAGAACTGGGGCCGGCCGCAGGAAGAAGTCGACGCCCTGATGAAGCTGTTCCTCGGCGCGCTCGACCGCGAAGTGGACGAACTGCACCGACGCGGCGTGCGCGTACGCTTCATCGGCGAACGCGAGCGCTTTGGTGCCGGCCTGGTCAGCCGCATGCAGCTGGCCGAGCAGCGGACCGCCGACAACACCACCCTGACCCTGTCGATCGCCGCCAGTTACGGCGGTCGCCAGGACATCGCCCGCGCCGCGCGCGCGCTGGCCGCTGAAGTCGCCGCAGGACGCCTGCTGCCCGAACAGATCGACGAATCGCTGCTGGGCAGCCAGGTCGCCCTGGCCGACCTGCCGCCGCCGGATCTGTTCATCCGCACCGGTGGCGACACCCGCATCAGCAACTTCCTGCTGTGGCAACTGGCCTACACCGAGCTGTGGTTCACCGAGGCGCTGTGGCCGGACTTCGATGCCGCCCTGCTGCAGCAGGCGCTGGATGCCTATGGCAGCCGCGAGCGTCGTTTCGGTCTGACCAGCGCCCAGATCGCCGCACTGGCCACCGAGACCTCCAGCCCATGACCAAGACCCGAGTCCTCGCCGCGCTGATCATGGCGCCGCTCGCCATTGCCGCGATCCTGCTGCTGCCGACGCAATGGCTGGCCGCCGCCGCCGCCGCCGTGCTGCTGATCGGCCTGTGGGAATGGCTGAAGCTGGCCGGCATCGAAGACACCCTCGCGCGCACCGTGCTGCTGGTGCTGAACCTGCTGCTGATGGTGCTGCTGGTGTGGGCCGATGGCAGCACGCTGGTGCTGTTCCAGATCACCACACTGGCGGGTGTTGCCTGGTGGCTGGCGGCGCTGGCCTGGCTGCGCTTCTTCAACTTTGGCGCCCAGCCGACGGCCCCCTCCCGGATCGTGAAGATGCTGGCCGGCACCCTGGCGATCGTTCCTGCCTGGGCAGCGCTGGTGCTGATCCACGCTGGCGGTGACCCGCCAGGCAAGCAGGGCCACCTGTGGCTGCTGGCGGCACTGGCACTGGTCTGGGCAGCCGATTCGGGCGCCTATTTCGCCGGCCGTCACTTCGGCAAGCACAAGCTGGCGCCGCGGATCAGCCCCAACAAGACCTGGGAAGGCCTGTTCGGCGGCCTGCTGGCCGGTGTCGCCGTGGCCCTCGGACTGGGCTGGCTGGCCGGCATCGACATCGCGCACCTGCCGGGCCTGCTGATCACCTCGGTGGTGGCCGTATTCGCGTCGGTGCTGGGTGACCTGTTCGAAAGCCTGATCAAGCGCCACGCCGGTGCCAAGGACTCGGGCAACCTGATTCCGGGCCATGGTGGCGTGCTCGACCGCGTCGACGGCGTCCTCGCCGCCGTGCCGGTGTTCGCGCTGGGCAAGGAAATCTTCGGGTTCTGACCATGAATGCTGTCGCAGACCTGCGCCGGGTCGCCGTATACGGCGCCACCGGCTCGATCGGTGCCTCCACGCTGGACGTCATCGCCCGCCACCCGCAGCGCTACCAGGCCACGGTGCTGGCCGCCGGCCGCCAGGTGCAGGCACTGCTGGCCCTGTGCCGCCAACACGAGCCGGCGCACGCGGTCATCGCCGACGAAGCGCTGTTCACCGAACTGCGCGACGGCCTGCGCGATGCCGGGCTGTCGACCGAGGCCCACGCCGGTCATGCCGCACTGGACCAGCTGGCAGCAAGCGATGCCTGCGACACGGTCGTCGCGGCCATTGTCGGTGCTGCAGGGCTGTCCTCGACCCTCGCCGCCGCTGCGGCCGGCAAGCGCATCCTGCTGGCCAACAAGGAATCGCTGGTACTGGCCGGCGAGCTGCTGACCCGCACCGCCGAGCGCGCCGGCGCCGAGATCATTCCGATCGACAGCGAGCACAGCGCGATCTTCCAGTGCCTGCGTTCGCGCGACGCCAGCATCGACGGCGCCGGCGTGCGCCGGATCCTGCTGACCGCGTCGGGCGGCCCGTTCCGCGGCCGCAGCCGCGCCGAGCTGGCCGAGGTCACCCCGGCCCAGGCCGTGGCTCACCCGAAGTGGTCGATGGGCCCGAAGATCTCGGTCGATTCGGCGACGTTGATGAACAAGGGCCTGGAAGTCATCGAGGCGCACCATCTGTTCTCGGTGCCCGGCGAGCGCATCGAGGTGCTGGTGCACCCGCAGAGCCTGGTCCATTCGCTGGTCGAATTCGTCGACGGCTCGACCCTGGCCCAGATGGGCCTGCCGGACATGCGCACCACCCTGGCGGTCGGCCTGGGCTGGCCGCAGCGCATCGAATCGGGCGTGGCCGGGCTGGACCTGCTGGCGCAGGGCCGGCTGGATTTCGAGGCGCCTGACACCGACGCCTTCCCCTGCCTGGCGCTGGCCTGGCAGGCCATGCAGGCCGGCGGTACTGCCCCGGCGGTGCTGAACGCCGCCAATGAAGAGGCGGTTTCAGCATTTCTTCAGGGCCGGATCGGTTTCCTGACCATCCCGGAGCTGGTTGCTAACGCTCTTTCAACACTGCCGACCCAGCCAGCCGATACACTGGAGGTCCTGTTGTCCGCCGACCAGCGGGCACGCCAGCTCACCCTGAACGCCATCGACGCCGCCTGAACGACCGCCTCGCCCAGCATGACGCCGCCCCTGCCCGCCACTGTGAGCCTGCATGACTGACTTCCTCGGATCGGTCTGGTGGATGATTGTCAGCCTCGGGCTGCTGGTCACGTTCCACGAGTTCGGGCATTACTGGGTCGGCCGCCTCTGCGGGGTCAAGATCCTGCGCTTCTCGGTCGGCTTCGGCCGTCCGCTGTGGTCGCGCCGCGACAGGCACGGCACCGAGTTCGCCATTGCCGCCATCCCGCTGGGTGGCTACGTGAAGTTCCTCGACGAACGTGAGGTCGAGGTCCATCCCCACGAGCGCGGCCAGGCCTTCAACCACAAGACCGTGTGGCAGCGCATCGCCATTGTTGCTGCAGGGCCGATCGCCAATCTGCTGCTGTGCATCCTGCTGCTGTGGGCGATGTTCGTGATCGGCAAGCAGGACTACTCGCCGACGATCGGCCGGGTTGACGGCATCGCCGCCAGCGCCGGACTGCTCAGCGGTGACCGCGTTCTGCGGGTGGATGAGCGCCACGTCGCCACCCTGGGCGAGGCCAGCATGGCGCTGACCGCCGCCGCGATGGATCGCCGCGACGTCACGCTTGAGGTACTCGACCCTGCGGACCAGGTGCGCGTGCGCACCCTGCCGCTGTCGCAGCTGCCCGCCGGCTTCGATGAACGACGGGTACCGATCCTGGCCGGCCTGTACTGGCAATCGTGGCTGCAGCCGGCACTGGTCGACTCGCTCACCGCCGATTCGGTGGTCACCGGGCTGCTGCAGCCGGGCGACCTGATCGTGGCGATCGACGGCCAGCGCATCGACAGCGTCGACCAGGTGATCGGCGAGATCCAGGCCCTCGGCCGTGCCGGAGGCCCCGGCATGATCGAGGTCCTGCGAGGCGGTGAACGCCTTGCACTGGAAGTCACGCCCCGCCAGGGCAAGGATGGCAAGGGCAACCCGGTCTGGCAGATCGGCGTCGGCTTCCCCACCACCTACAGCCCCTCCTACGACACCCTGCTGCGCTATGGGCCGCTGGATGCAGTGACCGTCGCCGTACGTGAAACCGGCCGGCTTGCCGCCGATTCGCTGGGCATGATGGCCCGCATCGTCACCGGCAAAGCCTCGCTGCAGAACGTTTCCGGGCCGGTCACCATCGCCCGCGTGGCCAATGTCTCGGCCAAACGCGGCCTCGACTGGTTCCTGCAGTTCCTTGCCCTGCTGTCACTCAGCCTGTGCATCATCAACCTGTTGCCGATCCCGATCTTGGACGGCGGGCACCTGCTGTATTACCTTATCGAGTTGGTCAAGGGCAGCCCGCTGAGCGAGCGTGCCATCGCCGCCGGCCAATACATCGGCCTGGCGTTGCTGGCCGGGCTGATGGGGTTGGCGTTCTACAACGACATCCTCGGCCTGGTCCCGCGATGAACTTTTCCACGTTGTTGCCGTCTACAGCGTCGGCATCCCGCACCAATGAAATCGACCTTCCTACCGGACGTGACATGACGCGACTCCCCAATCGCCGCCTGCTGGCCCTCGCCCTCGCCGCCGTCACCGGCGCTCCCGCCCTGGCCCAGGCAGCCGAGCCCTTCACTGTCAGCGACATCCGCGTCGATGGCCTGCAGCGCATCAGCTCGGGCACGGTGTTCACCTACCTGCCGGTGGAACGGGGCGAGACCATCACTGACAACAAGGTCGGCGAGACCATCCGCGCGCTGTACAAGACCGGCTTCTTCGAAGACGTGCAGCTGGACCGCCAGGGCAGCATCCTGGTGGTGACCGTCAAGGAACGCCCGGCGATCAACAAGCTGACCGTGACCGGCAACAAGGACATCAAGTCCGAGCAGCTGCTCAAGGGTCTGTCCGACATCGGCCTGACCGAGGGTGGCACCTTCGACCGCCTGAGCCTGGACCGCGTGACCCAGGAACTGCGCCGCCAGTACAACGACCGCGGCAAGTACACCGTCGAGATCACCCCGACCGTGAGCCCGCTGGACCGCAACCGCGTGGACATCGCGATCGCCATCAAGGAAGGCAAGGCGGCCAAGATCCGCCACGTCAACCTGGTCGGCACCGAGAAGTTCGAGAGCAAGGACATCCTGGAGACCTGGGAGTCCAAGGAGCACAACTGGGCGTCGTGGTACCGCCGTGACGACCAGTACTCCAAGGAAAAGCTGTCCGGCGACCTGGAAAAGCTCAACTCGTGGTACCTGGACCGCGGCTACGTCGACTTCAGCATCGATTCCACCCAGGTTTCGATCAGCCCCGACAAGCGCGACATGTTCCTCACCGCGGGCGTGACCGAGGGTGCGCAGTACAAGATCTCCGAGATCAAGGTCAGCGGCGACACCATCCTTCCGCAGGAGGACGTCGAGCGCATGGTGATCCAGAAGCCGGGCGACACGTTCTCGCGTGCCCTGCTGGAATTCAGCTCGGACACCATCACCAACTCGCTGTCCAACATCGGCTACGCGTTCGCCAAGGTGAACCCGATCCCGACCACCAACCGTGCCGAACAGACGGTAGGGATCAACATGCAGGTCGTGCCCGGCCCGCGCGTGTCGGTGCGCCGCATCCTGTTCCGTGGCAACACCCGCACCTCCGACGAAGTGATGCGTCGCGAAATGCGCCAGTTCGAGAACAGCTGGTACTCGCAGGCCGCGATCGACCGCTCCAAGATCCGCCTGCAGCGCCTGGGCTACTTCGAGTCGGTGGACGTCGAGACCCCGGCCGTCAGCGGCAGCAACGACCAGGTCGACGTCGTCTACAACGTCAAGGAAACCACCTCCGGCAGCTTCGTGTTCGGCCTGGGCTATTCGCAGTCCTACGGCATGACCACCTCGGTGCAGCTGTCGCAGAACAACTTCCTCGGCGGCGGCAACCGCGTGTCGGTCGAAGCCTCGCGCAGCAGCTACCTGCAGCGCTACGGCTTCAGCTACACCAACCCGTACTTCACCGACGACGGCGTTTCGCTGGGCTACAACCTGTCCTGGCGTGAACTGGACTACTCCGACTTCAACACCGCGCAGTACAACAGCACCAATGGTTCTGCGCAGGTGGTATTCGGCGTGCCGCTGACCGAGACCGACACCGTCTCGCTGATGTTCGGCATCGACAGCAACCAGATCACGACCTACCGTGGCTCGACCCCGCCCTCGATCATCGATTACATCGATGCGGTCGGTTCGCGCACCTTCCATGCCTGGCGCACGGAACTGGGCTGGGCGCGCGACTCGCGCAACGACTACTTCATGCCGACCCGCGGCACCTACCAGCGCGTCGGCCTGGAAACCACCCTGCCGGGTTCGACCATCGAGTACTACAAGCTGAACTACCAGATCAGCAAGTACTGGCCGATCATGCCGTCGCTGGTGATCAACACCCGCGCCGAAGTGGGCTACGGCGACGCCTACGGCAAGGACTACACCCGTACGATCACCAATGCCGATGGCACCACCCGTACCGTCACCGCCAGCGGCCTGCCGTTCTTCGAAAACTTCTATGCCGGTGGTACCAACTCGGTACGCGGCTTCGAGGACAACACCCTCGGCCCGCGCGAAGCCACCGACGGTTACCCGGAAGGCCAGCCGCTGGGTGGTTCGCTGAAGACCGTCGGTTCGGTCGAAGCCTACTTCCCGCGCCTGTTCGACAGCCCGTCTGCACGCGTGTCGGCCTTCGTCGACTTCGGCAACGTCTACAACGGCACCAAGAACTTCAAGGCCAACGAACTGCGCGTCTCCACCGGTGTCGCCCTGCTGTGGCGCGCCCCGGTCGGCCCGATCTCGATCAGCTACGCGTTCCCGCTGAAGAAGGAAGACGGCGACAAGATCGAACGCCTGCAATTCACCTTCGGCGGTCAGTTCTAAGAACTGACCACCGAAGGTGCGCCACGGCTTGCTGCGCAAGCAGCGGGTCCCGACCTACCTCCTGTCCCCCGCGCCATTGGCGCGCCCCCCTTAACAGAAGGGGGGCTCTCCACCAGACGGGGTGCGAATCGCCGGGCTCTGCCCGGCGTTTTCGTTTTACTTGCTCACCACCGTTACTTCCCGCGCTCGCGTGAAATCATCTGGTGATGGCGCAGGGGGCTGACCAGGACCGTTGGCGCCATGGATGGCGCCATCGAGCCCCCAGGGATGGGTCTACGGCGTGTCCTGGGCAGCCCCCTGCGCCATCACCCCGGGACATCAGGCAGGCGCCGCTTTTGACCCCGCATGACCGCAATGGCGTCACACGTTAAACTCCCGCCGTGAATACTCCCACCTACACCGCCCAGCAACTCGCCGAGCAGTTCGGCCTGCAGGTCCATGGCGACCCCGCCACCGCCATCCATGGCGTGGCCACCCTCGCCCATGCCGGTCCTGGCCAGCTGACCTTCCTCGCCAATCCACGCTACCGCGCCCAGCTGGCCGACAGCCAGGCCTCGCTGGTCGTGCTGCGCGCCGACGACGCCGAGGCCGCCCCCGGCGCCGCGCTCGTGGCCAAGGATCCGTACACCACCTTCGCCAAGATCGCCGCGCTGTTCGACATCGCGCCCACGCGCCCACCGGGCATCCACCCCAGCGCCGTCATCGATCCCAGCGCCCAGGTCGCCGCCAGCGCCCACATCGGTCCCTTCGTCTCCATCGGCGCGTGCAGCGTGGTCGGCGAGAACTGCATCATCGGCACCGGCAGCGTGATCGGCGAAGACTGCAGCCTGGACAGCGGCTGCGAACTGATCGCCCGGGTCACCCTGGTCACCCGGGTCAAGCTCGGCAAGCGCGTGCGCGTGCACCCCGGTGCCGTGCTCGGTGCCGATGGCTTCGGCCTGGCGATGGACGCCGGCAAGTGGATCAAGGTGCCGCAGCTCGGCGGCGTGCGCATCGGCGACGATTGCGAAATCGGCGCCAACACCTGCGTCGACCGTGGTGCACTGGAAGACACCGTGCTGGACGAAGACGTGCGCCTGGACAACCTGGTACAGATCGCGCACAACGTGCAGATCGGCGCGCACTCGGCCATCGCCGGCTGCACCGGCATCGCCGGCAGCGCCAGGATCGGCCGCTACTGCCTGCTCGGTGGCCACGTCGGCGTGGTCGGCCACCTCGAGATCTGCGACAAGGTCGTGATCACCGGCAAGTCGGTGGTCCGCAATTCCATCCATGAGCCGGGCGAGTACTCGTCCGGCACCCCGTTGACCGACAACCGCACGTGGCGCAAGAACGCCGCGCGCTTCAAGCAGCTGGACGCATTGGCTCGCCGCGTCCTGGCTGCTGGCAAGGAGAAAGAATGAACGACACGCTGCAGCTTCCGATCGACGTCTGCCAGATCCAGGAACTGCTCCCGCACCGCTACCCGTTCCTGCTGGTGGACCGGGTGCTTGAGCTCGACATCGACGCCAAGCGCATCCTGGCGCAGAAGAACGTCAGCATCAACGAGCCGTTCTTCCAGGGTCACTTCCCGGGCCGCCCGATCATGCCCGGCGTGCTGATCATCGAAGCGCTGGCCCAGGCCGGTGGCGTGATGACCCAGCTGACGCTTGGCCGCGATGCGCAGTCCAAGCTGTTCTACATGGTCAAGGTGGAAAACGCCCGCTTCAACAAGCAGGTCGTGCCCGGCGACGTGCTGATGCTGGATGTGCAGATGAAGCGCCTGATCCGCAACATGGGCTGGTACTACGGCGAGGCCAAGGTCAACGGTGAAGTCGTTGCCTCGGCCGAGGTCATGTGCGCCGGTGCCAAGGGCTGATCCACGGGAGGCAGCAATGACTGACAACGCACCACGGATCCACCCGACTGCCGTCATCGATCCGGCCGCGCGCCTGGCCGACGACGTCCAGGTCGGCGCGTTCACCCTGATCGGTGCCGATGTGGAAATCGGCGCCGGCACAGTGGTCGGCCCCCATTGCAGCATCCACGGCCCGACCAGGATCGGCCGTGACAACCGCTTCATCGGCCACGCCGCGATCGGTGGCGAGCCGCAGGACAAGAAGTTTGCCGGCGAGCGCACCGAACTGGTGATCGGCGACCGCAACGTGTTCCGCGAGTTCGTCACCCTGAACCGTGGCACCGGCGGCGGCGGCGGCATCACCACGATCGGCAACGACAACTGGATGCTGGCCTACACGCACGTGGCGCACGACTGCCATGTCGGCAACTTCTGCGTGTTCTCCAACAACACCACCCTGGCCGGCCACGTGACCGTGGGCGACTACGTGATCATCAGCGGCTTCGCCGGTGCCCACCAGTTCTGCCGCATCGGTGCCCACGCCTTCCTCGGCATGGGCGCGCTGACCAACGGCGACGTTCCGCCGTTCACCATGGTCGGCACCGATTCGCTGGGCCGCCCGCGCGGCATCAACAGCGAAGGGCTGAAGCGTCGTGGCTTCGACGCCGAGCGCATCTCCGCCATCAAGCGCGCCTACCGCACCCTGTACGTGGCGGGCCTGCCGCTGGCCGAAGCCAAGGTGCAGCTGACCGAACAGGCACGCGACAGCGATGACGTGAAGGCCATGCTGGACTTCATCGAGCACGCTGAGAGGCCCTTGCTGCGATGAGCAGCACGACCGGCCAGGCGCCGGCCGGCGCCGCCGTGATTCCGCTGGCCTCGATGGCCGGCAGCGTCCCCGCGCAGCGGGTGCTCAGCGAGCGCCCGTTGCGGATCGCTCTGGTGGCCGGTGAGGCCTCCGGTGACCTGCTGGGTGCGGGCCTGGTGCGCGAGCTGAAGGCACGCTTTCCGAATGCCGAATTCGCCGGCATCGGTGGCGATGCCATGCGCAGCGCCGGCTGCCTGACCTGGCACGATGCCAGCGAGCTGGCGGTGATGGGCCTGACCGAAGTGCTGCGCCACCTGCCACGCCTGCTGAAACTGCGTTCCGCGTTCCGCCAGCGTGCACTGGAATGGCAGCCGGACGTGTTCATCGGCATCGACGCGCCCGACTTCAACCTGGGCATCGAACGCTGGCTGAAGCACCGCGGCGTGCGCACCGTGCACTACGTCAGCCCCTCGGTCTGGGCCTGGCGCGAGAAGCGCGCCGAGAAGATCGGCAGCAGCGCCGACCTGGTGCTGTGCCTGTTCCCGATGGAACCCCCGATCTATGCCAGGCACGGCATCGACGCGCGCTTCGTTGGCCATCCGATGGCCGATGACATCCCCCTGCAGGGCAACCGTGAGGAAGCGCGCGCCGCGCTTGGGCTGCCGACCTCGGCCAAGGTGCTGGCGGTGCTGCCAGGCAGCCGCCTGGGCGAAATCTCGCGCCTCGGTGAACCGTTCTTCGAGGCCGCCTGGCAGGTCTCCGAGCGCATCCCCGGCCTGCACGTGGTAGTGCCTGCCGCCAACCCGGCCTGCAAGCGCCTGATCGAAGAACAGCTGTCACGCTCGGCGCTGCCGGTAGCCTTCTCGCATGTACTCGACGGTGAGGCGCGCAACGCCATGATCGCCGCCGATGTGGTGGTGCTGGCCTCGGGCACCGCGACGCTGGAGGCGATGCTGGTCAAGCGGCCGATGGTGGTCGGTTACCGCGTCAACGAGCTGACCTACCGCCTGGTCAAGGCGCTGGGCCTGATCAAGGTCGACCGCTTTGCCCTGCCCAACATCCTGGCGGGCCAGGACCTGGCACCGGAACTGATGCAGCACGACTGCACGCCGGACAAGCTGGCGGCGGCCATCCAGCAATGGTTCGACCACCCGCAGCGGGTGACCGACCTGCAGGACACCTATGCCCGCCTGCATCAACGACTGCGCCGCAATGCCTCGGCCCGCGCGGCCGACGCTGTGGGCGAGCTGTTGATGCGCGACCAGGCCCAGGCATGAGCCGCCGCCATGCCGCAGCGGCCAGCCTGGCCCTGTTCGACGGTGCTGCCGTGGTCGAGCCGGAGCGTCTGGTCGCCGGCGTCGACGAAGCCGGCCGCGGTCCGCTGGCCGGACCGGTCGCGGTGGCGGCGGTGGTGTTCGACCCGGCACGGCCACGCATCAACGGCCTGGACGATTCCAAGCAACTCACCGCAGCCCGCCGCGAGCAACTGCATGACCGCATCATCGAACGTGCCCTGGCCTGGCACGTGGTGCTCGTGGACGTGGACACCATCGACCGCCTGAACATCTACCAGGCCACCCTGCAGGGCATGCGTGACGTCGTTGCAGCGGTCGCCCACGTGGCCGGCTTCGCCCGCATCGACGGCAACGTGGTGCCCAAGGGCCTGGTACTGCCGGCGCAGGCGCTGGTCGGCGGTGATGGCATCGACCGCGCGATCATGGCCGCCTCGATCCTGGCCAAGGTCTCGCGCGACCGCTACATGCAGGACGTGCATGCCCGCCACCCGCAATACGGCTTCGAGCAGCACAAGGGCTACGGCACCCCGGCCCATCTGGCCGCCCTGCGCGAGCACGGCCCCTGCATGGAGCACCGGCGCAGCTTCGCCCCGGTGCGCGAGTGCCTGGAAAACCCGGCAGCTGTGACAGCAGACATCGCAATCGCCTGAGTCGCCTGAACGGTCGCTGCACCCGGCTGCGAAAGCAGGGTCAGGCGGGGCCCGCGGTTTGCCAGCGAACCGTGGGGAGCGATAGCGCGGATGCGATATCGCATGCCGTCAAGAGCTTGTCGCGCCCTCCAGCCCTCGCTACCCTGACCGGGCACTCCAGCGCTTCCCGACCCCGGCGACGATTCCCCCGTCAGCACCCGGGGCCCGCGCGCTCCAACCTGGTCCGGCATGTCCAACTCCCGCTTCGTACATCTCCACGTCCACACCGAGTTCTCGCTGGCGGACTCCACCATCCGTGTGCCGGCCAAGCCGGACCAGGCGGACCCGAAGAAGGCCAAGCAGGCCAACCTGCTGTCACGCTCGGTCGAACTCGGCCTGCCCGCGCTGGCGGTGACCGACCTCAACAACCTGTTCGCCCTGGTCAAGTTCTACAAGGCGGCCGAAGGCGTGGGCATCAAGCCTATCGCCGGCGCCGACGTGCTGATCGCCGAGGAAGGGCAGGATCCGTGGCGGATGACCCTGCTGTGCCGCGACCGCGAGGGCTACCTGAGCCTGTCGCGGCTGCTGACCCGCGCGTGGATGGAAGGCCATCGCCCCGAAGGCGGCGTGGCCATCCATCCGGACTGGCTGAAGGCCGGCAACGCCAACCTGTTCGCGCTGGCCGGCCGGCAGAGCCTGGCCGGGCGCCTGGCGCTGGACGGCAAGCATGAACTGGCCGAGCAGCAGCTGGCCGATTGGCAGCGCGTGTTCGGCGATGGCCTGCACCTGGAGCTGACCCGCACCGGCCGCGAGGGCGAGGAAACCTTCAACCAGTTCGCGCTGATGGCCGCCGGCCAGCGTGGCCTGCCGGTGGTGGCCAGCAATGATGTGCGCTTCCTGGCGCCCACCGATTTCAGCGCGCACGAAGCGCGCGTGTGCATTTCCACCGGCCGCGTGCTGGACGACCCCAAGCGCCCGCGCGAGTACAGCGACCAGCAGTACCTGAAATCGGCCGAAGAGATGTGTGCGCTGTTCGCCGACATTCCCGATGCCATCGATAACACGCTGGCGCTGGCCGAGCGCTGCAACATCGAGATGCGGCTGGGCACCTACTTCCTGCCCAATTACCCGGTGCCCGACGACGAGACCCTGGACACCTGGATCCAGAAGATGTCGCGCGACGGCCTGGAAGAGCGCCTGGAGAAGAATCCGCTGGCGCCGGGCAAGACCCGCGAAGATTATTTCGAGCGCCTGGAGTTCGAGCTCAACACCATCATCAAGATGGGTTTCCCCGGCTACTTCCTGATCGTGGCCGACTTCATCCAGTGGGGCAAGAACCAGGGCATCCCGATCGGCCCGGGCCGTGGTTCGGGTGCCGGTTCGCTGGTGGCGTGGGCGCTGAAGATCACCGATCTGGACCCACTGCCGTACAACCTGCTGTTCGAGCGCTTCCTGAACCCGGAACGCGTGTCGATGCCCGACTTCGACATCGACTTCTGCATGGACCGCCGCGACGAGGTGATCGACTACGTCGCGCGCAAGTACGGGCGCGAGCGCGTCAGCCAGATCATCACCTACGGCACCATGGCCGCCAAGGCGGTGGTGCGCGACTCCGGCCGCGTGCTCGGCTTCCCGTACGGCCTGGTCGACGGTGTTTCCAAGCTGATCCCGAACATCCTCGGCATCCACCTGAAGGATGCACTGGGCAAGGGCAAGGAAGGCCCCAGCTCGGAAATGGCGTCGCCGGAACTGATCCAGCGCTACGAGACCGAGGACGATGTCCGCGACCTGATCGACCTGGCGCTGCAGCTGGAAGACCTGACCCGCAACGCCGGCAAGCACGCTGGTGGCGTGGTGATCGGGCCCGAGCCGCTGAGCGAGTTCTGCCCGCTGTACGCCGAACACGACGAGAACGGCCTCGGCAAGAACCCGGTCACCCAGTTCGACAAGAACGACGTGGAAGAAGTGGGCCTGGTGAAGTTCGACTTCCTCGGCCTGCGCACGCTGACCATCATCGACTGGGCGGTGAAGGCGATCAACAAGCGCCATGAGCGCGCCGGCATCCCGCCGGTGGACATCGCCGCGATTCCGCTGGACGACACGCCCACCTACAAGGACATCTTCGCCAACGGCAATACGGGCGCAGTGTTCCAGTTCGAATCCTCGGGCATGCGCCGCCTGCTGAAGGACGCGCGCCCCGACCGTTTCGAAGACCTGATCGCGCTGGTGTCGCTGTACCGCCCCGGCCCGATGGACCTGATTCCCTCCTTCAATGCGCGTAAGCACGGCCAGGAAGAAATCATCTATCCCGATCCGCGCACCGAAGCCATCCTGAAGGACACCTACGGCATCATGGTGTACCAGGAGCAGGTGATGCAGATGGCGCAGATCGTCGGCGGCTACTCGCTGGGCGGCGCCGACCTGCTGCGCCGTGCGATGGGCAAGAAGGTGCCGGCAGAAATGGCCAAGCACCGCGAGATCTTCCGCGAAGGTGCGGCCAAGGACGGCGTGGACGAAGCCAAGGCCGACGCGATCTTCGACCTGATGGAGAAGTTCGCCGGCTACGGCTTCAACAAGTCGCACGCCGCCGCCTACGCACTGGTCAGTTACCAGACCGCATGGCTGAAACGCCATTACCCGGCCGAGTTCATGGCGGCCACGCTGTCGTCCGATCTGGACAACACCGACAAGGTGGTCGGCTTCCTCGACGAGGTGCGCAACCTCGGCCTGACCGTGCTGCCGCCCAAGGTGAACCAGTCGGCCTTCATGTTCGAAGCGGTGACCCCGGACACCATCCAGTACGGCCTCGGTGCGATCAAGGGCGTCGGCCAGGGTGCCTGCGAGGCGGTGGTCGAGGAGCGGCTGAAGGGCGGCCCGTTCAAGGACCTGCTCGACTTCTGCACCCGCGTCGGCTCGGCCAAGCTCAACCGGCGCACGCTGGAAGCGATGATCAACTGTGGTGCGTTGGACGAGCTTGGCCGCAACCGTGCCTCGCTGATGCTGCAGCTGCCGGAGGTGATCAAGGCTACCGACCAGATGGCCCGCGAGCGCGCTTCGGGACAGAACTCGCTGTTCGGTGGCCCGGACCCGAGCGCGACCACGATCCAGCTGGACCTGCCCGAAGCCGAAGAATGGCCGCTGCTGCAGCGCCTCAACGGCGAGCGCGACACACTGGGCTTCTATCTCAGTGGCCACCCGTTCGATCCATGGCGCGACGATGTACGCGATCTGGTCGGCAACGACCTGGGTTCGGTGGAGAAGATCTGGAGCGCCAACAGCGGTGGTGGCGGCGGCGGCGAAAAGCGCTGGCGCCCGGAAGTACAGACCGTGCTGGCCGGCCAGGTGGTCGGTGTGCGTCGCAAGGGCGAGAGCCAGATCTTCATCCAGCTGGAAGATGGCCGCGGCCGCGTCGAGTGCAGCGCCTTCTCCGACGCGATGGCCGAGTTCGGGCACCTGATGACCAAGGACCGCATCCTGGTGGTCAAGGGCGGCCTGCGCGAGGACGAGTTCAACGGCGGCTACGCATTGCGCATCCGCCAGTGCTGGGACTTCGACGAAGTCTGCGCCAACTACGCCACGCGGCTGTCGCTGCGCCTGGACCTGCGCCAGCAGCGCCCGGTCTGGGAGCGCGTCAATGCGCTGCTGGACCGCCATCGCCCGGGGCGCACGCCGCTGCGCCTGGACCTGCTGCTGAAGGGCCCGCACGGCGGCGTCGCCGGCATGCTCGATGTTTCCGGGCAGAGCGCGGTGCGCATCGATTCCAAGTTGATGGAGGCGCTGCGCGCCGACCCCGCCGTGCGCACGCTGAAAGTGCGCTACAGCCCACCGTGGGCCAGCTGAGGTCGGCTCCTCCGTATTCCTGTTTTTCCCGTTCCAGTCATCAAGGACGATTGCCAATGAAGACCCTGCTGTTCCCGTTCGCCGCCGCGCTGGCCCTGGCCGCCTGCTCGCCATCGAAGGTCGAGTTCCAGATCGACAACCCGACCGATGCGCCGCTGGCCCTGAGCATCGATGGCAAGGACCTGCCGGTGGCCGCACAGGGCTCGCGCCCGATCTCGCTCGCTGTCGGTGAGCACCGCCTGCACACCGACAAGCTGGGCGACGTGCGCTTCATCGTCTACGTCGATGGCCGTGGCGGCCTGATCAACCCGACCCTGAGCGAGTACGTGATCGCCCGCGAGGTCTATGTCACCGACGAGAGCAAGCTGAAGAACTTCGGCACCGGCAAGGCCGGCATCGAACTTGGCGGGGTCGACTTCGAAGGCCCGTTCGAAAAGAGCCACGACCTGTTCATCGACAAGACCTGGACCTACGGCGTGCGCGAACCCTTCCCGAAGGAAAAGGTGGTGGCCCACGTCGACGCCAGCGGTGGCCAGATCGTGGCCAAGGTGTTCACCGCGCCAGACTTCATCGCATACGTGGAAGAAGGCATGGGCGAGCCCGGCGCGTTCAAGCGCGAGCAGCCGGCCGGCTACGTGGCCCCGGCGTTCAGCCTGGAACCGGCCCCGGCCAGCCTGCCGGCGCTGGTGCCGGCCTTCGAGGCCCACGCCGCGCCGCTGCGCGAGGTCTATTCGCGCTGGCTGAAGGCTACCACCGCCGATGAACAGAAGGCCCTGCGCAAGCAGGACTTCGCCGCGCAGATGGCCTTCACCTCGGCCACCGCCACGCTGGGCAGCGGGCTGGGCCGTGACGCCAACGAGGCCTACAACGACTTCGTTTCCCAGCGCAGCCAGCTGATGGGCCGCAGCGCCCTGGTGGTGCCCTGAGCTGACTGGCGCGCCCCGCCCGGCTGCGCTACCGTCGCCTTCCAGACGAAGGCGTACGGGTGGTTTGCGCGCATTCGGCTAGAATTCCCCTCTTCTTTACACGACGGCTTCCGATGAATCCGAACTACCTCGACTTCGAGCAACCCATCGCCGACCTGGAAGCCAAGATCCAGGAACTGCGCAACGCCAGTGCCGGGCCGGCGGTCAATGTCGAGGCGGAAGTGCACGCGCTGCAGGACAAGCTGCGCATGCGCACCGCGCAGATCTTCCGCAACCTGACCTCGTGGCAGGTGCTGCAGCTGGCCCGTCATCCGTCGCGCCCGTACACCGCCGACTACCTCCGCGTCATGTTCGATGAGTTCCAGGAGCTGGCCGGCGACCGTGCCTTCGCCGACGACAAGGCGATCATGGGTGGCCTGGCCCGCATCAACGGCCGTGCAGTGATGGTGATCGGCCACCAGAAGGGCCGTGACACCAAGGAGAAGATCAAGCGCAACTTCGGCATGCCCAAGCCGGAGGGGTACCGCAAGGCCCTGCGCCTGATGAAGATGGCCGAGCGCTTCGGCCTGCCGGTGCTGACCCTGATCGACACCGCTGGCGCCTGGCCGGGCATCGATGCCGAATCGCGCGGCCAGTCCGAAGCGATCGCGCGCAACCTGATCGAGATGGCCGAACTGAAGGTGCCGATCATCTGCACCGTGATCGGTGAAGGCGGCTCAGGCGGCGCGCTGGCGCTGGGCGTGGGCGACCGCACCGTGATGCTGGAATACGCGGTGTACTCGACCATCACCCCGGAAGGCTGCGCCTCGATCCTGTGGAAGGACGCCGGCAAGGCCAAGGACGCGGCCGAACAGCTGGGCCTGACCGCCCCGCGCCTGAAGAGCCTGGGCCTGGTCGACAAGGTCGTGCGCGAGCCCACCGGCGGCGCCCACCGCAACCCGACGCAGATGGCCAAGCGCCTGAAGGCGGTGCTGCTGAACGAGCTGGATGCGCTGGACAAGCTGTCCACCGAACAGCTGCTGGAACAGCGCTACGCGCGCCTGCGCAGCTACGGCACGTACGAAGCAGCCTGACGTAGTGCCGGCCGCTGGCCGGCATGCAGGTAGGCCTGGTAGTGCCGGCCGCTGGCCGGCAACACGCAGGTGATTGCAGAAACGAAAGCGCCGGGCAAATGCCCGGCGCTTTCGTTTGCGCCCTGACGGCATCCACGCATGGCGTGGATCTACCGGGTGCAGATGCCCCCGCCTCAGAACGGCTTGGCCAGCACCAGCCACACGATCGGAATGAAGGCCAGCAGCGGGATCTCGTTGATCCAGCGCAGCGCGCGCGACGACGGCAGCGCCCTGCCCTTGGCCACGCCCTTGAGCAGGCGGCCGATCCAGCCGAAGTACACCAGCAGCAGCACCACCAGCCCCAGCTTGGCATGCAGCCAGCCGGCGCCGCCAGGCGCGACCATGGTCGGGAAATCGGGAATCACCTTGTAGCCCAGCCACAGCACCAGGCCCAGCAGGAACGCCAGGCCGAACATCGAGTGGCCGAAGCGGTACAGGCGCAGGCCCATCAGCTGCAGGCGCTCGGTCACCGCCGGCTGGCCCGCAGTCTCGGCCAGGTTCACCAGGATGCGCGGCAGGTAGAACACCGTGGCCATCCACGCCACCACGAACACGATGTGGAAGGTCTTGACCCAGTAGTAGCTCTGCATGCGCTCGCTCCGGCGGCTGGCGTAGATGGGTACCTATTGTCGCAGTAGAGCCACCCCATGGGTGGCTGCCGCGTCCAATCGCCGCAGCATGGCAGCCACCCATGGCGTGGCTCTACTGCAGGTCCGCCACACCCGGGGGCGCAACACCGTACGATAGGCGCCGTTTTCCCCGATCACGCACCGCCCCATGGACAAGACCTACGACGCCGCCTATTTCCAACGCTGGTACCGCCGTGCCGACATCGGCGGCAGCGCCCGCCTGGCGCGAAAGGTCGCCCTGGCCGTGGCCAGTGCCGAGTACTACCTGGAACGACCGATCCGCAGCGTGCTGGACATCGGCTGCGGCGAAGGCGCCTGGCGCGCACCGCTGCTGAAGCTGCGTCCGAAGGTCGAATACCTCGGCTTCGACAGCAGCGAGTACGCTGTGCGCCGCTACGGCAGGACCCGCAACCTGCACATGGCCCGCTTCGGCGATTTCGCCTGGCTGCGGCCCTGTGCCCCGGTCGACCTGCTGGTCTGCTCGGACGTGATGCACTACGTGCCCGACCGCGAGCTGCGCGCCGGACTGGCCGGCGTGGCAGAGCTGACGGGCGGCGTGGCCTTCCTGGAGACCTTCGCCGCCGAGGACGCGTTCGAAGGCGACCACGACGGCTTCCAGGCGCGCCCAGCGCGTTGGTACCGCCGCACGCTGGCCCGGCATGGCCTGCAGCCGGTGGGGTCGCACTGCTGGCTCGGCCCCGCCCTGGCAGGCGATGCGGCGGCGCTGGAACGGATGTGAATCCAGATTCATTATTTTCAGCCGACTTAACCTGCGGGACACCCGGATGGGATATGCTGCGCGGCAACATATGACCATACATATTCGGTCGTCATGCTCTATCAACTGCACGAACTGACCCGCAACCTGCTCGCCCCCTGGGTGCACCAGGCCCAGGCAAACGCCAGGTTCTTCGCCAACCAGGGCCACTGGTGGTCGCAGATGCCCGGCGCTGATCGCCTGGCGGCGGTCAATGAACTCTTCCACCGCATCGGCAAGGATTACGAGAAGCCCGAGTGGGGCATCAACGAAATCGACGTCGATGGCGAACGCGTGCCGATCGTCGTGCACGAAGAAGTAAGCAAGCCGTTCTGCAAGCTGCTGCGCTTCAAGCGCCACAGCAATGAAGCCGACCAGCTGCACACGATGCTCAACCAGCCGTTCGTGCTGGTCGTTGCGCCGCTGTCAGGCCACCATGCCACGCTGCTGCGCGATACCGTGCGCACGCTGCTGCGCGACCACCGCGTGTACGTCACCGACTGGGTGGACGCGCGCATGGTGCCGGCCAGCGAAGGCGAATTCGGCCTGGACGACTACATCGCCTACATCCAGGAATTCATCCGCCACCTCGGCGTGGAGCGCCTGCACGTGGTGAGCGTGTGCCAGCCGACCGTACCGGTGCTGGCCGCGGTTTCGCTGATGGCCAGCCGTGGCGAACCGACGCCGCGCACGCTGGTGATGATGGGTGGCCCGATCGATGCGCGATGCAGCCCGACCGCAGTGAACAACCTGGCCACGCAGAACCCGCTGTCGTGGTTCGAGAACAACGTCATCCACACCGTGCCGGCCAGCTATCCCGGCGCCGGTCGCCGCGTGTACCCGGGCTTCCTGCAGCACGCCGGCTTCCTGTCGATGAACCCGAGCCGCCACTTCAGTTCGCACTGGGATTTCTATACCGACCTGGTCAAGGGCGACCTGGAAGACGCCGACGCGCACCGTCGTTTCTACGACGAGTACAACGCGGTGCTGGACATGCCGGCCAGGTACTACCTGGATACGATCCGCGTGGTGTTCCAGGACTTCCTGCTGCCGCGTGGTGAGTGGGTGGTCAACGGCGAGAAGGTCGATCCGTCGGCGATCCGCGATACCGCGCTGCTGAGCATCGAGGGCGAGCTGGACGATATCGCCGGCCTCGGCCAGACCGAAGCCGCACAGGCGCTGTGCACCGGCATCACTGCGGACCGCCGTGAGCATTTCATCGTCGAAGGTGCCGGCCACTACGGCATCTTCAGCGGCCGTCGCTGGCGCGAAGTGGTGTACCCGAAGGTGCGCAACTTCTTCGCCGCGCATGCCGAAGCACCGGCGGCGAAGGCCACGAAGAAGAAGAGCAACGTCACCCCGTTGCGGCGAAAGGCGGGCTGATTCCCGGCAGGGGTCGGATCCCTTTGCAACGGAAAGGGCTCTGACCCCAGCATGATGGGATCCGGGGTCAGAGCCCTGTTCTGCGAACAGGGATCCGACCCCTGGCCTGTTACAACCGCACCAGCAGGTTCTTGGCGATCAGCCCGTGCAGCTTGCCGATGCCGCGTGCCAGATGCATCGTCAGCAGCAGCAGCAGCGCGCCCGCCGCAGCAACCGTGATCGCCACCAGCGGCGATGCAGCCATCGGCAGTACATTCACGCCATCGACGTACACGCCCGGAATGTCGCCACTGAAGATCGCCGCGACCGGCGCCCAGATCAGGCTCAGCGACAACGACAGCAGCGTCACCGCGAGGGTGAAGTAGATGACGCCCAGCGGCAGCATCAGCACGAAGTACAGCAGGGTCAGCCAGGTGCGGCCATCGGTGAACATGTCGCCGATGCGCTGCAGCCAGGTGCGGCTGCGATCGGTGTAACGCGGACGGCGCGGCATGCGTTCTCCCAGCAGCGCTTCCACCAGCCGCCCTTCCAGCAGCGCCAGCCCGCGCACCGAGCCGAAGAACAGCACGGTCAGCGGAATGCCCACGATCAGGATCAGCAGGCCCAGCGACAGCGACAGGCCGGTCACCACCCAGGTGAAGAAGAAGATGCCGGTGGCCAGCGACAGCAGCATGTAGAACAGCGCACCGTAGGTGTGCGGATCGGTCACCACACCGAAGAAGCGCGCCAGCAGCGAACGCTGCACCGGCGCCGGCGGCGGTGCGGCCGGCTCGACGCCACTGGCTTCCGCCGCCGCGCGCAGCACCGGCGCGGTATCTGCACGTGGCGTACGCAGCGCGCGGTTCACCGCCACTTCGGTCTCGCGATAGATCTCGGCCACTTCGTCCGGGGCGCCATAGCTGCCAGCGACGTCGGCGATCACCTCGGCCTCGCTGCGGCCGGGCTGCGCCGCCAGCTCCGAGCGCAGGTATTCCTCGGCGTCGTACAGGGCGTCCTGCACCATCGCCGGGTCGGCACCTTCCAGCGCCACACGCAGCTGCGCCAGGTACTGCGGGATGGTCGTGGGCAGGGCTCGGCCTGCCAGGCTCGGGTCGTTCATTGCGGTACCCCCTCCAACACGGAATCGACGGAATCGCGGGTGGCCTGCCAGGCCTGGCGCCATTGCGCCAGCACCTCGCGGCCACGTTCGTTGATGCGGTAGTAGCGCCGCGGTGGCCCGCTGCGGGACGGCTCCACGTGGCTTTCCAGCAGGCCGGCGCCCTCCAAGTTGCGCAGCACCGGGTACAGCGCGCTCTGCTTGCCGCTCAGCACGCCCTCGCCCACCCGTTCCAGCTCCTTGGCAATGAGGTAGCCGTACAGCGGCTCCCCGGCCCGGGCCAGCACCGCCAGCAGGGCCAGCGACACCGTTCCGGCGCTGAGCTCCTTCTGGAACTTCTTCAGCTGGACATCGTCCTCGGACATGACCGGCCCTCCACTACGTTGAAGTCCACAGTAGTGCGAAGTCCGGTATAGCGAATGTGTCGTTAGTCATCGTGCCGGTTGGCGTGGCCGGGCCGCTCGCGCAGAATCGAGGCCTCGTTCATGTTCCGGGGTTCCCATGCCGCACCGTCGTCGCCTTGCCCTGACCGCCCTCGCCCTGGCCTGCCTGCTGCCCTCGCTGGCCAGCGCGGCAACGCCCTACCGCAGCCCGCAGCAGATCCTTGATGCCTCCGCGGCCAGCGACTGGCGTACCCCGGACCCGGCCAACCTGCTGTACATGGACCTGCCGGCTGGACGGGTGATCATCGAGCTGGCGCCGCAGTTCGCCCCGCGCCATGTCGCCAACATCCAGACCTTCGCCCATGAGCACTTCTGGGACGGCACCAGCATCTACCGCTCACAGGACAACTTCGTGGTGCAGTTCGGCGATGCAGACGCCGATGACGCAGCCAAGGCCAAGCCGTTCGGCAGCGCCGCGCGCAAGCTGCCGGCCGAGTTCGAACGCGCCAGCGCCGGCCTGAAGGTCAGCGTGCTGCCGGACCGCGATGGCTGGGCTGCGCAGACCGGTTTCGTCGATGGCTTCCCGATCGGCCAGGACCCGCAGGCCGGCAAGGCCTGGCTGGCGCACTGCTACGGCATGCTCGGCGCCGGCCGCAGCAACGAGGAAGACAGCAGCATCGGCGCCGAACTGTACGTGGTGACCGGCCAGTCGCCGCGCCAGCTGGACCGCAACATCACCCTCGTCGGCCGCGTGCTGAAGGGCATGGAGCTGCTCAGCGCGACGCCCCGCGGCCCGGCGCCGATGGGCTTCTACACCGACCCGAAGCTGCGCACGCCGATCATGTCGATCCGCCGTGCCAGCGACCTGCCGGCCGCAGACCGCACGCCGATCCAGGTGCTGCGTACCGATTCGAAGACCTTCGCCGATACGGTGGAGGCACGCCGCAATCGCGTGGATGATTTCTACAAGCGCCCGGCGGGGCATATCGATCTTTGCAATATTCCGGTGCCGGTGCGGTGATGGTTTCCGCACGTTACGCGTGCTGAAGGCGCTTCATTGTTCATGGGCGTCACTTTTCTTTTCGCGCGAAAAGAAAAGTAACCAAAAGAAACGCGCCGCCAGGTCGCGAGCCGCCGTGCTTCGCACGTCGGTCCCCTGCGCTTCTCGGTGAATCAGGGGGACGGTGCCGAACTCGCTGCGCTCAGACATCGGCACCTCTTCGCCCCTGATTCCCCTGCGATGCTCGGCTCACTCAAGGCGGACCCAAGGTCAAGAGCCACAGCTGCACGACGATGCATGGTAGTGCCGGGCCGGGCCCGGCGAGCGAAGCGACCGCTTCTGCCTTTGATCTTGGATCCGCCTTGAGCGAGCCGAGCATCGCAGGTCCGGCGAGGGCGAAGAGGCGCGGGTGTCTGAGCGCAGCGAGTTCCCGCGCCGTCCCTCGACGGGCCGAGGAGCGCAGGGCACCGGTGCGCAGCACCGGCTCGCGGCCGGCGGAACGTTTCTTTTGGTTACTTTTCTTTGCGTACAAAGAAAAGTAACGCCCATGAACAGTGAAGCACCTTCAGCACGCGCAACGCGCAAAACGCCAATTCCTCAGCCCTTCTGGCTCACCGCCACGCTGCCCAGAATCAACACACCCGCAATCAACATCTGCACCGTCACCGCCTCCCCCAGGAACAACCACGCAAACGCCGCGCCGAACAGCGGAATCAGGTAGGTCACCGTCGACGCCCGTGACGGGCCGATACGGCCGATCAGGCGGTAGAACATCAGGAACGCCAGCCCGGTGCAGGCCACGCCCAGTGCGACGGCCGCGCCCCAGGCCTTCAGCGGAATCGCCGCCTGCGGCCAGTGGCTCACCGCCATCGGCAGCATCCACAGCGAGGCACACGACAGCGTTGCCGCCGCCGCTGCCGCCGACGGCAGGCCGGTCATGTGCCGCTTCACCAGGTTCACGCCCAGGCCGTACAGCAGCGAAGCCGCCGCACCGGCCAGCACCGCGGTGCCGATGCTCAGGCCGGAAACCTTGGCGGTGGCCAGCACCACTACGCCAGCGAAGCCAACCAGCAAGGCACCGGCGCGGCGCATGCCGATCTTCTCGCCGAAGAACAGGAAGGCGATCAGCGCGGCGAACAGCACGGTCATCGCATTGCAGATCGCGCCGATCGCCGCCGGCGCCTGTTCCGCTGCATAGGCGAACAGCACGAACGGCAACGCCGAGTTGATCAGGCCGATCGGTGCCAGCCACAGCCAGCGCCGCGGCGGGAACTGCGCGCGGGCGCGCCACAGAAACGGCAGCAGCACCAGCGCGCCCAGCACCAGTCGCACCTCGACCAGCGCGAACGGGCCGAACGACGGCACCGCCACCCGCATGAACAGGAACGAGCAGCCCCAGATGGCGCCCAACAGGGTCAATTCCAGCGGCGTGCGCCAATCGCGCTCGGCCGCCTGTGGGACCGCATTCATGCCTTGCCTCCGTACATCGTCAATTCCTCGCCAAGGCGGATAGGATCAGGCGCAGACGCCCGCCGCACAAGCGCGTAGTATCGCTGCCAGCCACAAATATGGTTTGAGGCTCGACATGCTGCTACGCCCTTCCCTGCTACCCGCACTGGCCGTGTTCGCGGTCGCCGCGCGCCACCAGAACTTCGCCCAGGCCGCGCAGGAGCTGCACCTGACCGCCAGCGCGGTCAGCCACCACGTGCGCCGCCTGGAAGAGGTGCTCGAGGTGCGCCTGTTCCTGCGCCACGCCCGCGGGGTGCGCCTGACCGCTGAGGGCCGGCAGCTGGCCGACGCCGCCAGCGCTGCCTTCACCGATGTCGCGGCCGTCGCCCATCACCTGCAGCCGGATGCCGACAGCGTACCGTTGCGTATCACCACGCTGCGCTCGCTCTCCTACTGCTGGCTGCTGCCTCGGCTGCCACGCTTCACCCAGGCCTATCCGCACATCCGCATCGAACTGCATACCGGCAGCGGGCTGGATCGCTATGACGACAACGGCCCGGAAGTGGGCATCCGCTACGGCCTGGGCCAATGGCCCGGCCTGCGTGCGCAGCACCTGATGGATGACTACCTGTTCCCGGTCGCCTCACCGGCACTGGCCGGGGTCGAAACGCTGGTCGATCCGGCGCGCATCGCCGACCTGCCGCTGCTCACCGACCTGTCGCCGCAGGGCTGGCGCGACTGGTTCCGCCACGCGGGTGTACGCCCACCGTCGCCGCTGCCGCCGATGCACACCTTCGCCGACAGCACCGATGCGATGCGTGCAGCGGTGTATGGCATGGGCGCGGTGCTGGCGCGCACCCACATCGCCCAGCCCTATCTGCAGCGCTACGAGGTGGTGCGCCTGCCCGGCCCGGCGCTGAAGGCGCGCTATGCGTATCACGTAGTGCATGCCGAAGGACAACCGCCCAGCCCGGCCGCACGCCTGTTCATCGATTGGCTGCTGGAGCAGGCGCAGGACGAACGCACACCGATTCCCGCATTGCCGGACAGCCTGCTCGGGCGTCCGGCCACACGCGCCTGACTGCACCCTCACCCGTTCTTTGCCCGGCGCTGGCTAGGCTGCAGGCAACTCCACAACGTACCTACGCCATGGCCATGCTGCGACTGCGCATCACCGGAACTGAAGACGACGCCCGTGCCATCAGCGACCTGCTGCTCGGCCTGGAGGGCATCGAGCATGTCGAGGAAACCGACGATCTGATGCCGCACATGGACGACGACGATTCCAGCTCGGCCGGGCTGTCCGACGACATCGGCCCGGGCATCCATGAGCTGGAAGTGGAAGTCGGCAATGAAAGCACCGCGCAGAAGGTGCGCGACGCAGTGCAGGAACTGGCGCTGGAGCTGGATGTGTTCGTCGAGTACGAGACCGACGAGGGCTGATGCCGGCGGGCTGCCGGCATCAGCCTCCACCTCAGAGGTTGGGCGGCAGCTTGCGACGGCGGCGGCGCCACCATGCCCGCACACCCCAGGCCGCGATCAAGGCCAGCACCGCCACCGGCAGCAGCGCGGCAACGGCTCGGATCAGGAACGCAACGCTGGTGCTGAGGATGCTGCCCGACTCGCTCAGCGCCTCGCCGATCTCGCTGCGGCTGCGCTGGCCGGACGTGGTATCGAAATGGATCGTCACCAGCTGGGTATCGATGCGCCGGCGCTGCTGCGCGGCATCCTTGCTGGCCTGCTCGACACCCGCCTCGATCTCGGACAGCCGCGTGGTGATCGCCATCAGGTCCTCGATCTTCAGGTCCTTGCGGTCCTGGTAGGCCAGCAGCCGCGCGTGTTCCTTTTCCAGCCGCGCCTTGGTCAGCGCGGTGTCGGCCACGGCCTGCGCGAGGTCCTCGGCACGCGTGTTGCGCGACTGCAGCGTGCCGCCCTCACCGGCCAACGCGATCAACGGCTCGGTGCCCTTCGGTGCAATCCGCACCTTGACCTCGCCGCTGGGCTGCTCGCCACTGCGCTGGTCTACCTGCAGCACCGCGCAGTCACCGAACTTCGCGCTCTGGCAGGCCTGTGCCACCTGCTGGATGCGCGGTGCGATCTGCGCCGCTTCCAGTTGCACCTGCACGTCGTGTTCGTAGGCGAGGAATGCGCCTTCCGGTGAAGCGATGGCAGCCTCGGCCGCCGTGGCGCCCGCATCCGCCGCCATGTCGCCCTGCTTGGCGCAGGCGCCCAGCGCCAGCAGCAGCACCGGCATTGCTGCCATGCACGTCCACGCGCGCACCGGCCTCACAGTGCGGCCCCGTCGTAGGAGGTCACCGCCAGCGTGGCCAGATCCACTGCAGGCACGCAGCGCACGTTCACCGCCACCATCGGCACACCGCTGCGCGGATCCACCGCCTCGCTGTAGGGGGCAATGCCGCATTCGCGGCAATGGTGATGGTCGATGTGGGCCTTGTTGAAGTGGTAGGTGGCCACGTCCGCCGGATCGGTGCTCAGCTGGAACGCTTCGCGCGGGGCGAACCACAGCAGGCTGCCACGGCGGCGGCACATCGAGCAGTTGCAGTCGATGACGTCGCTGATCGGCGCCCCGGCCTGTACGGTGAATGCGATCCTGCCGCAATGGCAGCTTCCCTGGTATTCCATGTTCTGCGCTCCTTTGGAGGGTCCTTGTCTGCGCCCATGGTAATCCTATGGCACGGGGACAAAGCAGCCACGCGGCCCTATGCTCAGGGTTTGACCCCGTACAGGAACGCCGATGCGCCCGCATCTTCTTGCCCTCGCCCTGGTCGCCGCGCTGGCCGGTTGCCAGCCGGCCGACGCCCCGACCAACGCTTCCACCCCGGCCACCAGCCAGCAGGCCGGTGACGCGGCGGTCGATGCCGCCTTCGCCGACCTGTCCAAGCGCGCCCTGGACACCTGGATGCAGCTGTCGCCGGTCAGCGCTACCCAGATCGGTGACCACCGCTACGACAGCGAGCTGGACGACCTCAGTGCCGCCGGCCAGCAGAAGACCCTGGCAGCCTACAAGGCGCTGCTGGGCGAGCTGGACAAGATCGAGGTGGCAAAGCTGGGCCGCGAGAACCAGGTAGACGCGGCGATCCTGCGCAACCAGCTGCAGTCGGAAATATGGAACGCCGAAGTGCTGCAGTCCGGCAAGTGGGATCCGCAGCTGTACAACGGCATTGCCGGCAGCGCGATCTACGGCCTGATGGCGCGCGAGTTCGCGCCGCTGCCGGAGCGCCTGAAGTCGGCCACCGCGCGCATGGAAAAGCTGCCGGCGATCTTCGCCCAGGCCCGCGAGAACCTGGATCCGGCACGGGTGCCGAAGATCCACGCCGAAACGGTGGCCAAGCAGAACAAGGGCATCCTCAGCATCGTCGATACCTTCATCACCCCGCACATCGGTGAACTGCCGCAGGCCGACCAGCAGCGCCTGCAGGCCGCCATCGACGGCCTGAAGAAGGCGGTGGACGAGCAGCAGACCTGGCTGGACAAGACCCTGGTGCCGAATGCCAAGGGCGACTTCCGCATCGGTGCGGAAAAGTACGACCAGAAGCTGAAGTTCGCGCTGAGCTCCTCGCTGTCGCGCCAGGAGATCGGTGAGCGTGCACGCGCCGAACTCAAGCGCGTGCGCGAAGACATGTACGGCATCGCGCAGACCGTGCTGAAGGACAAGCCGGGTGCGCCGGAGATGCCGGCCCAGCCGACCGACGAGCAGCAGCAGAAGGCCATCGAAGCTGCGCTGGAACTGGCCTACGCCGACAAGCCGGCACGCGACAAGGTCGTCGACGATGCCAAGGCCGCACTGGAGCAGTCCACTGCGTTCGTGCGCGAGCACGATCTGATGACGCTGCCCGACGCGCCGGTGGACATCATCCTGATGCCGGAATTCCAGCGTGGCGTGGCCGTGGCCTACTGTGATTCACCGGGTCCGCTGGACAAGAATCTGAAGACCTTCTACGCCGTGTCGCCGATTCCAGACGACTGGAACGACAAGCAGGTCGACTCGTTCCTCCGTGAGTACAACTCACGCATGATCCACCTGCTGAGCATCCACGAAGGCACCCCGGGCCACTACCTGGAAGGCTGGCATTCGGCCAAGTTCCCCTCCACCCTGCGTGCGGTGCTGCGTTCGGGCCTGTTCGCCGAAGGCTGGGCGGTCTACACCGAGCGCATGATGCAGGAGCAGGGTTACCTCAACAACGACCCGCTGTTCCACCTGGTGCAGCTGAAGTTCTACCTGCGCACGATCTCCAACGCGATCCTCGACCAGGGCGTGCACGTGGACAACTGGGATCGCGAGAAGGCAATGCACCTGATGACCCACGACGCGTTCCAGCAGGAAAGCGAAGCGGCGGGCAAGTGGGTGCGTGCACAGCTGACCTCGGCGCAGCTACCGACCTACTTCGTCGGTGCGCAGGAACACTTCGACACCCGCAAGGCGGTGCAGGAGAAGCTGGGCGACAAGTTCAACCTGAAGGCGTACCACGACCAGGTACTGTCCTACGGCGCACCCCCGGTGCGTTTCGCACGCCAGCTGATGCTGGACCAGCCGATCGAGTGATCGGGGTGGTGTGAGTTGAAGCGGAGCGGCCCGGGGAAACCCGGGCCGATCTGTATGTGGGGGATCGCCAAGCCATCTCCGCATCACATGCCGGCAACATGGCCAGGCGCATCGTTCGCCGGATTCCCCCTTCCGCCGGTTTCCAATGTCTCTCCCCTTGCGCCTCGCCCTGCTGCCCACGCTGCTGGCCAGTGCGGGTGCCTTCGCCGCCTGCCCCGCGCCGCCGCCCGGCCAGCCGGACATCCGCGCGATTGGCTACTACACCGACAAGGTCGGCTCGGTGATCGACCCGGCACTGCAGCAGCAGAACAAGGACGCCACTGCACCGCTGGACCGCTATGCCGCCGACGTGGCGCGCATGAGCGATGACTACCTGCGCAACGGTGACCCGGCAGCGGCACAGTGCACGCTGAGCTGGTTGGGTGCGTGGGCCGACGACGGCGCCATGCTCGGGCAGATGATCCGGGTCAATAACGATCAGTCGTTCTACATGCGGCAGTGGATGCTCGATGCGGTAGCCATGGCCTACCTGAAAGTGCATGACCAGGCCAACCCGCAGCAGCGTGCGCGTATCGATCCGTGGCTGCAGAAGCTGGCACGGGCCAATCTGGCGTACTGGGACAATCCGAAACGGCGCCGCAACAACCACTACTACTGGGGCGGGCTGGGCGTGCTGGCCACCGGCCTGACCACCGACGACGATGCCCTGTGGCAGGCCGGCCACGCCGCGTTCCAGAAGGGCATCGATGACATCCAGGACGATGGCAGCCTGCCGCTGGAGATGGCCCGCGGGCAACGGGCCCTGCACTACCACGACTACGCATTGGCGCCACTGGTGATGATGGCCGAGCTGGCGCGTCTGCGCGGCCAGGACTGGTATGCCAGCAGGAACCACGCGATCGACCGCCTGGCGCGGCGGGTCATCGAAGGCAGCAGGGACCCTGCATGGTTCAACCAGCACACCGGCGTTGCCCAGTTGCCCCTGCAGGCCAGCGGCTGGGTCGAGTTCTACCGCCTGCGCTCACCTGACGGCGGCGTGTTCGACGCCGCGCATGCGCGCGGACCGTTCCACTCGCCACGGCTGGGCGGCGACCTTACGCTGATGGCCACGCATGGCATCGTGCGCACGCCGCTGCGTTAGCAGCGCGCCTCAGCGGGCTTTCGGATGCAGCAGGCGCTGGAACTCGGCGACGGTGCACCCCTGAGCCGCGCACCCCGGCACACGCAGCACGACGCGGCCCGGCGGCTGCGCGTTGGCCAGCGGCAGCGCATCGCGCAGCTGCGCGGTGGTCGGGTAGACGTAGGCCAGGCGGATCCGTTCCACCCCGCTGTGGCGATCACGCCAGCGTTCGAACTGCAGCAGGCCACCGATCGGTGTCTTCTCGTACTGCCCCGGCAGGCTGTAGTCGCTGATTCCCAACGCCGCCAGCACCGAGCCGATGTTGGAATCGTGACCGACCAGCAGGGTCACCTTCGGCGACGCCGGGTCGTCGAACAACGCATTCACTCTTGTCAGCAGCGGAGCGGCCACATCCCGCGCCACCTCGGGCGTTCCGAACAGGATGTCCTGGTAGCGGTTGCGGATCTGCGCCAACGCCTGCCACTGCGCCTCGGTGGTCAACCGGCCCCAGCCTTCGCGGGGGATGCCACTGCCCTGGTAGTGCTCCATCAACAAGGCATCGACCAGCCCGCTGGCCAGCGCCAGTGATCCGGATGCGCGAGGCTCCTTGCCCGGTTCCGTACTGAAGGTGGTATCGGCCAGCGCCAGATGGCAGTCGCTGTGCCCCTTGCATGCCGCCGACTGCGGATAGCGGGTGATCTCTTCCACCACGGACAGAGCCGGTGCCAGGTCCGCTGCGGCCAGCGCTCGCTGCATTGATTCCAGCGCGCGCGTGCGGAAGGTCGTGTCACCGTTGTGGATCACCGGATCGAACAACGGATCCATCGAGCCCAGCGGCATGCGCTGTTCGACCGAAACATGGCAGCCCGGGAAAGCACCGGCAACGAAGAACTGCGCGGTGGCCTGGGTGCGCTGCAGGCTGTTGGCGTACGCGTGGAAGTCATCCTCCTGCGGGCAACCCGACACCGGCAACAGCTGCGCCTGGCGCAGCCACTGGGCGATGTAGCGGCCCATGTAGACCTCCAGCACGCCTCCCTTGGTAGTCAGCTCGCCCGGTGCCACCTCCCAGCGCGGCCAGGTCTCGGGCGTCGCGTTGGCGAGCGCGCCGGAGGCTACCACCGGCGCGCGCAGGTTGTGACGGCTGAGCAGGACGACCTGCTCGAGCTGGTCGCCGTCCATGGGTGCCGGCGCAGCCGTGGCAACCGTGGCAACCGTGGCAACCAGGCTGAGTGCCAGCAACAGGGAGCGCAGGGGGCGGATCATGCAGGTCTCCGGAAACACGCTGGGGTCAGAGCCCTTTCCTGCGGAAAGGGATCCGACCCCGAAGCGATCATTGATCGGCAGCAACAAATCCACCGGTCTGCCGCGCCCACAACCGTGCGTACAGGCCACCGGCCGCAATCAGCTCGGCATGGGTGCCGGTCTCCACGATGCGTCCCTGGTCCATCACCACCAGCCGGTCCATGCGCGCGATGGTCGACAGCCGGTGCGCGATCGCGATCACCGTCTTGCCGCCCATCAGCTCATCCAGGCTGTCCTGGATGGCCGCTTCCACTTCCGAGTCCAGTGCCGAGGTTGCTTCGTCCAGCACCAGGATCGGAGCGTCCTTCAGCAGCACGCGGGCAATGGCGATGCGTTGGCGCTGGCCACCGGACAGCTTCACGCCGCGCTCGCCGACATGTGCGTCGTAGCCACGACGCCCCTGCCCGTCCACCAGCGTATCGATGAAGGCTTCGGCACGTGCCTTGGCCACCGCAGCGCGCAGCTGCTCATCGGTTGCGTCTGGACGGCCGTACAGCAGGTTGTCGCGGATCGAGCGGTGCAGCAGCGAGGTGTCCTGGGTGACCACACCGATCTGCTGGCGCAGGCTTTCCTGGGTGACGCAGGCAATGTCCTGGCCGTCGATCAGGATGCGGCCGCTTTCCAGGTCGTACAGGCGCAGCAGCACATTGACCAGGGTCGACTTGCCGGCCCCCGAAGGGCCGACCAGGCCGATCTTCTCGCCCGGCTTCACCACCAGGTCCAGGCCTGCGATCACGCCACCCTTCTTGCCGTAGTGGAAGTGGATGTCCTGGAAATGCACGCCGCCACGGGTCACTTGCAACGGCACTGCATCCTCGCGGTCCTGCACGGTCAGCGGCTGGGCGATGGTGGTGATGCCATCCTGCACCGTGCCGATGTCCTCGAAGATGCCGTTGATGGTCCACATGATCCAGCCGGACATGTTGTGGATGCGGATCACCAGGCCGGTCGCCAGCGTGATCGCACCGACGGTGATGTGGCCGCCATTCCACAGCCACAGCGCCAGCCCACAGGTACCGGCGATCAGGAAACCGTTGACGATGGCGATGGTCAGGTCCATGCCGGTGGTCACCCGGGTCTGCGCGCGGTGCTTGACCGCCAGTTCCTGGATCGACTCGGCCACGTAGGCCTGCTCGCGCCCGCCATGGGCGAACAGCTTCAGCGTGGGAATGTTGGTGTAGCCATCGACGATGCGGCCCATCGCCTTGGAACGCGCTTCGGACGCAATCCAGGCCCGTTCCTTCGCGCGCGGCACGAAGTAGACCATGATCACCGCATAGGCCAGCAGCCACAGGATCAGCGGCACCATCAGCCGCCAGTCGGCCTGCGCGAACAGGTACAGCGCGGTGCCGGTATAGACCACGATGTACCAGAGCGAATCGACCATCTGCACCGCCGACTCGCGCAGCGAGGTACCGGTCTGCATCACCCGGTTGGCGACGCTGCCGGCGAAGTCGTTCTGGAAGAAGCTCAGGCTCTGCCGCACCACATAGTTGTGCATCAACCAGCGCGAGCGGTTGCTCAGGCCGGGCACGATGGCCTGGTTGACCAGCAGGTTGTGCAGGCCGACCAGGATCGGACGCGCGATGACCGTGATGAACAGCATCCAGCCCAGGTCGTTGGCATGGCGCTTGAAGAAGTCGGCACCGGGCTGCTCGGCGACCATGTCGACGATGCGGCCCAGGTAATCGAACATCGCCACTTCCACCAGCGCCAGCAGCAGGCCGGCGATGAGCGTGGCCAGCAGCACCGGCCACACCGGGCGCAGGTAGTGCAGGTAGAACGGCAGCACCTTGCGCGGAGGCATCCGCCCGTCCACGGGCGGGAACACCGGAATCAGGGATTCAAACCAACGGAACATCGCATTCCCTCGCCATCTTTAGCTGGCGGAGTATCCCATGCCGCATGTGTACGCCGGCCGACGATCGCTGCGGCTGCGGCTGCGGTCGTGCCGGCCGCTGGCCGGCACCCTTGCGACGCATCCGGGGATCATGAGGTTGCCGGCCAGCGGCCGGCACGACCCATCGGATTCGTCAAACGTCAGCGCCGGGCCACGCTCGGCGGCGTCATTTCACTGGGGTGAACAGCAGGTCCTGGAAATCGAAACTGAAATCGGTCAGGTCGGAAATCGGCTGCATGCGCACCTCGCGCACCTTGCCATCCGGGTCCAGGCTGAAGTTCACGAACGCGTCGGCGTTGAGCGAACGGTCGTCCCAGCGCACGATGAAGGTGTCGTGCTGCCAGTGCTCCAGGCGTCCGCTCAGCTGCGCGGTCTTGGCAAAGCGCAGGCGCAGTCCCTTGCCCTCGGCACTGACCTGCATGTCGCCATACCAGCGGTCGCGGAACGTGCCTGTATAGCCGGCCAGCGCCAGCGACGGCCTGCTGCCCTTGTCGCGCGCGCTCTGGTGCTTGGCCCACGCCTCGTCGGCCTTGTCCTGTCCCTTGGCCACGGCCTTGGCATAGGCATCCACCCAGTCGTGCCTTTCACCGCCCAGGTAGGCATCGAGCACACTCAGGGTGATCGCATTGAACGCCGCGCCCACTTCCTGATTGGTCAGCACCACCACGCCCAGTTTCTCTCCCGGTACCAGGGTCAGCCGCGAAACCATGCCCGGCCAGCCACCGGTGTGCCAGACCAGCTTCTGCCCGCGGTAGTCGCTCAGGCTCCAGCCTTCGCCATAGCCGGCGAAGTTGGCCCGCGCCGGTGCCAGCTCCGGCACGCTCGGCGCCGGGATCGACTGCGGCGTGATCATCCGCCACATCTGCTGCTGGCTCTTCTCGGTGAACAACGGCGTGCCGTCGGCCAGTTTGCCTTCGGCCAGCTGCACCTGCATCCAGCGCGCCATGTCGTGCGCGCTGGAATAGATGCCGCCGGCGCCGGCATTGTTCGACCAGGTCAGCGGCGCGACGGTGCGCAGGTCCTTGAAATCGTACTTGGCGTGGCCGACCGCGGCCTTGTCGCCCGGCTTCAGGTGATCGGCGTTGTAGCGCGTGCCGGCCATGCCCACCTTGTCGAAGATGCGGGTCTGCAGGAACTGCTGGTAACTCATGCCGGAAACATGCTCGATCACCTGCTGGGCGACCGCGTACAGGATGTTGTCGTACGCATAGCCCTCGCGGAATCCGCCCTTCAGCGGCACCTTGCCCAGCCGTTCCACCACTTCGGCATTGCTGTAGGAGGTGGTCGGCCAGAACAACAGGTCACCGGCGCCCAGGCTCAGTCCGCTGCGATGCGACAGCAGGTCGCGGATCGTCATCTGGCCGGTCACGAACGGATCGGACATGCGGAACGACGGCAGGTGGTCGATCACCTTGTCGTCCATCTTCAGCTTGCCGTCCTCGGCCAGCAGGTTCAGCGAGGTGGCGGTGAACGCCTTGGTGTTGGACGCAATGGCAAACAGCGTATCGGCCTGCACCGGTTCCGGCTTGCCCTGCTCGCGCACGCCCCAGCCGCGCTCCAGCACCACCTCGCCATCCTTGACCACCGCCACCGCAACACCGGGCACGTCGAACTGCGCGCGCACGCGCTCGACGGTTGCATCCAGCTCCTGCAGCTGCGCCGGGGTGGCAGCGCTCGCCATGGTCGTGCACGCCAGCAGCACGGCTCCTCCAATCCAGGGTTTCATCCAGCACGATCTCCGAACAGGGGTGGCGGCCATGTGCAGGCCGTCACCGGGGTTTCGCGGGATGGTAACGTTCTGCGTTGCACCCTGCCCTGTGCCATAGGAGGGGTGTCATGGGCGAGAACGGCCAACCGAGCAGCGGCTCCACCATCATTCCGTGCCTGCGCTACCGCGATGCGCAGGCTGCCATCGACTGGCTGCAGCGCGCCTTCGGCTTCCATGCCCAGGCCGTCTACGCCGATGGCGATACGGTGTTCCATGCGCAGCTGACCTTCGGCACCGGCATGATCATGCTGGGCTCGGCCAGCAACCAGAGCGCGTGGAGCGAGCATGCGGCGATGCCTGATGAGGTCGGCGGCCGCCAGACGCAGAGTGCCTGCGTGATCGTCACCGATGCCGACGCGCACTACGCCCGGGCCAAGGCCGCCGGTGCCCGAATCGTCATCGACATCGCCGACCAGGACTACGGCGGCCGTGGCTATGCCTGCGCCGACCCGGAAGGCTACCTGTGGTGGTTCGGCAGCTACGACCCGTGGCGCGCGGACCACGGCCAGTGACCGCCGGAGCGATCCGCTGCGGCATCGGTGGCTGGGTGTTTCCCGAATGGCGCGGCGGCGTTTTCTACCCCGTGGGCCTGCCACAGCGTGAAGAACTGGCCCACGCCAGCCGTGCGCTGCGTTGCATCGAAATCAACGGCACCTTCTACCGCACGCCCACTGCGGCGCAGTGCGAGCAGTGGGCCGCACAGACGCCGGAAGGCTTCCGGTTCTCGATGAAGGCGCCACGCTACCTGGTGCAGCGCCGCGACCTGTCCAGCACGGTCGAGGCGGCCGCGCCCTTCCTTCAGGCGGCGACCGCGCTCGGTGACCGGCTGGGCCCGCTGCTGTGGCAGTTCGATCCACGGCATCCGGCCGGCGCCGAAGCACTGGAACGGCTGATGGCACAGCTGCCGAAGCAGCTGGACGGGGTGCCGCTGCAGCATGCGCTGGAGGTCCGCAACGCCGAGGCACATGGCCCGGCACTGGTCGACGCCGCCCGCCGCCACGGCGTGGCGCTGGTGATCGAGGACAGCGACGAGGCGCCATTGCACGGCGATGTCGGTGCCGGCTTCGTCTATGCGCGGATCAAGCGCAGCCAGGCCCGCTTGAACGAGGGCCTGCCGGCGCCCGTGCAGCAGCGCTGGGCCGAACGCGCACGCCGCTGGTCACGCGGCGAACCGGTGGATGACCTGCCCTGCCTGGCCGCGCCAGCTCCGGAAACCCCGCGCGAGGTCTACCTGCTGTGCATCGGCGCGGGCAAGGCACGCAACCCGGCGGCGGCGATGGCACTGCAGCGGCGGGTTGACCAGGGCAGCGATCCCACACGCGGGTAGCGCTGCGACGTTCGCCTTGCCTCACAATAGGCGGATGAGCACACCCGACACCCGCAAAGCGCTGTGGCAGATCCACTTCTGTGTCCTGCTGTGGGGCGTCACCGCCATCCTCGGCAAGCTGATCACCCTGCCCGCATTGCCGCTGGTGTGGTGGCGCATGCTGCTGGTGACGGCGATGCTGGCCCTGCTGCCGCGGGTCTGGCGCGGGCTGCGCACCCTGCCCCTGCGGCTGGTGGCCGGTTACGCCGGCATCGGTGCGCTGGTCGCCCTGCACTGGCTGACCTTCTACGGCGCGGTGAAACTGGCCAATGCCTCGGTGGCCGCCACCTGCATTGCACTGGCCCCGGTGTTCACCTCGATCATCGAACCCTGGGTCGCCAAGCGGCCGTTCCAGCTACGTGAACTGGCGTTCGGCCTGGCGGTGCTGCCGGGTGTTGCGCTGGTGGTCGGTGGCGTGCCCGATGGCATGCGCCTGGGTGTCTTGATCGGGGCGATATCGGCGCTGCTGGTGGCGGTGTTCGGCTCGCTCAACAAGCGCATGGTCAGCCACGCCGACCCGCTCACGGTCACCGCACTGGAGCTGGGGGCCGGCACCCTCACCCTGACCCTGCTGGCACCGCTGATGCCCTACCTGCTGCCAGCACTGGCCAGCCCGCTGTGGGTGCTCCCGAATCTGCACGACGGCATCCTGCTGCTGGTGCTGGCCGGGTTCTGCACGCTGCTGCCGTTCGCCCTGGCCCTGGTCGCACTGCGCCACCTGAGCGCCTATACGGTGCAGTTGGTGACCAACCTGGAGCCGGTCTATGCGGTGGTGCTGGCGGTGGTGCTGCTGCGCGAGCAGCACGAGGTCACCCCGTGGTTCTACCTGGGCGTGGCGATCATCGTCGGCGCGGTGTTCCTGCATCCGCTGCTGAATCGCCGCAAGCCGGTGCAGCACCCGGAAATCCTTGGCACGGCCGAAGCACGCAACATCGCCGATTGAGTGCATCCGCGCATGGCGTGGATCTGCCGGATCCGGATCGATGTCTCAACGCTGCGGCCAATGCCAGGCCGGCGCATCCAGCAGGCCCTGCCCGCTCAGCAGCGTGCGGCCCTGTTCCTTGTGCAGATGCAGCGAGTGGCAGCCCGGCGCCTGCTCCAACGCCGCGATCAGCCGGCTGGCGTGTGACACCACCCACACCTGGCTGCGCGCACTGGCGGCGATGATCAGCCGCGCCAGCGCCGGCAGCAGGTCCGGATGCAGGCTGGTCTCCGGCTCGTTCAGCACCAGCAGCGGCGGTGGCCGCGGCGTGTGCAGTGCCGCGGCCAGCAGCAGGAATCGCAAGGTACCGTCAGACAATTCGGCCATCGACAACGGCCGCAGCAGCCCGGGCTGGTGGAATCGCAGGGCCAGTCGACCGTCCAGCTCTTCGAAGCCGACCGTGGCGCCGGGGAAGGCATCATCGACACTGCGTGCCAACGCAACCGGATCTCCGATCTCGAGAATGGTCACCCAGGCCGCCGCCAGATCCCGTCCGTCGTGATGCAGCACCGGCGTGCGCGTTGCCATCGCCGGTTGTCGCGCCGGGGCATCGGCGTCGCTGCGGAAATGATCGTAGAAGCGCCAGCGACGGATGTACTCACGCAGGGCGATGGTTTCCGGCATGCGCTGCGGATCGCCGACCTGGGTGAACAGGCTGTCGAACAGTGACAACCGGTCATCCACGAGATCCCAGCCGTGCGCATGGCGTTGCCGAACCATTGCCCCACGGCGATCGACCAGCAGGTTGGCGCTGCGCAGGAACGGCCCGGCCCAGATCGCCTCCGCCTTGATCTGCGGATCCAGCGCAAACGCGGAACGGCTGGGTGGCGGGTAGCCCAGGTCGATGGCATAGCCGAACTCGTCGGTGGTGAATCCCAGCTTCAGCCCCACTGACGCCTGCCGGGGCCCGCCCTGCAGCGGGATCTCGCCGGCCGCGACCCGGCGATCGATGGATTCGGGGCCGGCCCACAGCGCCGAACCAAGTCCCCCTTCACGGGCCAGCACCGCCGCGACGCCGCCCTGGGCGGTTTCCGCCAGCAGGCGCAGCGCGCGGTACAGGCTGGATTTGCCACTGCCGTTGTCGCCGGTGACCACGTTCAACGGCTGCAGCGGCAGTACCAGCCCGTGCAGCGAGCGATAGTGGGCGATGGCCAGGGTCTGCAGCATGGCTGGTGTCCGTGGAAACAAGGACGTCATGCTGGCCGGTTCTGATCGCAGGAGCTGCGACGCCAAGTGAAACGGGAAGAGCATCCACGCATGGCGTGGATCTACTGGAGCGGCATCGAATCATCCACGCGTCGCATGCATTCAGCGCGCGAACCGCCGGTGTTTCAGCCCGCCAGCTCCACCCGGTTGCGACCGTTGCCCTTGGCCCGGTACAGCGCCTTGTCGGCGCGCGCCAGCATCTCATCCACGCTTTCACCGGGCTGGTGCTGGGCCACACCAATGCTGATCGTGACCGGGAATCCCAGCGGCAGATCCGCCACGGCCAGGCGCAGGAACTCGCATTGCAGTTCGGCCGTGCGCAGATCAGTGCCCGGCATCACCGCCACGAACTCCTCGCCGCCATAGCGCGCGGCCATGCCACGGCCGGCAAAATGCGAACGCAGCAGCACGCCCAGCTCGGCCAGTACCCGGTCGCCGGTGGCGTGGCCCTGGAAGTCATTGATGTGCTTGAAATGATCGATGTCCAGCAGGGCCACGCAGGCTACTCCCGGTTGCCCATCGATCTCCGCAACCGCCTCTTCCAGTGCCGCTGCCATCGCGCGGCGGTTGGGCAGGCCGGTCAGCGCATCGGTGCGGCTCTGTTCGGCCAGGTCGGCATTCTGCGCCAGCAGCACGTCCTGGTACTCCGACAGCAGGCGCTCGTAGTCATCGCGTTCCAGCATGTGCTTCTGGATGTCGAGCGCGAAACGACGCAGCTCCATCACCAGCATCACCTGCCGTGAAAGCGCGGCCAGCGCCTCGGCCTTGTCGCTGGGCAGGTGCTGCGGCTGTGCATCGAACACGCATAGCGTACCCAGCGGCAGGCCATCGGAACTGATCAGCGGCGCACCGGCGTAGAAGCGGATGTGCGGGTCGCCGGTCACCACCGGGTTGTCATGGAAGCGGATGTCCTGCAACGCATCCTCGACCACCATGATTTCGTGCGGCTGCAGGATGGCGTGGCCACACATCGATTCGCTGCGCAGGTTTTCCGCCGCGTCGATGCCCTGGATCGACTTGAACCATTGCCGTTCGACGTCAATCAGGGTCACCGCTGCCATCGAGGTACCGCAGACCGCCTTGGCGATCGCCACCAGGTCGTCGAATGACTTCTCGCGCTGCGAATCAAGGATCCGGTAGCGGTACAGCGCCTCGAGCCGAAGGGCTTCGTTGGCAGGCTTGTCGGGCTTGATCATGCAGCGTCACGTTCCGGCAGGTCACTGCAAAGTCTAGCTGATGCCCGCGCGTAATCCGCACAACGGGTAGTGCCGGCCGCTGGCCGGCATCCCGCACTCATTCGATGCCTGGAGCAGCCGGCCAGCGGCAGGCACTACCGCGCGTTACCAGTCCAGCTGCTTCGGCAGGAGGCCCTGCAGTTCCTGCTCGGTCAGGTTGCGCCACTGGCCCGGCTTCAGCGCGCCGATCTTGATGTTGTCGATGCGCACGCGGCGCAGCTGGGTCACGCGATAGCCGAATTCGGCGGCCATCAGGCGGATCTGCCGGTTCAGGCCCTGCTGCAGGGTGATACGGAAGCCGAACTTGGCGATGCGCGAGGTCTTGCACGGCAGCGTCATCTGGTCGTGGATGCGCACGCCGCGCGCCATGCCGCGCAGGAACTCATCGGTGACCGGCTTGTTCACCGCCACCAGATATTCCTTCTGGTGGCCGTTTTCGGCGCGCAGGATCTGGTTGACGATGTCGCCGTTGCTGGTCATCAGGATCAACCCCTCGGATTCCTTGTCCAGGCGGCCGATCGGGAAGATGCGCTGTTCGTGGCCGACGAAGTCGACGATGTTGCCCTTGACCGAAGTTTCGGTCGTGCAGGTGACGCCTACCGGCTTGTTCAGTGCGATGTAGACGTGGCGGCGGGCGCCGGGCTTGCGTGCCACGCGGGCGCGCAGCGGCTGGCCGTCGACCAGCACCTGGTCTTCCTCGCCCACCACCGCGCCGGTACCGGCCGGATGGCCGTTGACGGTAACGCGGCGCGCGGCGATCAGGCGATCGGCCTCGCGGCGGGAGCAGAAGCCGGTGTCGGCGATATGTTTGTTGAGTCGGGTGGTCATCGGCCCATTATCCGGCATCGCCGCCCGCTGCGCTTCATGCCAGGGCGGGCGGATCGAGCTCCTCGCCGTCGAAGACCCGGTTGCGGCCCGCCCGCTTTGCCACGTACATGGCATGGTCGGCGCGCCGCAGCAGCCCGGCCAGATCGTCCTCGCCCGGTCGCCACTGCGCCAGGCCGATGCTGGCGGTCACCTCCAGCCCCGGCACCTGCAGGGCCTGGCCAGCCTCGGTGATGCGCTGGCGCAGGCGGTCCAGCCGCGCCGACGCCGCCTCGCGCGGCATGCCGGGCATCAGCAGCAGGAACTCTTCGCCGCCCATCCGCACCACTTCGTCCTGGCTGCGCACCGCCGCGCGCAGGGCACGCGCCACCGCCACCAGCACCTGGTCGCCCACTGCGTGGCCGTGGCGGTCGTTGATGTCCTTGAACAGGTCGATGTCGAGGAAGCCGATCACCAACGGGCCGCGCTCACGGTCCACCCGTTCCAGATGGCGGGCCAGCTGCTGCAGTCCGGCGCGACGGTTGGGAAGCCCGGTCAGGCCATCGGTCTCGGCCAGCTGGCGAAGTTCATCACGCTGCTGGCGCAGCCGGCCCAGCCGCTGGTTCAACGCATACGCGGCCATCATCAACAGCCAGGTCACCGCCAGCTGCAGCGCCTCCACCCGGTATTCCAGCAGCCACGCCGCACCACAGGCATCGGCGATGATCAGTACCAGCATCGGTGCCAGCGCGGCCAGACCCGCCTGTGCCCAACGGTCGCCGCGCCAGCGTGCCCAGACGCCGACCATCAGTGCCAGGCCACATCCGGACAGATAGGACACCTGCAAGCCCTTCGCGACCCAGGCCAGATGCTCCCAGCGCAGCCACGGCACCAGCACGGCCAGCGCCATCAGGGCCCACAACACCGCCAGCTGGGCCGGGCGCGATCGAGGCAGCACGCGATCGCCTCCGTTCAGCCGCCACAGCGCCGGCAGCACCAGTGCCTGGGTCGCAGCGGTCAGCGCCAGCAGCCACCAGGCGCCGTGCTCGCCCACCGGCAGCCAGGGTTCCGGATAGCCGCTGAGCCCGCCGAGGATGGCCTGCCACAGCACCATCACGGTGGTGCCGGCGATGTAGACCAGGAAACTGCGGTCCCGGGTGGTCAGGAAGGCCATCAACGCCGACAGCGCCAGCGCGATCGCCACCGCGATGCAGGCCGCACGCACCAGCAGGCGGGCGGTGTCGTTCTGCTGCACCGGGCTGGGCGCGCCCAGCCGCAGGGTCGGTACCCAACGTGTCTTCAGCGGTGTCTGCCAGGAGACCAGGAACGGCTCATGGCTGCCGGCCGGCGGTACCGCCACCAGGCCGATGCCAGCCCGGAAACGTGAATCGCGGGTGCGCGCGTCGTGCATGTTGCCGCAGATCTCGCGGTCGCCGTGCTGGACGCGCACTTCACCGGCAAAGACGTTGAACACGTCCAGCGCCTGCGGTTGCCCTGACCAGCCCTGCGGCGGAGCCGGTACCAGCACCTGCTGGCGGGCGCCGGACAGCATCTGCGGCGTGCATGCGCGGTGCGGCGTCGGCTCGTCGGTAGCGCCGCCGACCAGGAGATAATCATGGCCCGACACGGCCTCTGCAGCCTGAAGCGGCCACGGCAACGCCAACCACACCATCAGGACGGCCAGCACCGCTCCTGTTCCATACCGCCACTGCCTGCCGCCCACGCCACGTCCTGTTCCTGCTTACGTCCGCGCCCACTGCGCGCCGCCCCTGGCGCGCATTATCGCAGCCGGGCACGCCACGCATGTGTAGACCAAAGTCGGCGCCCGCGGTTCAGCCAGCCGCCGGCGGCCCCTTCACCGCGACCAGCCGTACCGGGCGCAGATCGACCAGGGTCAGCCGCTCCAGCGGCTGCGGCCGTTCGATGGCATAGCCCTGCAGCCCCTGCACGCCAAGCCGGGTCAGCGCACCGGCAACCTCGGCGGTCTCCACCCACTCGGCCACCACTTCCATCTGCAGCTCGCGCCCGAGCTCGCTGATCGCGCGCACCGTGGCGTGGCTGACCGGGTCGGTATCCATGTCGCGCACGAAGGCGCCGTCGATCTTCAGGATGTCCGCCGGCAACTGGCGCAGGTAGCCGAAGGAAGACAGGCCGGAGCCGAAGTCATCCAGCGCCATCCGGCACCCCCGTGCCTTCACTGCATCGATGAAGGCGCGGGCCTGGCTGAGGTTGCTGATCGCCGCAGTCTCGGTGATCTCGAAGCACAACTTGGAGGCCAGCGCGCGGTTGCGCTCGAGCAGGTCGCAGACGAAGGCGAGGAATCCCGGCTCGGCGATCGACTGCGCGGACACGTTGACGTTGCACAGGCCCAGCTGGCGCACGTGCGCCGGGCACACCTGCAGGTGGCGGAACAGCAGCCCGAGCACGTGCCGGTCCAGCGCCACTGCCATGCCATAGCGCTCCACCGCCGGCATGAACTGGCCGGGCAGATGCAGGCTGCCATCGGTACCACGCATGCGCACCAGCACCTCGTAGTGCAGGTAGGACGGATCGCCCACGCGGGCGATGCGCTGCGCATACAGCAGCATGCGATTCTCGGCCATCGCCAGGCTGACGCCCTGCAGGCGCTCGGCCTCCTGCCGCCGCTCCTCCAGCGCCATGCGGTTCTCATTGAAGCAGTGCACGCGGTTGCGCCCGGCCTGCTTGGCGGCATAGCAGGCGCTGTCGGCAGCACTCATCAACCAGTTCACGTCCGGCGCATCTGCACTGACCTCGACCACGCCGATGCTGCAGCTCAGCTGCGGGCTGCCCTCGCTGATCGGAAACGTGGCCTGGCCCAGGTTGCGGATCACCCGCTGCAGCACCCGCTTGGCTTCGTCCTGCCCGGCATGGGCGAGGAACACGGCGAACTCGTCGGCGCCCAGGCGGCCGACCCAGTCACCGTCACGCACGGCCGCCACCAGATAGTCGGCGAAACTGCGCAGCATCTGGTCACCGGCGGCATGGCCGAAGCTGTCGTTGACCAGTTTGAAGTGGTCCAGGTTGATGTAGCACAGCGCATGCGTACCGCCATCACTGCGCACCTGCAGCAGCGCACGCTCCAGCAGCCGCTCGATCTCGCGGCGGTTGATCAGGCCGGTCAGCGGATCGTGGCTGGCGTGATGCTCGATCTCACGTGCCAATGCATGGTTCTGGCTGACATCCTCGATGATCGCAAACACCGACAGGCCGCCTCCCGCGCTGCGCACGCCGGTGCCACTCCAGCGCCCCCACACCAGGCTGCCATCGCGGCGGCAGAAGCGCAGTTCACTCGGCCGCAGCTGCCGGTCCCAGTCGATGCGGCCGACGCCATCGATGACCAGTTCGCCTTCCATCAACAGATCACCGAGCGACATCTGCAGCAGCACGTCGCGTCGGTAGTCGAGGATGTCGGCCATCGCCTGGTTGGCTTCGATCACCTTGCCGTCGGTGTCGAGCTTGAGCATGCCGACATTGGCCTGGTAGAAGGCCGCACGGAAGCGGCTTTCATGCTCGGTCAGGTCCTTGCCGACGCGGCGCGCGAGGGCCACCGCCATCAGGCTGATCGCCAGCACCGACAACCCGCCGACCACAAGCGTGGCGATCCGTACCATCGTGGCCATGCGCAGCAACGCTTGCGAAAATGCCTGCGCCTGCACCTGCAGCCGCCGGTCCAGATCACGCAGTTGTTGCAGGTACCGGTCGCGGTCCGCCGCTGGCAGCACGCCCTGGGCGTGCCCCGACTGCAGCTCGGCAACCAGCCGCTGCACGGCCAACAGATCATCGTCGGTCTGTCGCCACAGCGTGGTTGCTTCCCGGAATGCACCGATGTCGCGTGCATAGCGGAACGAGAACACCAGGCGCGGGATATCGGCGCGCGCGTTGCCACCCTGCAGGAAGCCCTGCCTGGCCTTTTCCTCGTCCGGTACCGCCTGTTCCAGCGCCAGCCGGGCCTGCAGATCGCCCAATGGAATCCGCAGCGCCTGGCGCGCGTCATCCAGGTCCTGGGCATGGCCACGCGCCAGGTAGCGGCTCAGCGCAGCGGTTGCATCCTGCTGCCCTCGTGACCAGTACCCCTGGCCGGCAATCCAGGCCGTCGAGGCTGCCTGCAGTTCCTGGATCAACGCGGACAACGCGACCAACCCGATCGCCATGCCCGTCAACAACGCAAAGCGCAATCCCAGCCCACGGGTCATCGGCACCCGCCGGCTCTGCTGGTCCGTGCCACTTCTACCCATCCCGGATCCCCCCGAATGTGCTGCGGTGACAACCTGCCTTGGAACCGGCCCAGCCTATGACCGGCAATGTGTGGGCCATGCGAAAAAGGGGACGGAGGGGATTAAGTCGTTTTCGGCATAAGCGCATGGCCTGCCATTTACGACTTAATCCCCTCCGTCCCCTTTTCCTGTACGCCAGCCCGGGGGCTGGCGTTGTTATGGACGGCTGCAGGTGCGGCTTAGAAGCTGCGCGGGCCGCGCGGCTTGAAGCCGTCACGACGCGGCGGCCGGCTGTCGCGGTCACCGCCGCGGTCGCCACCATGGCCACCCGGACCACCCGGGCCACCACGACGCGGACCACCCGGGCCGCCCGGGCCACGCTTGTCGAAGCGCGGCTTGAACGGACGCGGGGCCGGGCTGCTGTCTTCACCCGGAGCCAGCGCACGCATCTGCAGCTGCTGGCCGGACACCCACACCTTCTGCAGGTGCGACAGCACGTCCGGCGGCATCTGTGCCGGCAGGTCCAGCAGCGAGAAGTCGTCGTGGATGTCGATGCGGCCGATGAAGCGGCTTTCCAGGCCCGCTTCGTTGGCGATGGCGCCGACGATGTTGGCCGGCTTCACGCCATGCTGGTGGCCCACCGAAATGCGGTAGGTCTCCATGCCCTGCTCCGGTGCACCACGCGGCGGAACCTCACGGCGCGGACGCTGCTCGAAACCACCTTCGGCGTCGTCGCGACGCGGGCCACGCTCGAAGCGCGGACCGCGCTCGTTGCGGTCGAAGCGATCGCCACGCTCCGGACGGTCGCCACGGTCGAAACGCTCGCGCGGGGCGCGCTCTTCACGCGGGGCACGCACCGGCGGCTGCAGCAGGAACGGGGTGTCACCCTGCAGCATCTTGGCCAGCGCGGCGGCGATCTCGATGGCCGGCACGTTCTGCTCGTTCTCGAAGCGCTCCAGCAGCTGGCGGTAGAAGTCCAGGCCGCCGGCACCGAGGGTTTCGCTGATGCGCGTGGTGAACTTGTTGATGCGGTTGTCGTTGACCGCTTCCACGCTCGGCAGCTGCATCTCTTCGATCGGCTGGCGGGTGGCGCGCTCGATCTGGCGCAGCATGCCCTTCTCGCGCGGGGTGGCGAACAGGATCGCCTCGCCGCTGCGGCCGGCACGACCGGTACGGCCGATGCGGTGCACGTAGCTTTCGGTGTCGTACGGAATGTCGTAGTTCAGCACGTGGCTGATGCGCTCCACGTCCAGGCCGCGCGCAGCCACGTCGGTGGCGACCAGGATGTCCAGCTTGCCTTCCTTCAGCATGGCGATGGTGCGCTCACGCTGGGCCTGCTGCATGTCGCCGTTGATGGCGGCAGCGGCCAGGCCACGGGCCTGCAGCTTGCTGGCCAGTTCTTCGGTGCCGGCCTTGGTGCGCGCGAAGATGATCATCGCGTCGAACGGCTCGACTTCCAGGATGCGGGTCAGCGCATCCAGCTTGTGCATGCCGCTCACCCACCAGTAACGCTGGCGGATGTTGGCCGAGGTGGTGGTCTTGGCCGCGATGGTCACTTCCACCGGGTCCTGCAGGTAGGTCTGCGCGATGCGGCGGATCTGCGGCGGCATGGTGGCCGAGAAAAGGGCCACCTGGCGCTGCTCCGGCAGCTTCTTCAGCACCGCTTCAACGTCGTCGATGAAGCCCATGCGCAGCATTTCATCGGCTTCGTCCAGCACCAGGGTCTTCAGCTCGGACAGGTCCAGGGTGCTGCGGTCCAGGTGGTCGATCACGCGACCGGGGGTACCGACCACGATATGCACGCCACGGCGCAGCGCCGACAGCTGCTGCCCGTAAGGCTGGCCGCCGTACACCGGCAGCACGCGGAAGCCCGGGATCTTCGACGAATAGGACTGGAACGCCTCGGCGACCTGGATGGCCAGTTCGCGGGTCGGCGCCAGGATCAGGGCCTGAGGCTTGATCTGCTGCAGGTCGATGTTGGACAGTACCGGCAGCGCGAACGCGGCGGTCTTGCCGGTACCGGTCTGGGCCTGGCCCAGCACGTCGCGGCCTTCCAGCATCGCCGGGATGGTGGCGGCCTGGATCGGCGATGGGGTTTCGTAGCCGATGGCGGTGACCGCCTGCATCACGGGCTCGGACAGGCCGAGCTGCGCGAACTGCAGCGGCGCTTGGGAATCTTGGGACATGGGGAACTCCGAAGGCACTGCCGTCTTCCTGGCAGTGCGATAAAAAAAGGGATGGTCCGCGCTTTGGGCGCCCTTCTTATCGCGTGCCCTGGCGCTGCTCGGTCGGAGGAGATTTCACTCGCTCAGAGCGGGATGATACCGCATTGATCCTGAACGAGGCGTACAGCTTTCCGTGCGCGTGCCGTCATGCCCCGTGCTGGCGCACAATACGCGCCCTCTTCCCGGCCCGGCCGCTGGCCTGCGCCCCTCTTCCCAGGAACCCCGCTCCATGCAGATTCTCGAATTCGACCTCGACGGCGACTACGTCGAACTCAAGCAGCTGCTCAAGCTGGCCGACCTGGTCACCAGCGGCGGCGAAGCCAAGATGGTCATCAGCGAAGGCCTGGTGCGGGTCGACGGCGAAGTCGAACTGCGCAAGGCCTGCAAGATCCGCGCAGGCCAGGTGGTCGAGTTCGCCGACAGCCAGATCCGGGTGCTGGCCGCCGGCTGATGTGAGGCTGCTCAGGCTACGCGCTGGGTCAGGTGCGAGGCAATCAGCTGCCTGAACGGTGCCACCCCCTGCGCCAGGCGCAGGCCGGCCGCCCGCAGCAGCCGCGCGGGGCGGCGATCGTCGGTGTACAGGCTGGCGATCGCATTGGTGGCCTCGTACAGCGGCCGCGACGCCAGCCGATGACCCCGCTGGTAGCCGGCCAGCATGCCGGCGGCGGCAATGTCGGCACCGCGACGCTGCTGCGCGACGAGGCCCTGCGCCAGCCGCTGTGCGCTGGCCAGGCCCAGGTTGAATCCATGCGCGGTGACCGGGTGCATGCCGACGGCGGCATCGCCGATCAGCGCCGAACGCTCGCCAACAAAACGGTGCGCGTACACACCCACCAGCGGATACGCCTGCGGCGTGGCCACCGGCTGCATCCGGCCCAGCCGATGTTCGAAGCAAGCACTGATGGCCTCGCCGAAGGCCACCTCGTCCATCGCCAGCAGCGCCTCGATCTGCCGCGGCGGCAGCGTGATCACCGCCGATGCCTGGCCCTCGTTGAGCGGCAGCAGCGCCATCGTGCGGCCGTAGCCGAACCATTCCCAGGCAGTGTGGCGATGGTCGCGCTCGACCTGCATGCGGCACACCAGCATCGACTTGCCGAAGTCGCGCATCTGCGCACCGATGCCGAGCATGCGGCGGGTGGCGGAGAAGCGGCTGTCAGCGGCCACCAGCAGCCGCGCATGCAGTTGGCTGCCGTCATCGAGTTTGACCACATGGCCCTGTGCATCGGCTTGCACGCCCTGCACCTTGCGCCCGTCGAACAGTTCCACGCCGTCCTGGCCCTGCACCGCATCCCATGCGGCACGGCGGATCAGATGGTTGGGTACCAGCCAGCCCAGCGGCTGGCCGTCGACCTGGCTGCTGGCGAAGGTCAGCGCGAACGGCGAGCCGCCGTTCATCACCTTGGCATCGCGCAGTTCAGCGACTTCGGCCTGCGGCAGGCGCTGCCACAGACCCAGCTGCTCCATGCTCTGCCGGGAGGCATGGGTCAACGCGATCTCCCTGCCATCGAAGGCGGCCTCGGCCAGGGCCTGGCGCGGCTGCACTTCGACCAGCCCGACCTGCAGCCCGCTGCCGGCCAGCGCGCGCGCGAAGCACAGACCTGCCGGTCCGGCGCCGACCACCACCACGTCCATCCTGCGCATGCGCGCCTCCTGCCGTTGATTCAGTCCGCGCCAGCATAGCGCCGCGCACCTGAGCGGCCTTGATCTGGATCAGGCCGACTTACAGAAGTGCGAACACCAGCGCCAGGATCGACAGCAGCGACACCAGCCACACCAGGCTGCGCACGTAGGGCACGCCTGCGGCGTACAGGGGCAGATAGACCACACGCGCCCAGAAGTAGGCCTGCGCCGCCAGTGCAGTGGTGTCGTTGCCGCGACCGGCCACGACCACCGCGATGGCGGCGGCGGCGAAGAACGGGAACGTCTCCAGGAAATTGGCCTGCGCACGCTGCAGGCGCCCGGCCAGTGGGCTGACCGGCTTTGCGTCGCCATCGCGTGCCGAGGCATTCCACTTCATCCCGCGCTCGCGGGTGACCACGGTGGAGGTAGCGAAGATGTAAACGAAGCCGAGCACGGTCGACCAGGCCAGCATCGTCAATTCAGTTGCCATCATTCATCTCCTCAGGGTGCCGACGCACGCAGGCTGTAACCGGCCAGACGCCACACCTGGTCCTCGTCGAAACGGAACGAGACCAGCTCGCGCACCGGCTGCGCGCTGTTGGCGAAACGGGTCGGGAAACTGACGTTGATGTACAGCCCTTCCGGCACTGCGGCACCTGCGCTGTACTTGACCCGGGTGATGGTGGGCTGGCCACGCCCGGCCAGCGCACCCAGGCGCGTGCGCTCGGTGGTCAGCTGGCTGACGAATGCGGCCTTCGGTACTGCACGGCGCGCGACGGCGGAGGCGCCATCCCACAGTTCGCCGGCGCGGTTGGCATCGACCAGCTGCGCGGCTTTCAGTGCAGCAGCGCCCATCTCGGCATCCTGTTTCTGCACCTGGGCCTGCTGTGCAGCAGTCAACGCCGGGGCACCGGCGGTGGCTGGCTTCGCAGCCGCTGGCGAGGCCGGGGCCGGGCGTGCCGGAGCCGGTGCAGGCGTGGCCGGCGCAGGTGCCTGCGCCAATGCGGTCAGGGGCAGCAGGGACAGCAGCAGGAGCACACGCTTCATGGACACCGCCGGTTTTCTGGAGAGAACCGCAGTCTACGCCAGCGCGGTGACTATGCCGTCAGCGTGCCGGGGCGTTGCCCTCCACCGCAGCCGCATCAGCCTGCGCGGCGGGCGCGGCGGTGTTCACTGGCGCCTGTTCGGCCACCGGCGGCGGCTCCGACGGTGCCGGTGGCAGCGTTGCCACATCGATCTCCGACAGTGGGCTTTCTTCCGGGCACACCGCGTCCGGGAAACCGAAGCGCTGCTTCAGCGCCTGGCCGCAGCTGTTGATCGATTCCATGTCGGCGCCTTCGCGCTTGCACTGCTGGTCGAAGGCAATCAGGAACGCGTCCTTGCGTTGCACGAAGTCATCACCACAGGCCCGCATCTGCTTGATCCGTTCCAGATCGTCCTGCACCGCGTTGGTGCCGTCCAGGCCGTACTGGCGCAGCTCATCCTGCGTCAGCAGGCGCAGGCTGCGGTTGGGCACGGTCATCATCAGATCGGCCACACCCACCGCCACGCCGTTGCGCTGCAGGTAGTCCTTCACGTTGTCGTAGACCTCGTGCAGCTCGCGGTTGAGTTCCGCGCGCGAGGTGGCCTTGGAGCTGATCCGCATCATGCGGTGGATGCCGACCTTGCCCGACAGCAGGCGGTTGTCACCGGCGGCCAGCACGAACACGCAGGCGCTGTGGCAGATCGAGCCTTCGCGCACCCAGATGGTCCAGCCGGACTCACCGATGCTGTCACCGGCGACGATCGCCGATTCCACCTGGCCGCCGCTGGAATCCAGATCGAGGATGCGCTTGTGGATCTTCTGCTCGTCAGCGACCACGGCCAACCGCCACATCATCTCGGCAAAGCCCGGATTGATCTTGCCGGCGTAACGCACGCGCATCAGGCCACGTTCCGCACACGGCGTCAGCGCCTGGGTGATCTGTTCGCGCTGCAGGCCCTCCAGCTCGACGCCATCGCCCGCCTCACCGGCGTACTCGGTACTGCAGCTGACCCAGGCGCGGCCATTCTCCAACTGCGCCTGCGGCCACGGCCGATCCGCCCGGCTGCGCGGCGGCGCCGGCGGTGGCGGTGCGTCAGCCGCATTGATCGACACCATGTTCTCGCCATCGCTGGCCGGCGCCCGCGCGGCCTTGTCGGCGGCGGTCACATTGCCCGGATTCTCCAGCTGGCTGCAGCCCGCCAGGGCCAGGCACAACAGGGGCAACCAGCGGAGTTTGGCGGACATCGGGCAACCAGTCTTCACGTGAGCAAGAGTCACAGTCTACCCGTCCGGGGCACGCATTCAGCGCGTGGCACTGAACCCCTTCTGACCCTTGGGAAAAGCGTGTCGACCAAGGTCGACACCCACCAACAGCAGCGCAGAACGCCCGCAAGACATGTCGCAGGAACCTCTCGAAGGCGGGGTGGGTCCGGTTGCAGGGGCGTGAGCGCCATGGGCCCGAGGCATGCCTCGGGCGGGTTGGGCAGGACGCCCAACCCCGGTCTTGCCGTGTGCGCAGGACAGCGCACACGAGCAAGCGGCGACCGAGCTTACATGGGTGAGGGCGCTTTGCTTGCGAAGCACTGCTTCGCAAGCGCCCGAACGCACAGCCGCCAGCGGCTGGGCCGGGCCCCGGAGGGGTACCTGCAGCGTCCCCTGCAACCGGACCCGCCCCGCCCTGCCGCAGGAAACCAGCTTCTGCTGTTGCCGTTGCCGGCCAGCGGCCGGCACTACCACGGGTGCCGGGCGCAGCCCTGCCCAACCCCCTTCAGCATCCATGTCCGAATGTGGCGAGTATCGCCGTCGCCAGAGGCCTAGACTGGCGCCATGGACACCGCCCTCGCCCTCGACACCGCCGCCTGCGACCGCGCCCGCCTGGCCCGTGACGCACGCTTCGACGGCGTTTTCTTCACCGCCGTGCGCAGCACCGGCATCTATTGCCGCCCCGTCTGCCCGGCGCCGCCGCCGAAGCCACGCAACATCACCTACTACCCGACCGCCGCTGCAGCCGCCGCCGCCGGCTACCGGCCGTGCCTGCGCTGCCGCCCCGAACTGGCACCGCAGGCCCAGCAGGCACTGGCCGGGCAGACCGTGCAGCGCGCCCTCGCCATCATCCACGGCGGCTTCCTGCAGGAGCAGCCCGTTGCAGACCTCGCGCAGAAGATCGGCCTCAGCGCGCGCCAGCTGCAGCGCCTGTTCGTCGAACATCTCGGCGCAACACCCGGGCAGATCCATGCCACCCACCGCCTGCTGCTGGCCAAGCAACTGCTGACCGAAACCACGCTGCCGGTGACCGATGTTGCGCTGGCCGCCGGCTACAACAGTCTGCGCCGCTTCAATACCGCCTTCCTGCAGGGCTGCGGCATGGCACCGACGGCGCTGCGTCGCCAGCACCAGCCGCTTGCCGCCGATGACGGCGGCCTGGTACTGCGGCTCGTGTACCGCCCACCGTTGGACTTCCCGCGCATGCTGGCCTTCCTGCGCAAGCGCAGCCTGCCTGGCATCGAACTGATCGGCGAAGACAGCTACCAGCGCGTGCTCGGCACACCCGAGCGCCCCACCCTGCTGCGCGTCACCGCCGACCCGAAGCGCCCGGAACTGCGTCTGCAGCTGGGTGCGGTCGACCCGCGCCTGATCCCCGACATCGTGCGCCGTGTGCGTCGTGTGTTCGATCTGGACGCCGACCTGCAACAGGTCCATGCCGCCCTGGGCGAGGAACCGCTGCTGGCACGCGGAATCGCCGAACGCCCGGGGCTGCGCGTTCCGGGCGGCTGGGATGGCTTCGAGGTCGGCGTACGCGCCGTGCTCGGCCAGCAGGTCAGCGTCGCCGCCGCCACTACCTTTGCGCGGCGTCTGGTGGATGCGTATGGGGCGCATCTGCCGGGCATGCCGTCCGAGTTCGATCGCCAGTTCCCAGCGCCCGAGGTGCTGGCCGAGGCGCCGCTGGAATCGATCGGCCTGCCGCGCAGCCGCGCCGCCACGGTGCGTGCGCTGGCTGCTGCATGTGCCAGCGGCCAGCTCGACTTCGGACCCGGGCAGGCCCTGGAAGACTTTGTTGCGCGCTGCGTGGCATTGCCCGGCATCGGCCCGTGGACCGCGCAGTACATCGCCCTGCGCGGGCTCGGCCAGCCCGATGCCTTCCCCGCCGGCGACCTGGTGCTGCAGCAGGTGCTCGGCCACGCACAGGGCCAGCGCCTGAGCGAACGTGCAACTGAAGCGCGCTCGCAACCGTGGCGCCCGTGGCGCGCCTACGCCGTGCTGCACCTGTGGCACCTGTCCGGCACGTTCGTTGGAGAACCGACATGACCCTGTTGTTTGATCGCTTCGACAGCCCCATCGGCGTGCTGACCATCGCCGGTGATGAGCGTGGCCTGTCACATGTGCTGTTCCCGGAAAATCGCCATCCGGCACGCGGACGCGACGACTGGCACTACGCACCGGATGCCCTGCCGGAAGCACGCGAACAGCTGCTGCAGTTCCTGCGCGGCGAGCGCAACAGCTTCGACCTTGTGCTGGCGCCACGTGGCACGCCGTTCCAGCTGCGCGTATGGCAGGCGCTGGCACTGATTCCGTTCGGCCAGACCTGGAGTTACCTGCAGCTGGCGCAGCACCTTGGCCAGCCCAGTGCGACCCGCGCGGTCGGCGCGGCCAACGGGCGCAATCCGCTGCCGATCATCCTGCCCTGCCATCGCGTGATCGGCAGCAACGGCGCATTGACCGGTTTCGGCGGCGGGCTGGAAACCAAGGCCGCGCTGCTGCGGCTGGAACAACGCCAGGCCCCGCTGTTCACCTGAGAGGGCTGGCCGGGCTGCGCCCGGCACCCGCAGAGGCAACCGCAACGGCCGAAGCAACAGCAACATTCCGAAGCATGGCGTGGTGGGTCCAGCTGCGGGGGACGCCGTCAACCCGTCCTTGGGGGCTTGGCCGCGGCATCCATGCCGCGGACACCCCCGCAACCGGACCCACCCCGCCTTCGACAGATTCCTGCGATCTGTCGGGACGGCGCACTGCGCAACTGTTGGTAGGTGTCGACCTTGGTCGACACGGTAGATCCACGCCATGCGTGGATGGAATCATCAGGGACATGTCTGGAGAAAAGCCCCCTTCCTGTTGAAGGGGGCGCGCCGACAGGCGCGGGGATAAGGAAAAATGCGCGGACACGGCGCGCGATAGCGCGCCGTGTCTTGGGCGCGTCATTGCGCGGGCTTATCATGCGTGGATGACTTCCGTACGCCTGACCTGCGCGCTGGCGCTGTTGCTGCCATTGGCGGCCTGCACCACCGCGCCCGCCCCTTCCGCCTCCGTTCCCGGTTCCGCCGCTGCGGCTTCGCCTCCGAAGCTGCTGCTGATCTCCATCGACGGCCTGCGCGCCGATGCGCTGGACCGTGGGCTCACTCCGAACCTGCAGCGACTGATCGACGGCGGCGTGCGTGCACGCTGGATGACGCCGTCCTATCCGTCGCTGACCTTCCCCAACCACTACACCATCGTCACCGGCCTTCGTCCGGACCACCACGGCATCGTCAACAACAGCATGGACGATGCAACCCTGGGCCGTTTCGAACTGAGCAACCGCGACGCGGTCACCACCAGCGGCTGGTGGGGTGGCGAACCGATCTGGGTCAGTGCCGAGAACGCTGGCGTACGTTCGGCCACCACGGCGTGGCCGGGCAGTGAGTCTGAAATCCGCGGCGTGCGCCCCAGCAAGTGGCGCGTATACGACGGCAAGGAACCGCTGGAGCAGCGGGCCGGCATCGTGCTCGACTGGCTGGCGCGGACCGATGCTGATGCACCGCGCCTCACCACGCTGTACATGGAACACGTGGACAAGGCCGGCCACAACTACGGCCCCGGGTCGAAGCAGTACGCCGACGCCATCGTGCGCGCCGACCAGATCGTCGGCCAGGTGCTCGACGGGCTGCAGCAGCGCGATCTAGCCAAGACCACCAACGTGATCGTCGTGTCCGACCACGGCATGGCCAGCGTCGCCGACGGCAACGTGATCGCCACCGAGTCGATGGCCGACCCGGCCATTGCACGCAATATCAGCCAAGGCCAGTCAGTGGGTTTTGCGCCGGTCGCCGGCCGCGAAGCGGAAGCCGAACGCGCCCTGCTCGGACGCCACGCGCACTACGAATGCTGGAAGAAGGAGAACCTGCCGGCACGCTGGCACTACGGCACGCATCCGCGGGTTCCGGCCATCGTCTGTGTCATGGATGAAGGCTGGGATGCCCTGCACCAGGAAAAGATCGCCAAGCGTGCGAAGCAGGATCGAGGTTCGCATGGCTACGACAACGCACTGCCTTCCATGCGCGCAGTGTTCGTGGCCGGCGGTCCGTCGTTCCGCCAGGGCCTGGTGATCGATGGCTTCGACAACGTCGATGTCTATCCGCTGCTGGCCCACCTGCTGCAGGTACCGGCCGCGCCGAACGATGGCAATCCGGAAACGCTGAAGAAGACACTGCGCTGATGCGGTTGTAGAGCCGAACCCACGCTCGGCTCACCGGACAGGCATAAAAAAACGCGGCGCCAGGCGCCGCGTTTTTCATTGAACCGGTCGCTCGACCGGATCAGGCCTTGGCGACGGCCTTCTTCGCCACAGCCTTCTTCGCCGGAGCCTTGGCCACGGTCTTCTTGGCAACCGGAGCGGCGGCGCCTACGGCGACCTTGCTGGCGGTGTGCGAACGGGCGTTGCCATAGCTGGCGTTGTAGCGCTTGCCCTTGGCGGTCTTGCGGTCACCCTTACCCATGTCTTCAACTCCTCAAATGTGAAATCTGGTTACCCCGTACTGACACGGGTTCGGCGGGGCCGCCTTGCTGGGCGCCCCCGCGCACGATCGAAAATCCTATCACGGAGCGCCTAGTGCGCGCAGCTGGCGTCGTGCACGTGACCGTGGTTGAGGCGCAGGTTGACCAGATGGGCCACACCCACCAGCAGGCCACCGATGGTCATCACCACCGCGTGCGGCACCGCATTGTGGTGCAGCGGGTCATACAGCACGCCGGCCCACAACGCGACCAGGCCGGGAACCAGGAAGCCCAGCGCACGCAGCGCACCGTGCCGGCGGTAGCCCCAGACCAGGCTGAACAACCCCAGCAGGGTCACGAACACCACCAGCGCCTGTTCCACGCCGTCGCTCAGCCAGAACGACAGACCCAATGAAGGCGCTGCGGCCAGCAGCACCGGGATCACCGCGCAGTGCACCGCGCACAGCATCGAACCAGTGGCGCCGAAACGGTCGAGCAGGTGGCGCAGGCGTGAGGACAGGGACATGACTTCCAGCAGGGTCGGCGAATCGTTATGGAATAATATAACATCCCTCTCCGACCCGCACGGTTTCCCTCCCCCTGTCCCATCGACGGGATTCGTGCGCCCCGCGATTGATACATTGTAACAAAGGACCCGTCCATGCCCGCCCACATCCCTCGGCTCAAGCCGCATTCCCTGGCCCTGGCGCTCGCCGCCCTGCTGCCGTCCGTCGCCTTTGCAGCCGGCCAGGACACCGCCCATCGTGACCGCCACCTGACCGAGCTGTCGTCGGTGCAGGTCACCGCGTCGCCATTGCAGGGTGATGCCGAATCGCTGGCGCGCCCGGTGGAGGTGCTGGCCGGTGAACGCCTGGACGAGCAGAAGGCTGGCACCCTCGGCGATACCGTGGCCAAGCTGCCCGGCGTGCAGAGCACCTTCTTCGGCCCCGGCGTCGGCCGCCCGATCATCCGTGGCCAGGAAGGCCCGCGCGTGGCCGTGCTGTCCAACGGCATGGGCAACATGGATGCGTCCACGGTCAGCGCCGACCACGCCACCAGCATCGAACCGTTCCTGGCCGACCAGATCGAAGTACTGAAGGGCCCGGCCACGCTGCTGTTCGGCAGCGGCGCCATTGGTGGTGCGGTCAATGTGGTCGACGGGCGCATCGCGCGCGAGCTGCCTGAGCGGCCGCTCAGCGGTCGTGCCGAACTGCGCGGCAATTCGGTGAACAACGAGCGCAGCGGCATGTTCCGCCTCGATGGCGTCAGCGGCAACGTCGTGCTGCATGTGGATGGCCTGGTCCGCAACGGCGACGACTACCGCATTCCCGGTTACGCGGTGATCGACAGCCTTGAAGACCACCACGACGACCACGACCATGACCACGCGAGCGAGGAAGGCGAAGAACCGCGCCGCGGCCGCCTCGACAACAGCTCGATCCGCACCCGCGCCGGTGGCGTCGGCGCAACGTGGCTGGGCGACGGCGGCTACTTCGGCGTATCGGCCAGTACCTACCGCACCAACTACGGCATTCCCAATGGCGCGCACGTGCACGCCGATGGTGACGATCATGGCCATGACCACGGTCACGACCATGGCGACGAAGAGGAAGGCGGCGACGAGCACGACGTGCGCATCGACATGGTGCAGAACCGCTTCGAAACCAAGGCCGGCATCTACAACCCGGTCTCGTTCCTGAAGAACATCAACGCACGCGTGGCCTACACCGACTACGAGCACGTAGAGCTGGAGGCCGGCACGCCGTCCACCCGCTTCACCAACCGCGGCATCGAAGCGCGCCTGGAAGCGGTGCAGCAGCAGATCGGCGGCTGGGACGGCGCCTTCGGCCTGCAGTTCGGCAACAGTGATTTCGGTGCCAAGGGCGAAGAGGCGTTCGTTCCGGATACCGGCACGAAGAACATCGGCCTGTTCGTGCTGCAGGAAAAGCAGTTCGGCCCGTTCAAGCTGGAACTGGGCGGCCGCCACGATCAGGTCAAGCTGGACCCGAGCGGTGACTACCGCCGCCGCACGTTCGGCGCCACCAACCTGTCTGCCGCTGGTATCTGGAAGCTCAACGATGCCGTTGACCTGCGCATCGGCGTGGACAGCTCCGAGCGTGCACCGACCAACGAAGAGCTGTATGCCGCCGGCGCGCACATCGCCACCCGTTCGCTGGAAATCGGCGACGCCAACCTGAAGACCGAGCGCGGCCAGCGCGTGGAACTGGGTATCCACACCCACAGCGAGCGCCTGGACTTCTCCGCGTCGGTCTACCAGACCAGGTTCAAGGACTTCATCTACCTGGCCGACACCGGCATCACCGAGGGCCTGCCGGTGCGCACCTGGACCCAGCAGGACGCGGTGTTCCGCGGTGCCGAGGCCGAAGCGCTGGTGCACCTGTTCGAGGGTGGCGCCGGTGACTGGGATCTGCGCCTGTTCGGTGACTACGTGAAGGCCAAGCTGGATGGCAGCGGCAGCCGCAACCTCGACATCGCCGTGCCGCACGGCGACCACAACCACAATTACAACGTGGAACTGGCCAACACCGGCTACCTGCCGCGTATTGCCCCGGCCCGCGTCGGCGCCGACCTGCGCTGGTCGAAGGACGGCTGGCGCGCCTCGGTCGGTGCGGTGCGCTACAGCCGCCAGAAGGACGTCGCCCAGAACGAAGCCCCGAGCGACGGCTACACCCTGGTCGACGCGCACCTGGCCTACCGCTGGGATCGCAACGCCAGCAACAGCTACGAGGTGTTCCTGGATGGCAGCAACCTGACCAACCGCGAAGTGCGTCCGCATACCTCGCTGCTGCGCGACTACTCGCCGCTGCCAGGCCGTGGTGTCGCATTCGGCATCCGCGCGTTCTTCTGATCACGCACGGCGGGGTCGCAGCCCTCTTCGAAGGAAAGGGCTCTGCCCCCCACGCCATTCCACGGGGGCCTTCGGGCCCCGTTTTCATTTCGACCCACGCCATCACACATTCGTCACAAAGATGTGCGTACCACAACAAGCGGACAATCCCGTCACCCAATGTCTCGCCAATCGGACATTTTTGTCCGAAAATAATTCCATGACTGCCCAACGTGCCGATGCCGCCGCCCGCCGTGCCCTCATCCTCGACGCCGCCGATCATGTGTTCGGCCAACACGGTGTCACCGCCCCGCTGGACCTGGTGGTCGAACGCGCCCAGGTAGGCCGCGCCACCCTGTACCGCAACTTCCCCGACCGCACCGCACTGATCCAGGCGCTGCTGCAGCGCACGGTCGACCGCATCCGGCGCCAGGTCGAACAGCTCGGTGACCGCGACGACGCCCTGTTCGAGGTGTTCGAAGGCATGGCCCAGCGCATCATTGATTCGCCGGCATTGGCCGATTACTGGCGTGCGGTCGATTCGGACGTGCCGTCCATGCGCGCCGCGCGCGAGACCGTGCGCGACCTGCTGGAGGAACCGATCGCGCGCGCCAAGGCCGCCGGGCTGTGCCGTGCCGACCTGGAAAAGACGGATATTTCACTGATCTCGGGCATGCTGGGTGCGGCCCTGCGCGGCAAGACCCGCGACGAGCGTGCTCAGTTGGCCGGGCGCGCCCTGCAGCTGCTGCGTGGGGGTCTCCAGGGAGCTGCCAACGAGGCCCGTTGATGGTCCAGCCGTATCTGAAGCCGGTTCCGGATTGGGAGGAGCACGAAAAGCCGACCATGCCCGGTTCGGCATCGATGCCCTGGCACCCGCCGTATCGGCGCGCGGCCTATGCGCTGGTATCACTGCTGGTGGCGATCACCGGCGGCCTCGGCAATGCGCTGGTCACCGCCAACCTGCCGTTCCTGCAGGGCCAGCTGGCACTGACCCCGACCCAGGGCAGCTGGCTGGTGGCCGCATATGCGATGGTGAATGTCACCGCCAACCTGTTGGCCTTCAAGTTCCGCCAGCAGTACGGCATCCGCCTGTTCGCCGAGATCGGGCTGGGCCTGTACGCAGCGCTGGCGGTACTGCACCTGTTCGTCGGCAGCTTCGAGACCACGATGCTGACCCGCGCCGCCAGCGGCTTCGCGGGTGCGGCCTGTTCGACACTGGGCACGCTGTACATGCTGCAGGCGCTGCCGCGCCGCTTTACCGGCAACCTGCTGGTGGTCGGCGTCGGCCTCTCGCAGCTGGCGGTGCCGATCGCCTGGATCGTTTCACCAGGCCTGGTCGATACCGGCCAATGGCATCAGCTCTACTCATTCGAAGCCGGGCTGGCACTGTGCGCGTTCGCGGCAGTGGTGGTGCTGAAGCTGCCGCCCGGCATCCAGGTGAAGGCCTTCGAACCGCTGGACTTCCTCACCTTTGCCCTGCTCGCACCGGCCGTCGCGCTGCTGGTGATCGTGCTGGCGCAGGGCTACACCCGCTGGTGGCTCAACACGCCGTGGCTGGGCTGGGCCCTGGTCGCCTCGATCGTGCTGTCCACCACCGCCTTCATCATCGAGCACTACCGGCGCAATCCGCTGCTGCAGACACGCTGGCTGGCCAGCCTGCCCGTACTGCATTTCATCGTCGGCGCCTTCCTGATCCGCTTCCTGACCACCGAGCAGTCCTACGGCGTGGTCAACCTGATGCGCACGCTCGGCATGGGCCCTGATCAGTTGCGGCCGCTGTTCGTGGTGATTCTTGCCGGCGTGATCACCGGTATCGCCGGCACTGCACTGACCTTCGGGCCCAAACGGCTGATCCCGCAGCTGCTGATGGCGATCCTGCTGCTGGGCGCCGCCGCGTTCTTCGACCAGCACCGCACCAGCATGGATCGGCCGCACGACTTCTACGCCAGCCAGTTCCTGGCCTCGGTCGGTGCCGGCATGTTCATGGGCCCGTTGATCATGCTCGGCATTTCCGCCGCGCTGAAACAGGGCGTGGACCACATGATCACCTTCCTGGTGACGCTGTCGATCACGCAGACGCTGGGCGGCCTGGCCGGCTCGGCCGTGCTGGGGACCTTCCAGCTGCATCGCGAGCAGCTGTATTCCAGCGCGCTGACCAGCCAGCTCGACCCAGCCGACCCGGTGGTGGCACAGCGCCTGCGCATCCAACAGCAGCTGTACGTCGCCCAGATCACCGATCCGGTGCTGCGCAGCGCGCAGGGCAGCGCGCAGTTGGCGCAGACGACGCGCCGCGAAGCCAACGTACGCGGCTTCAATGATGTGTTCACGCTGAGCGGTTGGTTGGCCATCGGCTTCCTGTGCTGGTTGCTGCTGCTGTCGCTGCGCACCGCCGTGCTCAAGCAATGGCGCAAGCGCCACCCCACTTCCCCCGCTGTGGCCACGCCGGCCGCGCCCCGCTGAGTTCTCGACCATGCCTCCCGTCCCGCCCCGACCCGACGACGCCGACAACGTAACCCCACCGCCGCCGACCGACGCGGCGCCTGCCCCTACGCCGGTAGAACCCGCTGTCGCGCCGAAGTACCTCAAGCCCAGCGCGCGCAGCGTAGTGGTGATGGTGGTGGTGGCCCTGCTGGGCATTGCGCTGATCCTGCGCGCCTGGCACCTGTGGCCGTTCACCAGCAGCGTGATGGTGACCGACAACGCGTATGTGCGCGGACAGATCACGGTGATGGCGCCACAGGTCAACGGCTATGTGACCGAGGTGCTGGTGAAGGACTTCCAGCACGTGAAGGAAGGCGAGCCGCTGCTGCGCATCGATGACCGCATCTATGCGCAGCGGGTCGCCCAGGCGCAGGCGACGCTGGACAGCGCACGCGCGGCCCTTGCCAACTCGGACCAGTCGCAGGCGCAGAACCGTGCGCAGATTGCCTCCGCCCGCGCCACGTTGTCGGCCGGGCAGGCGGAGCTGCAACGCTCACGCAACGAGACCAAGCGCTACGAGGAACTGGCCGCGCAGCAGCTGGTATCGATCAACGATCGCGACAAGTTCCGCACCGCGCAGGCCTCGGCGCAGGCCAGCGTACAGCAGTCGCAGGCGCAGATCCGCATCGCCGAGGAGACCCTGGTATCGACCCAGGTAGCGCGCAAGAGCCTCGAGGCCCAGGTGGAGAGCGCGCAGGCGCAGCTGGAACTGGCGCGCATCGATCTGGCCAACACGGTGATCCACGCACCACGCGACGGCCAGATCAGCGAAGCCAGCGTACGCGTGGGCCAGTACGTTGCCGCCGGTTCGCAGCTGCTGTTCCTGGTACCTGACACGCTGTGGGTGGTGGCCAACTACAAGGAAGGCCAGACCTGGGGGATGGCGATCGGCCAGCCGGCCACGTTCTCGGTGGACGCGTTCCAGGGCCAGGTGCTGCGGGGCCGCGTGCAGGAGATCGCGCCCGCCACCGGGTCGGAGTTCAGCGTGCTGCGCCCGGACAACGCCAGCGGCAATTTCACCAAGGTGGTGCAGCGGCTGCCGGTGCGGATATCGATCAACAGGGATCAGAAGCTGGCAAAGCAGCTGCGGCCCGGCATGTCGGTGATTGTGCGGGTGGATACGGCAAGCAAGCCCATGGACTAGGGCGCGACCCTGCAGGACTCGGCTGGGTAGAGTCGACTGTTAGTCGACTATCGCGCAGCGCGGGGTACTCGTGGGCTTCACGGAAGAGCAGTCGACTAACAGTCGACTCTACCGCCGACCGACTCTACCGCCGACACGATCAACCCGCGCAGCGCGCGCAGAGCCCGTGCACTTCCAGGGTCTGCGCCTGCGGCTGGAAACCCAGCTCCTTGGCGCGCTTCTCCAGCTGGGTGACGATCTCGCGGTCTTCCAGCTCCACCGCGCTGTGGCAGCTGTTGCAGATCAGGAACGGCACCGAATGCGCGGCGCTGCTGGGATGGTGGCAGGCCACGAAGGCATTCACCGATTCCAGCTTGTGCACGAAGCCATTGGCCATCAGGAAGTCGAGGGCGCGGTACACGGTGGGCGGGGCGTCAGCACCCACGCCCTTGCCGTTGCGCACCCACTCCAGCAGCTCGTAGGCCTTGACCGGCTTGCCGGCCTCGGCGATCAGCTTCAGCACGTTGGCGCGGATCGGGGTCAGGCGCAGCCCGCGTTCGCGCGAGACGCGCTCGACCACCGCCACGAAATCCGATGCGTCGTGGACGTGGTGGTGCGGGGCGGTACAGGCAGTGGCGGTCTTGGCGGGCATGCGTGTTCTCCGGTTCGGGCCTGGCAAGGATGCCTCAGGCCGTTGCTACCTTGGTGATGGCCACATCAATGCGTTTCAAGGCCTGCTCGCGGCCGGCCAGGTATACGGTATGGGAAATGTCAGGACTGACCTGGGTGCCGGTGATGGCCACGCGCAGCGGCTGGGCAACCTTGCCCATGCCGATTTCCAGCGCTGCGGCCGCGTCGTGCAGGGCGACGCCCACCGACTCGGCGGTCCATTCCGGCAGGGCGGCCAGCAGCTCGCGGGCCTTGCCCAGCGCCACCTCGGCACCGGCCTTGAAGTGCTTGGCCACCGCTGCTTCGTCGTACTCGGTCAGCGGCTGGTACCAGACCACGGCCTTCTCGGCCATTTCCTTCAGGGTCTGCACGCGTTCACGCAGGGCGATCACCACGTCCTCCGGGGCCGGGCCAGCGGCCACGTCCAGGCCCAGCTTCTGCAGCTGGTAGACCAGGTGCGGCACGATCGCGGACACGTCCTCGGTCTTCAGGAAGTGCTGGTTGACCCAGCCCAGCTTGGCCATGTCCAGGCGCGAGGCCTTGGAATTGCAGTCCTTCACGTCGAACAGATCGATCAGTTCCTGGCGGCTGAACAGCTCCTGGTCACCGTGCGACCAGCCCAGGCGGGCCAAATAGCTCAGCAGTGCGTCCGGCAGGTAGCCGGCGTCCTTGTACTGCATCACGTCGGCCGCGCCGGTGCGCTTGGACAGCTTGGCGCCCTGCTCGTCCAGGATCATCGGCATGTGGCCGAACTTCGGCACCGGCGCGCCGATGCCTTCGTACAGGTTGATCTGGCGCGGGGTGTTGTTGATGTGGTCGTCGCCGCGGATGACCTCGGTGATGCCCATGTCCCAGTCGTCCACCACCACCGCGAAGTTGTAGGTGGGGTAGCCGTCCGGGCGGAAGATGACCATGTCATCCAGCTCGCTGTTGGCGATCTCGATGCGGCCCTTGATCAGGTCGTCGAACACCACCGTACCTTCCAGCGGGTTCTTGAAGCGGATGACGCGGTTCGGATCATCCCTGCGCGGCAGGCCCAGGTCACGCGCGGCTCCGTTGTAGCGCGGCTTTTCCTGCCTGGCCATGGCGGCCTCGCGCATCGCGTCCAGCTCTTCGCGGGTCTCGTATGCGTAATACGCCTTGCCGTCGGCCACCAGCTGTTCGGCCACTTCCAGGTAACGGGCGACGCGGTCGGTCTGGTAGATCGGGCCTTCGTCATAGTCCAGACCCAGCCACTCCATCGCCTCCAGGATGGCGTCGATCGCGCCCTGGGTGCTGCGCTCACGGTCGGTGTCCTCGATGCGCAGCACGAACTCGCCGCCACGGTGGCGGGCCTCCAGCCAGCAGTACAGCGCAGTGCGGGCACCACCGATGTGCAGGTAGCCGGTGGGACTGGGGGCGAAGCGGGTGCGGCAGGTCATGGACGGCTCGAGGAACGGGAATCCCCCGATTTTACCAGCCCGCCGCCCCCGACGGAAAAAAGGGGACGGAGGGGATTAAGTCGCGATTGCCCAGCCGCTGGGCCTGCAACCGGGAAACGGAGGGGAGAAACGACTTAATCCCCTCCGTCCCCTTTTACGGTTCCACCTTGCGCGGGAACGGCTGCTCGCGCATCGCGGCGTTGTAGGCGAACGAGGCGACGATGGCTGCGGCCTGCTTCAGGTCTTCCGGTTCGGCGTGGTCCCAGGTGTCCAGGTGGCTGTGGTGGACATTGGTGAAGTAGTCCAGCCGGTCCTGGATGAACTGGAAGCCCGGCAGGCCGATGCGGTCGAAGCTGATGTGGTCGGTGCTGCCGGTGTTGCGGGTGGCCACGGTGGTGGCGCCCACGTCATGGAACGGCGCCAGCCAGGCTTCGAAGATCGGCATCGCCGCCAGGTTTTCCTGCGCATAGATGCCGCGGAAGCGGCCCGAGCCGTTGTCCATGTTGAAGTAGACCTGGAACCTGCTGTAATCGCGGGTCTTCTGCAGCGCGCCGGTGGGCTCGCGCAGCGAGGCAGGCAGCGCCTTCTGCGCCGGGTCGGTGGGTTCCGGGAAACGACCGAAGTGCTTGGCCACATAAGCCTGCGAGCCGATCAGGCCCTGTTCCTCACCGCTCCACAGCGCCACGCGGATGGTGCGCCTGGGCTTGGCGCCGGTGGCCTTGAGGATGCGCATCGCCTCCATCATCACCGCCACGCCAGCCGCGTTGTCGGCCGCACCGGTACCGCTGTGCCAGGAATCCAGGTGCGCGCCGATCATCACCACTTCATCGGGCTTGCTGCTGCCACGGATCTCGGCCAGCGTGTTGTAACCGGGCTGGTCGGCCTCATCGGTGAAGCGTGCTGCCACATCCACGCGCAGGCGCACCGTCTGCTTGGCCTCCAGCGCGCGCACCAGCGGGTTGAAGTGTTCGCTGATCATCGCCAGCTCGGGGATGCCCACCGACTCACCGGCCTTGCGCGAACCACCACCGGCAACCCGGATGATGCCGTTGTCCCAGCTGCTGATGCTGATCGAGGCCAGCGCGCCCTCTTCCACGAAGAACGCATTGACCTTGGTCGCCAGCTGCTGGCGTTCCTGGTACTCCTTGACCCGCTTGGCACGCTCGGCGGTGGCGTCCTTGTCCTTGGGCAGGGTGAACTCCTGCAGGCCTTCCAGCGAGGTGGCGTCGTGGCGATGCGAATCCGCCTCGGTGCCGCGCTTGTACTCGCGGGCCTCGCCCTGCAGCAGGATCTTGCCGCGCAGCTTGCCGCGGTACTTCTCGATGTCTTCGGGCTTCTTGATCTCGACCTGGACCAGCTCGCCTTCAACCGGCCCCTTGGTGCCCGGCGTCCAGGCCTTGGGCAGTGCATGCAGCGGCTGCACGCGGTCGCCCAGCATCTCCACGCTCGCCGAAGTGAACTCCCAGCCGCGCCCGAAGTCGTCGAAGGCCTCGTCGTGGACGTTGTCCAGCTTCCATTCGTTGAACTTGCCGCGGGTCCAGGCGTTGGCGCGACCCATGGCCGGCGAGTTGGTCAGGCGCGGGCCGATGCGCTCGGTGAGATAGCTGAAGGTGTCCATCACCTGCGAACGGTGGAAGGCCTCCTGGCGGATGCGGCTGACCATGTCCAGGTCCACCGTCTCGCGCTGCTGCGCTCCTGCGTTGCCACCCATCGCCAGCGCTGCGGCCAGCATGCCCCACTTCAACACATCGCACCCCTGCCCTTCGGCTCGATCATCAACTCGTCGAGTCTAGCCAGCGGGGGCGCGGGGATACCGTCCCATCGGTCATGGGCGGGATGGAAGCGTGCGAACCAAGGTTCGCACCCACAGGAGAGTGGTTGGTTCGCACCTGCCACGCCACATCACCCACTCCATCCCAGCCACAACTGCGCCCGCTCGGGCAGCAGCAGCAACCAGTGCCGCCGGTCGATGCTGCTGCAGCCGTACACCGCCGCGTGTGCCGGCCAGTCATCCGGAAGGCCACCGATACCGATCTCGGCCAGCGCCTCCGCCCCGGCCTTCCATGGCCGGTAGCGCGGCACCCGGCCAGCCACCGCGCCGCGTCCCTGCCGCGCGCCCTGCAGCCAGCGCAATCCCTGCCCCTGCAATCCTTCGCAGGTCACCGCCGCCAGCTGGAAGCGGACCAGGCCGGGGGCGATCCGTGCCCCCGGCAGGGCCGCCAGCACGCCATGTGCCTGCAGCAGCGCATCCACTTCCAGCAGGGCCGGAATGCCCTGCCGTGCCCGTTGCCGCAATCCCTGGCGCCAGCCCATGGCCTGCTCCTTACTTCAGTTCCGCGCCGAGCGCGTACCAGTCGACCCGGCGGGTCACCCACATCGCCAGCGCCAGGATCACGAACAGCAGCAGCGAACCCATCAACAGCGCGTTGTTCTCCGACACCAGCAGGCCATACAGCGCGCCGTACAGCACGGTCAGCAGCGCAGCGAAGCCGAGGCCGCGCTTCCAGTGGCCCAGCACATTGGCCAGGTACACCGCCTGCAGGCCGATACAGGCCACGGCCGATACCAGGTAGGCCTTCCAGAACGCGATGTGCTCGGACAGGCTGATCAGCAGCAGGAAGAAGATCGCCAGCGCCAGGCCCACCATCAGGTACTGCAACGGGTGGATGCGCAGCGACTTGATCAGCTCGAACAGGATGAAGCCGACGAAGGTGAGCAGCACGAACAGCACGCCGTATTTCGAGGCACGGTCGGCCTGGGTGTAGGTATCGACCGGATCGACCAGCGACACCGTCACCGCCTGCGATTCGACCGCACCATCATTGCGCAGCTGGCGCTGGGCATCGGAGGCCAGCGAGGACACCGCCCAGCGTGCATCGAAGCCCTGCGCATCGACGCGTCGCTCATTGGGCAGGAACGCACCGCTGAACGACGGATGCGGCCAGCTCGAACGCAGCGCGATGTGGGTGTCATCGCCCACCGGCACCACCGACAGCATGCGGCTGCCATCCAGGCGCAGCTCCAGTTCAACCGTGCTGGCAGCCAGCGTGCCGCCCTGATCCGCAGCGAAACCGGCCACCGGTGCGTGCAGGCCTCGCCCCACCTCGCTGGCCGCGCCAACGCCCGGCAGCAACCGCAGCTGCTTGCCATCCACGCGCAGGTTCGGCGTACCCACCAGGCCCCGCACATCGGATACACCAACCGCGACATACGGCTGGCCGTAACTGCGGCCGGCCTTCACCGGATAGTCGTCTGCGGCGAAGGTCGCCTTCATCTGGCCGTTCCAGCTGTACACCGGCACCTTGAACAGGCCCACTTCGCGCTGGCTCGGCAGCATCTCGCCGCCCACCTCCAGCGACGCCGGCATCTGCAGCCAGTGCCCCTCGGTGACCTGTATCTCGGTCTTCTTGACGCCCAGCGGGTCGACCAGTTCAACCTGCTTGCGTTCCACCCATGGCACCACCCGCACCGGGCCCACCAGCTGCTGTGCACCGGCGCGGCTGTCGGCCACCCGCGAGAACGCCTCGTCGCGGTATGCGCTGCGCTCGTTGATGACCCCGCGGATCATGGTCAGCGGCACCAGCAGCAGCAGGATCAGCCCGCCGACAATGGCGAACCTCAGCAGCATCTTCAGGGATTTCATGGTCCATCCTCGTTGGAGAGGGCTGCAGGATGGACCGCTGGGGTGAGCAGGGTTTGTGGCGAATTTGAAGCGAGTGTGAAGTCAGCGGCGCGGGCGCTGGCCCGGCGCACCCGATGGCAGCCACAGGCTGGCCACGGTGCCGCCGCCCTCGCGGACGTCGACACTGGCGCGTCCATCGTGCAGCCGCGCGACTTCCTGCACGAATGGCAGGCCCAGGCCGGAACTGCGCCGCCCGCTGCCGGGCCGCGCCAGCGAATAGAAGCGTTCGAACACCCGTTCGCGCGCATAGTCCGGGATGCCGGCGCCGCGGTCGGCCACCTGCAGGCGCACGCCCTGCCCGTCCACCTCGGCCTGCAGCGCGATCTCCGCGCCGGACGGCGAGAAGGCAATCGCGTTGTCGATCAGGTTGTGCAGCGCCTGCCGCAGCAGGTAGCCGTCGCCCTGCACCCGCAGGTCGGGCACGTTGCCGATGTGGACCCGCACACCGGCCGCCTGCGCGCGCACCTGCGCGGCCGAGGCCGCATCGGCCAGCAATGCCTGCAGCGCGATCGGATCGCGGGTCTGCAGCCAGCCGTGCTGTTCCACTTCGGCCAGCGCCAGCAGCTTGTCGATGGTCTCGGTCAGCCGTTCCTGCTGATCGACAATGCTGCGCGCGAAATGCACGCGGTCCGCTTCGGGCAGCGGCTCCTGCAGCAGTTCGGCGGCACCGCGGATCGCCGCCAGCGGGCTCTTCATCTCGTGCGTCAGCGACTGCACGTACTGCTCGACGTAGGCCTTGCCTTCGAGCTTGCGGCGCATCGTTTCCAGCGCCTGGCCGAGATCGCCGATCTCGTCACGACGACGCCGTGGCGGCGGCACCGGTTCGCCCGCGCTGACCGCACGTGCATAGCGGCTGAGCTGGCCGAGGCCAGTGGTCAGCCACATCGTCACCAGCACGCCGACCAGCGCCGACAATCCGATGAGCCAGGCACCGCGCTCGATGATGGCGCGCTGGCTGGCGGCGATGAACGGATCGATGCTGCGGTTGGGCTGGGCCAGGCTGAGCACGCCGATCAGGGTGCGGCCATCGGCCGGGTCGTATACCGGCGCCGCCACATGCATCACCGTATCGCCTTCCTCGCCCGGAATCTCGGGGCTGGAACGGGCACCGTATTCGCCACGCAGGGTGCGGTAGACATCATTCCAGCGCGAATTGTCGCGGCCAAGGTCACGGCCCAGCGAGTCGTAGATGACGATGCCCTTGGCATCGGTGATGGTCACCCGGTAATCCAGCGAGCGCTTCGGGAACCGCCAGACCATTGCCTTCAGGTCGCGCTGCCGTGCCTTGGCCAGGTTGCGGGTGAAACTGCCGCTGCGGATGGTGCCGTCCTTGACGTCGGCGGCGGCCATCTCGGCCAGCACGTTGGCCGCATCGACCAGGGTCGATTCCATCGCCTGGCGCACACCCGGCTTCACTTCGTTGACGAACACGCGCATCACGAAGAAGGCCGCGATGCCGGTGATCAGGAAGAAGCCCAGGAACAGCTTCAGCACCAGGCGCATCGGCTAGACCTCCAGCGCGTAGCCAAGGCCACGGTGGGTGCGGATCGGGTCGTCGCTGGCACCGGCCGCGCGCAGCTTGGCACGCAGCGTCTTTACATGGGTATCGACGGTGCGGTCGGCACTGTCGGCGCTGCTGTCCCAGCCACGGTCCATCAGCTGGGCACGGCTGAGGATGGCACCGGGTCGCTGCAGCAGCGCCTCCAGCAGCGCGTACTCGTAGCGGGTCAGATCCAGTGCCTGGCCACGGAAGCGGATGCGCCGGCCTTCGCGGTCGATGGCGAACGCGCCATGTTCCTGCCAGCCTGCATCGGCGCTGGGCGCTGCGATGACCGGCGCCGCACGGCGCAGGCGTGCACGCACCCGCGCCACCAGCTCGCGCGGCGAGAACGGCTTGGTCATGTAGTCGTCGGCGCCCAGTTCCAGGCCGAGCACCCGGTCCACTTCATCGTTGCGGGCGGTCAGGAAGATCACCGGCAGCTGCGCCACCGGCCCGGGCTGCGCGCGCAGCCGCCGGCAGACCTCGAAGCCGCCCAGGTCGGGCAGGCCCACGTCCAGCACCACCACGTCGATATCCCCGGCCTGCAGCCGCTGCAGCGCCTCCCCGCCCAACAGGCAGTGGCTGGCGGCATAGCCCTCGCTGCGCAGCGCATAGAGCACGGTTTCGGCGATGGCGGCTTCGTCCTCGACTACCAGGACATGGGCAACGGGAGCTGTCATGGCGCGCAGCATAGCCGCTGCGGCCGCCGCCCCGTACACTGCCGGCCATGAACTATCGCCACGCCTTCCATGCCGGCAACCACGCCGATGTGCTCAAGCACATCGTGCAGCTGGCCCTGATCGACAGCTTCAAGCGCAAGGACAGCCCGTTCTTCGTGCTCGACACCCACGGCGGTGCCGGCCGCTACCTGCTGGCCAGCGAAGAGAGCCGCAAGACCCTCGAGGCCGAATCCGGGATCATGCGGCTGATGGCCCAGCCCAAGCTGCCGGAGGTGGTCGAGCGCTACCTGAAGGCGGTCCAGGCCGACAACCCGGTCGGCGCGCTGACCAACTACCCGGGCTCGCCGCTGCTGAGCGCACAGGCGATGCGCGCGCAGGACCGGATGGCGGTCTGTGAGCTGCAGGAAGCCGAAACGGCCACGCTGAAGGCCCTGTTCGCCCATGACAGCCGCGTCGATGTGCGCGCTGGCGATGGCTATGCCCTGCTGCGCTCGCTGCTGCCGCCGAAGTTCAACGGCAGCAAGATCGGTCGTGGCCTGGTGCTGATCGATCCGCCGTACGAGGCGCAGGACGCCGAATACCAGAACATCCTGGCTGCCCTGGCCGAGACCCTGGCACGCTGGCCGCAGGCCACCTGTGCGGTCTGGTTCCCGATCAAGCAGCGCCGCACCATCCTGCATTTCCTGCGCAAGGCCACTGCCCTGCCGGTCAAGTCGGCGATGACGATCGAGTTCCTGGTGCGTCCGGACGACTCGCCGCTGCGCCTCAACGGCAGCGGCATGCTGCTGCTCAACCCGCCGTGGCAGTTCGACCGGGTGGTCGGCCCGGCCCTGCCGGCGCTGCGCCAGCACCTGGGCGAACCGGGGGCCAGCACCCGCCTGGATTGGCTCAAAGCCCCCGAATAACGGCCTTCACGAGGCTGTACCGCCGTGAGCCTTTCGTTCACGGAATGCAGCCCCGGTGATGCCACAATCGATGGACCACCAAGGAATCACCCGGTATGGCCACTCGCAACCGCATGCCGCCCTGGCATGAGATCTTCAAGGCTCCCAGCGGCCACGAGCTGCTGATCCGCCCCATCCGCCCGGAAGATGGCGCACCGCTGCAAGCGGCGTTCAGCCTGTTCGGGCCGGAAGAAATCCGTGATCGTTTCCTGCAGGCGGTGACCGAGCTGTCGCCGGAAACCACCCAGCGCCTGACCCACCCCAATCCCAAGACCGAGATCACCCTGGTCGCAGCCGAATCCCTGCCCGCTGGCGAAGCGGTGGTCGGCGCGGTCGCCCGGGCCTCGATCATCCCTGGTACCCGTGAAGCCGAGTACGCGATCCTGATCAGCCGCTTCCTCATTGGCCAGGGCCTGGGCCGGCAGCTGATGCGCAAGCTGGTGAAGTGGGGCCGCGGCAAGTACCTCGACCGCCTGTACGGCGACGTTGCCGCCGAGAACGAGCCGATGAAGCAGCTGGCCGCCTCGCTGGGCTTCAAGCCGGTGCCGCACCCGACCGGTGCCGAAGGCCTGGTGCGGATGGTGCTGGAGCTGGACAACTGACGGATGCGCCGGGCCCTGCCCGGCCATGCCTCCCGGTAGTGCCGGCCGCTGGCCGGCATTGTGTTCCCCCAACGGCACGTGAGGCCGTCGGCAAACGGCCGGCACGACCCACCGGGCTTCGATCGGGGTTCTGCTAAAATCCGGGGTCCATGTCGCGTACCTCATACCCCGCCCCGCCGCTGCCGCGCGCCGGCCAGCTCCGCGCCTGGTGGCGCGCCCCCGCCTCGCCGACCGCCCTGGCCTGGTACCTGGCCCAGGCCGCGCGTGCGCATGACGCCCCGCTGCTGGTGATCGCCCGTGACAACCACGGTGCCAACCAGCTCGAAGCCGACCTGCAGACCCTGCTTGGCGGTGACCCGGCCCTGCCGGTGGTCGCCTTCCCGGACTGGGAAACCCTGCCGTACGACCGCTTCAGCCCGCATCCGGACATCATCTCGCAGCGCCTGTCCGCCCTGCACCGCCTGCCGGCGCTGAAGCGCGGCCTGGTGATCGTGCCGGTGCAGACCCTGCTGCAGCAGCTGGCCCCGCGCAGCTATGTGATCGGTGGCAGCTTCGACCTGAAAGTCGGCCAGCGCCTGGACCTGGAAGCCGAGAAGCGTCGCCTGGAAAGCGCCGGCTACCGCAACGTGCCGCAGGTGATGGACCCGGGTGACTTCGCGGTGCGCGGCGGCCTGCTCGACGTGTTCCCGATGGGCGCCGACGAGCCGCTGCGGGTAGAACTACTGGACGAGGACATCGACTCGATCCGTGCCTTCGATCCGGAAAGCCAGCGTTCGCTGGACAAGGTCGAGGCGGTGCACATGCTGCCCGGCCGCGAAGTGCCGATGGACGAGGCCAGCATCGCACGCGTGCTGGCCACGCTGCGCGAGCGTTTCGATGTGGATACCCGGCGCAGTTCGCTGTACCAGGATCTGAAGTCCGGGCTGGCCCCGGCCGGCGTCGAGTACTACCTGCCGCTGTTCTTCGAACGCACCGCAACCCTGTTCGACTACCTGCCCGACGGCAGCCTGCCGGTGGTCTGTACCGGTGCGTATGAAGCGTCCGTCGCGTTCTGGGCGCAGACCGCGGACCGCTATGAGCAGCGCCGCCATGATGTGGAGCGCCCGCTGCTGCCGCCTTCGGCGTTGTACCTGTCGCCGGAGCTGCTGCGCGAGCGCCTGAACGATGCCCCGCGCATCGAGGTGTGGTCGGCTGACCACGCGCGCATCGCCGATGCCCATGCGCTGGGTGACCAGCCGCTGCCGCCGCTGCCGGTGGCCGCGCGCGAGGCCCCCGCTGGCGACGCGCTGAAATCCTTCCTCGGCCACTATCCGGGCCGGGTACTGATCGCCGCCGATTCGCCCGGGCGTCGCGAGGCCCTGCTGGAAGTGCTGCAGGCCGCCGAGCTGAAGCCGCCGGTGGTGGCCGACCTGCCCAGCTTCCTCGCCGAGGATGCGCGCTTCGCGATCGCGGTGGCACCGCTGGAAGATGGCTTCGCACTGGACGATCCGCGCATCGCGGTGCTGACCGAGCGCCAGCTGTTCCCCGAGCGCGCCGGCAGCACCCGCCGCACGCGCCGTGCCGGCCGCGAGCCGGAAGCGATCATCCGCGACCTCGGCGAACTGACCGAGGGTGCACCGATCGTGCACGAGGACCATGGCGTCGGCCGCTACCGTGGCCTGATCGCAATGGACGTCGGCGGCATGCCCGGCGAGTTCCTCGAAATCGAATACGCCAAGGGCGACCGCCTGTATGTGCCGGTCGCCCAGCTGCACCTGATCAGCCGCTACTCCGGCGCTTCAGCGGAAACCGCGCCGCTGCATTCGCTCGGTGGCGAGCAGTGGAGCAAGGCCAAGCGCAAGGCTGCCGAAAAGGTGCGCGACGTCGCTGCCGAACTGCTGGAGATCCAGGCCCGTCGCCAGGCGCGTGCCGGCCTGGCACTGCAGGTGGACCGTGCGATGTACGAGCCGTTCGCAGCCGGATTCCCGTTCGAGGAAACCCCCGATCAGCTGGCCGCCATCGACGCCACCCTGCGCGACCTCGCCAGCAGCCAGCCGATGGACCGTGTGGTCTGCGGCGACGTCGGCTTCGGCAAGACCGAGGTGGCGGTGCGTGCGGCATTCGCCGCCGCCAGTGCCGGCAAGCAGGTGGCCGTGCTGGTGCCGACCACGCTGCTGGCCGAACAGCATTACCGCAACTTCCGCGACCGCTTCGCCGATTACCCGCTGAAGGTCGAGGTGCTGTCGCGCTTCAAGAGCACCAAGGAGATCAAGGCCGAGCTGGAAAAGGTCGCTGCCGGCACCATCGACGTCATCGTCGGCACCCATCGCCTGCTGCAGCCCGACGTGAAGTTCAAGGACCTGGGCATGGTCATCGTCGACGAAGAGCAGCGTTTCGGCGTGCGCCAGAAGGAAGCCCTGAAGGCGCTGCGCGCCAACGTGCACCTGCTGACCCTGACCGCCACGCCGATCCCGCGCACCTTGAACATGGCCATGGCCGGCCTGCGCGACCTGTCGATCATCGCCACGCCGCCGCCGAACCGGCTGGCGGTGCAGACCTTCATCACCCAGTGGGACAACGCGCTGCTGCGCGAAGCCTTCCAGCGCGAGCTGGCACGCGGTGGCCAGCTGTACTTCCTGCACAACGACGTGGAAAGCATCGGCCGCATGCAGCGCGAGCTGTCCGAGCTGGTGCCGGAAGCGCGCATCGGTATCGCCCACGGGCAGATGCCCGAGCGCGAGCTGGAAAAGGTGATGCTGGACTTCCAGAAGCAGCGCTTCAACGTGCTGCTGTCGACCACGATCATCGAATCGGGCATCGACATCCCCAATGCCAACACCATCATCATCAACCGCGCCGACCGCTTCGGCCTGGCCCAGCTGCACCAGCTGCGTGGGCGCGTGGGCCGTTCGCACCACCGTGCCTACGCCTACCTGATCACGCCCGACCGCCGTGCGATCACCCCCGACGCTGAGAAGCGCCTGGAAGCGATCGCCTCGATGGACGAACTGGGCGCCGGCTTCACCCTGGCCACGCACGATCTGGAGATCCGCGGTGCCGGCGAACTGCTCGGCGAGGACCAGAGCGGGCAGATGGCCGAGGTCGGCTTCAGCCTGTACACCGAGCTTCTGGAGCGCGCGGTACGCAGCATCAAGCAGGGCAAGCTGCCCGACCTGGATGCCGGCGAGGAAGTGCGTGGTGCCGAGGTCGAGCTGCATGTGCCGGCACTGATCCCGGAAGACTACCTGCCGGACGTGCATACCCGCCTGACCCTGTACAAGCGTATTTCCAGCGCGCGCGACAGCGATGCGCTGCGCGAACTGCAGGTGGAGATGATCGATCGCTTCGGCCTGCTGCCGGATGCGGCCAAGCACCTGTTCGCCATCGCCGAGCTGAAGCTGAAAGCCAACGCGCTGGGCATCCGCAAGCTGGACCTGGGTGAGAACGGTGGCCGCATCGTGTTCGAGTCCAAGCCGAACATCGATCCGATGGCGGTGATCCAGCTGATCCAGAAACAGCCAAACTTCTATGCCATGGAAGGGCCCGACAAGCTTCGCATCAAGCATCCGCTGCCGTTGCCGGAGGACCGCTTCAACGCGGCCCGCGCCCTTCTGACCACCCTCGCCCCGGGTTGATCGCCCCCGAACACCCCGCACCGGTCCCCACCCGGTGCGGGCGGATGACCATGTTTCCTGACGCCGCACCCGCCCCCGACCTGCTGCATGCACAGGCCTGCCTGATCGATGCCCTCTCGATGTCGCTGCAGATGCGCGACGCTTACACCCGCCACCATTGCGACCGCGTTGGCCTGCTCGCGCAGCGCCTGGCCACGCACTGCGATCTGGATGACGAGGCCAGTGCGCAGATCGGCCTGGCCGCACGCTTCCATGACATCGGCAAGATCGGCATTCCCGATGAGGTGCTGCTGGCCCCGCGCCGGCATACGGATGAGGAGCGCGCGATCATGCGCGAGCATCCGGTGCGCGGTGAACACATCTTCCTGGCCACCGGCCGCAGCGACGCGGCACCGGTTGCGCGGCTGATCCGCGCCCATCACGAGGCGTTCGATGGCAGTGGCTATCCCGATGGGCTGCGCGGCGAGAGCATTCCGTTGGGCTCACGCATCGTCACCGTTGCGGATGCCTATGACGCGATGACCAGCGTGCGTCCCTACCGTGCCGCGATGGAACACGAGACGGCACTGCGCATCATCGACGAGCAATCCGGTGGCCTGATCGATCCTTACGTTCTGCAACGCTTCCATCGCCTGCTGGCGCAGGAACCTGAGCTGGCCTGAGATCTTCCCGCACGCGAAACGACCCGCCGGTAGAGTCGACTGTCAGTCGACTGCTCTTCGACCAGATCGCGAAATTCCCGCGCTGCGCGCGATAGTCGACTGACAGTCGACTCTACCGATCCGGTGTCATCGTGCCGGCAAACAAAAGGCCCGGCGTTCGCCGGGCCTTTCGCATCACGCATCACGGGTGATCGGTTACCAGATCACCACGCGCTTGTCGTTGGCACGCACCATCGCGTCGCCGGCCTTGCACTGGAACGCCGCAGCGAAGGACGGCATGTTCGACGGTGCACCGTTGGCTCGGAAGTTGGCCGGCGCATGCGGGTCGGTGTTCAGGCGTACGCGCAGCTCACCGTCGGTGAAGTTGCGGCGCCACACGGTGGCCCAGTTCATGAAGAAGCGCTGGTCCTGGCTGTGGCCATCCACTTCCACATTCGCCTTCGGGTCTTCCTTCAGCGCCATCTGCAGTGCGTCGTAGGCCACGGTCAGGCCACCCAGGTCGCCGATGTTCTCGCCCAGGGTCAGCTTGCCCTTCACGAACACGCCCGGCACCGACTCGTAGCCATCGAACTGTGCAACCAGCTGGTCGGTACGCTCGGTGAAGGCCTTGCGGTCGGCGTCGGTCCACCAGTTGTCGAAATTGCCGTTGGCGGCGAACTGGCTGCCCGAGTCGTCGTAGCCGTGCATCATTTCGTGGCCGATGACCGCACCGATGCCGCCGTAGTTCAGCGCCGGATCGGCCTTGGCGTCGAAGAACGGCGCCTGCAGGATCGCCGCCGGGAACACGATCTCGTTCTTGGTGGCGTTGTAGTAGGCGTTGACCGTCTGCGGGGTCATGCCCCACTCGGTCTTGTCCACCGGCTTGCCGATCTTGTCCAGCATGTAGCGGTAGTTGAACGCACGCGCTGCCTGCATGTTGCCGAGGTAGCTGTCGCCGTTGGTCTGCAGGCCCGCCCAGTCACGCCACTTGTCCGGGTAGCCGATCTTCGGGGTGAAGCTGGCCCACTTTTCCAGTGCCTTCTTCTTCGTTTCCTCGCCCATCCACGGCAGCTGCTCCAGACGCGCCTTCAATGCCTGCGACAGGTTCTCCACCAGGTGCTGCATGGCCACCTTCGACTCGGCCGGGAACACGGCGTCGACGTACAGCTGGCCAAGGGCTTCACCCATGCCACCGTTGACCGACTCCAGCACGCGCTTCCAGCGCGGCTGCATTTCCTGCTGGCCGCGCAGGGTCTTGCCATAGAACTCGAAGTTGGCCTTCTCGAACTGGCTGCTCAGGTACGGCGAGGCGTCGTCGATGGTGTGGAAGCGCAGGTAGGCCTGCCAGGTGCTGGCCGGCACATCGGCCAGCATCTTGTCCATTTCACCGAAGAAGCCCGGCTGGGCCAGCGAGAACTTCTGCGCGGCCGGCACTTTCAGGGTGTCGAACAGCGCGGTCCAGCTGAAGTTCGGGGTCAGCTTGTCGGCGTCTGCGGCGCTGAGCGGGTTGTAGCGCTTGGCCGGGTCACGCATTTCGATGCGCGACATCGAGGCCTTGGCCAGGCGGGTTTCAAAGGCCATCACGGCCTTGGCCTGCTCGGCGGCCTGCGCGGCGTCCACGCCGGACAGAGTCAGCACCTGCGCGATGTAGGCCATGTAGGCGTCGCGGATCTTGGCCTGCGCATCGTCGAAGTAGTAGCCCTTCTCCGGCAGGCCCAGGCCGCCCTGGCCGACGTAGGCGATGACGTTGGCCGAATCCTTGTAATCAGCATTGGCAAACAGCGAGAACAGCACGCCCTTGCCCTCGGCCTGGCTGTCGCGCAGGTACTGGGTGATGGCGGCGGTATCGTTCAGCGCGGTGATCTTGTCCAGCTGCGGCTGCAGCGGCGCGAGGCCGGCGGCTTCGATCTTGGCCTCGTCGTTGCCGGTCTTCCAGATGTCACCGATCTTGGCTTCCACCGAGCCGGCCTTGGCCTGGCTGGCGGCGGCCTGCTGCACCAGCGCGTGCTGCACTTCCAGCGAGCGCTCGCGCAGGATCTCGAAGCTGCCCCAGGTGGTCTGGTCACCCGGCACCGGGTTGGCCTTCAGCCACTTGCTGTTGACGAAGCCATTGAGGTCGGTACAGGCCGAGATGGCCGGATCGAGGTCGGCGCTGTTGAGCGAGATCAGCGGCGTCTTGACCTGCGACAGGTCGAAGGCCGGTTTGGCGTCGGCACCGGCCGCCGGTGCGGTTTCGTTCTTGCCACAGGCCGCCAGCGAGGCAGCGATGGCGATGGTCAGGCCCAGCGGGACCAGGTTGCGGACGTTCATGAGGCTCTCCTGCGGGTAATTTCACAGGGTAGCCGGGGAGGCCCTCCACAGGGACCGGCCAAAGGTCACAGGGGGAACGCCCGTGGTCGCAAGCGGGTGTGTGCGGACCGTTGGTCCGCACACACCCAGCAGAAGAATACCCACCAACGGTGGGTATCTACTTATTTCGCCTTGCCCTGGTTGGCCACGGCTTCAGCAGCCTTGCGCGCCGCTTCCGGGTCGCCCAGGTAGCGGAACGACTGCACGGTCAGGTCATCGTTCAGTTCGAACAGCAGCGGGATGCCGGTCGGGATGTTCAGCTCGAGGATTTCCTCGCGCGAGACGTTGTTGAGGTACTTGTACAGCGCGCGCAGCGAGTTGCCGTGGGCGGTGACCAGCACGGTCTTGCCGTCCTTCAGCTGCGGCGCAATGGCGTCGTGCCAGTACGGCAGCACGCGGTCCAGGGTGGTGGCCAGCGACTCGGTGCCCGGCAGCGCGTTGCGGTCCAGGCCGGCGTAGCGGCGGTCATGGATCGGGTGGCCCGGATCTTCCAGTTCCATCGGCGGCGGCGGGATGTCGTACGAACGACGCCAGACCTTGACCTGCTCTTCGCCGTGCTTGGCCGCGGTCTCGGCCTTGTCCAGCCCCTGCAGGCCGCCGTAGTGCCGCTCGTTGAGGCGCCAGGACTTGTTCACCGGCAGCCAGTCCTGCTCCAGCTCGGCCAGCGCACCCTGCAGGGTGTGGATGGCACGCTTGAGCACGGAGGTGTGGGCGACGTCGAACTGCAGGCCTTCCTCGCGCATCAGGCGACCGGCGGCGGCCGCTTCCCGGCGTCCCTGCTCGGTCAGGTCGACATCGACCCAGCCGGTGAAGCGGTTGTCCAGGTTCCACTGGCTCTGGCCATGGCGCAACAGTACGAGTTTACGGGTCACTGCAGGGTCTCCAACGCGAGGAAAGGCAGGCCGCCATTGTAGCCCCGGCGGCCGCTCACCGTGCCGTGGCGCCGCGCATGCGATGCTGCAGCCAATGAATACGGTGATCGACCCCGGGCGCTGGGAAGGCAGCGTCACCGCCGCCCGCGCGCAACAGCTGCAACTGGCCGGCCGCGTGGAACGCCAGAACCGCCTGCCACGCAACGTGCGCTGGCTGGTCGGGCTGGATGTGGGCTTTGAGGACAACGGTGCCACCACCCGCGCCGCAGCGGTCCTGCTGGATGCGAAGACATTGCAGCCCGTGGCGCAGGAAATAGCGCGCATTCCCACGGTGATGCCGTACATCCCCGGCCTGCTCAGCTTCCGGGAGTTGCCAGCTCTGCTGGCCGCACTGGCGCTGCTGCCACGCACGCCGGAACTGGTGTTCGTCGATGGCCACGGCATCAGCCATCCGCGCAGACTGGGCGTGGCCGCGCATCTGGGCGTGGTCACCGACCTGCCGAGCATCGGCGTGGCCAAGTCGAAACTGGTGGGCCGGTTCGTCGAACCGGGCGCCGAGGCCGGCGCGCATACGCCGCTGCTCGATGGCGATGAGCAATTGGGTTGGGTGCTGCGCAGCAAGCTGCGCTGCAAGCCGCTGTTCGTGGCCGGTGGCCATCGGGTCAGTGCCGATACCGCGCTGGACTGGGTGCAGCGCACCCTGCGCGGTTACCGGCTGCCGGAGCCGACCCGGCTGGCGGATCGGCTGGCTTCACGTCGGGACGAATAGCTGCGCCGGGCATCTCCCGGCACGCGCGTCATCTTCGATCAGCGATGCACGTGACCGCGATGGCCCTGCGCGTCCTCGCCGTGGTCATGGCGTTCATGGGCCTCGTGCTCGCCGCCCTTCACCGGCGCCGGCTCACCACAGGCTTCGCCGCAGTGGTCCGCTTCAAGCTGCAGCGTCACGTGCTCGATGCCGAAGTCATCGTGCAGGCGCCCGCTCAGCTCACGGCGCAGCGCATCGGCTTCGGTGCCGTCGCGCATCACGACATGCGCGGTCAGCGCCGGCGTGCTGGAGGCCAGCGCCCACACGTGCAGGTCATGCACGTCCAGCACTGCGGCATGGCTGGACAGGCTGTCGCGCACCTTGGCCACGTCCATGCCCTTGGGCACGCCTTCCAGCAGCACGTTGATCGCTTCGCGCATCAACACCCAGGTGCGCGGCAACACCCACAGGCCGATCAGCACCGCCAGGATCGGATCGATCGGCTTCCAGCCGGTGAACTGGATCAGCACCGCACCCGCAATCACCGCCACCGAGCCGAGCATGTCCGCCCATACTTCCAGGTAGGCGCCCTTCACGTTGAGGCTCTCGCCGCTGCCGGCCTGCAGCAGGCGCATCGAGATCAGGTTGATGACCAGGCCGGCCGAGGCGATCACCAGCATGCCGGTGGAGGCGATCTCCTGCGGCTTGCTGAAGCGCCCGACGGCTTCCCACAGGATGTAGCCGGCAACCACGAACAGCATCGCGCCGTTGATCATTGCGCCCAGCGCTTCCAGGCGCGCATAGCCGTAGGTGCGACGCGCATCCGGCGGGCGCCGGCTCAGCCGCACCGCGACCAGCGCGATCATCAGGGCCAGCGCGTCGGTGGCCATGTGTGCCGCGTCGGACAACAGCGCCAGGCTGTTGGTCCAGAACGCGCCCACCACTTCGACGACGAGGAAGGTGGAGGTCAGGCCGAGCGCCCACCACAAGGGTTTCTCGTGGCGGATCTCGGATGGCAGGTGATCGTGGTCGTGGCCCATGGCAACAGCTCCTTTGCGATGGAGGCAGGCTACGCCGGCGGCCGTGGGGAAACTATCACGGTGTTTATAACATTGCAGACTGCACGTCGCGGCTCGCCGCAGCTTGCGCCCGTGCCGGGCCACACTATGATGACCGCATCCCCTCTGGATGGGGAACGGGCAGCCGGATCGCTTCGGCGTTGCTGCCCGCAATGGACACCCAAGCACAAGGAATCCGGAACATGTGGACTACCAAGACCCCCTGGGTCGCCGTCGCCGTGGCCTGCGCGCTGGGCACGGCCGCAAGCGCCTCGGCCAAGACCTGCCAGCAGAATTTCCAGGCGGTAGGCGATCCCCGCAATGGCCAGTTCTTCACCTCCGAAGTCACCCTCCCCGGCCTGAAGCCCCGCAGCGCCCTGGGCCAGCTGCGCAAGGCAGCGCTTGATGAGGGCAACAACTTCGTCAGCGGAGATGTCATCACCGAGACCGAAGGCCAGATGTACGTGCTGCAGACCGACACCAAGATGCCGCTGGTCAGCATCATCACCGCCTCCAATGGCGGCAACGTGGTGGTCGGCACCAAGCTGTCACGCGGGCAGACCGCCAAGGAAGAGGACGCACGCAGCGCGCTGTGTGGCTGGCTGGACAAGCTCAAGACCGGCCCCGAAGGCGAGGCGATCGCGGAAGCCATGCGTGTCTCCAGCGGTTTCGACAAGCCGATCCAGGCCACTGCGGTCGGCATGTCCGCCGAAATGGGCAAGGACGCCAAGCGGCTGCAGCGGGAAATCAACACCGCACCGCTCAGGGCGCTGTTCTCCGGCACCAGCACCCCGCCGGATACCGATGCGATGTACCAGCCGTTGCTCGTCAAGTATTTCGGCCGTCGTTTCATCATCGATGGCCAGGTCTACACCGCCCAGCCCAACCGCTTTGCCAAGACCTTCGAGGTGGGCTATCTGGTCACCAAGATGAAGGGCATCGGTGGCATCGGCGGGCGCCAGTCGAACGACGACAACAACGCCAACTTCACTGTGCACTGTGCGCTCGCGCCGGATCAGATGGCGCTGGGCGCCACCCTGCGCGAGAACGACTGGGTGAAATTGGAAGGCGTGGTCGACAAGATGGACACCGGTGGCGTCCACCTGCGCGATTGCCGGCAGGTGAAGTAGCCTTCAGGCTGCGCCGGGGAACGCCCCGGCGCAGGCCTCATCGGGTCAGAACCCGAAGCGCAGGCTGGCCCAGTACGCGCGGCCCGGCTCGTTGTAGGTCGCCGCGCCGGCATCGCTGCTGTTGGCCTCGCGGAACAGGCGCTTGTCGGCCAGGTTGTTCACGCCGAAGCCGAAGCTGACCGTCTCGGTCACCCTGTAGCGCGCGCTCACGCCCCAGATGTTGTACGCAGCGCGATCCTGCAGTGCGATCGATGGGTCGCAGGTGCCGGTGCAGCGCGGATCATTGTTGATGTTGGTGGTGGCCGGCTTCTGCTTGCCGTAGAACGTGCCGGTCAGCAGCAGCGACAGCTTGTCGGTGGCCTGCCAGTCCAGCATCGTGTTGACGGTGTACTTCGGAATCACCGACAGCGGCTGGCCGGTGCGCTTGTTCTCGTTCTGCACCATGTAGGTGAAGTTGTTGCTCCACTTCAGGCGGTTGCCCTGCTCGCCCAGCAGCGGGATCACCAGGTTGCCTTCCAGTCCCTGCACGATCGCCTTCGGCGCGTTCTCCCAGCGGAAGATGCGGCCCCTGGTGTCGGCAGTCAGGCCGATCTGGGTGTAGCCGGCCTGGATCTTGTCCTTGTAGTCGTTATGGAAGTACGTCAACGAGGCCTGCCAGCCGCTCTGCGGTGCCCACTCGATGCCGAGTTCCTTGTTCAGGCTGGTTTCCGCCTTCAGGTCCGCATTGCCGCGCATGTAGCAGCCGGCGCCCAGGCTCGGCAATGCATTCGGGCAGCCATTGCCACGGGTGTAATACAGATAGTCCGGATTCGACTGGTACAGGTTCGGCGCCTTGAACGCCCGGGCGATGCCGCCCTTCACCACCCAGTCGCCGTTGATGCGGAACTGCGCGTTGAGGCTGGGGCTGGTGTTGTTGCCGAACTGGCTGTGGTGGTCGAAGCGCAGGCCCGGGGTAACGATCCAGCGCTCACCCAGGTAGATGTTGTCTTCGACGAACACGGCGGTGGTCTGCGCATCGGCCTTGCCCCGCGCACGATCGGCCGACAGCTCCGGGATGCCGCCGCCGCTGCTGCTGGACTGGCTCATCGAGTACGGGTCGGTCAGGCGGCTGTCCAGGTATTCAAAGCCAAGCGTCCAGATGTTCTCGGCGCCGCCCAGCGTGGTCGGGAAACTCACTTCGCCATCCAGCTGGTAGTTGCGCAGGCGCGAGGTCGACCAGTCGGTGCCGTTGAAGCTGCCCTCCGGGCCACCGGCCAGGCCTTCGTTGATGCGCGAGTTGTTGACCGCCTCCACCGCGGCCGTCACCCGCGAGGTCACATCGCCCCAGCGGCCACGATGGGTGATCGCGCCGGTGTTGCGGTACATGCGGTTGGTCTCCGCTTCGCCCTCGGCCAGTGCCGCCAGGTCAACGCCGGTCGATGTACCGGTGGTGCTGACCGCGCGGTCGCCAGCGTAGATGTTGCCCTGGCGGCTGGTGCCGGCTTCGAACTCCACCACCTGGTTGGCGGTCACGTCCCAGCGCAGCAGCGCGTTGACATCGCGGTTCTTGACGCCCTCGCGGCCGGCCGGTGGCACCGCGTTGGGGTTGGTAGCGTACTGGCGGTTGAGCTCCAGCGAGTCCGCGTCGGTCTTGTTGAGATTGCCGTACAGGCGGAACGACAGGGTGTCGGTCATCGGCCCACTCAGCTGCAGGCCGACGCGTTCGCTGCCACCTTCGGCGCTGTGTTCGGGCACCAGCCCATACAGGTCCACCGCACCGGTCAGGTCGCCGGTCGGGCGCTTGGTGATGATGTTGACCACGCCGCCGGAGGCACCGGAGCCATAGCGTGCCGCCGCCGGGCCGCGCAGCACTTCGATGCGCTCGATCATTTCCGCCGGCACCCAGTTGGTGTCACCGCGGGTATTGCGCTCGCCGCTGCGTCCCATGCGCACGGCATCGCGTGCGCCGATGCGCTTGCCATCGACCAGGATCAGGGTGTTTTCCGGGCCCATGCCACGCAGGTCGATCTGGCGGTTGTTGCCGTACTGGCCCGAGGCGCTGTTGCCGGTCAGGTTGACGCCCGGCATGGTCCGCAACAGCTCGGCGATGTCGTTGGCTGGCGGGCGCCGGGCGATATCCTCGGCGGTGATGGTCGAGGTACCCAGTGCCTGGCGCGCGATCTGCGAGGCGGTGACGTGCACCGTGTCGATATCGGTGGCGTCGGTTTCGGCCTGGGCGGTCAGGGCGCTGCCCGCCAGCAGGGCGGCAACGGCAAGCGCCAGCGGGCGCGGCGAATGGACAACGGCAGGAGACATGATCAGGACCTTCTGGCAGGGCTGCGGGGCCTCTGGCAAAGGGCTTGAGGCAACGACGAGGGGGGAGGCGGAGCCGTCCTGCAGGCACCTGCAGCCCGCTCCGTGCGCGCATTCTCCCATCAATGCGAGTGATTCTCAAATGCGTTCACTCATTGCCGCAGCGGCGTCGATGTGCTTTGCGCACCGTGCAAGCCTGCACCGCGCGTAAACTGGCCGGCTACCCCGCCATCAACCGTATGCCGCCGCGGCCGATACCCGTGGTTTGCCGTACGCAGTCAGAGATCGACGTGGAACCACCCCAACTGGACGATGCCAGCCAGCCGCTGGCCGAGGCCTGGCAGCACTGCCTGCAACAGGCCGGCACTGCCGCCACCGCGCTGCTGCATGCCGCCGCCGCCGATGCCCCGCCGGCGCTGGCCCAACGCTTCTACGAAGTACTGCTGCAGGACGCGCGTGCACGTCGCTTCCTGTCCCATGACCAGGTCAAGCAGCGCCTGCAGCCGGCCATGCAGCGCTGGCTGGCGCAGCTGCTGACCACCGATACCGACGGCATTGCCGCCACCGTCGCCTCGCAACGGGTGATCGGCGATGTGCATGCCCGGGTCGGCATTCCGGTCGACCTGGTCACCCGCGGCGCGCGCGTGCTCAAGCACGAACTGTTCGTGCGCCTGCGCGACGACGCGCCCGACAGTGCCACTGCGTTCGCCGCCATCGACTGCCTCAGCGCGATCATGGACATCGCCATGGAAGGCATGACCCTGGCCTACACCCATGCACGCGAGCGCTCCACCCGTGCCGATGCTGCGTACCGGCTGTTCTCGCTGGTGCAGAACGTCGGCACCGAACGCGAGCGCCAGCGCGCGCTGCTGCTGGACTGGGAGAACGCCCTGCTCTACGCGCTCGCTGGCCACGTGCAGGCCAGCGACAGCGCCAGCCTGGCCACTTCCGAGTTCGGCCTGTGGTTCACCCACAAGGGCATCCCCAGCTTCGGCGAGAGCAGCGAGACCCAGCAGGTCGGCCAGTTGATGGCCCGCATCGACAGCAACCTGCAGCGGGCAAGCAACGATGTTCCGGCACAGCGACTGGCGGTGCTGCCGGCCATCCGCGAGGACCTGGCCGCCATCCGCACCCTGATGACGCTGCTGTTCGAGCGCATCGGCGAACTGGATGCCGGCAGCGACGCGCTGACCAACCTGCTCAACCGCCGCTTCCTGCCCACCGTGCTGCGCCGGGAAATCGAGCTGGCCACACGCAACCGCACGCCGTTCTCGCTGCTGCTGCTCGACCTGGATCATTTCAAGGCAATCAACGACGGCCACGGCCACGATGCCGGCGACCGCGCGTTGCAGCACGTCGCCGGCCTGCTCGGCCAGCTGACCCGCGGCAGTGATTACCTGTTCCGCTATGGCGGCGAGGAGTTCGTGGTGGTGCTGGTCGCGGCCAGCGAATCACAGGCCGCGGTGATCGCCGAGAGCCTGCGCCGGCAGATCGCGCAGTCGCCGGTGGCATTGGCCAACGGCCAGGTGCTGGAGCTGACCGCCAGCATCGGCGTGGCCGGTCACGATGGTCATCCGGACTACGAGCGGTTGATGGCACGTGCCGACGCCGCGATGTACGAGGCCAAGCGCAGCGGCCGCAACCGCGTGGTGGTCGCCAGCGCGGACCTGCAGGAAGCCCCGGGGCGGCGTGCACTGCAGCGATGACGGCAGGACAGGTAGAGTCGACCGCTGGTCGACTATCGCGCGCAGCGCGGGATTTTTCGCACGCGGGGCGAAGAGCAGTCGACTGACAGTCGACTCTACCGACAGTCGACTCTACCGGTTCGCGCGCCCAGCCGCTGCTTTCACCGCCCCCACCCGCCACGCTGCCCACCACAGCAGCGCCAGCAACGCGATGCCAGCCCCCAGCAGGCACACAGCGGGCCAGCCATGCCGCACCTGCGTCCAGGGCCCCGCCGCCGCTCCCGCACCGCTGCCCACCGCATAGAACAGCATGTACAACGCCACCAGGCGCCCATGCTGTTCTGCCGGTGCACGCAGCAACGATGCCTGGTTCGAGACATGGAGTGCCTGGCCGCCCAGGTCGAGCACGACCACACCCAGCAACAGCAGGGACAGCGAATGCGGCAGGCCCAGCAGCGGCCACCACGCGACCAGCATCAACAACAGCCCGCCGAGGCTGACCCGATGCGCGAAACCACGGTCCATCCAGTGTCCGACCCGCGCCGCCATCAGCGCACCGACCACGCCGGCCAGGCCGAGCGCGCCGATGGCTGCGGTCGACCAGTGCAGCGGCGGTGCCGACAGCGGCAAGGGTGCCGCCGCCCAGAACACATTGAGGCCGGCAAACAGCAGCAATGCCAGCGGCCCGCGCTCGCGCAGCGTTCGATCGCGGCGCAGCATGCCCAGCATCGAGCCCAGCAGCTCGCGCCAGCGTGGAGGGACCGACGGCACCGGTACTGCGGGCAGGCGCCGCCACAGCAGCGCCGCCAACGCCGCCATCACCACCGCTGACAGCAGGTAGACCCTCTGCCAGCCAAAGGCCGCCGCCACCGTACCGGACACCACGCGCGCCAGCAGCAGGCCGATGAACACGCCGCCCTGCACCACACCAACCACGCGACCGCGCTGCTCGGGCGGTGCCAGCATGGCGGTATAGGCAATCAGGCCCTGGGTCAGCGCGGTGCCCAGCAAGCCTGCCAGCAGCATGCCCGACAACAGCCAGCTCGCCGTGCGTGACGCCGCCAGCCACAACAGGGCCAGCACCAGCGCGATCAACTGCAGCCGCAGCAGGCGTCGCCGGTCGCCGCGGTCCGCCAGCGGCAGCAGGCCAAGCAACGCCAGCACGCTGCCGGCCTGGGTGGCAGCCAGCACTGCGCCGGCCACGGCCCGGTCCAGCGCAAAGGCGCGTGCAAGCTGATCCAGCAGCGGCTGCGCGTAGTAGACGTTGGCGACGCTGGCGCCGGCGGCAGCCGCAAGCAGGACCAGCAGCGGGCGGGGAAGCGATGTGGCACTCATCATATGGTTGCAATTTGAAACCAGATGCAGGCTATCGCCATTGGTTTTAAACTGCAACCACATTCGGAGATACCCAGCATGCACGCCGACAGCCCCTGCCCTGTAGCCCGCAGTGCCGACCTGCTCGGTGACCGCTGGGCATTGCTGGTGATCCGCGACGCGTTCGACGGCATCACCCGCTTCGGTGATTTCCAGCGCAGCCTCGGCGCGGCGCGCAACATCCTCAGCGACCGCCTGCGCCGGCTGGTCGAGGCCGGCATCCTGCAGCTGCAGCCAGCCTCCGATGGATCGGCCTACCAGGAGTACGTGCTCACCGCCGCAGGCCTGGAACTGTTCCCGCTGCTGGTCGCACTGCGCCAGTGGGGGGAGCGCCATCGCTTCGGTGCAGGCGAAGCCCATTCGCAGCTGATCGAATTGGCGACGCGGCGGCCGCTGCCCTACATGCAGCCGCGCGGGCGCGATGGCCAGCCGCTTCAGCCCACTGCCACCCGCGTGCGCAAGCTCAAGGACGACGGGCGCGACACCTGATCCGCCCATTCGCGCACACCGACGGACGCCCGCGCCGGTTAGCATCGGATCTTTCCGCCGCTGGATGCCGCCGATGTCGCGCTGTCGCCCTTCCCTGCTGACCGCCCTGCTGTTACCGCTGCTGGCCTGCGCCACAGCAGGCACGCAGGCCCGTGAGGTTGCCGCGCCCGCCGACCACGTACAGGCCGATGGACCCTATGTGTTCCGCCAGGGCAACCAGCTGCAGGCCAGATGGATCTGCGACGACAAGGTCGAGTCGCACACACTTGCCACGCAGGCCGCAGGCACCGACATCGCCCCGCGTTGCGGCTACGAACACAGCGTGCACGTGGCCGCCCCGAATGCTCCGTCGGTCTCCGTGCTGCCGGCCGTGCCGCGCATCGTGGCGCTGTCCGACATCCACGGCCAGTACGGGCTGCTGGTGCGCCTGCTGCGCGCCCACCAGGTCATCGACGCACAGGACCGCTGGGCGCTGGGCAAGGACACCCTGGTCATCGCCGGCGATGTATTCGACCGCGGCCCGCAGGTGACCGAAGCCTTCTGGCTGCTGTACGGCCTGCAGCAGCAGGCGGCCGCCGCCGGTGGCGCAGTGCACTTCGTGCTCGGCAACCACGAAACCATGGTGCTGTACGACGACCTGCGCTACGTCAACCCGAAGTACCTGCGCAGCGCCCAGCTGCTCGGCCGCAGCTACCCGCAGCTGTACGGTGCCGATTCGGTGATCGGGCAGTGGCTGCGCACCCGCCCGGTGCTGCTGAAGATCGGCGACACCCTGTTCCTGCACGGCGGCATCTCGCCCGAGGCGGTGCAGCTGGCGCTGGACCCGGCACGCACCAACGCGGCCTACCAGGCCTCGCTGGGCCTGCCCAAGGCCGAAGTGAAGGCCGACCCGGCCACCGCACCGCTGTATGACGGCAAGACCAGCCCGATCTGGTACCGCGGCTATTTCGATGGCCGCCTCGACACCGCGGGTGTGCAGGCTGTGCTCGACCGCCTGCAGCTCAAGCGCATCGTGGTTGGCCATACCTCGATGCCGCACGTCAGCAGCTTCCACGGCGACCGCGTGATCGCCATCGACAGCAGCATCAAGAACGGCGAGAACGGCGAACTGCTGTTCATCGAGGATGGCAAGCTCAGCCGTGGCCTGCTGGATGGTTCGCGGGTGCCGCTGGCGCTGGGTGAGCCGGGCCTGCAGGACTGAATGGAGGGACAGCGCGACGGTGCCGGGAGGTGCCGGCGCGCTCCACCTGCAGCCGGTTTGCGGCTACCCTCGGCAGCCGAGAGGCCCACCCCGTCCATCCGGTGGGCCTGACCGTTACAGGAGCCCCGCGCATGCGCGTTCTGATTGCTGAAGACGACCCGGATATCGCCTCTGGCCTGTGCGCCTCGCTGCGCCGGCAGGGGCACGTGGTCGACCACGTCGACAACGGTGCGCACGCCGATGCTGCACTGGGCTCGACGCAGTACGCGCTGCTGGTACTGGACCTGGGGCTGCCGCAGCTGGATGGCCGCGACGTGCTGCAGCGCCTGCGCCAGCGCGGTGATGGCCTCGCAGTGCTGGTGGTGACCGCCCGTGACGGCCTGGCCGAGCGCGTGCGTGTGCTCGACCTGGGTGCCGATGACTACCTGGTCAAGCCGTTCGCGCTGGACGAGTTCGAAGCGCGCGTGCGGGCCCAGCTGCGCCGGGTCACCAGCAATGGCAACCCGGACCTGCGCATCGGCCGCCTTCGCATCGACCTGGCCGGGCATCGGGTGTGGATCGACGACCAGTCGCTGGAACTGACCGCACGCGAGTTCGGCCTGCTGTCGGCACTGGCAGTGCGCGCCGAGCGCATCGTGTCACGCGCGCAGTTGGTGGAAGCGCTGTGCGACTGGGGCCAGGACCTGACCGACAACGGCCTGGACATCGCCCTGCACCGCCTGCGCCGCAAGCTGCAGCCCGGCGGCATGGGCATCCGCACCGTGCGCGGGCTGGGCTACATGCTGGAAGACGCGCAGGACGACAGCACCCCGTGATCAGTGGACCGCCCAGCCTGCGCCGGCGCCTGCTCGCCTTCCTGGCGCTGCCGATGCTGGGTCTGCTCACCTTCAACACGATCCTGGCCTACTACGTTGCGCTGGACTATTCCAACCGCATCCACGACCGCAACCTGATCGACGACACGCATTCGTTCGCGCAGATGCTGAGCACCATGCCGGTGACCAGCGACCTGTCGCCGCAGGCGCGCTTCCTGATCGAGTACGACCCCGACGGCCATCGCTACTTCAACGTCGACAGCAGCCGCATGGGTACGCTCAGCGGCAATGCCGACTTCAGCCCGTATGCCCCTTCGCAGGACTGCACCGGCGTGCATCCGGCGCTGTACGACGGCAACCTCAATGGCCAGCAGGTGCGTATGGCCACGGTCTGCACGCAGGCGATGAACGATCCGCAGGACCAGCTGGCGGTGACCGTGGCCGAGAGCATGGCCGACCGCCGACAGCGCGCGCGCGAGATCCTGATGATCATCATCCCGCTGATGACCATGCTGGCGCTGGGCACCGCAGCACTGGTCTGGTTCGGCGTGACCTACGGCCTGCGCATCCTCACGCCGCTCAGGACCCGCCTGGCGCAGCGCCGTGGCGAACTGGCACCGATTTCCGATGCCGACGTACCGGAGGAGATCCAGCCACTGATCAGCACCATCGACGATCTGTTTGCCCGCCAGGCGGAAATGATCACCCTGCAGAACCGCTTCATCGCCGATGCCGCGCACCAGCTGCGTTCGCCGCTGGCGGGCATGGCCCTGCACGTGGACCAGGCGCTGGCACACGGTGACCCCGATACGGTGCGCGAGGCGCTGCAGCACATCCGCCGGCTCAACCAGCGCACTGCCCGGGTCAGCACCCAGCTGCTGGCGCTGAGCCGGGCGCAGACCGTGCCCGATACCGTGGAAGCACTGGACCTGTGCGAGCTGGTGCCGCAGTGGGTTGGCATGCGCGTGCCGGAGGCGATCCGCGATGGCATCGACCTCGGCTACCGCGGCAGCCCCCATCCGCTGCGTGTGCTCGGCAACGGCGCCATGCTGCAGGAGGCCCTGGACAACCTGATCGACAACGCCCTGCGTTATGCCGGCCGCAATGCCACCGTCACGGTGGGCGTGCACGCGCTGGACGACAATGATGTCGAACTCTATGTGGAAGACAACGGCCCCGGCGTGCCCGACGACGTGATGCCACGGCTGGGCGAGCGCTTCTTCCGGGCGCCGGGCACCGCTGCCAGCGGCACCGGCCTCGGCCTGGCCATCGCGCACGAGGCGGTAGAGCACTTCGGCGGCCGCCTGAGCTTCCTCAACCGCCCGGGCGGGGGGCTCAAGGTCGCCATCACGCTGCCGCTGCTGAAGGCCCCCTGACCCGGCCCGGCGCGCTGAAAGGCTGGTGAAAATCGCGCTTGCGATCCTGCCATCCCCACTGCCGTCCCGGAGCCGCCAGGTGACCGAATCGCACGACTTCTTCCTCCCCGGTGGCCCCCAGGGCGTGCTGCTGGTCCATGGCCTGACCGGCACCCCGGCGGAAATGCGCATGCTGGGCAAGGGGCTGAACAATGCCGGCTTCACCGTCCACGGCGTGCAGCTGCCCGGCCATTGCGGCACCGTGGATGACCTGCTGGCGACCACCTGGGAACAGTGGTACCAGGGCGTGGAAGATGCGGCGGCCGCCCTGCGCGGCAAGGTCGACCAGCTGTTCGTGGGTGGCCTGTCTATGGGCGCGGTACTGTCACTGGCGCTGGCTGCGCGCCGCCCCGAGTGGGTGTCCGGCGTGGGCGTGTACGGCGCCACTTTCCGTTACGACGGCTGGAACATTCCCGCCGTGGCCCGCTTCTCGTTCCTCCTGCCGTGGTTCAAGCGCTTCAACATCGGCCGCGACCGCATGTTCATGGAAGAACCGCCGTACGGCCTGCGCGACGAGCGCCTGCGCGCGCAGGTCAGCGCGGCCATGCTGTCCGGCGACAGCGCCGCCGCCGGCCTGCCGGGCAATCCCTGGCATGCGCTGGCCGAGATGCGTGCGCTGAGCAACTGGACCCGCCGCCACCTGCATCAGGTCACCGCACCGTGCCTGGTGATGCACGCCCGCGAAGACGATGTGGCCAGCATGGGCAACGCCGAGCTGGTGATGTCGCGGGTCAGCGGCCCGAAGGAACTGGTGGTGCTGGAAGACAGCTACCACATGATCACCATCGATCGCGAACGCCGCGATGTGATCCGTCGCAGCGCGCGTTTTTTCACCGAGATCGGTGAACGCACGGGCGTGCTCAAGGCGGTGGCCTGAGATGGGGGCACTCGCCACCCTGCTGTGGCTGGCCAATGTGGTACTCGATACCGGTGGCCAGCTCGCCTTCAAGGCCGCCGCCAGCGATCCGCAGGAAGGCGAAGGACTGCAACGCTGGAAACACATGCTCAGCCGCCCTTGGCTGTGGATCGGCATCGCCTGCTACGTGCTCGAGTTCGTGGCCTGGATTGCGTTCCTGTCGCTGGTGCCGCTGTCCAAGGGCGTGCTGCTGGGCTCGATCAACATCGTTGCGTTGATGATCGCCGGTCGTTTCCTGTTCCGCGAGAAGCTCACGCCGCTGCGGGTGACCGGCATGCTGCTGGTCACGGCGGGCGTGGCGGTGGTGGGGGCCGGCTCATGAGGCGCCTGTATGTGATCGGTTTCCCGCTGCTGATGGCCTTCGACACGCTGGCCCAGCTGTGCTTCAAGTACGCCGGTGACGCCGCGCTGCCGGTCGAGGCCAACACCGCCTGGCTGCTGCGCGTGCTGTCGCAGCCGTGGGTGTATGGCGCCATCCTCGGCTACGTGGGTGCGTTCTTCACCTGGATGAGCCTGCTGCGCCATGCGCCGATCGGCCCGGCGTTCGCGGCCTCGCACCTGGAAGTGATCAGCGTGCTGCTGCTGTCGGCGTGGCTGTTGAACGAGCCACTGACCCTGCACCATCTGCTCGGTGCGGTACTGATCGTGGCCGGCATCGTCTGCCTCGGCCGCGCTGAAGCGGACGACCCGCACAGTCCCGCCGAAAGCGCGTCGTGAGCGGGCTGCGATGAGCCTGTTCGCGCGCGAACTGCCACCTACCGCTGGCCTGCCGATTCAGGCCAGCGATTTCCTGCCCGGTGGTGGCGACCTGCGCGAAGTCCTGGCCAGCCAGCTCGGCACACCGCCACTGCAGCTGACCTGTTCCGGCACGCACGCACTGCTGATCGCGCTGCGTACGCTGCGCAAGCGCGCGCCAAGGCGCGACACCGTGATCATGCCGGCCTATACCTGCCCGCTGGTGCCGATCGCGGTGCACAGCCTGGGCCTGCGCGTGCAACTGTGCGATACCCGTCGTGGCCACTTCGACTTTGATCCCGGCCAGCTCAGGCGTCTGGCCGATGCGCGCACGCTGGCGATCCTGCCGACCCACCTGGGCGGGCGCATCGCCGATGTCGAACTGGCCTGCGAAGTCGCCCGCAACGCCGGCGCCTGGGTGATCGAGGACGCCGCACAGGCACTCGGCGCACGGGTCGGCAACAGCAGTGTCGGCCTGCGTGGCGATATCGGATTCTTCAGCCTGGCTGCTGGCAAGGGCCTGAGCCTGCATGAAGGCGGCCTGCTGGTCAGCCGTGACGACGAACTGCGTGCTGGGCTGGCCGAACATGCCGTCCAGCACGTTCGCTCCAGCCTGCGCTGGGAGCTGCTGCGCAGCGTGCAGTTGATCGGCCTTGCTGCCTGCTATCGCCCTTCGCTGCTGTCGCTGGTGTATGGCAATCCATTGCGCAGTGCGCTTCAACGCGACGATCTGGAAGAAGCGGTCGGTGACATTTTCCCGCTTGATATATCGCAGCACCGGGTCAGCCACTGGCGGCAGAACATCGGCGCGCATGCCGCGCGGCGCTTGCCGGCGTTCCTGCAGGCCGGTCGCCTGCGTGCGTTGCAGCTGCGCGTGCAGCTGGCACAGCTGCCAGCCGTTGAGGTGGTCGACGGCCTCGCCGGCAGCGGTGGCACCTGGCCACTGCTGATGCTGCTGCTGCCCAGCCAGCGCGCCCGCGATGCCGTGCTGAAGGACCTGTGGCCACGCGGTCTCGGCGCCAGCCGCATGTTCATCCATGCCCTGCCCGGCTACGCGTACCTGCGCGGCATCGTGCCGCAGGACGACATGCCGAATGCACGCGACTTCGCCGCACGCATGCTGACCCTTGGCAACAGCGCCTGGCAGACCCGCGAAGAGACTGCCGAAATACTGCAGGTCCTGGCCCGCGCCTGACCCGAACGTGCACGCGTGGCCTGCCCTCCGCGCATTCATCCGAGCACCTTCCTGAACGTTTTCCCAGCCTGTCAGAAGAGCCTTTCAACAGGAAAGGAACGAGAAAGGCGGCCTGCCTACATTGAGCCTGCCCCGGCATCGGGCCGGGCGTTTCTTTCATCGACGGACCTGCCCATGCACTGGAGCATCCTGTGTGACTTCGACGGCACCATCAGCCTCGAAGATGTCATCGACTCGCTGCTGGAAAAGTACGGCCAGCCGGGCTGGCAGGAACTGGAAGACCAGTGGAAAGCGGGAAAGATCGGCTCGCGTGAATGCATGCAGGGCCAGGTGCGGCTGCTGAAGCTGGACCCGGCCACGCTCGACGCCCATCTGGACCAGGTACAGATCGATCCGGGCTTCGCCGCCTTTGTCAGCCGTGCCGAACAGCTGGGCCTGCCGCTGCGCATCGTCAGTGACGGCCTGGACTATGCGATCCACCGCATCCTGGCCAACCACGGCCTGTCGCAGCTGCCGGTGGTGGCCAACCACCTGCGCTGGTGCGAAGACCATTGGGAACTGGAGTCGCCCTACCAGGCCGAAGGCTGCCGCAGTGGCACCTGCAAGTGCACCTGCGCCGCGCAGGCGCGCGCCAACGAAGCACCGCGCGTGCTGATGATCGGTGACGGCAGCTCGGATTTCTGCGTGTCCGAAGACGCCGACTTCGTGTTCGCCAAGCGCCGCCTGATTACCCATTGCACGAATGCCGGCATCGAGCATGCCGCCATCGACACCTTCCACGATGCAGTCGCACTGTTGCCGCGCCTGCTCGATGGCAGCCTGCTGCAGCCACGTCGCATCGACGCCCGCCCGCAGCCCGCCGCACTGCCCCCGCTGCTGGCCACCGCCTGAGCACTCCCTCCAGGCACGCTCCCCCGTCGCCCCTTTCGAACGTCCTTCACGGAACCGAACTGCATGAACATTTTTGACAAGAACGCCGACGCCGCTGCCTCCGACGCGCAGCTGCTGGCCGACGAAGCCCGCTACAGCTCCTTCGGCGATACCGTCCACTACGTCGACCCGCCGAAGATCTTCCAGCGCGGCGAAGGCAGCTACATGTTCGACGGTGCGGGCGTGCCCTACCTCGATCTGCAGATGTGGTACTCGGCCTGCAACTTCGGCTACAGCAACAAGCGCCTGAATGACGCGCTGAAGGACCAGATCGACACCCTGCCGCAGGTCGCCAGCCAGTACCTGCATCCGACCCGCGTGCAGCTGGCCAAGACCATTGCCGTAGACATGCACGAGAAGTTCGGCCTCGACGGTCGCGTGCATTTCAATGTCGGCGGCGCGCAGGCCATTGAAGACTCGCTGAAGATCGTGCGCAACGCGCGCGGCGGCAAGAGCCTGATGTTCGCCTTCGAAGGCGGCTACCACGGCCGTACCCTGGGTGCCTCGTCGATCACCTCCAGCTACCGCTACCGCCGCCGCTACGGCCACTTCGGCGAGCGCGCGATGTTCATCCCGTTCCCGTACCCCTTCCGTCGCCCGAAGGGCATGACCCCGGACGAATACTCCGACCACTGCGTATGGCAGTTCGAACGCCTGTTCGAAAGCGAATACAACGGCGTGTGGGATCCCAAGGTCGGCCAAGCCGAGTACGCTGCGTTCTACGTCGAGCCGATCCAGGGCACCGGCGGCTATGTCATCCCGCCGCGCAACTTCTTCACCGGCCTCAAGCGCGTGCTGGACAAGTACGGCATCCTGATGGTCGTCGATGAAATCCAGATGGGCTTCTGGCGTACCGGCAAGCTGTGGTCGATCGAGCATTTCGGCGTGACCCCGGACGTGCTGGTGTTCGGCAAGGCGCTGACCAACGGCCTGAACCCGCTGTCCGGCCTGTGGGCACGCGAAGAGCTGATCAACCCGACCGTGTTCCCGCCGGGTTCCACCCACTCCACCTTCAACTCCAACCCGCTGGGCACCCGCCTGGGCCTGGAAGTGTTGAAGCTGGGCAAGGAAATGGACTACGAGCGCACCGTACCGGAAAAGGGCGCGTACTTCCTCGACGGCCTGCGTGGCCTGCAGAAGCGCCACCCGGAAATCGGCGACGTCGACGGCCTGGGCCTGGCCCTGCGCGCCGAAATCTGCCAGGCCGACGGCTACACCCCGAACAAGGAACTGCTGGACCGCATGGTCGACATCGGCCTGGCCGGTGACCTCCTGCACGACGGCAAGCGCATGGGCCTCGTGCTCGACGTGGGTGGCTGGTACAAGAACGTGATCACCTTCGCGCCGTCGCTGGACATCAGCTACGAAGAGATCGACCTGGCGATCACCCTGCTCGACCAGGCACTGACCAAGGCCAAGGGCTGAGGTTGGATGCGCTGCCGGTTCCCGTGCCGATGGACATGACGTCACGTGCATCCAGCACCGCGCTGGAACCGGCCGCGCTGCTGGAGGGCTTCCTGGCCCACCCGCCGCTCGGATTCGAGGCAGGCCGCCTTCCCAGCGGCCTACCGACCTTCCGTGCGCCGCTGGACCTGACCACGACGATGGATGACGGGCTGCGCGGCAAGTTGGTCGGCCTGCCGCTGTCGCGCCTGTGGCGGCCATGGATCACCTGGAAGACCCGTTTCATCGGTGCCACCAGCACCGAGTACACCCCGCTGCCGGCGCACGTGGCGCCGGAGGCGTTGGCCGAGGACGTGACGCGTCACGCGATCGGCGATACGCGCCTGCTGGTGGTCAAGGACCTGGCCATCGATTCACCGCTGCTGGACGACGCGGCCAACGCGCACAGCGCGGCGTTCCTGCAGGCCTTGCTGGCGCGCGGCTTCGTTGAACTGGAAGGCATGCCGCTTGCCTGGGTGGCGATCGATTTCGATTCGCTCGATGGCTACCTCGGCCGCCTGTCGTCCTCGCGCCGCAAGAACATCCGGCGCAAGCTCCGTTCGCGTGATGACCTGCAGATCGACTGCATCGCCACCGGTGATCCGGCCCTGGCCGACCCGCAGCTGCAGGCCGAACTGCATGCGCTGTACCTGGGCGTGTTCGCGCAGAGCGCGGTGCATTTCGACCAGCTCGGCCTGCCCTACTTCCAGTACCTGCTGGCCGACAGCCAGGGCCAGGGACGGATGTTCCTGTATCGCCACCAGGGCCAGCTGATCGGCTGGAACCTGTGCTACATCCACGCCGGAAAGCTGGTGGACAAGTACATCGGGCTGGCCTATCCGCAGTCGCGCGAGCACAACCTGTACGCGGTCAGCTGGATGCACAACCTTGAGTACGCGCTGCAGCACGGCCTGAGCCACTATGTGGCCGGCTGGACTGACTCGCGGATCAAAGCCGAGCTGGGCGCCCGCTTCACCTCCACCCGGCACGCGATCCACGCACGCTCCCCGCTGCTGCGTGCCGCCCTGCGCCGCCTGGCCCCGTACCTGCAGGGCGAACCTGATGGAGGCGGCTGAGCGATGCCGTTGCGTTCCCCGCTGATCCTCGACCTGGACGGTGGTGTGCTGCCACTGCCCCAGGCACAGACCCTGGCGCTGCCGCAGTGGCACGACCCGCTGCGCTTCGCCTGCAGCAACAGCACCCTGGATCGCTTCGGCGCCGAAGTGCTCACGTCGCTGCCCGCGCAACCCGGCACGGTCATGCTCGGCAGTGGTGACTTCCACCATCTCAGCCTGCCGCTGCTGCGCCGCATGCGTGCACAGGCGCCGTTCCAGCTGGTGGTGCTGGACAACCATCCGGACAACATGCGTTTTCCGTTCGGCATGCATTGCGGTTCATGGGTGAATGCCGCCAGCAAGCTGCCGCAGATCTCGCACATTCATGTGCTCGGCATCACCTCCAGCGACATCGGCCTCGGCCATGCCTGGGAGAACCACTGGCGCCCGCTGCTGGGCGGCCGCCTGACGTACTGGTGCATGGACGTGGATGTCGGCTGGGGCCATCGCCTCGGCATGGGCCACGCGTTCCGCCGCTTCGAGCACCCCGAAGCGCTGGTGGCTGCGTTCGCTGCCGAACAGGCCAAGTCGCCACAACCCACCTACCTGTCGATCGACAAGGATGTGTTTGCCGAGGACGTCGCCCGCAGCAACTGGGACCAGGGCCGTTTCCAGCTGGAAGACGCGCTGGTGGTGATCGAAGCGCTGCGTGCCGGCGGCCTGGTCGGCAGTGACATCACCGGGGAAGTGTCGCTGGCCAATTACCAGAGCCGCTTCAAGCGCTGGTTGTCGTCGCTGGATGGCCAACCGGACATCAGCGCCGAAGATCTTCCTGCCTGGCAGGCGCGTCACCAGCAGGTGAATCGCGAACTGCTGGCGGCGATGGCCGCCGTACCGACGGCCTGCTGACCGCGTCGGTAATGCCGGCCGCGGGCCGGCGTGGCTTCGGTAGTGCCGGCCGCTGGCCGGCGTGGCTTCGGTAGTGCCGGCCGCTGGCCGGCGTGGCTTCGGTAGTGCCGGCCGCTGGCCGGCGTGGCTTCGGTAGTGCCGGCCGCTGGCCGGCGTGGCTTCGGTAGTGCCGGCCGCTGGCCGGCAATGCCAACCGAGGTTGGCATCTACCAGACCAATGCCGGCCAGCGGCCGGCACTACACTGGGCACCCGTCCCGGAGCCCTCGCCATGCCCCAGACCGTCATCCCGCAGCTGCGCATGCGCCACGCCGATACCACCCTGCCGTTCTACGTGCAGGGGCTGGGTTTCGTGGTCGACTGGGAACACCGCTTCGAACCCGGCTTCCCGCTGTTCGCCCAGCTCACCCGCGACGGCCAGACGATCTTCCTCACCGAACACAGCGGCGACTGCGAGGTCGGCGGCGCGGTGTACTTCATCGTCGACGACGTCGACAACCTGCACCGCGCCTTCGGTGCCGCCAACGTCCCAATCGAGCAGCCTCCGCATGACACCGAATGGGGCAGCCGGGAAATGCTGCTGCGCGACCCGGATGGCAACCGGCTGCGCTTCGCCACCCACACGGACTGAATGACGTCGGCTTGAGATGGATATACGAAACATATACGATTCGTATATTCACACTTCGAGGCCATCCATGGGCATCGTCAACATCGATGACACCCTGCACGACCAACTGCGCCGTGCCTGCACCGTCTCCAGCCGCTCGATCAACGCCCAGGCCAACTTCTGGATCCGGGTCGGCATGCTCTGCGAGCTGAACCCCACGCTGAGCTTCCAGGACATCGTCGCCAGCGAGCTGCGCGCGGCCGGTGTGCAGCCGCCCCTGCTGCCCCCGGGCCAGGTCTGAGCCGATGGGCATCATCAAGCGTCCCGACGAAATCGCGTTGATGGCCGAATCCGGCCGCCTGCTTGCGCAGGTGTTCGCCGCGCTCGACCGGCTGCCGCTGCAGGGCCGCAGCACGATGGAGATCAACGATTTCGTCGAACGCATGATCGTCGATGAGCTGCAGGCGCGGCCGGCCAGCAAGGGCCAGTACGGCTTCCCGTATGTGCTCAACACCTCGATCGACAACGTGATCTGCCACGGCGTTCCCAGCACCACCGACGTGCTGCGCAACGGCCAGATCGTCAACCTCGATATCACCCTGGAAAAGAACGGCTACATCGCCGACTCCAGCACTACCTACCTGGTCGGTGAGGTCGACTACGCCGCGCGCAGGCTGGTGCAGGCCACCTACCAGGCGATGTGGAAAGGCATCGCTGCGGTCCGCCCCGGCGCGCGCCTTGGTGACATCGGCCACGCCATCGCCCGCCACGCGCGCAGCCACGGCTACAGCGTGGTGAAGGAGTACTGCGGCCACGGCATCGGCCAGGAGATGCACGAGGAACCGCAGATCCTGCACTACGGCCATCCCAACACCGGCATGGTGCTGGAAGAAGGCATGGTGTTCACCATCGAGCCGATGCTCAACCAGGGCAAGCCGGCCATCCGCCAGCAGCCGGACGAATGGCCGGTCTACACCCGCGATGGCAAGCTGTCGGCGCAGTTCGAGCACACCGTGGCGGTCACCGGCAGCGGCGTGCGCGTGCTGACCCTGCGCCCGGGCGAAACACCGTTGTGCGCGGTGGATGCCGCCTAGAGCGGGCGCAACAGCAACAGCATGGCAAGGCAGAGCATGAACATCGCCACGCCTGCATCCAGCACCCGCCACGCAGACGGCCTGCGGAACACCGGCTGCAGCAGCCGCGCGCCATAGCCCAGTGCACAGAACCAGATCACGCTGGCTGCGCAGGCGCCGGCGGCAAACGCCCAGCGCAGATCGCCCGCGTAGCGCGTGGACAGGCTGCCCAGCAGCACCACCGTATCCAGGTAAACGTGCGGATTGAGCAGAGTGAAGGCCAGACAGGTCAGCAGCACCTGCCGTCGATCGCCACCGTCCACGTCCCCCGCCGCCAGTGCACTGCCACCGCGCCACGCACGCATCCCGGCCTGCAGGCCATACCAGAGCAGGAAGACCGCACCACCGATGCGCAGCACCTGCAGCAGCAACGGCCACTGCAGCACCAGCGCGCCCATGCCGCCAACGCCGGCAAGGATCAGCGCGATGTCCGCACCTGCGCAGGCCAGCACTACCCTCCCCACATGGCGCTGCTGCAGGCCCTGGCGCAGCACGAAGGCATTCTGTGCGCCGATGGCGATGATCAGGCCGGCGCCCGCGAAGAGGCCGGCGACGGTAGCGGCAATCCACATCGGGACAGGCCAGGCAGCGAGGGGACGCGCAGGGTGCGGCCAACAGCCTTGTTTAGACAAACTGATTTTTCTTTATCCTGTGCAGGAAAACTGAAGAGGCACCGGCATGGACCTGGTACACCCGCAACTGGCCGCGTTTGCCGCGGTGCTGGAGGAAGGCAGCTTCGAGGCTGCGGCACGCCGCCTGTCGATCAGCCCATCAGCACTGTCGCAGCGGATCAAGGCTCTGGAAGACCGGCTCGGGCAGGTGCTGGTGGTGCGCCAGGCGCCGTGCCGCCCCATCGCCGCCGGTGAGGCGCTGCTGCGCCGGGTGCGACCGATGCAGGCGCTGGAGGCCGAGGCATTGGCCGAGCTGCTACCCGAGCGTGGCAGCAGCGACGCTGCGCGCACCCCGATCCCACTGGCGGTCAATGATGATTCGCTCGATACGTGGTTCGTGCCGGCCATCGCCGACCTGCACCAGCGCCATGGCTACCTGTTCGACCTGCGCATGGACGACCAGGACCACACCCTGCGGTTGCTGCGCGACGGCAGCGTGCTGGGTGCGGTCACCGCCGAAAGCCAGCCGGTGAAGGGCTGCAACGTGCATCCGCTCGGCGCCATGCGCTACCAAGCGATTGCTTCGCCCGGCTTCGCCCGCCAGTACTTCAGCGATGGCATGGACGCCACAGCACTGGCACGCGCGCCGATGCTGGTGTTCAACCGCAAAGATGAACTGCAGTGGCGCTTCGTGCGTCGCCTGACCCGCGCGAGGCTGCAGCCGCCGCTACACTACCTGCCCTCCTCCACCGGTTTCGTCGAAGCCGCCGCGTGCGGACTCGGCTGGGGCCTGGCCCCGGAAACCCTGGCCGCGCCCGCTGTGCGCGCCGGCCGCGTGGTGGTACTGGAACCCCGCCGCTGGCTCGATGTGCCGTTGTACTGGCAGCATGCCGCGGTGCGCTCAAGCACGCTGCAGCACATCACCCAGGCGCTGCGTACTGCGGCCAGCGGCACCCTTCGTTGAGGAAAGACCGATGACCGCAGACCCGGGCTTCACACCATGCGCACTACCGTTTGCGCACTTCTTTACCACTGGGACGGCATGGGCGTGATCGGCCGACGTACAAGGATGCACCGCGCGAAAGTCGCGTTGGCCCTGGCAGCCTGGCTGCCGCTTGCGGCGGCAGCGCAGAGCAGTGCCGATGCACCCGCACTGGACTGGGAACAGGCGCGGCAACGCCTGGAGCAGGTCTCCGATGCGCTGGCCGCTGCCGATGCAGCCGTTCGCAACAAGCAGGACCTGCAGGACGCCACCCGGCTGCTGCGCCTGCCGGAGATCACCGGCGAAGTGCGCCGCCTGCAGTTCCAGAAGACGCTCACTCTGCCGCTGGGCTCACTGGCGCCGGTGGCTGAAGCCTTCGGCATCGATTCGCCGCTGTCGTTCACCGAGCGCGACTGGCGCACCCGTCCAGTGGTCACTGCGGTGCTGCCGCTGTACACCGGCGGCGTGATTCCGGCCGCGCAGCGTGCGGCCAGTGCCGCCCACGAACAGGCCAGCGCCGAGCGCGAAGCACAACGTCAATCGCTGACCGTGCAGCTGGCCCAGGCCTACTTCGGGCAGCGCCTGGCCGAGCAGGCGGTGGACGTGCGCCGTGACGTGCGCGATGGCCTCAACCGCCACCTGTCCGATGCAGAGAAGCTGGAACGCGAGGGTTTCGCCACCCGCGCCCAGCGCCTGCAGGCCACCGTGGCCCGCGACAAGGCCGAGCGCGAATACCAGAAGACGGTGAATGACCTGGCCACGCTGAAGGCCGCGCTGGCCACGCTGCTGCGCAGTGGTGGCGAGGTGCAGCCGGTTTCGCCGCTGTTCGTGCAGCGCGTGCCGCTGGAACCGGTGGCCAGCTTCGAGCGTACTGCGCAGGCGCGCCAGCCGCAGATCGCACGCCTGCGGGCCATGGTGGCGCAGGCCGAACAGGGCGTGCGCGTGCAGCAGGCCAAGCTGAAACCGCAGATCTTTGCCTTCGGCCAGTACGACTTCCGCCGCCGAGACGAAATGCTGACCGATCCGGACTGGGCGTTTGGCGTCGGCCTGAAGTACACCTTCCTGTCGCCGAACTCGCGGCCGGCGCAGATCAGCGCCGCGCGTGCGCAGCAGGACCAGGCCGAAGCGGGCCTGCGCGAGGCCGAGAACCAGGTCGCGCTGGGCGTGCGCAAGGCCTGGAACGAACTGGAAACCGCTCGCCAGCAGTACGTGCTGCTCGACAGCAGCATTGCCCAGGCACAGGAAAACCTGCGCCTGCAGGAGCTGGCGTTCCGCGAGGGCCAGGCCACCTCGCTGGATGTGATCGACGCGCGGCTCGGCCTGGGCGGTGCCCGTGTAGAGCGCGCACAGGCCGCCTACCAATACGATATTGCGCTGGCACAGTTGCTGGAGGTCAGTGGACAGATGGACCGTTTTGAAGAATTCCGGCGCCGTGCGGACGAGGTGATCGACCATGAGTGATGTGCTGCACGACGATGCGACAACACCCCCGGCCAAGCGCCGCCTGGGCCCGATCCTGGTAGTGGTGCTGCTGGTCGCGGTGGTGCTCGGCCTGTGGCTGGCCTGGCGCAGCCCGGCCGACCAGATCCAGGGCATGGCCGACGCGGACACCATCAACGTGGCCGCCAAGATCACCGCGCGCGTGGCGGAGTTGAAGGCGCGCGAGGGCGACCGCGTGCAGCCCGGGCAGGTGCTGTTCCTGCTCGACAGCCCCGAAGTGGCCGCCAAGGAACAGCAGGCCCACGGCGCGTTGGCCGCCGCACAGGCGGTGGCCGACAAGGCCGACGAAGGCGCGCGCAGCGAAGACATCCGCGCCGCCGAAGCGAACTGGAAGCGCGCCGAAGCCGGTGCAACGCTGGCCGAAGCCACCTACCAGCGCGTGCAGAACCTGTTCAACGAAGGGGTGATGACCCGGCAGAAGCGCGATGAAGCGCATGCCCAGGCCACCAGTTCGCGCGAACTGGCCCGTGCCGCGCGCGCGCAGTACGACATGGCGTTGGCCGGCGCACGCGAGCAGGACAAGCGTGCCGCGCAGGGCCAGGTGCAGCAGGCGCAGGGCGCGGTGGCCGAAGTCAACGCCGCCCGTGCCGAAGTCGAAGGACGCGCGCCGGTGGCGGGCGAGATCAACAAGCGTATGGCCGACCCGGGCGAGCTGGTGCCGGCCGGCTACCCGGTATTCACCCTGGTCGACATCGATCGCATGTGGGTGGCGATGAACCTGCGCGAATCACAGATGCAGGGCCTGAAGGTCGGCAGCAAGCTGCAGGGCAACGTGCCGGCACTCGGCCTGGACGGCGAGTTCGAGGTCTACTTCATCAACCCTGCCGGCGACTATGCGACCTGGCGTACCACCCGCCAGTCGTCCGGCTACGACGTCCGCAGTTTCGAGGTGCGGGTGCGCCCGGTACGCCGCATCGAGGGCTTCCGCCCCGGCATGAGCGTGCTGTTCGCATGGCCCCAGCACTGAGCCCGGACCGCAACGGCTTCGCTGCTTCGTGGCGGCGCGAGCTGCAGTCGCTGCGCGGCAACCGTGCCGACCTGCTGCTGGTCACCGTGCTGCCCCTGCTGATGCTGGCGGTGATGGCGTGGATGTTCTCGCCGTCGGTGATGCGCGACATCCCCATTGCCGTGGTCGACCTCGACCACAGCAGTGACAGCCGCCTGCTGCTGCGCATGCTCGATGCCAGTCCCGGCGTACGCATCGCCAGCCAGCCGGCGGACCTGGAGGACGCGCGTTCGCAGCTGCGCAGGCTGGACGTGTTTGCCATCGTACTGGTGCCGCGCGATGTCACCCGGCAGGCGCTGCGTGGACGCCAGGGCACGGTGTTCGCCTATTACAACGCCACCTACATGACCACCGGCCAATCTGCGTCGCGCGATATCGCCGACGCAGTCTCGGCCTGGAACGCACGCCTGCTGCGCGAACGCATCGGCCTGCAGGTCGGCCCCGGCAAGCTGCGTGCGGCACCGATCGCGGTGCAGTCGGACATCCTGTACAACCCTGCGCGCAGCTACGAGTTGTTCCTGCTGCCGCTGATCTTCCCTGCCGTGCTGTCGCTGGTACTGGCACTTGCGGTCGCCGGCAGCCTCGGCCGCGAGATCCGCGACGGCACCCTGCCCGCCTGGCTGGGTCGAACGCCGTGGTCGGCGATTGCCGGCAAGGTCGCGCCGTACATCCTGCTGTTTTCGCTGTATGGCGCGCTCGGCATCGGTTACCTGGCCTGGCTGCGCGGCGATGGTGTGGCCGGCAGCGTGCTCCTGCTGCTGCTCGCACAGCCACTGTTCTACCTGGCCACGGCCGCCTACGCGTTGTTCTTCGTCGGCGTCACCCGCGATATGGGTACCGCGCTGTCCGCGGTCGGCCTCAGCATCGGCACCGCACTGGCGTTCTCCAGCGCTACCTTCCCGGTGCTGGATGGCCCCCTGTTCACCCGCATCTGGCATCAGCTGCTGCCACTCAGCGCCTACATCAAACTGCAGACCCAGCAGCAGTTCATCGGTTCGCCGCTGCAGGTTTCGGTGTGGCCGTTGGCCACATTGCTGCTGATGGCGGTGGTGGCAGGAGGCATTGGCGGCCTGCGCCTGATCGCCTTCGCGCGTACGCCGGAAGCCGCGCAGCCTGAGGGAGCCGACGCATGAGCGCACTGTGGCGCAGCCTGCGGCAGACCCTGATGGCGGTGCTGTGCGACCGCTACGCGATCGTGGTGATGGTCGGCGCGGTGATCCTGTATTCGTTCTTCTACCCGGCCGCGTACCGTCACCAGGTGGCCGGCAACCTGCCGGTGCTGGTGGTGGACGAAGACCACAGCGCGACCAGCCGCGAGCTGCTGCGCAAGCTCGATGCGCTCCGCGTTGCACGCGTGGTCGGGCAACCGGCGGACATCGACAGTGCGCGTCAGCAGCTGGAAGCCGGCCATGCCGAAGGCATCGTGCTGATCCCGGCCAACCTGGAGCGCGACATCCTGCGCGGCCACCCGGCCAAACTGGTGCTGCTCGGCAACGGCGCCTACCTGGGCCGTGCCAGCTGGGTGCTGGGCAGCGTGGCCGATGCACTGGGCGCGTTCGGGCGTGACGCCGTGGTCGGCCAGGCCGCCTTCATGGGCGCGCCACAGGCGCCGCCGGTCACCCTGGTGCAGCGCCCGCTGTACAACACCCAGGAAGGCTATGGCAGCGCCATCGTGCCCGGCGTGGCCGAGCTGATCGTGCACCAGACCCTGCTGATGGGCATCGGCGTGCTGCTCGGTGGTCGTCGTCTTGCACTCGGCCGGCGCCTGCGCTTCGACCTCCCGACCCTGGCCGGCATGGCGATGGGCTTCGGCCTGATCGGCCTGTTCGGCCTGTTCTATTACGCCGGCTTCACCGCCTGGGTACAGGACTACCCGCGCGGCGGCAATCCGCTGGGGCAGCTGCTGGGCGGCACCTTGTTCATCGCCGCTACCGTGGTTTTCGGCCTGTTCGTCGGCAGCTTCTTCCGCACCCGCGAACGCGCCTTCCAGTACATCATCGCCACCTCGATCCCGCTGTTTTTCCTGGCCAACCTGTCGTGGCCGGCAGTGATGACGCCGCAACCGCTGGTCTGGCTGGCGCAGCTGCTGCCTACCACCTCCGGCATCAACCTGATGGTGCGCCTGAACCAGATGGACGCCAGCCTGGCCGACGTCAGCCACGAACTGATCACCCTCACCGTCCTGCTGCTGCTCTACGGCAGCCTCGCCACCTGGCGCCTCCTCGCAAAAAAGGGGACGGAGGGGATTAAGTCGTAAACGGCCGGCTTGGGGGATTGCGACTTAATTCCCTCCGTCCCCTTTTTCCTGCAACGAAGAACGCCGGCGTGGGGCCGGCGTTCGGGTACTGCGGTGTGGAAGGGGAAACGAGGTCTGGCTGTGACCGATCACCGGTAGACGCGTTCGCAGCGACGTTCAACCACGCGGTCACCGTTCTTCTGCTGCTGGTTGCCTTGGATCTGGCGGCCGGCCGCACCACCGGCCACAGCGCCGGCCACCGTTGCAAGCTTCTTGCCGTTACCGCCGCCCACCTGGTTGCCCAGCAGGCCGCCGATCACTGCGCCGGTGGCGGTACCCGTGATGCGGTTCGGATCGCGCGAGTTGCGCTGCACTTCCACGTTCTTGCAGACCACGCGACTGCCGTCATTGAACTTGCGTCCCTCATCGCGCGGCCCATACGTCTGCGCACCGGCCACCGACGAAGCCGCCAGCAGCGTGCCCAGCACAAGCAATCGGGTCGAGGTCTTCATGGCCATCTCCTGAGTTCCGGTATGGCGCAAGTGTCCTCCTGCGGTTGGCAACCGGAAGTGAAATGCGCGTGTCCGCCGCCTCATCGGCCATCGCGCGTTCAGGAAGAGAATCCGCGCCCATCACGATCAGCCATCGTGATGGGCGCCGTCTCCCTACCGGCGTGCTGCCTTGCTAGAACTCTTCCCAGCCACCCGCATTGGCAGCCAACGTCGGCTCGATGCGCGGTGACAGCACCGCCGGGCGTCTCACCGGCGTGACCGAGGCCGCTACCGCCGCAAGCGCGCGCGGGACCGATACGGCTGCCGCGGCTGCACCGGTGCGGAACACCGACACCGCTTCGGCCAGCAGGTTGGCCTGCTCCTCCATGGAGCGTGCCGCCGCGCTGGCTTCTTCCACCAGCGCCGCATTCTGCTGCGTGGTCTCGTCCATCTGCACCACCGCCTGGTTCACCTGTTCGATACCCGAGCTCTGCTCCTGCGAGGCGGCAGAGATATCGGCCATGATGTCGGTCACGCGCTGCACCGAGGCCACGATCTCGCCCATCGTGGTGCCGGCCTGACGAACCAGCGCCGATCCATCGGCGACCTTGCCGACCGAATCCTCGATCAGGCCCTTGATCTCCTTGGCCGCACCGGCCGAGCGCTGCGCCAGCGTGCGCACCTCACTGGCCACCACCGCAAAGCCCCTGCCCTGCTCGCCGGCACGAGCAGCTTCCACCGCCGCGTTCAAGGCCAGGATGTTGGTCTGGAACGCGATGCCGTCGATGACGCTGATGATCTCGGCGATCTTCTTCGACGAGGCTTCGATGGCCGACATCGTGGTGACCACCTGGCCGACCACCTCGCCGCCCTGTGAGGCGACGCCATGCGCACCGATGGCAAGCTGGTTGGCCTGGCGTGCGTGCTCGGCGTTCTGTTTCACGGTGGAGGTCAGTTCCTCCATCGACGCAGCCGTCTCTTCCAGGTTCGCCGCCTGCTGCTCGGTGCGCCGCGACAGATCGGTGTTGCCCGAAGCGATCTCGCCTGCCGCCAGGTTGATGCTGGACGCGCTGGACTGGATACGGCCGACAATCTGCTTGAGCTGATCGACGGTGGCGTTGCAGTCATCACGCATGCGGGCGAACACGCCGTGGAAGTCGCCCTGCATGCGTACAGTGAGGTCACCGCGCGAGATCGCCTGCAGCAGGGTCGACACCTGCACCAGGTTCTCGTCGGTGGTCTGCATCAGGCGATTGAGCCCGGCCACCATGTCGCGGAAATCATAGGCGAAGCGATCTTCATCGCCGCGCAGGCTGAAGTCGCCGGCGGCTGCGGCCGTCGCCAGGCGGCGGATCTCACCGTTGATCGCCGACAGGCTGGTCTTGGTTTCGTCCATGGCCTGGGAGATTGCGGCCTTCTCGCCCGGCAACGGATCCATGTCCACTGACAGATCACCGCGGGCGTAATGCTTCATTACTTCGATCAGCCGGTTCTGCACCTGCACATGCGAGCCGACCAGCGCATTGGTCTCGTGCACCATGCGCCCGTAGTCGCCAGGAAAAGCACTCTCGTCCATGCGATAGCTGAGGCTGCCCGCGTCGTGCTGGCGGGCCAGCTCGCCCTGCGCCGCCATCACCGACTGCAACTGCGCCTGCATGCGCTGCATCGACCTGAGCAGCTGCGTCACCTCATCGTTGCCGGACGCGTCGATGCTGTTGTCCAGCCGCCCGTTGGCGATGCCGTCGGCCAGCTTCACCGCACCTTCCAGCGGGCGGGTCAGGCTGCGGGTGATGGCCCACGCGGCCAGCGAGCCCAGTAGCAGGCTCAACGCGCCGAACACGATCGACAACGTGCCGGTCCAGGATTCGGTTGAACGGTATTCCTCGCGGCTGCGCTCGGTCAGTGTCTCCTGATGCCGCAGCAGGGTCGAGATCGCCTCATTCCATGCGGTGGCCAAGCCGTGCTCGGCGAGCAGTTCCTTGGCCGCGCCGTCGAAATCACCGGCCTTCATGCGCTCGTGCAGATGCTGGGTGGAGGCGTCGGTGGCCTTGCGTGCCGCGTCGATTTTCGCCACCAGGGCATCACCAGTGGCGTCGCGCGGAATCTTGATGTACTTGGCCCAGATACCGTCGTAGGTCTGCGACAGCTCCTGCGCCTTCTGATAATCCTTGTCGAAATCCTCGCCGCGCTTGATCACCATCAGCCGGCGATGCATCAACACCGCGTTGTTGGTATCCAGCATGTCGTTCAACAGCCGCATCTTCACCATGTTGACGTCCACCACTTTCTCGAACTGGGCGGACTTCAGGTGGTTTCCGTACAGCACGAGGCCAACGATGGCCACGATGAACAGCAGCAGCAAACCGAACCCGGCACCCAGCCGGGATCCCACTCGAAGGTTGCGTAAGGCGAGCATCTCAATTCCCTTGATCATGGCCGTATGATCGATGGCGGCGCAGCGGAGGGAAACTTTACGGAACTTTATATATGGACCGATCCAAATATATGGAACTGTGCAGGCAGTCAGAAAATGCAGCGACCAATAATGGCGCCACATCATTACCGAATGCCACTGACACGCCAGCGCCCGATGAAAATTACACAGATTGACACCATAATCACGCCTGCCCCATCCAAGGCGACCCGGATTATCTGCGCCGGACACAACCGTCGCCCGGGCGGGCTACAGTCTGCAGATGACACGGATCCTGCACATCGAAGGCGCGTCCATCAACGACATCGCCAGCGTCTACGTGGAAATCAATCGCGTGTTCATGGCCGACGAAGACTGACAGCTGGGCGGAAGCTTGGACGCGCTTGATGACCCGCTGCACGGCAGCTACGGCGCGCTCGCCGGTCATGCCGCCACCACGGTGGTGTGGCGTGACATCGCCCACAGCCGCGAGGCACTGGCCGCGAGACCACGCGCGCTTGGCTGCGGTCCAAACTCGATCAGGACGGCAGGTTCAACGGTCCGGTCATCCGGCCTCAGTTGACGGCACTGTCGATTGGCCAGGGACAGACCTACTTCGAGATCGTCATGGAGATCTTCGGCAGCCGTCCGCAGATCACCCTGGTGCCAGGCTGAGCACTCTGCAGCAACTAGACCCCATCAGCTCAAAGCTTGGCCAGGGCCTCGCCCAGACGGCGTGGGAACGCCACTTCGCTGGCCAGGTGCCATGCGCGTGCATTGGCGCCCAGCCGGGTCCACTCGGCCTCATCCATCGCCAGCGCACGCTCGACGGCCTGTTCCAGCGCCTTCTCATCCACATGCCAGATTCTGGACAGATGGCAGGGCTCGCCCTCGTGCGCGGCGACCAGGATACCGCGGCTGTCGTCGATCATCTGGTTCATCGGCGCGCCGTCGCAGGTGATCACCACCGCGCCGCAGCTCATCGCTTCCACCAGGTAATGGCCCCAGCCTTCGGTCTGCGACAGGCACAGGTGAAACGCATGTTCGTTCTGCAGGCGCTGCACCTCCTGGTCGGGCAGCCGCTCGCGGACGATCCGCAGGTTCGCGGCCCCGCCCTCATCTTCGTCCGAAGGGCCGCCGCGCAGGATGGTCAGCAAGGGCCACTCAGGGTGCCGCTTCCAGACATTGACGAGTGCAGCCGTCCCCTTCATGCGACTGGTACCGGCCGCATGCAGGAAGCTGCGCGGTCTGCGCGGCACCGCTGGGTCGTAGCGGTCACGGCTGCAGAAACCGACTTCCAGCGCGCGCATGCCCAGTGCGTTGAAGATGCGCGTGGCTTCTTCGGTCTTGGTCAACAACGCATCGAACCGCGGCAGGATCCGCAGGCTGCGTGCGGACACCCATTCCGGATTCGGAATCAACAGATTGACCTCGGCCAGTCCGAAGCTTGCCGGCCGGACATGCTCCAGCGAGATGTTGATGTCGAACCGGGCCGGCGTGCGCCCCAAGCTGAGCCACGAGGCCAGCAGCCTGCGCAGGCGCATCCCGCGCAGTTTCCAGGCACCACCATTGCGCACCGCGTCCAGACGGCTAACCGTCACCGTGTGCCCGAGCTGCTGCAATGAGCGCTCGATCACCTGGATGTCATGGGACAGGCCACGCTGGTTGTCGGCGGCCAGTAGATGGATATGCGCCATCAGGACGGACTCCCTGGCCGATGCAGGTTACGCGCCGGCAAGGCGGTCGCCATCATGAAGCCCAGCACCAGGTAGAAATAGAACGAATGCGGCATCGCCCGGTAGAACACGTTGTCCGTGAACGCCGAAAGCGCATAGACGATGACCACGGCAAGTCCGGCGATGGCGATCGTCGCGGTGATGTCGTCGGCGTGGCCGAGGCGCCGCACGAAATGAATGCCGGGCAGGATGAAGACCAGCAGCATGATCAGCAGCAACGGCACGCCACCGGTCACCGCCGCTTCCAGGTACTCGTTGTGCGGGTGGTTGTAGCGGAAGATCGACTCGGACACCTCGCCGCGGGCGATGCCCTCACGTGCATAGGTACCGAACTGGTTCAGGCCCACCCCCGCCACGGGATGCTCGGCGAAGGCGTCGACCGCCACGCCCCACATGGCGATGCGCTCGCGGACCGAGCCGACCTCGTTTTCCTGGTTGAAGCCGGAGATCTCGCCACTGACCTCACCGAAGCGCTGGATCACCTCGTGGTTCAGCACCGAGGTGGCGCCGACCACGCCGATGGCCAAGGCACCGACGAAGACCAGTGCCCCCCGCCAGCGCCGGGTTCGCCGGACGTGCACCACAATCACCATCAGCATGGCGGGAATGAACGCCAGGATCGGCCCGCGACTCTGCGCCAGGATCGAGCCGTAGACGCCGACGGCGATGGCCACGCCGTGCAGCCAGCGTTCGGCCGGATGCACATTGGGCTGGATCAACCGGATGACCGAGAACAACGCCATGCACAGCGTCACCATGGTGAACTCGATGGCCGTCCATTCGCCGCCACTGAAACCGTGCGCGCGTTCAAGACCCATCACGTGGTGCTGCACGATGCACGACCCGCCGAAGACCAGGGTGGACACGGCGAAGATCTTCCAGATCAGGCGCCAGTCCAGCGCAGTGGCGAACACAGCAGCGGTACCCAGGTAGAGCAGTGTCTGCGCCGGCAGATCCAGCTCGTTCCAGCGCAGCCCGTGCCAGAGGATGCTGTAGAAGGCATAGGCCAGGCGCAGGAAGCAGACGATCACGATGAACCGGGCGATGCGGTAGCGCAGGCGGACATCGGGCTGGCGGCGAATCAGAACCACGCCGGTGACCAGCAGGGCCAGCAGCAGCACCGCCTTCAGCAAGGTGTTGGGTGCGGAGCCGGCAAGCGGAACGATGGCGACCAGGATGCTCAGCAGGACGGCACGCCAAGTGTAACTAGGTTCGGCGGCCATGCAGGCTGCAGTCATGCTTGTTCTTTCCATCAACGCCCACCCGGGGACAAGTCGCCCCGTTTTCCATGGAGGCCGCTTGGCGGAGATCGCCGGGGCTGACACTACCGTGGGACCCGGGGGAAATCAACCAAAGTGCCGGGGCAGAGGCGCAGGCGTTGGCACACGGACAGCCTCCGGGCCCAGCGCGGGTGCCGCGGATCATCGACCGCCCCAGGTCGCTACACTAATGACCTCTCCGGCCATGCCTGCGCGTGGTCACGCCCCGACGCCCTGCCCAAGACGCGAAACGCCCCAAGTGACTGATACAAAAGACAACGCCAGCAACGCCAAGGCGTCCAAGGATCACACCCCGCTGATGAAGCAAAACGGCTAAAAGAAGATCGTAATCACCAAGAACCTTGTGCTGCAAGGATCTTCGGCATCACCCGCGAGACCCATGCTCCGACGCAACATCGCCGCAACAGGTCTATGACCAATAACTGAACGCCAGATAGCGAAACGATGTCGCTCTGAGCGACAAAACGGGTGCTTAGCTGTTAGGCTGATGTCGTCATCGCGGGGAGCAACAATCCGTGCCATGGTGTGAGTGGGCGACTACTCGAGGGCGAATAGCCCAAAACACCCCGAGCGACGCGTCAGCGGCCGGCCACGGCCGGGACCATCGGGAAGGGTCAGGTGGCTGCGGCAACGGCTCGCAGCCATAGATTGGAGGAGGGTAGTAACTGGCGTTCCCCATTCTCGATGTAGCAACGGAGCCTTTCCAATCCCGGAAAGGTGCATCGAGGACACCAACATGGTCTCACCTGTTGACAGGAAAGATGACAAGCGCCAGCTGCTGCTGAAATGGTTCAAACGAGTTTTTGGTGGTCCTTGGTTGTTCCGTCTCTTGATGGTCGTGTGGAAGTTGTATGACCACTTTGACCGCTAAGCACGGCGCAGGACATTCGGACTCTAAGACTCATCAGTAGCACCCTCCTTTTTATCTACACATGCAGGAAGAGAGGAAATGCTTCACAAGGCTTTAAAGACGGTCCGCGAGGTTCACCGAATGCAACAAGGTGAGCTGGCGGAGCGCCTAGGCATATCACGCTCTCATCTATCTGAGATCGAGTCAGGAAAGAAGGCTGCGTCAGTCGAGCTTCTACACAAGTTCGCAGAAGTATTCGATGTGCCGCCTTCAACGTTCCTAAGCTTCGCCGAAGCCCTTGAAGGCTCCTCGGAGCGACGTCAGAAGAACGCCAAGAGGCTGATGAAAATCTTGGAATGGACACTGGATTCTAACGATGACGCTCCCCCGAAAAAGCGCTAACCGCTATGACATCACGTCGTCCGCGTTCTTTCGGCTACCGACCTTAAAAGCACTCGCGCGTGTGCTTCAATGGGATGGAACCCCAAGCGCCCTGCGAGCACTGTGCAAACGGCCCGATAACTTCAGCGAGTTCTACCAAACTCATCGCCGGACCGGTAAAAAACGTCTAATTCAGGCTCCAAACGCGGTCGTTAAGCCGCTTCAGAAGCGACTTAACGTACTGCTCAAGCAGATCTGCGTTCCGGACTATCTGCACTCTGGTATCCCGAAGCGCTCTCACCTCACCAATTCCGAATGCCACATGCTTGCGGAAGGCGCAACGGTGACTGTGGATGTCTCCGATTTTTACCCTAGCATCACGCGCCAACGCGTCTTCAAGCTTTTCAGAAACGTATTCCAATGCCCTGGGGATATTGCTGATGCGATGGCCGACTTGGTCTGCTACAACGGAAAGCTAGCGACCGGCTCCCCTGCCAGTGTACTGCTGTCATTTTGGGCCTGCCGTGACATGTTCGACCTGATCGCCAAGCGTGTTGCGGACCAAGGAGGCACGTTCTCGCTCTATGTGGATGACGTTGCAATCACAGGCAACACCATCGGACACGGTGACGTTCGGTGGCTGGATCGTGTCCTAAGAAGGTTCGGCTTTGCCTCGAAAGTGGAGAAAGCAAAAGTCTTTAGGAAGGCGAGCGCCAAAGTGGTTACCGGACGAGCCTTTCGCGATGGGATCAGCAGGGCGCCCAACAGGAAACACAAGGAGATGCACGAGTCTCGAAATCTGGTTAAAGGGACCAGTGCCAGCACCAAGGTCAAACGCGGGTTGGTTGGCCAACTTGAGAACATTGGCAATCTGGACCAGCAGCGCGGCAAGGCCCTGAAAGCGGAAGCTCAGAAGCTACGAAGCACTCTCCCTCCCGCACGACGCCGTCGCCGATCGGCCGCTCTGCCGACCGCTATTTCCGCGGCAGAAAAAGCATAAAGTAAAGCGCGCGGGAACGTCAAAATATCACCGTGTCCCGGAGGGTTGGCACGAAAGTCACGATACCGTAAAAGGTCCAGCAGGTCGTGGACATCTTTTTCCAGCGCCGCAGGTGGCGGAGAAGCTGCGTGAGCGCTCTCCCTCCCGCCACAGGCTCTGGGTGTTTCTGGAAGCACCCACTTTCAGACTAAGACCGGCCTAATGCCACCCCAGCAAAGCGCTCAGCTTCTCTGTCCGACGATGGACACGCGCGAGGCGCCGGTTACAGTCCAAGGCTTGACTAAGACGATGCGGCGGCACAGCCACCTCTACAAGAGGGCAGGAATCGGCTTGCTGGCCACGGCAATACGTTGAGTCCGACAAGGCGACCTGTTCGCTTGCGTTGATCCCGGCCCTGAGACACCCCCGAAGGTCATGCAACGGGCTAACGCCGCGTTCGGGCCGGACTTGGTGGGGCGCGTCTGGTCGGCCAAGCGAGTGGGAGACCCGCCAACTTATGGCTTGGATCAAGCCGTGGAAAGCAATCGATCCAGGCTCTCGAAGACCACGCCGTTCGCCGGGCAAGTGCCCCCTCCTAGAGGAAGAATTCACCATCTTTAAAATCTGTGGAGGTTATTGCTCATGCGGCGTTCCGATTCAACTGAGTGTAGCCTCCACGCGACAGGGCAGCATACCGTCAGCACCAGATGCCAGCCAGGTGAAATGTTGATCAAAATGCGCCAATATCACTTCAGATCCCGCGTAGCAAAGGTTAGGTGTGACGTGCCAGATTTCGTAGATCCGACACCTGCAATGGAATCATTTCAAAAGGTGCTCCGCGATGGGCTACAGGTGCAGCAAGGTCGTGTGGACCCTAATGTCTCCTTCTATTCCGACAGGGAAACTGGCGCACCTAGGTTCGTGTATACGTATCTGGAATCCGGAGAGCTGAACGCCTACCTCTGCTTAATCCCCTATGAGTATGAGGACGGTTCGCCGGTCTTTGCCGCAGGCTACGCCGTCCCGGTGAAGCACCGGGGCAAGGGGTTGGCGAAGAAGATTTTCGCAGCAGGCATTGAAGAGCTTAGAAACGGGCTAAGAGGTCATCCGCCCTTCTTTGTTGAGGCAATCATCGACCTAGACAACGTTGCTTCGCAGCATGTTGCGTCAGCTGTCCTGGCGGTTGAGCCAAAGCGCGTCACAGATCAAGCCTCGGGAAAGCCAGCCCTCCAATATCTCCGCAAATACGAAACAGGGAGCGATAGGGGATGATCGCTTCTTCTGTGCGATTCGGCGACGGCGCCCTACGACTCGGCGTAGCTATTCGAGAAGTTGCCTCGAAGGCGCCGCACAACTTTGTCACGCGCAGCAGGAGCCGGGCGGAAATTGGTCGATTGGCCTAGCGCCCGGCCCTGTCTTCGGCGATTCCAAGTAGCCCGTCAAAATAGGTCCAACATGCCCGCCTCCCCACTCCGTGCCTTTCGCCTGCTCCGAGCGTTTGGTGCGCTTGAGTTCGCATTGAAACAAGTCCCCGAGTTTACCGGCGCTTACTCAAACGGATCCGCCAAGGTGAATTGGCAAGGCGTAGACGCTGCACTCGAAGTGATGCAACCAGAGCTACTCACGTCGACGGTGTCTGAGGCGACCAAGCAGAAGATCCTGGGCGGGAACCGGGATCGTCCCATGGTCCAGATGGTGATCGTGCACGGAGGCCACAACATCGCCTCCTTCCGGGCCGAAGCCCTGAGCGCGTCAGACCCGAGGGCGCTGATGCAAGCCGCCCGCCGGCTTCGTAACAACCTCTTTCACGGAGGGAAGGAAGATCCACTTGAAGAGGCGTTTCCGGGCGATGACAACGAGTGGATATCGGCCGCAACCGATGTCGCCCGGGGCGTTCTTGATCTGGTCGTGAATGGAAGGCTCCGGCCCCTGCCCTGAGCAGGATTGGCTCGAAGCGACATCCCAGGGGTCAGTTCAACTCAGCCAATCGCGTCTGGTAGGCCTGCTCTATACAGGCTTGGTCGGCACATATATCCCGTACTGTCCTGCGCCACCGTCCTTGACTCGCCGTAACCTGGCCCGGGTCCATCGAGCGGGTCCGGAAGACACCAAACGCCTCTGCAGTTTGCTTGTCCAACCGGGCCAGGTCCGGATCGGCACAGATCATTTGCTCTACGGCCGACGACGCATTCCCACAGTCAAAGCTGGGCCCAGTCGAAGCGCCATCCGCCAGCGGCTCGTCCGAGTTGGGCTCTTGGTAATCGTCCGCCTTCGTCGACATCGCTGAATCATAAGCAGCATCAACGTCCACTGCCTGTGACTCTTCCACTGGGGCCGCAGCTGCGGGAGCCATGGCTTGTGTTTGGCTCCGGACATTGGAGCTGATAGCCGCTCCGATGCCAATAAGATCTCCAGGAAGCACCTGGACCTCGGCCAAGTGTTGTCCATTGACCGCCTGAGAGGTGTATTCAAGCCGTAGCTTGTAAACGTCCTGCCCAGGGTTGTTGAATGGCGCGGCCAGGTCAGCTTCGCAACTGTAGCGGCTGATCTTCTCATCAAAGCTCGTCGGATGAGCCAAAGAGATGGGAAGAACACTGCGAAGCTGCTCTGCGCTCAAGTTGGCAGCAGCACTTGCCGCCCCCAGCTCCCGCTGGATGATGCTGCGAACCAGGTCCAGGGTCATCTCATCGCCGCACTCCGGCGCTCCGGCCTTCCCGCATCCTACGAGCGCAGGAAGCAAGAACGCACTGCTTAGAACCATTTTTTTCATTGACATCCTGTCCTCGTCGCAAAGGTTGGGAAACTCCCCATTATGCGGCTATCGACCCCGTTGCGAATTTCTTTAGAGAGCTAACTTGGGGCCATCGTCATCCAACGCCGGCGGAGTCAGCCCCGCTTTTGGGGCCGATTGCGCGACTGCACGTGACTTTCCAGGGGTCGCTTCCCCGCCAGGAAATTCTTTCCGACTAACTAGCAATTCTGTGCGCGATTCCCTGCTACGTGCCCTTGCTAATTTTCACTTAACTGGTTGGCTACGATCACACACCAACCGAGGACGCACATTGCTACATCCACGAAACCAAGTCGCCGCGCTACTTCTGAGCGGCAGCTTCAATCCCACCGTCCATCGCACTCGCGAAGAGCGCTTGAAAGACATTCAAGCCGCTCTGGAGCTCGCGGAGCGCGTCCTGGGCAGGTCTTCAGGAAAAAGTCCGATCCAACCCATCGATGCTCAGTTGACCGACGACGGGCACACACCAACGACGGAGGAACCATGACTGATCCACAAACCAGAATCGCCGCGCTGGTTTTAAGCGGCACCATCGAACGAGCGGCCCGCCGTACACAGCAAGAGCGCTCAGAAGATGTTCGAGTGGCCTTGGAGATCGCCGCCGAGGTTTTGCGCCAGCGCGCAGGCGGAAACCCAGTCGACCTCATTCATGACAGGCCTCACCTTCAGCCACGGCCCGCTCCTACAACCAAGGAACGCGTCGAGGTAAAAGAGGATCTGGCTCCGTTGGACCAACTGCTCGCTGATCGGCGGGGAATCAGGCCCCCGGCCAAGCGGCCAACGACCAAGCGGCCAACGCTTCATTGAACGTCCAGAGCCCCCGCCACAGCGGGGGCTCTTCATTGCTGTCAGTGAAGCCCTGGCCGAGGCGTGGCCTGCGGCATGGATACAGTCAGCTTTGCGGGGTCTCCCGTTTCGTGAAGCGGATCCTCCAACTGATCCAGGGCTACCCTGCTGCCGGCTTCCAACTCTGCCACGGCGGCTGACAGCTGATTCGCACAGGCCTCTTCCTGACCGTCCTCGATCTTTGTACGAGCTTTTCTCAGGGCATCCAAACGCTGCTCGATTGCGGCCAAGCGACGTCCGCGACGCCGGGCCCAGGCCACCAGTGCAGCGCCTGCCGGCCGGGGCTGCTGTTCGATGAAGTCCTCCAACGACCGCTCCGCGCGCGTCAGAAGCGATGCAGCCCGTCGTTCTGCCTCCACCCGTCGCAGCCACTCCGTCGCTCGTCGCCTCACTGCGGCCAATCCCCTTAGCGCTCGGTGGATATCCTTGCGCACCCTTGTCGCCACGCTCCCGTTGCTAACGGCCAAGTCCAGGCGACCTAGAAGCAGGCGCGTGGACCGAAGCGCGCCCTCGAGACCGGCCGCCGCCACGTCACGCCAAAGTCCCCACGCGCTCTCCATCAGCGATCGCAGCGATGGTTCTGGTGTGTCGGGAAGAGTGCGAATGGCCAGAACTCCTCGCCGACCGAATCCCTTTACGTCCTCGATGTAGCTTTCACCTGATTTCGCCCCCAGCTCGACACGGTTCGGCGGCATCGATGCATGTCCGCGGGCACGGTCTGTATCCGTCGCTGCCCTCTCAAACCGTATCGCTGCCTGATGCACAGCACCCTGGTTGTCCGCAACGATGTTGGCCAGAACCTTCCCGACATCGGTCTCCACTCCCCGCCGTTCGAGCGCTGAGGCCTGCTGGCCTAAGTGGATCGTTGGGCGCCGCCCGAGAACCGCAGCTTCGACGATGTCGCCGCGCTCGAGCGCGTCCTCCGCTTGCGCTTCCAAACTTCGATGATCGACGGACACTGGGATCTCGGCAGCGGCCAGGTGCTGGTTTGTCAGCTGGGCCACCATCGCTCGGAGCCACTCCACTTCGCTACGTCCAGAGGGTCCACCGTCGAGCTCGCGCGTTTTTTCCGCAAGCCCTTCGGCGTCCAAGCGGCGCGTTGTAGCCAGGATGTGCACGTGCCAATTCAGTCCGTCGTTGCTGCCCGGCGAGTGAATGCTGGCTTGAACTGCAAAGCCATAGCGATCAACCAATGCCCGGGCGATGTCCGCCGTCAGGGCCGAGCGCTGCGGCCCGTTAAGCTCATGCGGAAGTGCAATCTCAAACTCGCGGGCCACGGTCGCGTCTTTTCGCTTCTCTGCCGCCTCGGCCGCTTGCCAGAGCTTTGCGGCGTCGAGCGACCAGTCGGGCGCCTTCAAGGGCACCACCCACCGGCTCTCGACCACGCCCCCTCTGCGGGAGTAGTCGTGTCGCGCTCCCGTACGCTCGTCGACGAGCGACAGTCCGGCCCGGTAGGCCGCGGCGGCAACGGCCGAATGGCCTTTGGCACGGGAGAAAGTTTTGACGCGGGTGTGGTAGATCGCCATGCAGAGAGCTCTAGTTCTTTGGGCTCTTTATGCCTTTGAATTTGCCGTTGGCAAGTCGCAAAGCGGCTTGGGGTTCAAGGGGCGAAGCCCTTTGCGCACGCATCACTTGTGATGCCTAAGTGCGCTTTTTGCTCTTCGCTTCCGCATCTTTCTTTCTGGTTTTCTGACGCTCTTGAAGCGCGGAAACGACGTCGCCATCAGAAGGTTGACGAACGAGAAATCATTGCTTCACTGAAAAGGACTTCACAAGGAGAAGAGCATGTCGTCCACCAATCACTACCGCGATCAGATCCAACGGGCCACCCATCGGTTGGCCCAGCTTCAAGCCAGGGAGCTTCTGGCGCATCAGCGGCAGGATGCCAGGGAGAAGGCCATCAAGCGCCGCGACGACGCCAAGCGCAGACGACAAGTGGCCGAACTCGTTTTCCTGGCCGGAGCCCAGAACCTGCCAGACAACGAGATCGTCGCAGCCCTGCAGCGGCATATGCTTACGGTGAACGAAACACGCCTCTCACCGCCCCACTGATCATCCCAGCTCACTCGTACGGCCATCAACGTCAAGGGCTGGGGCATGCACTCCAGTGCCCTGAACGCCAATGCTGAATGGGTGAAACCCTGGCCATCCCAGAGCCTCGCCCCGTCCTCGCCATGCGCGTCTCACGTGGGGCTGGCGAGCTACAATGCCCCAAAGGAAGCGCCAAAGGCAGGGGGCCATATGGCGAGAAGGAAGCAAACCGCAGGCGGCTGGATCGTCGCAATCCTGGTCGTCATAGCATTGGTACCAAAGGAAGTCTGGATCGGATTGGGGATCGTCCTTGCGGTGACCACCGCCGTTTGGCTCTGGGCGAAGTGGCAGGCAATGCGCCCGAAAAGGACACCCTCTCCCGCCAAGCCGGTCCCCGCTCCAGAGCCGACCTTGGCCGAGTTGATCAAGGCATCCGCTCTTCCATCTGAACAGGCGGCACAGAGACAGCCCCGCCCAGAAGCTGCCCAACCGGCGAGACCCGCGAATATTGAATCGGGCACGTCCTCGGGATCGGTCGGCGCTGCCGTGTCAGAAGATGCGCGCCCGGTCGGCTCTGAGGGTCGCTCGGCGCTGCCTGCGGCGCAGGCCCCGAGCAGAGCGCCCCCAGAGACTCTTTCGCCGCCCCGTCCTGGCAATTTGGAAGAGGCCAAGGCCGCGGTGAGTATGCGCCTTGCCATTGAGTCCGCCGCACGGGTGCTGACGGCCGTGGGCTCCGCGAACACTTCTACCCCCTACCCCTACCAACCTCACGAGGAACACATTGAGCGCGCGCGCCCGGGCAACCTCTCTGCGGCGAAACTTGCCGTGACCCAGCGCTTGGCCGCGACTTCGCAAGATGAGCTGGTCGAGCCTCTGATCCAGTCCGCCACAAACGCGGATACAGCCTCGGGAGAAACCTTGACGGGCACCACAGATGGGCGAGCGCACTCGGACTCAAGAGCCGCGGAGCAGACTAACCCTCCCCACACGAACGGAACCCGCGACGCAGGTGCAATGACGCCGCCGCCCCCGCTTCCATCGCGGCCTTCGCCTCCCTCCCTGCCCGATGAGCTCCGGCAGGTGACCATGGACTCCGAAAAGCCGGCAAAGCAGTACACAGTGCCCCGACCGCCCGAGGGCTGGGACAAAACCCGCTGGCTTGGCGCTCAGGACGAGATCGAGATCGGGGGCATCGTTATCCGGGGCGGCCTGTTCTACACAGGCCCGCGGCTGGCCACCCCTGGCACGCGTGAGAACGAGCCCAGCTTGGTCAATGGCGTTCTTGCCGTTGGGCGATACGGGGATTACCGGTCCACGACGCGCTACTGGGGAGGCTACGCAGACTTTGAACCCGCTGAACGCCACGCCTATCTGAAGTGGCTCGCTTCGGACCGTACCGATCCCGGCTGCGCAATCCAGTATGTTCGATTGTTCCTGTTTGGATTGGAGCGTCGCATCTTGCTGGATTCGGTGAACGATCCGGATTCCAAGCAAGACTGGCCCGCTATCAAGGCGATGCTCCGCCGTTTGTCGTCTGCTTATGCTGCTGTGCTTCCGAACGTCCACGGTCATGTCAACAGCCTGCTCGACTGGATGGCTCTGACCGAAGCAGGCGAACAGCTTTACAACGCGCCTCTTCCAGCGTTCGAACGAACTTACGAACTTCCTTTCTACATCCGCTTGGCCCTGGGGCAATGCTCCTTGGATCGAGTCCCCGTGCCCCCCGCGCTGGCCACGGCGTGGGTGCGACTCAATCCAGAGATTCCTCTGCGAACCGCCGCAACGCGTTGCACGGAAGAGTTCGATCGCCTTTTCGCTCTGCGGTATCAAGAAACGTTCGGCCCTGGAATGGTGCTGCCCAAAAACCGCACCAAGCTTAAGTTCACCCGCCGCCCCTTTAACCCGGCCCTGGACCGAACTGACGCCGGCACCAGGACTTTCGGTGACATTCCCGATGTCACCGCATTGCGAGCGCCCCTAAAGGCGCTGCAGGAACTTGTTTCTCAGTGCACGGAGGACCTCGGAGCCTTCAGCCGGCTCGTGGGCAAGAACCCTGAGGCCCGCCAATCCATTGAGGGCACCTTGCTGCTTCCGTCAGAGATCTGGCCGCTGGCCACCCGGACCGCATTGGCCGAAGTCGCTTCGGATGTTCAAACCGCCAATTTGTCGATCAAGCTGACCGACCTATTGGGAAGGCTTGGGGCAGTCGGAACCACCTTGGGCAAGGACAAAATTCGGGAACTCGCACGAGCACTGGAGCAGTCCAAGGTCGGCATGGAACCCAATGTGCTCGAAGGCGCGCGGGTGCCTGGCGAGAACGACCCGATCGTTCTCTTCCCCCTGCTTCCCGACCAAACCCATCGAACCGACGCTCAGGCCTATCAAACGGCCCAGTTGACCCTGCAACTCGCCTCGACGGTCGCTCAGTCTGATGGCACGTTCAGCGCCCACGAAGTTGAGCACCTTTCACGCGAAATCGAAAGCTGGACGCATCTGAGCGAGGGTGACCGACGGCGGCTGCGCGCGCACCTTGATCTCTTGGCGATGGCACCGCTTTCCTTGCCTACGTTGCGCAAGAAGCTGGATCCGCTCAGCGAGGACATCAAGGACGCCATCGCCGGGTCCATGGCCACCCTCGCCCAGGTCGACGGGATGGTCTCTCCAGAGGAGGTCCGGTTCTTGGAGCGCGTCTACAAAGCGCTGGGCGTGGATCCCACTCGTGTGTTCAGCGACGTCCATGCCCCACGCCCGGCCAAAGCCCCAAGCGCATTGCCCAAGGCTGCGTCTGGCGCATTCCAACTCGATCCCGACCGGATCGCTGCTCTTCAGCGGGACACAGCTCAAGTCTCCGCGTTGCTCGCCAACATTTTCACCGACGAGGAAGCGAGTCCCCCTGATCTTGCGCCGGCGGAAGCGGTGAGTGCCGAGGTGGAGAGTGCTGGTCAGTTGCTCGGGCTTGATCAGGCACACAGCGCGTTGCTGCGGCTAATGCTGTCGCGCCCCGTCTGGACCCGTGCGGAACTGGAAGATGGCGCGGCAGACATGGAGCTGATGCTCGACGGCGCGCTTGAACAAATCAACGATGCGTCGTTCGACGCTTACGACATCCCATTTTCCGACGGCGACGACCCGTTGGAGATCAACCCCGAATTCATTGAGAAGATCGAGCAATGAGCAGCCCAATCCGTTCCAAGGACCGCGATGCGGTGATCCAGTCGCTGCGCGCCGGCGTCGTTCCACGCGCCGGTCAGCATTTGATCCAGGTCGGGCGCGCCCGTGAAGTGCAAACCCTTGTCAGTGACATCGATCGGCTCGCCGATGGCGGCTCGTCCTTCCGCTTAGTGGTGGGTGAGTACGGCGCAGGCAAGACCTTTTTCTTGAACCTCGTTCGCGCCATTGCAATGGAGCGGAAGCTCGTCGTGGCCAGCGCGGATCTGAATCCCGACAGGCGGTTGCATGCTTCAGGGGGGCAGGCCCGGTCGCTCTACGCGGAGCTCATGCGGAACTTGGCCACTCGGACCAAGCCCGACGGAGGCGCCCTGCCCGGGGTGGTCGAGAAGTTCATTTCGACCGCAGTGGCCGAGTCCAAGTCGCAAGGCGTATCCACCGAGCAGGTCATTCGCGCGAAGCTCGAGCAGCTGAGCGAACTGGTGAACGGCTATGACTTTGCCGACGTGATCGCCGCTTATTGGAGAGGGTTCGAGCAAGGCAACGAGCAGCTCAAGTCCGATGCCATTCGTTGGTTGCGTGGCGAATTTGCCACCCGGACGGATGCGCGTGCAGCGCTGGGCGTCCGGACCATCGTGGACGACGCATCGGTCTACGACCAGCTCAAGCTCATGGGCCGCTTTGTTCGGCTGGCGGGCTATAGCGGCCTGCTGGTGTGCCTGGACGAACTGGTCAACCTCTACAAGTTGGCCAACGCCCAGGCCCGGAATGCAAACTACGAGCAGCTCCTGCGCATGCTCAATGACTCCCTGCAGGGCACTGCGGTTGGCCTTGGTTTTGTTCTGGGCGGCACCCCGGATTTCCTGATGGATACCCGCCGCGGCGTCTACAGCTATGAAGCTCTTCAGAGCCGCCTGGCTCAGAATACCTTTGCCACCAACGGACTGGTGGACTTCAGCGGTCCTGTGGTTCGACTGTCGAGCCTGACAGCCGAAGATTTCTACGTCCTGCTCACCAAGATTCGCCATGTCTACGCTGCCGGCGACGCGGGCAAGTATCTCTTGCCCGACGATGCCATTCACCAGTTCATGACCCATTGCGCCAATCGAATCGGCGACAGCTTCTTCCGCACCCCGCGCACGACGATCACCGCCTTTATCAACCTCTTGGCCGTCTTGGAGCAGAACCCGGGCGTGGACTGGCAGGACCTGATTGGATCGGTCGAGGTGGCAGCTGACCACGGGGGCGACGGCGAATTGGTCGTGCAAGAGGACGACGAGCTGGCGTCGTTCAGGCTCTAACGATGACTGCCTCCAGCGCCTTCCAATCGCTGCACCCTCGAATCCAGCGCTACCTCTGGACCGAACAGTGGGAGGCGCTGCGTGAGGTCCAGGAATTGGCGATTCCCCTCGTCCTGAGCGCCGACCGGGACGTGATCATCGCCGCCAGCACCGCCTCGGGAAAAACCGAGGCCGCTTTTCTTCCTGCGCTCACGCACCTTCTGAACACCGACGAAGAGGGCCTGATTGTCTACATCAGCCCCCTAAAGGCGCTCATCAACGACCAGTTTGAACGGCTGCAACGGCTTTGCGAGGACCTTGAAGTCTCCGTGTGGCCTTGGCACGGAGACATATCGGGCTCGACGAAGCAGCGATTCTTTAAGCACCCCCGTGGCGTACTCCTGATCACGCCGGAGTCCTTGGAGGCGATGCTCTGCAACCGCGGGACATCCGTTGCGGCAGCGTTCTCAAAGCTCCTCTACGTTGTCGTGGACGAACTCCATGCGTTCATTGGAAGCGAGCGCGGGAAGCAGCTTCAATCGTTGATGCACCGGATGGACGTGCTATTACGGCGGCGGACTCCCCGCCTGGGCCTGTCGGCAACCTTGGGTGACTTTTCGAGCGCCGGGGCCTTCCTACGCCCGGGTGTTGGAGCTGCCCCCGCGTTGGTCAACGCCTCATCAGCCGGAAATGATCTCCAACTGATCATCAAAGGCTACGAACAACCCGCACCTGACGCCGGGTCCGACGAGAATCCCGCGGCTCCCGCTGCGGTGGCCGAGCACCTCTACCGGGTGCTTTCAGGGACAAACAACCTGATCTTCCCCAATAGCCGAAGGGAGGTTGAACGCTACACGCACCTCCTCAACCTGCTGAGCGAGCAGGACGGCCGGCCGAGAGAGTTCTGGCCACACCATGGGAGCCTGTCCAAGGAAATACGCTCGAACACGGAAGCGGCCCTGAAACAAAAGGGTCGTCCAGCGAGCGCAATTTGCACGAACACCCTGGAACTGGGCATCGATATCGGAGCGGTGAAGAGCATCGCGCAAATTGGCCCACCACCTTCCGTGGCTAGCCTTCGCCAACGCCTTGGTCGCTCCGGGCGCCGCCGTGGAGAGCCAGCGGTGTTGCGCGGCTACGTTATCGAGGACTCAATCGACGCTGAGTCGACGTTGAAGACAAGGCTTCGACTGGACACAGTTCAGTCCACTGCTTGCGTGCTGCTATTGCTGGAGAGGTGGTTTGAACCGCCTTCGGTCAACGGCCTACACCTTTCAACGCTCGTCCAGCAGTTGCTTTCTTCCATTGCCCAATACGGCGGGCTTAAGGCAGCTCAAGCGTATCAGCTGCTCTGCGCAGATCAAGGACCGTTCCACGGCCTGTCCCAAGACGCGTTCGCAGAGTTGCTTCGCCACCTCGGCCAAGAACAGGTGCTAATTCAGGATGGCTCCGGCTTGCTGCTCCACGGCCCGGTCGGCGACAAGTTGGTCAACCACTACACCTTCTACGCCGCTTTCAGCGTCGACGAAGAGTTCCGGATCGTGGCCGCCGGCAAGGCACTAGGCACGCTCCCCGTTTCCCAACTGCTGACCGTCGGCCAGCGAATATTGTTTGGCGGCCGCACTTGGCTTGTCGAGCAGATCGACGACGCCCAAAAGACGATCTACGTGGCCGCAGCGAAGGGCGGCACCCCGCCTCTTTTCAATGGAACAGGCGGGCAGGTCCACACCCAGGTCCGTCAAAAGATGCGTGGGCTGTATCAGCAAGAGATCAAACCAGACTTCTTGGATCCCACTGCCTCTCGCTTCCTGCAGGAGGCGCAGAGCGCCTACCGTCAATTGAGCCTGGACGGGAAGGTTCTCCTCGACCAGGGCAGCGATGCCTTGCTGCTGACGTGGCTGGGAGACTCTTCAAATGAAGCCATCGCCTGCCTCCTAAACGCTCAGGGATTCACTTCTCAGGCCGGTAGGCTGGGCGTGGAAATCTCCAGGGGGACTAGAAGTCTCGATGACGTGATCAAGGTGCTCGGGCGGGTGGCAAAGATGCCATTGCCATCGCCAGAGACTCTTCTTCACTCTGCAAACAACTTGGTCACGCAGAAGTGGGACGGCCTCCTTCCTCCACGCCTTTTGCGACGCTCCTATGCATCGTTAAAGCTGGACCTGGAAGAGGCTACCGCTTGGCTCGCTCTCAGGTTCGGATAGTGTTCCAGTTCTAGCGAAGCTTCCGCATTGGCGCCTACTCGCCCCGCACGCGCCCTTCCGTTGTTAGGCCGGCTCAGAGACTAGGTTGTGGAGTCATCTGATGACCTATGACTCGACCCTCTTGTCTCAAAGAATTTTTCGCCACGCTCAATCCGCGCTATCTGCCGCTGAATATACGAATCTCCCTTGCGAATGCGAACAATCATACCCAACGGAAAGATCACGCAACCGTAGATCGCAAGAGCCCCAATTGTGACAACCACACCCAACCAGTGAAGCCCGCCGGTCGCATAGGCCAATGGCGCAACCATCGCGGCAATTGCCAGGAAGCAGAAGCACCACAGAAGCTGGGTCAGCAAGAATTGCAGGAGATTCGACCTGTCCGAAGCTAGGTGCTGAACCTTCCTCAGCTCGGCCCTGTTCATAGCAAGACCTAACTTCTCATTCCAGAAGCCGGCCTTGGCATAGGCCCATTTCGCTAGTGACGTAACGATGCTCGAGATGACAACAACAGCGAGCCCCTGTGCCAGCCAGTTTTCCATACTTTGTCTCATTCATAGAGTGTGGGTGGGCTATGGGCACCTGATGCTCCGGATTATAGTTCGATCCGTGCAATGCTTGGCCACAACTATGCCAGCCCCCAGCGTCCCTGTTCGCGGGCGCAAGGAGCCTTTAGCCTCGTTGAAAGTCGATGCCCATTTCTAACAGAGCGGCGGGTGTCGGAGAAAATTTAGTACCTTCAAGGTTGACCCTAGGAGCCGGACGCTGAAAGGCTGCGTCTCCTCTAGGACTTCGCCGCACAATGCCACGTCCATCGCCGCACTTCCCTAGCCGTTCGCCGGAACGTATCAGTCCCTTCCACGAAGACCCAGACGGCCCTTTCGTCCCGCTCGCCACCAGCTTAGGTTCCGGCGCACCTCTACCTGGTGCCGGGCTCGGAGCTCACACACCAACAGACTAGCGTCCCCATTCGCGCATTTTTTGTCGCATCAGTGGCGTGCACCGTGTCAGTGCCACTGAGCGCTTTCTCCAAGCCCTCGTCGATTACCAGAAGGCTCGGGCAACCTAATGGCATCCTTTGCACGCAGAGATCGCCGCGCAGCTCTGATCAGCTCGGCTATCCAGTTCGACGAATCCGGCCGCAGTGATAAAAGCCGACGCCACAGCGGCGTCGGCCGTTATGTCACGTTTCTGTCCTGTTGCTTTCTTGCCCCAAGAACAGCTCCGCTTTAAGTCATTTGCCGGGCTTATGCTTGTGAGGCTTCAAGCCCGGAGTATTCCCTGGGGTATCCTTGTTATCCCGTCGACGCTTATCCGGTTCTCCGGTGGACGGAGCTATTGGCTTCGGGCCAGGCTTTATCGACATAACTTGACTCCTTCATTAAGAGGGAACAGCCACACAAAGCTGCAGCATCGCACCACAACTGTCAATACACCCTAACGAGATAAAATAACTCATTCGAGATTGCCGTTGCCTGCCCTTCCCTATTCTGCCCAGAGAGGCCCGACAGCCTCAGTTCTGTTTCGCAAGTGAGATGAGGTGGCGCAGCGCACGCGCCCGATCCTGCCACGTATCCACGTTCCACGATGGATGGTAGACCCACGTCATCAGGACAGACCCTCCCGTGTAGTCCAGCGACCAGACTTCCCGAGATTCAATGTAGCGTCGCTTGCCCGCCCCTCGATTCACCTGTTGGGCGATGAAGGGCTCCAAGCCCGGTCGCGGTTCGCCGTGACGAAAGAACCGCCAAGCGGTGCGACCGAGCACTAGCACCACATCCGGCCGAAGCGCCGGCAGAATGTCTCGAACCAATACGTCCCCGCCGTCGCGCAGCGCCTGATTTCGCGGCCGGTGATTTGCCTGGGAACCTGCGAACGCCTGGGAAAGGTTCAGGAATGCCACTCGTCTCCAAGTCTCGGCGGCATCTTGGAGTCGGAAGTCCTGCCGCCCGGTAAGGATCAGATCGAGCGCCTTGAAGAAGGGTCCGTCGCGACCGTTCCGGGCGGGCAAGGCCATCTCTCGGAAATGGTCTTGAGTGAAAGGACGGGTCACTTCCAGCGAATCGCTCGCCCCCTCCCTCCGATAGTGCGACTCGCCAAGCAAGAGCACCCGCCGGCCACCCAGCCCGCCCCAGTAGAGGTCACCCCAATACGGGATGAAACGGACTTCATCGGGCCATTGATGGCCCTCGAGATTCGTTTCAGGTGGGCCGGTATACCTCTGCACAGCTTGGTTTCCCCTGGTCATAATCGCTCCTCGAACAATGCACTCCGAATAGGCCCGAACAGGGCAACACTGGCAGCTGAAGCGACTCAGTGGCCGCCCCGTGCCATCCTTTGCCCGCGCTTCGCTGGCTTCTTACCTGGCGGCAGTTTCTTCACCTTAACTTTGTCTTGATCGACGGAGATCTTGGCAAGCATGACCTCTCCAAAGCCACGCTCGAGGATGCGCGTGCATACAGACTTGAGCACAACCTTGGCGAAAAATGGCAGATGCAGTCCTGGCGCTTCAGACTGGCTTATCACACCGAACACCACCTTGTAATCTGTGACGTCACGCGGGACGTCAAACGGAAGGTCAAGCGCATGAGCCGGATCGATCTTCTCGTTGGCGAGTTGCACGAAGCTCTTGTCTGACTTAAGCAACTCGGCTGACACCAATCCCTGATTGAACAGGTGACCGAGCACGCTGGAGCTGCCGTAGTGCTTTATGTGCAATAGAGTCTTAGCCCCATAGACATCGCAGAACTCAACCTTGTCGTGCACCCCGCCCACATTTAGAAGCTTGCGGTCCATCAAACACCAGGCCCCATTGCCCTCGTCTACAAGGGCCTGGTTGTAAGCCGCCTCATCGTCGTGGTTGTAGATCGGCAGCTCTAAGGGGAACTTGGCGATGTTCGCATAGAATTCTTCGATGCTTGCGGCAAAATCATCATGGACCTCAAACCAGTTCCCTGCGGATAGGACGTAAGATTTCCCACCATCCTCCAGCTCACAGTGGATGCAACGGTAGATTTGCCAGTCCTCTACGGTCCATTGCTCCTCATCCACCGCGAATGCCTGCCGGGATCGCAAGAACTCAATGTTCGGCTCTGCATCCGGATATGCTTGCACGAGGCCAGGCAGCTGGAGATCCGAAGACATGCCTTCGTTCTTCTTGCGGGTGAACTTGAAGCCTGCGATGCGGGTCCAGTCCACCACATCCGGAATAGCAAGCCAACAACCCTCTACCCGCCCACCTTGCTGCCAAGCGATCTTTAGCTTCTCCACCAGCAGGGCATCTAGCTCGACTGCACGTTGACCCTTGGGCCTTAGCTGGCGAACCTGATCAACCCAAGGAAACTTCTCCTTGTAATCGGTGGAAGAGTAGGCCCGTAGATAGCGGCGCAGCTGCCTTCTCAGCTCCGGGATATCCGCTTTGCTGGTGAAGTTGAGGGCATCCGATCCGGACAACCGGCGCCCCATCTCAGGCGCATCGGGATAGCCAACGATGCCCCGAATAAGGTCGCGTTCGATATCGATGCCGAACTCCAACGCAGCAGATGCCTGACTGGTTTGCACACGGCTGTTTTGGTCATCCACGAAGGCGCGCTTATCCACACTACGTAGAGCATCCTGCCGCACGGAGTTCAGTGTTACGAGCAGCCCAAACCGCTCTTCAAAAGCCTCGGGCTTTAGTAGATGCCTTCCTTGACCAAACGTAACGGCGAAAAGGCGCTTGTCCACGGGGACGATGAGGACCGCTGCGGAGGACTGGACATGTCCAAGCTTCTTCTTGTCCACAAAGGGCGTGAACAAAGGAGACCACTTCGGCTCCCGTGGTGCCGTCGGCTTTACGAACAGTGTCCCGTAGTGGGACGCACCATCGACTATAGGAATGCCAGCGACCTGGACGGCGATCGCATCGCAGTCCGTCTTGATGTCCTCACGCAGCAAGTAGACCGTGTAATTGTTCATACCCCTCCCTTGGACAAACAATTCGACTTTCGTGCCACCACTCGTGGCCAGGCGACCAATGTCACTGATTACTTAGATCAGCCCATTCGCCCGCCGGAACACTTAAGACGCGTTACACACAAATCTTCTTACCTGAGAGCTTTGCAAGCGATCTAGACCCGATTGCCACGCCTAGTTCACTCCACTCCCGCGCGACCGGGGCTTCCCGTTTTTGCAGGGGCGCACCTTGCGAATCAATCACGATCACCTCTCCCAGCCCCAAGGCACGCACTGACACCTCGACACGGGACAAGTCCCCAACCACGACCCACGTCAACCTGCCGGCGGACCTCGCAATCCCGCGCTGAATCTCCGCCATGGCGTCTGCCGCCCGCCGGGACTGCTTGTGACTCTCAACACCACATGCCGGAGAACCGGCCTCACCCCTGCCTTTCCCCGTGCAGCGCAGCAGCTGCTGACTCGATCTTAACGCCCAAACTGCTCGCAGTGCTTGGAGACCATCGCTTGATACTCCGCCATAGGCGTCAGGCCCATTTGAGCACAACGTTCCTCAAGTTTCTCAGGTGCCTCGACCGTGCGGGCACCCAACGCCCCTTATCCGCACAACGCCCCTGCGTTCCATAGCGCTGGAGGTCGTGGGTGCGGTCCTAAAGGTAGGCGCAACTGGACGCTTTGATCTGCCCAGTGGCTACCAAGGGCTCCATGGCTTCCGCAACAGAGCGCTGGAACGCCAGATCCTTCTCGGCATGCTGGGCCATCAGCCAGGCCGCGTCCGCCCCGTCCTGGCCCACCTGCGCCACGGTCGGCCAGCCATGGGCCGCAACGATCGCCTTCAGCCGAGCGGTGTGTACCGCATCGACAGCACTGAGCACCCTCTCCTCACCCTCGGTGGTCAGCGGGAGGTCCCGCACCGCCTGATCGGAATCCTTCATCCGCAGGAGCTGACCGCGCAGCTCGGGGTCAGTGGGCGTCCCACCGCTGGCAGCCAGCGGCGCGAAGAGGATCGCAATCACTAACAATGGACAGAGTCGTCGCGCCACAGCTCCACTTCCAAGGTAATTTCTCAGCCATCAATTGGCCGCACCGTTTAACAGCCGTACAGAACTAAACTAACCTCTCAGAGGGAGCTGTTAGCTTGTAGAAATTAAACAGTACAGTAATGACTGCAATTCAACACTACTTATATCCACGCAAACCATTGATTTTCAAGAACTAAAGCACGCAACTTCCTGCGTAATTTTCTTTTCCTGAAGAAGCAGTAATGGGCGCTCACAATAGATGCCTACGGTCGGTACGCAGCCGACCCATTTCCATTGACGATTGCTGAGGCTGGTTTATCTGTACTTCCATCGAAACGATGGAAACCCGCAATGCCGCCGACTCAGCCCTCTAACCCCCTCCAATCCTACTTGGACGACCCCAGCGGCTCGCTGGAGATGTCCGACATTCGCATCGGCAGGTTTCGGATCGGAAAGCTGGTGGTCACCAACCGAGAGGCCGCGATTCAGGCCCAAGAGATTCTCAATGCCGCGTATGAGCGCACCCGCCGCGCACGCTCCACGAACAATGGCACCCGATATCCCGAGCCGCTGCCTGTCGCCACACCCGGACGGTCACTCTCCGTAGAGATTGACGACTACATCCGCAATCGAGGCGACTACAGCTGCCTGGCCAGAGAAACGGTCGACGCGACCTCTCGAACCCTACGGCTGCTTCTAATGACGTGCGGTGACATCCCTGTCACCCGCATCGACCACGCTCATATCTACAAGTTGTGGGACCTCATTCGCTGGGCCCCAGACCGTCTGCTGTCCGACCCTGAGTACCGCAGGTTTACCTACGACCAAGCGGTCGCGCGCGGGAAGCAACTCAACGTGTCTCCGCCCGCCCCAGCCACGCTTGAGAAGCACCGGCGCTTCCTATCGACCTTCTTCAAAAAGCTTGAGAAATCGAAGGCCATCGGCGCCTCGCCGATGGTCGCCTTCGACGAGATCAAGAAAGACTTGGTCGTGGATCCGAACAAGCCCGAGCGCCTTTTTGACGATGCAGAACTCAGGCGCATCTTCGACCTGGAGACATATGTTCCTTGGGCTAGCAAGTACCCTCACCGCTGGTGGATTCCCATCCTTGGCCTCTGCACGGGAGCACGCATCAACGAGATCGCCCAGCTCAAACTGGCGGACGTGGTGCAGGAGGCCGGCGTCTGGTGCATCCGGATCCAGAAGACTGTCGATCCCGACCTTGCGCACAAGACCCGCGATCGGAGCCGGCAACGCCTGAAGGGAAAGGCAGCCATTCGGACCCTCCCCATCCCCGCCCCGGTGGTCGACGCAGGCTTCCTAGATTTTGTGGCAGATATTCGCGCGTGCGGCCATCCTCGATTGTTCCCCCACCTCACCGCCGGCGTGAACCGCAAGACGGGTGAATCGAACCAGCGCTACAGCCAAGCGGCGCTCAACCAGTTCAGCGCCTACCTGAAGAGCCTCGGTTTCGGAAAGGGAATCGGGCTGCACGCGTTCCGGCACACTATCGCCACAGAGCTCCATCACAAAGGCGTGCCCGACGAAGACATTGCCTTGCTGACCGGCCACAGCATCAGCAAAAGGGTCCCGGTGCTGCATGAGGCTTACTTCCACAAGAAGCCAGAGCTTGCCAGAAAGAAGCAGATCGATCTCTTGGGCCGCTACGCACCACCGGTGGAGCTGCCGCGTTACCAGCGGGGACAGTTTGCGAAACAACTAAGCGACCCAGGCAAGTTCTACCCGTAAGATCGGCAGCTGTTGCCTGGGCCTTACCGAATTTTGAAGGAGGGCTTGGGCTCCCCAGCGAGCGTTCGCATCGGATTCCATTTGGAATTACCCTAAAGCCCTCACCGCTCGGACCTAACAGATGACCATTGATGTCAGCGGCCTGTCGGCCAAAGAACTTAAAGCCCTGATTGCTCAGGCAGAAAAGCAACAAACCAAGGTTCTGAGCCGCCCCAAGGCTGCCGCGATGCGAGCCAAGATCGATCAGTATGTCAAAGACCACGGATACACGATTGAGGAGCTTTACGGAGCGGTTCCAACGGCCTCTTCCGAGACCTCCAAAAAGCGCGCCGGCCGCAAATCCACAAAGTCGGCCGGAAGCAAGGTCGCTCCCAAGTACCGCAATCCGGCCAACCCTAGCGAAACATGGTCCGGCCGTGGCCGCCAACCAAGGTGGCTGGCTGCACTGGTGCAGAAGGGCAAAGAGCCCAGTGAATTCCTGATCAAATAGTCGACAGCGTCGGGCTCCGAACGCACTCAAGGCAGGCTCGAGTCAGAGGAGAATTTCGACTTCTGGCGACTTGCAACATGGGCTACTCAGGAGCAAAGTTCACTCATCCAGGGGGGGATGAGCAATGGAACGCTCGCAATTCACTATTGATCGCGCACTGTATTCAGACGACGTCGTGGCTCGGGCCGTGCATCGCCATACCGGCGAGCTTGGTGTGGAGGTGCGCAGCCAAGGCGCCAGCCTCACCGTTGGCTTTTGGTCTCTGGACGGCTCCGACCTGCCAGAGAACCTCTGGCCCCGGTTTTCCCGAGACTTGCTGGACGAACGCCTGCGGGCGGCTGTCCGAGCAGAGACGAGCGGGCTGCAGCAGGAGCTGCTTCGCGCAGCGCTAAACCAGGCACAGCCGCTGGTCTCCCATGTCGAGGTTTAGGTCCGCGGAGGCTTTCGCCGGCCCATCGGCTTACCAATTGCTGCCCCTACGGTTCCGGCGCCTGCCTTGGGATCACGACCGGGCATTTGTCTCCTCCATGGCGGGCGACTGGCTCCTGATGCAGATGGAGGACGTACAGTGCCTGGTGGCCCACCAGTTGCCGACCAACTCAGCCCTCTTTGCAGATTTGGAAGCCCGGCACCTGGCCATCGCCGGGACCGACCGAAGCAGCTTGGCGCCCCTACTTAGTCAAATTCGCAGCCGAAAGTCCTACCTGATGGGGGGACCCGCTCTCCACATCTTCGTGGTGTCGCTGCGTTGCCACCACACCTGCAACTATTGCCAAGTGTCCCGGCAGGAAACGAGCGCCACGGCGTTCGACATGGAACGTGCGCATGCCGAACAGGCGGTGGAACGGTTGTTCGAATGGCCGAGCCAAGAACTGACGATCGAGTTCCAAGGGGGTGAGCCCCTGCTGAATTTTGAGCAAGTGAAGGCCATCACCCGGCGGATCGTCGAGCGCAATCGGAGCGCCCGACGCACCCTGCGCTTCGTGCTGGCATCCACTCTGCATGACCTCACCGACGACCAGCTGGCGTTTCTGACCGAACATCGCTTCAAGCTGTCTACGTCACTGGACGGTCCCGAATGGCTTCACAACGCCAACCGCCCCCGGCCCGGCCGCGACAGCTACCGGCGGACTGTGGAGGGGATTGAACGCGGGCGCCGTTGGCTCGGAGACGATGGCGTCTCGGCGCTGACGACGCTGACCCGCCAGAGCCTCGAGGTTCCTGAGGCCATCATCGACGAATACCGGAAGCTGGGTTTCCACAGCATCTCCTTGCGTCCATTAAGCCCCTACGGGTTCGCCACCAAGACGGCCCGCCGCACCGGCTACCCCACGGAAGACTTCCTGGCCTTCTACCGACGCGCATTCGACCACTTGCTGTCGGTGAACCTGGCCGGCTACGCCATGGAAGAGTCCTACGCGTCTCTCCTCCTCTCCCAGCTCTTCACGTCCTTCGGGCACGGCTACGTCGATCTCCGATCGCCCTCCGGAGCCGGGTTGGGCGCCGTCATCTACGACCACGACGGGCGGGTCTATCCGTCGGACGAGGCACGCATGCTGGCCGCAATGGGGGACGATGCCTTTGCCTTGGGCCACGTCAGCCAACCGGTCAGCCAATGGCTGTCCTCGCCCGCCATGGCCCGCTTGCTGGACGCCGGGGTCGCCGAGGCCCTACCCACGTGCTCCGACTGCGCGTTTGTGCCGATGTGCGGCGCCGATCCGATCGAGCACTACGCCCGCCAGGGGGATCCCATCGGCCATCGGCCCAGCAGCGACTTCTGCCAACGGAACATGGGGCTCTTTGATTTTCTGCTGGAACGATACGAGAAGGCTGACCGGAACATCCAAGCGTTGATGCGCTCTTGGGCCAATCCGAAGCCATCGGTAGAGGACGCCGTCCATGCTGCCGCTTGAAACCAGAGCCGAGCTGGCTCCGTCGGCGAAGGCCAGCCTGCTCAAGGTCGTGTCGCTGGCAGAGTTTGCCCAATCAGCACTTCCCTTCGAGCGCTTGGCCCTGGACCTGCGGGACGTCCCAGCGGACCACGCCAGCAATGAGCTGCTAAACCTGCCTTGGGGTGCAGTCTTGCCCTCGAGCGGGTTGCGCTCACCCGGTAAGGCCCCTCTCGTTCACTTGGAAGGTCCGCTGGGTGTTTGCAAGCCTGGAGACGTGGTGGAGCTCAATCCCCTGCAGAAGAAGGTGGCGATCCGATATCGGCGTGGAGACACCGGCAATGTGTTGTTCGCCACCGAGCGCTGCAACAGCTACTGCCTGATGTGCTCTCAGCCGCCCCGAGACGTTCAAGACGATTGGCGGGTGAGGCACCTCCTGGACCTGATCGACCTCATCGATCCGGAGGAACCTTCGCTGGCGATCAGCGGCGGGGAACCGACCCTGCTGGGTGACGGGTTGGTCGACGTGGTGGCCAAATGCGCGCAAGTGCTGCCCAACACCCACCTGCACATCCTGTCCAACGGCCGACTGCGTGAGCCCGGCCTGCACGCGAAATTTGCGGGCCTCCATCCCAACCTGAGCTGGGGCATTCCGCTTTACGGCGACCGCTATGCCCTGCACGACTACGTGGTGCAAAGCGAGGGGGCGTTCGCTCAGACCCTTCGTGGACTTTACGCATTGGAAGCCGCCCAGCAGCGGGTGGAGATCCGAGTCGTGTTGGTCAAACCCACGGTGGAGCGGTTGATCCAGCTGGCGCGCTACATCTGGCGCAACCTACCCTTCGTCGAACACGTCGCACTGATGGGCATCGAGCCCATCGGCTTTGCCAAAGCGCATCAGCGTGAGCTTTGGGCCGATCCAGCGGACTACGGTGACGTCCTGTCCGAAGCGGTAGGGCTGCTGGCCGAGGGCGGAATTCCGGTCTCGCTCTACAACCTGCCCTTGTGCGCGTTGGACCGATCGCTTTGGCCCTACGCCGTGCAGAGCATTTCGCCTTGGAAGAACGACTACCTACCCGCCTGCGAAACCTGCTCGGTTCGACAGCGGTGCGGCGGCTTCTTCTCGTGGGTCACACCGGCTTGGACCAGCCGGTCCATCTCTCCTGTCCTGGAAACCTGATCATGTCCAACGCACTTATGATCGTCGGCGCCGCCACCTTGGGAACCCTGGGCACGGAGCCGCCCAAGGGCCAGTCCGAACTTTCCAGGCTCTCCGAGTTGGACGGGAAATACGCGACCGTCCTGAGCACCTCGTTGAATGCAGGCCGGCACAACCTGTATGCAGGGCACCGCAGCCACAGCTCTCACCGATCACACAGTTCCCATCGATCCCATTCGTCCGGGTCGGGAAGCTCGTATCGCTCCTACACCCCGCCACCGGCGACCTATACCCCACCGCCCACCCGCTACACCGCGCCAGCAGCACCGGTTGCCCCAGCAGCCCCGCGAACCACTGGCACGGGCAGCAGTGGCGGCAGCCATTTGAATAGCTACCCGACCCAGAATCTGGATCCAGCCACCCGAGCAAACTCGAGATCCACGAACAACCTGACCTTGGAGCCCGGCACATACGACAAGCCGGTCACGGAGGGACGGGACGCCGATGCGCTCAAGCTGCTGATCATGCGTGTCCAGGCAGCGCTCTATTCCAAGGGCTACGATCCAGGTGCCATCGACGGGGTCCTCACTCCTGAGACCCAATCGGCGCTGCGAATGTTCCAATTGGCCCACGGCATCCGGGCGACCGGAACGATGACGACTCCCACCCTGGACGCGCTTGGCGTGCGGATCTAGCCCTCAACACCTTTAATCCCGCGACTGCGGGAGGCCAAAAAGCGACCGGCCTCCAGAAGAGTGAGACACCCGTGGCATTTAAGGACCGAATCGCGAACGGCTCGACACATCTGTAGATCCGCTCCTATGTAGAACTTGCGCAGCTTTGCGCACATGGTTAGATGCTTCCATCTTTAAGGGGAGCAGAGACCATGGACCACAATTACAACAACAAGCAGCACAGAGGCTCGGAGCACGACTGGCAACAGGCCATCGATGCCCTTCCGATTTTGATCGTCGAACGGAACCAAGCTTCCATCATGAGCACCGATGCGTTGATCGCTGCGGCCAAAACGGGCCTCCGGGACGCTTGCGAGAACTACCGGACGGCTTTGATCGAGCATCGTAGGACGTAGGCGGCCATCGTCGCCGGCATCTTTCGCGAACCGCTGAAAGGGGAACTTGCCCCCTTTGATGGTTGTCAGGAGCTCCCGGCCCGCCCTACAGGCTGGTGGCGCGCCACACGCGCCCGATCAACCCGCCCACCAGTGGCGCAATCGGGAAGACGGTGTAGAGGGCGGCCAACGCCAGCGGCGGGACGGAAACGAAGAAATTGCGTTCCGATTCAATCAGACCAGGGTAGAAGATCCCCACCCCGATGCTTCCGATCTGCACGGCCACCACAACCAACGTGCCCATCAATGCCCCCTTCCAAAAGCCCCCGCGCTTCGGTTCCAGGAAGGGGTTGGCCGCCCTGGCTGCCCTAACGCGCGCCGCCCGCCAGTTCAGCACGTAAAGCAGCAGGAGGAGCGCCAGCACGCCAACGCCAGCCGAGAACGCCGCCACAGCCTGCCAAGCAAGCCCCAGCTCTCCAGAAATTTCTGCACCGCCTGCGAAGGCGAGGAGGCCAGCGCCGCCCAGGAGGACCGTTGCGGGTGCGAGCAAGCCCCACTGCATATGGGACGTGGTTGAGTGAGAGCGGGCATGGGCATTCATGGAACCTCCAAATGAGCGAGACCTTGGGCGGGTTGCAGGGGCCGGTTAAGGCTTCTTCTGAGCGTCGATGAGCACCCACTGCGCTGCCCGCTTTTCAAACACCAGATCTGCCCGGGCAGGCACAGGTGTAGGAGCCTCCTTCAGTTGGCGACCGCCTTGGAAACCGATCACATCGAGGGTGCCGCGGGTGACGCACGTCGTTCGCTCGGGCCCGCTCTGATTGCAATCGACGTTCAGGTCATCCCAGCCACGCACTTCCACGCGCTGCCCCAGCTCGGCCACCAAGTTCGCTTTCAAATACTGCTCATAACCCTTCGCCACCTGCTCCACCGACGGCCCCTGGTCGGCCTTGCTGCATGCAGCTAAGACGACAGCGGCTACTGCAGCGGCCACGATTCCACGCTTCATGCACCTTCTCCTTGGTTCTTGGTGACGTCCACTTCGATCGTTTCGTTCCGGTAGCCCAAGCTCACCCTCTCAACGGTCACGTCCATCTTGGGCTCCGTGCCGTCGACCCAAACCCGATTGACCGAGAACACCACGCGGTCGTCCTGGAAAGAGCGCCCTTGCCGCGCGAGGTTGGCTGCTTCAGCGGGGTCCATCCGGATCAGCAACCGGTAGCGCCCCGCGTTCGGAGGGCTGGACACGCCGATGGGCGTCTTATGGATCCAGGGGACGAAGTTCTTTCCGGTGACACTCAAGCCAGCAACCGAGATCTGCGGCATCGGCACGAACACTTCCATGACGCCCCGATCCGGGTTGTAACTGACCCCACCCAGCGCTTTGAAGTTCGGGCGGACGGCATACCGCCGAATCCCTTTGAACCGCTCCAGCCGGGCGTCGAAAGCAGGCCCGAAGCGCTGCTCGATCACCGCCGCAGAGGGCTCCGCCACTTTGCTACCCGTCGTCCTCTTTGCGGCCACCCACGCTTGCCGCAAGCACCACTGCCGTTTGTCAGGCCGCAACTGGTAGGCGGAATGGGCCATGGCCAGCAGGCCCATGTCGCACATGTCGATCCCTTGCGCGCCCGTGGAGGACAGCCCTTCGCGCAGGTGCTGAGCACCCTCAAGGGTGTCCCCGTCCAGGTCCCAGTAGATGCCGGCCGGCTCGGCGTACAGGGGATGGGATACCTTGGCCTGTGATCCGGACTTTCCAGAAAGGGCCCCTCCAATCTGCCGTAGCAAACCCGATGGGGTCATGGATTGGGCGCTGGCGCCCGTCGATACGGCCAGCGCGAGCGCGCCAGCCAGAACTGCCCCGTTCTTCATACAGCCCCTCGTTCCTTTGGATGGACTTGCCACATGCTTACGTGGCACGTAGAGTCTACCCGTGACGTAGGGCTTGGGTCATCATCGGTGCATGCCTGCACTGCATCCGTTCAGCCCGTGACTACGCCGACAACTCCGCGAGCGATCGTGGCCGCGCGCTTGCGCCAAGCCAGGATCCTTCGAGGCTTTAGCCAGCGCGAAGTGGGGGTCAGGATGGGCCTGGACAAAGACACCGCATCGGCTCGCATCAGTCGCTACGAGAGCGAATCGATGACGGTGAGCCTGGAAGCACTGTTCGAGCTGGCGCAAGCACTGGACGTGCCGCCGGCCTACCTGCTAGCGACAACACCAGCAATGGCGGACGCCATTTTGGCGTTGGGCGTTCAAAGCGAGGCCCAGCAGGCCAAGCTTTCTCAAGCCCTTGAAGGTCTGGTCGCGCTCCCACCGGCCAAGCGGAAGCAAGCCATTGAGCGTCTCTTGGCGCATCGCGAATAGGCGATCGCAGTCATCCTGCCGGGAGCAGGCGGCCGAGGCTGGGGCGCCGAGGATGCAGGTCGTCGAAGGACGCCAGCAATCTGCTGGGACCTTGGATTATGCGGCCTGCTGTTCGTGGCCGATGGCTACGACGCCCCGCCCAGGTCTCGCCAGAGTGGGGGAGCCAATACTTGGGAGCGACTTCCTTCTTTTCGGTCGCTGCCGGCGCCTTGACACAGATCGGGCTACTGGCCCCCGCGGCCGTCACGAGCTCCGCTTTCTGCTTAGCGCTGAAGTGCTGAAGTGCTGACCGTATTGGCCGAGCAAGTTCATGACCTCGGCGAAGGCATCGGCTACCTGTTGCTGGCGGAGTTGGCTATTTTGCTCCTCGAGCTGCCGGAGCTCTTCCTCTAGCTTGGCCTTGGCGGTGGCGGTGGCGGTGGCGGTGGCGGTGGCGGTGGCGATCGAGTCTAGGGTGGGTTTGCTCGTTAATTATCGACCTTTTCTCGAAGGAGCACGGTGAGCTTAGTCGGCGAGCCCATAAAGTTGTTCCAGACACAATTGCCGCCTGGTGTTGACAATCCCTCGCTCGATGCTAATAAGAGCCGCCATGCAAGAGCCAAATCATGAAAAACAAAAAATTTTGGACTAAGGCCTTCCTATCCGCATTAGCTAGGCTTCCCGCTGAGGAAGCAAAGCTAGAGGCAGACAAGGCTACTGAACTTTGTAAAAAGCACTTTGAATTGGCGAGAAGCAAGTCCATTTCCAGCAAGGTGGTCCGCTGGAAAGATCAGAAGATCTTCTGACATCACATCTTCAGTCGCTCAATCTCGTCATTGAATTCGGCTCTTATGTCATCCAGGCTGTCGGCAGATGCGAGAACGTAGCTCGTCCCCCTGTCTACCAGCCAAAATGGCTCAAGCAACTGCTTTTTATCCTCGTATGGTTCCAGTGCAAGGAGTTCATCGCATCTGGAAAACCCTTGGCTAGGCGCCGTCCAAACAACCGCGCGGACGATATCCAATTTTTCAGCGTCGAGACTAACCTGACCGATTCGCGTCGCTTGCGACCACTTCTTCCGATCAGGGATAGGAACTAGAGGCTCGCCGTCAGGAATTTTTGCTACCAGCCTGCCAATGCTTCGGAAACCATCAGACATCCATCCGTCTGAAGGAGCGAAGAAGCGGAACTCAGACGCACGTGTGGCCGTAGTGAAATACACAAGCTGCACCAGAATCACTTCTCTGTCTTTTAGGTCGATATCTTGCACTGATCTCACCTCGTTCTCATTTAATGACCAGCTCCTAATGGAGTATGTTGCTGCCAGCTAAGGTGCCTCGCTTCCAAGTTTGACGCCATACAACATGCCAATTGAAGAACTCAACCGGCCAACAAATGCGGTCTTTTCGTTGGCGCAGCCTCCCGCCCCGACGACGCGTCTACGACCGCCTCCTATGCGCAAAGCTACTCTATACGTCTACAGACCCGCTACAATGGCCGGAGACAACACAGGACACATCCTGGTTTGCGATCTGTTGCAGGGTCAAGAGGTTAGGTTCGGGTCTATCCGATCCCCCTCTCTCCGCTGGAACGATTCAGTAAGCGTGAGCAATGACGGCGGGCGGCAAGGCTGATAGCGACGCACTAGCTCAGGCCAGACAGACTCCGCGCATGCAAGAAACTGGCGAAATCGTCGTCGCCAACGTCCTTAGCCTCCTCTTCTGGATCCCCCTCTTCCACGCTCGCCCCTGCACCAAGCAGTGCCTCGGCGACCTGACACTTAACCTCGAAATCGAGCTCCAAGTCACGGGCCAGCCAGACCAATGGAGGCTGATCCTCATCGTCGTTTGTGTAGGTATACGCATCGGGGTCCAGGCCGGTAGCTAAGAGCGCCGTCAACAGTTCGACATCCCCCATCACGCAAGCGTTGTGTAGTTGGGGATACATCAGTGACCGCCCCCGCTCCTGCAGGCCTTCTGGCAGCGCCTTCACCGCGTCCAGCATCTCATCGAAGCGCTCACGGAAGGCCTCACCGGCCCCGTAGAGGTCGTCGAAGCCCATGGCCGCTGCAATGCTCTTGTTCACATCTTTTCCCCCTGAGTTTGTAGGACCATCACCTATCCAAGCAGGTGCTACACGCTGCGACATCCGCTAGAACCAACTGCGCGCTGTCTGTAAAACATGCCCGTAGTCGCCTCCCCCGGGCCCGTCTGCCGCGTCACGACACTTCTTCGTCTCGGGCAAAAGGCCGCACGGACACACGCATCGCATCCCCTAGCGCCCAACGGGCCTCCAGATCATTGGCTCGCTGGGCGGCTTGCGCTTCGCAGAGTTCATGCATTGCCACCTGCAACACCCTTTCGTAAGCGGCGTGGTAGGGCTCACGCGTCTCCCCGTCGACCCAGGGCACCTGCAGGGCCACCTCGATAGTGGCATCCCACACGTCACCCCGTTCAAGCGCACTGCTGAGCACGTCGTCGCTCACCACCAGGACATGCCCAGCCACCCGGCCATCCACCAGCACCCACTCGTGAGACAACCCGGCTATGTCATCGAGCGTGGCCAGCGATGCGATGCGGCCCAACTTCTTCTGCAGCCGGCTTGCGTCGTCCCGCGCCTGCCGCAGGGCCAACTCGATTTCGAGCTCGCGGACCCGTTGGTGGGCTGCGTCCAGTTCGTCGATAAGGCGACGCTCTTTGACGCTGCGCCCCACGCGTGAAGCCTGCCAAGCAACGAGTTCGATGTAAGGGTAACGAACGTGCTCGTTGGCTCCTCCAGCAGCGCGGCCGGCACCTTTGACGAAAGGCGGCCCGGCCGGAGGCGTTCGACGGCGCCACTCCCCCAGCGTGTCGAAGTGCACTCCCAGGTAACGCGCCGCTGCCTTGCTGCTGATGGTCGGAGGCGGGAGGCCCGCGGCGGCTTTGTTCAGCTCAGCATCCAGTGCCGCAGAGCGCTGCTCCAGGTAGTCCTCTTCTTTACGCTGGCATTCCATTGGGTCGCTCCTTACTGGGCGTCGCGTCGGTTTCTTGCTGAGAAAATGGAGACTGGGGCATCGCCGGACTCGTCCAGCCGGGGCTTGTCCGTGCCTTTCAATCGATTCCAAACACGGGGACTCGTGGCCACCATGTGCTCTTCAACCCGGCCCATGGCCTCGCGGAGCTTGGACCACTCCTGCTCGGTGTAGCGCTCCGAGACAGCGGCCATTCGATCCTCGCCTCGCCCCAACGTTCTGTGGTGGAGCAGTTGGGACACGATTCGGCTTTCGCCGAACAGGAGGGCGGCGTAACGGCCGAGCGTCCGGCGCAGGTCGTGGAGGGTCAGACCAATGTCGACCTCTGCCCGCAGATCGAGCAACCCCGCGTCCCGGCGCACGTTTGCCACGATGCTCTTGCTGTCCGAGTAATGCCCCGTCGTGCTTCGGTCCGATCGGGCGGGGAAAACGAACATGGTTTTGGCCAGCGCGCGGCGTGCCCGCTCTGCTTCCTTCTCCAGCCGGTCCAGCAGATCCCGGCGTGCACGCCTGGCTCGAGCTGCGCCCAACACTTCTTCCGCGTCCGCCAAGTCTTGCTTGAGCTTAGTTTCGTCCGCGCGTTCGTCGTAACGCCGCTGCAAAATCTTTTCAGCAAAGTAAGCGACCGGCAGGTAGCGCTCCTCGCCGTTCTTGGTGTCAAACAGGTAGACTTGAGAGCCCGCTCGCCTCGTGTAAGGGTTGACCTCATCCCGCCCGGCCAACCAGACCCAGGACACTTCCGACTGGCGCAGCTCGCCCGGGGAGCACCGGTCAAACCAGCGCAGGGGAGCGGCCTCGCCGCGGCGGGTGCCCCAGAGCAAGGTCAGCAGCAAGTAGTCCGCGCCGGTCGCGTTCAAGCCGCCTTGCTCGTCCCGTCGCGCCAAGATCACCTTGAGGACCGTGGGCAGCGTCTCGTCCCCCAACGGATTGCGCACTTCCGCGCGCTCGTAGTGCCGGCGAAGTGCTTGCGAGTCCCGCAGCATGTCGTCGTCGTGGATGACTTGGAACGGGTTGTAACGCAGCATCGGCTCCCGCTGCTGCTGAGCCGCCGCTTTGCGTTCCCGCTTCAGCACCAGGTCGATCGCTCTCTTGGCGTCCGTAAACGCGTGCTCGGTCGATGCTAGACCCGCCGCTTTGACTCGCTGGATGTACTTCCCGGTCACGCCCAACGCCTCGAGCTGTTGCGTGGAAAGTGCGGCCCAATCCGGCTGATCAGCCAGCGCTTGGCGCATCGGGGTGGGGATCCGGTTGGAGCGCACCATGGACGATCGCCGCAAGCTGTCGAACGCACGGTGGATGTCCTTGTCCAACAGCTGAAGGATCGGCTTGTCCGCCAGCCCGACTTCCGGGCGAGCGAACCGCGCCAAGCTGTCCTGGATCGCCCGGATGCTGGCGGGCTCGGCTTTCTTGTTGCGAACGCGCTTCTGCAGGTCCTCAACGTAGGCCGCAAAGCAGTCCGCCAGCGTGAGCCCCTTCAGCTCCACCAGCTGCTCGGCGCGGGCCTCTTCCTTCGAAGGATGCTCGCCCGTTTCTCGGACCACGGCCAACTTCCGCCGGGCCAGCTCGTAGGCTTGCTCCGGGCCGATGTCGGTGACGCTGCCCAGGGAGAATCGACGAACACCGGCTGGGCCACGGACCACGACTTCGTAGGTGGTGCGGGTGGTGCCCACGTAAAACCCGAACCCCGTCGGAGCACCTTGGTTGCCGTCCAAGACGCGGTAAGGCTTGCCGGCGTCTGCCGACGGGCGTGGGGCAATGACCACCCTGCCCTGCTTGCCTTCGACCGGGCCCTTGGCCACGCTCAGTTCGCAGATTTGGCGGTAGGTCAGCTTAAACTTGGTGCCTCGGCGGCGCGGGGCTTCTGCCTGCGCCGCAACAACCGTATCCATGGTCGATCCGCCGTCTGTCCGTCGCAACATCGATTTGATCCTCTTTGATTGATCAGCGCAACCGCGGCGCAACCAAGAACCCCGTTACTCGCCGTCAGCCGCCGGGATCGACCGCTACAAACCGTAGGAAGTTCTCTTGCAAACCACTGATTCAAAAGCGAAACCGTCTGCGTCGAAGTCCAGCGCAGAGCACACGCCCCTCATGAAGCAGTTCTTCGCAGCCAAGTCCGACTACCCGGACCTGCTGCTGTTCTTCCGCATGGGCGACTTCTACGAGCTGTTCTACGACGACGCGCGCAAGGCCGCGCGGCTGCTCGACATCACCCTGACCCAGCGTGGCAGCTCCGGCGGCGCACCGATCCCGATGGCCGGCGTGCCGGTGCATGCCTACGAAGGCTACCTGGCACGGCTGGTGGCGCTGGGCGAGTCGGTGGCGATCTGCGAGCAGATCGGCGACCCGGCGCTCGCCAAGGGCCTGGTCGAACGCAAGGTGGTGCGCATCGTCACCCCCGGCACGGTCACCGACGAAGCGCTGCTGGACGAGCGCCGCGACACCCTGCTGATGGCGTTGTCGCGCAGCAAGCAGGGCTACGGCCTGGCTTGGGCCGATCTGGCCGGTGGCCGCTTCCTGGTCAACGAAGTGGAGACCGACGACGCCCTGGAAGCCGAGCTGGCACGGCTGGAGCCGGCCGAGCTGCTGGTGCCCGACGAGGAGAACTGGCCGGAGTTCCTGCGCCAGCGCACCGGCGTGCGCCGCCGTGCGCCTTGGCTGTTCGACGCGGACAGCGGCCGCCGCCAGCTGCTGAACTTCTTCAAGCTGCACGATCTGAGCGGCTTCGGTATCGATGACAAGCCCCGTGCCACCGCCGCCGCCGGCGCCCTGCTCGGCTATGTCGAGGAAACCCAGAAGCAGCGCCTGCCGCACCTGACTTCGATCGCGATGGAAACCGCCGGCGAGGCGATCGCGATGAACGCCGCCACCCGCCGCCACCTGGAATTGGACACGCGTGTCGACGGTGATACCCGCAATACTCTGCTGGGCGTGCTCGACAGCACGGTGACACCCATGGGTGGGCGCCTGCTGCGCCGCTGGCTGCACCGCCCGCTGCGCCTGCGCGAGGTGCTGGTGCAGCGCCACCACGCGGTGGAAACCCTGATCGATCGCGGTGCGGACGCCGACATCCGCGAGCAGTTCCGCCGCCTCGGCGATCTGGAACGCATCCTCACCCGCGTCGCGCTGCGCTCGGCGCGTCCGCGCGATTTCTCAACCCTGCGTGACGGCCTGGGCCTGCTGCCGGCGGTGCGCGAAGTGCTGGCCCCGCTGGACTCGCCGCGCCTGCAGGCCCTGCATGCGGCGCTGGGCGAACACGACGCGTGCGCGCAGCTGCTGGCCAGCGCCATCGCCGAGATGCCGCCGCTGAAGCTGAGCGACGGCGGCGTGCTGGCCGATGGCTTCGATGAAGAGCTGGACGAGCTGCGCCGGCTGTCCACCCATGCCGACCAGTTCCTGGTCGACCTGGAACTGCGCGAGCGCGAGAGCAGCGGTATTCCCACCCTGAAGGTGGGCTACAACCGCGTTCACGGCTACTACATCGAAATCAGCAAGGGCCAGTCCGATCGTGCGCCGGTGCACTACACCCGCCGCCAGACGCTGACCAATGCCGAGCGCTACATCACCGAAGAACTGAAGGCATTCGAGGACAAGGTGCTGTCCGCGCGCGACCGTTCGCTGTCGCGCGAGAAGTACCTGTACGAGCAGCTGCTGGACACCCTTGGCGACCAGCTGGAACCGCTGAAGCAGTGTGCCGCTGCGCTGAGCGAACTGGACGTGCTGGCCGCCTTCGCCGAACGCGCGCAGGCGCTGGACTGGGCGCGCCCGGAGCTGCAGGCCGAGCCGTGCCTGAAGATCGAACGCGGCCGCCATCCAGTGGTCGAAGCGGTACGCGAACAGCCGTTCGAACCCAATGACCTGGACCTGCATCCGGACCGTCGCATGCTGGTCATCACCGGCCCGAACATGGGCGGTAAATCGACCTACATGCGGCAGAACGCGCTGATCGTGCTGCTGGCCCACATCGGCAGCTTCGTGCCGGCCAGCCGGGCGGTGATCGGCCCGATCGACCGCATCCTGACCCGCATCGGCGCCGGCGACGACCTCGCCCGCGGGCAGTCAACCTTCATGGTCGAGATGGCCGAGACCAGCTACATCCTGCACCACGCCACCGCCCATTCGCTGGTGCTGATGGACGAGATCGGCCGTGGCACCTCCACCTACGATGGCCTGGCGCTGGCCGACGCGGTGGCCCGCCACCTGGCCTACCAGAACCGCTGCTACACGCTGTTCGCCACCCACTACTTCGAGCTGACCGCGCTGGCCGACGAACAGCACGAGGGCGGCCGCAGCGGCATCGCCAACGTGCACCTGGACGCGGTCGAGCACGGCGAAGCGCTGGTGTTCATGCACGCAGTGAAGGACGGCCCGGCCAACCGCAGCTTTGGCCTGCAGGTGGCCGCACTGGCCGGCCTGCCGCGCGCCACTGTGGCGCAGGCACGGCGTCGCCTGGCCGAGCTGGAACAGCGCGGCGCTGAAAGCCACGCCGCCGAGCTGGCGCCGCAGGCGCTGGATGCCCCGCAGCAGTTCGGGCTGTTCGCGGCACCGTCCAGCAAGGCGCAGGAAGCGCTGGCGGCGATCGATCCGGACGAACTGACGCCGAAGCAGGCGCTGGAAGCGCTGTACCGGCTGAAAACGCTGCTGTAACCGCAGAGCGGACCCGTGGCTTCCCGTCGCCATGCGGGAGGCCCATCGAAAGGTCCCGCAAATCTTATTCCACGTTTCAATTGACAGAAACTATCAACCTGAATGGATCATTCGATTATTCATTTCATCTGGCCATAGCTAAAGTCGAGTGAAGATGTTCCACCCCGTCTTCACCCGCAGGAGCCAGCCATGAGCCAGTCCGATAACAACAGCCCCAAGTGCCCGTATCACACCGCGCCGTCGCCTGCGGAAGGCGCCCAGCAGCAGCGTGAACTGAGCACCACGCCCAAGCAGAAGCACGGCGATGATCCGGTCACGCCGATGACCACGGCCTTCGGCGCACCGGTGGTGGACAACCAGAACAGCAAGACCGCCGGCCCACGTGGCCCGCTGCTGATGGAAGACGTCTGGCTGCTGGAGAAGCTGGCCAACCTCAACCGCGAGATCATTCCCGAGCGCCGCATGCACGCCAAGGGCTCGGGCGCGTTCGGTACTTTCACCGTCACCCACGACATCAGCAAGTACACCCGTGCCAAGCTGTTCGAGAAGGTCGGCAAGCAGACCGAGATGTTCGCGCGCTTCACCACGGTGGCCGGCGAGCGTGGCGCCGCCGACGCCGAGCGTGACATCCGCGGCTTCGCGCTGAAGTTCTACACCGAAGAAGGCAACTGGGACCTGGTCGGCAACAACACGCCGGTGTTCTTCCTGCGCGACCCGCGCAAGTTCGCCGACCTCAACAAGGCCGTGAAACGCGACCCGCATACCAACCTGCGCAGCGCGCGCAACAACTGGGATTTCTGGACGCTACTGCCCGAAGCCCTGCTGCAGGTGACCGTGGTGATGAGCGACCGCGGCATCCCGCGCAGCTTCCGCCACATGCACGGCTTCGGCTCGCACACCTACAGCTTCACCAACGCCGACAGCGAGCGCTTCTGGGTGAAGTTCCACTTCGTCAGCCAGCAGGGCATCGAATCGCTGACCGACGCGCAGGCGCAGATCCTGGTCGGCCATGACCGCGAAAGCCACGGCCGCGACCTGTTCGCCGCAATCGAGAAGGGCGACTTCCCGAAGTGGAAGCTGTTCATCCAGGTCATGCCCGAGCTGGAGGCGGAAACCTACCGCATCCATCCGTTCGACCTGACCAAGGTGTGGCCGAAGAGCGACTACCCGCTGATCGAAGTCGGCCAGTTCGAACTGAACCGCAACCCGGTCAACTGGTACCAGGACGTGGAGCAGTCTGCGTTCGCACCGAGCAACCTGGTGCCGGGCATCGGCCCGTCGCCGGACAAGATGCTGCAGGCACGCCTGTTCGCCTATTCCGATGCGCAGCGCTACCGCCTGGGCGTGAACCACCACCAGATTCCGGTGAACGCCGCACGCTGCCCGGTGCACAGCAACCACCGCGACGGTGCGATGCGCGTGGACGGCAACTACGGCGGCCTGCCGCACTACGAGCCGAACAGCTACGGCCAGTGGCAGGAACAGCCGCAGTACCGCGAGCCGCCGATGAAGATCCGCGGTGACGCCGACTTCTGGAATTTCCGTGAGGACGACGCCGACTACTTCAGCCAGCCCGGGGCCCTGTTCCGCAGCTACAACCAGGCACAGAAGGACCGCCTGTTCGCCAACACCGCCCGCGCCCTGGGCGATGCGCCGGACTTCATCAAGCAGCGCCACATCGACAACTGCAGCAAGGCCGACCCGGCCTATGGCGCTGGCGTTGCCGCAGCGCTGAAGGCGCTGGCCAGCCAGCCGTCGGATCCGTTCAAGCCGGCGCAGCCGGAAGCGGACTTCCCCACCGCGACCCCGGGCGCCGAAGACATCGAGCTCTGATCGCCCTGCCCCGTGAACAGCACGCCGCCTCCCCGTGAGGCGGCGTCGCCGTTTTAACGGTCCGCGTCGTACCTTCTGCACGCCCCACCCCAATCAAGGATTCCGCAGATGAGCCTCACCGACGAACTTCTCGCCAAACTGCAGGGCGCCCCGCTGCAGCAGGTGTCGCAGCAGCTCGGCATCAGCGACACCCAGGCTTCCGGTGCGATCAGTGCCGCGCTGCCGGTGCTGATGGGCGCGCTGGGCAACAACGCCTCGCAGCCGCAGGGCGCGCAGGCGCTGCTCGGCGCGCTGCAGAACAACCACAGTGGGCTGGACCTGGGCAGCGTGCTCGGTTCGGTACTGGGCGGCGGTGGCGGTGGTGCCGCCAGCGATGGCGCCGGCATCCTCGGCCACATCTTCGGCGGCAACCAGCAGAAGGTGGAAACGGGCCTGGCCCAGGCCACCCAGCTCGACAGTGGCCGCACCAGCCAGCTGCTGCAGATCCTCGCACCGATCGTGATGGCTTTCCTCGCCCAGCGCCTCGGTGGCGGCCAGGCCGATGCCGGCTCGCTCAGCCAGGCACTCGGCCAGGAAAAGCAGCAGGTGCAGCAGCAGGGCGGTCTTGCCGGCGGCCTGCTCGGCAGCCTGCTGGACCAGGATGGTGACGGCCAGCTCGGCGTGGGCGATCTGCTGAAGATCGGCGGCAGCCTGCTGGGCGGCAAGCGCTGAGCCAAGGGGGCGCCGGATCCGGTCTGGCGCCCTGCTGCTTACAACGCGTCGATATCGCCGAGCGCGCGGATCAACCGCCGTGCGCGCTTGTCCGGCTTGTGCTCCGGCGGCTGGAAACCATCGCGCGCCGCGATGCGCAACGCGCGCTGTTCGGCACGGCGCGCCTTGGAGGCCTCACTCTCGGCATACAACTGCTGCACCGTCGGCGCCGGCCCGCGCTGGTCGCTCAGGCCCAGCACCTGGATCTCGAAATGCTCCTCGCCGCGGTCGACCTGCAGCTGCTCACCGACGCGCACTGCGCGTGAGGATTTCGGGCGCTGCCCGGCGACGCTGACCTTGCCGGTTTCGATGGCCTGCTTGGCCAGGCTGCGGGTCTTGAAGAAACGGGCCGCCCACAGCCAGATGTCCAGGCGGACACTGGGCGACAGCGGGGAAAGCTCGGTCATCGGCAGGGACTACTCCGTTCGCTTGTTCAGGGGACGCGGGTTGTCGGGGTCGGTGCGGCAGCCACTGCCCCCGATCAGGGTGGGAACGCCGGCGGAAAGATCCTGGCGCTGGCTGCCGACCAGGCACTCGGGGCGGTCGGTTGGCCGCACCTGGGTATCGCCCAGCCGGTCACCTGTCGAACATGCGGCCAGCGCGGCGCCGATCAAGGCCAGCGCCAGCCTTCGCTTCACCTGCAGTCGTTGACGCATTGCCACATCCCGCAAACCGGCTTGGTGCTAGTGTGCGCCTCCCGGGATTCGATCACCACTCCATGGCCAAGGCGCCGCTTGACCTGACCTCCGGCCCGATCGGCCGCAATCTCCTGTTGTTTTCCCTGCCGATCCTGGCCGGCAACATCGCGCAGTCGCTGAACGGTTCGGTGAATGCGGTCTGGGTCGGGCGCTTCCTCGGCGAGGCGGCACTGACCGCCACCGCGAACGCCAACAACATCATGTTCTTCCTGATCGGCTCGGTGTTCGGCTTCGGCATGGCCTCGACCATCCTGATCGGCCAGGCGATCGGCGCGCGCGACATCCCGCAGGCGCGGCGCGTGGTGGGTACCAGCGCCACCTTCTTCATCGGCCTGTCGGTGATCATCGCCATCGCCGGCTGGTTCATGGCCCATCCGCTGCTGGCGGCGATGGGCACGCCGGCCGCCTCGCTGCCATTGGCCGAGGCCTACCTGCAGATCATCTTCCTGGCGATGCCGACGCTGTATGCGTTCGCCTTCCTCACCGCCGCGCTGCGCGGTGCCGGTGACTCGCGCACGCCGTTCCGTTTCCTGATGGTGTCGGTGGCACTGGACATCGTGCTGAACCCGGTGCTGATCTTCGGCATGGGGCCGTTCCCCGCGCTGGGCATCGCCGGCTCGGCCTGGGCCACGCTCGTCGCGCAGACGCTGTCGCTGGCCGGCCTGCTGCTGTACATGCGGCACAAGCGCCACACGTTGTGGCTGGGCCGCGCCGACATGCGCCTGTTCAAGCTCGACCTGACCATCCTGAAGGCGCTGGTGGTCAAGGGCGTGCCGATGGGTCTGCAGATGGTGCTGATCTCGCTGTCGGTGATCCTGCTGATGACCATGGTCAACCAGTACGGCACCGACACCGCCGCCGGTTACGGCGCTTCCCTGCAGTTGTGGAACTACCTGCAGATGCCAGCGATGGCGATCGGTGCGGCGTGCTCTTCGATGGCGGCGCAGAACGTCGGCGCGCAGCGCTGGGACCGCGTACGCGGCACCGCACGCCAGGGCGTGCTGTTCAATTTCCTGCTGACCGGCGCGCTGATCCTGCCGCTGGTGCTGTTCGATCGCCAGCTGCTGGCCCTGTTCCTGCCGCCGGCCAGCCAGGCGCTGGACATTGCCCGTCACCTCAACCACGTGGTGATCGGCTCGTTCCTGTTCTTCGGCGTCAGCTTCGTGATCTCCGGCGTGGTGCGCTCCACCGGTGCGGTGATCCCGCCGCTGCTGATCCTGGCGGGTTCGCTGTGGGGCGTTCGCGTGCCGTTCGCCGAGCTGCTGCAGCCGTATTGGGGCGCCGATGCGATCTGGTGGAGTTTCCCGGTCAGCTCGCTGGTGTCGATGCTGCTGTCGCTGGCGTACTACCGCTGGGGCGGCTGGCGCAAGGCGAAGATGATCAGCAAGCCCTCGCACGCCGAGGAACTGGCCACGCCGTCGGAAATTCCAGCCTGCCCGCCGTCGCCGGTGGCCGACCCGGATGCCGCACCGCTGCGGTAGTGCCGGCCGCTGGCCGGCAACCTCATGGGCCAGTGAACGCCACGGTAGTGCCGGCCGCTGGCCGGCAACCTCACACCTCTCCAGCAGCATCGCGGCACAGCCGGCCAGCGGCCGGCTCTACCGCTTCTTCTTCGCCGCGTTGAACATGGCCGCCGCGCGCATCAACGCCTTGAACGCGGCGGCATCCGGCATCGCGCCTTCATGGATATCGATCGCGCGCCGCGTGTTGCCCTCCAAGCTGGCGTTGAACAGGCCTTTGGGGTCGGCCAGCGTCGCGCCATTGGCAAACGTCAGCTTCACCGCCTGCTTGTAGGTCTCGCCGGTGCACAGGATGCCGTTGTGCTCCCACACCGGTGTACCCCGCCATTTCCAGGTTTCCTGCACGTCGGGCAGCGCCTCATGGATCAACGCACGCACGCGTGCCAGCGCTTCGCCACGCCAGTCGCCCAGTTCGGCGATGCGCGCATCGATCAGTTCGGCGGCCGGGGTTCCGGCATCAGCCGGGTTGGGTGCATGCGTGGCCATCAGCGGCTCTCGTCGGCAAGGAGATCAGAACGGTGGGCTTACATGTGTTCGCCGGGCAATGCCGCGGCCTGGCGCACCCAGTCAAGAAACCGGGCTTCATCCAGTACGCCATCCTGTGCAATGTGCAGGTAGCGCGTATCGGCACTCCTGGACGGCTCCGGCGGCACCGGTTTCAGCGCAGTGCCGCGGAAGAACGCCACCTTGATATAGCGGGTGAAGCAATGGAAGCTGAGGAACCAGCCTTCGCCCGCGGCCACCGCATACATCGGCGAGTTCCACTTCACCGCCTTGTGCACCCCGGGTACGGCCTGTTCGACCAGCGCATCCAGCCGTGCGCCGATCGGCCGCTTCCAGTCCGGCATCGCCGCGATATAGGCCTGTACCGTGGCATCGCCCTCGCCCTTGGCGATCTGCGGATTGCCGCCTGACAACAGTTTGGGCGCAGCGGAAGGTGCGGTTCGCTTGGCAGGCATCGCACGGCACGTCCATCGGGATGACACTGCAGCCTACCGCGGCCTGTGCCGGGCGGTCACGGCGCAGTGCGCCATCGGCTCAGTCCGCCTGCCCCGCGCGGAACTGGCGCCACTCCGGCAATTTGCGGTGACGGCGCAGCGAGCGCATCAGCGCCGCCATCACCATGCCGAACAGCGCTCCGGCCAACAGCCCGGCCACCAGCAGCAGCGCCAGCGGACGCTCACTGCCCTGCCACAGCATCAGCCACATCAGCGCGGTCCAGAACAGCCCGAACAACAGGCCCTGCACCAGCGCATTGGTACCGAAGCCGGCCAGGATCGGCGGTGGCAGTGCGATGCCCACGCGCCACAGCAGGCGATGCAGCAACGGCGCCGACTGCACACGCGCCAGCCCCTTGCCGTCGAGAAAGCGCAACGCCGACTGGATCACGGCGGGATAGCGCGGGTTGATGTCGTTCATCACCTGATCGTGGCCGATGCGATGCCGGAAACGCAAACGGCCACCCGAAGGTGGCCGTCGCGGCAACAACCGAAGTTGTTTATCAGGCCTTTTCGGCCAGACGGGCAGCCTTGGCGGCAGCAGCGGCAGCCAAGTCTTCCTTGATGCGGGCAGCCTTGCCTTCCAGGCCACGCAGGTAGTACAGCTTGCCGGCGCGGACCTTACCACGACGCTTCACTTCGACCGAGTCGATGATGGCGCTGTGGGTCTGGAACACGCGCTCGACGCCGTAGCCGTGCGAGATCTTGCGCACGGTGAACGAGGAGTTCAGGCCGGCGTTCTTGGTGGCGATGACGACGCCTTCGTAGGCCTGCACGCGCTCGCGGCTGCCTTCCTTCACCTTCACGTTGACGACAACGGTGTCGCCCTGGCTGAACTTCGGCAGTTCACGGGTGATCTGGGCGGATTCGAATTCCGCGACGATGGACTTGTTCAGCTTGCTCATGGGTTACACCGATTCTTGTTCGGGTGGGCGTGTCATGTAGACAACGTGGGCTCATGCAGTCACCGGACTGTGCTGCACGTTTGTTGTGGGTACTGCGCGCGCCGGCCTGGGCTGGCGGTAATTGGCCATGATAGCCGATAAAGCCGGCCCTGCGCTAGGGGTCGGCCTTCTGTTTCTGGGCCTGACGGCCCTGTTCCAGCAGCGCGCGGTCGGCCTTGCCCAGCGCCTGTTCATCCAGCAGGTCCGGGCGCCGCTGGGCGGTACGGACCAGCGACTGCTGGCGGCGCCACGCGGCGATGGCCGCATGGTTGCCTGAGCGCAGCACGTCCGGCACGTCGCCCAGAGGGTGCTGGGCCGGCTGGCTGTAGTGCGGGCAGTCGAGCAGGCCCAGATCACCTTCGAAGCTGTCCTGGGCCGCTGATTCAGCGTCATTCAGGGCCCCGTCCTGCAGGCGGGCCACGGCGTCGATGATGACCGCCGCACCCAGCTCGCCACCCGACAACACATAGTCGCCGAGGGAGATTTCCTCGTCGACATTGGCTTCCAGGAAACGCTCGTCGATGCCCTCGTAGCGGCCACAGAGCAGGACCATGCGCGGCAATGCCGCCAGTTCCCGCACCTTGGCCTGGGTCAACGGCGCCCCCTGCGGGCTGAGGTAGATCACCCGCGCCGGGGTCGGATCAGCATCGCGGATCGCCTGCAGGCAGGCCTGCAACGGCTCGATCAGCATCACCATGCCCGGGCCGCCACCGAACGGACGGTCGTCCACCCGGCGGTAGTTGCCTTCGGCGTAATCACGGGGATTCCAGCCATGCAGGCTGAACAACCCCTTCTCCTGTGCGCGCCCGACCACGCCCAGTCCAGCGGACTGGGCGAGGAACTCGGGGAACAGGGTGATGACGTCGAAACGCATGCTCACACTCAGAACTCGGGATCCCAGTCGACCACGACCAGGTTGGCCTCGAAATCGACCGACTTGACGAAGTCCGGCTGCACGAACGGGATCATCCGCTCGCGGTCACCCCGGACCACCACCACGTCGTTGGCGCCGGTGCTGAACAGGTGCGAGACCTGGCCCAGGGCAACGCCCTCGGTGGTCTTCACGTCCAGGCCTTCCAGGTCCACCCAGTAATACTCATCGGGCTTCGGCGGTGGCAGGGCACTGCGGGCCACGTAGATCTCGGTGCCGCGCATCGCTTCGACGGTATCGCGGTCCTCGACGCCGGGGAAACGGGCGACCAGGTGCTTGCCACTGTCGCGGCCACGCACACCTTCAATCGTGGTTTCCACGCCGGACGGGCTGCGCACGATCCACGGCTGGTAACGGAAAATGGCGGAACGTGGCTCGGTCCAGGACTCGAGCTTGATCTCGCCGCGCACACCAAAAGCGCCGACAACCCTGCCCAGCAGGATGCGGCGCTCGATATCTTTCATCTGCTTCAACCAAGAGGGCCACGCCGAAGCGTGGCCCGTCAGGATCAGGCCGCAGCGGCCTGGGACTTGGTCGCTTCCTTGATCAGGTTGCGGACCTTGTCGGTCGGCTGGGCGCCGTTCTTGACCCAATGGTCAACGCGGGCCAGGTCCAGCTCGATGCGCTTCTCGCCGCCCTGGGCGACCGGGTTGTAGAAACCAACGCGCTCGATGTTGCGGCCGTCGCGCGCACTGCGCACGTCGGTGACGATGATGTGGTAGAACGGACGCTTCTTGGCGCCGCCGCGGGTCAGTCGAATCTTGACCATGGTGTTTTTCCTATTGCCCAGTCGCCAGGATGGCGAGGTAAGCGGGCGATTATAGCGGCAGAGCCCGGCCGAGCCAACCCCGGGCTGTATCCATCTTCACGGTAGCGCAGTGCTATGCCTCGCCACTTTCGTTCAGCAAAGTGATCAACCTCCGACCGCCCCTCCAAGAGTCCCGGGGCGATAGCGTCAGAGCGCTCCAGCTACCGGCGCCCGATGCATGTCCAGCACATCTACCTCGTGCCGCTGCAGCAGGTCGTCAAATGCATCGCCGCCAATCCGCTCGACAAGTTGCCGCTCGGATTCGTGGATGGCGATGCACTGCAGCCAGTTGATGGCCACCGGCGGGAACTGCAGCCCCGGGAACCTGGCGTCATTCCAGAAGAAGGGCGGCACCAGATAGACGTGCGGCAGCCGGGTCGACGGGAAGTAGTCCCGCAGGATGTCGGGAATCACGCTACCGGGCTGCACCGCCGCACGATCGCGCATGATCGCGAAAGCCGTCGAGGCGACGACGTTGTCCCAATGCAGCGCGTCCTGTTCTGCGCACGCACACAGCTCGACGCGCGTTTCCAGTTCGTGCCCCTCCGCATGACGTAACACAGAATCCGATAGGCCGATGGACGAGATGGACTTCAGCCCTGCTTCCGGAGAGCTGAACGTCGTGAGGATATCGACCGAACGTAGGCGATGATCATCGTGAAAGGCCTGGACCTTGGGCCGCCCCTCAGCGCCCATGACCTTGATTGCGTGCATCGCTACCGCGCGATGCCGCTCGGTGACCGTACCCATATCTGATTGGAACTCCTGAGTGTTGTTCGCTGCGGACGCATCCGCCGGGCATGGCCCGGCGCTACCGGCTGCAACGCTTCAAGGTAGCGTCCGGCCATGCCCAGCGATCGGCAACCACGCGCCTCGTTCAGGAAAGCCCCTGCCAAGCCACCGCCGCCAGCACCGCCCTGCCCTGTTCAGCCAGCGCCTGCGAGCTTGGCAGGAGATGCCCGTCGATGGCCTCCAGCGCCCACAGGCCGCTGGCGTTGCAGGCAAAAGCGGCCTTCACACTACTCAGTTCAGTCAGCGCCAACGGCCGCGTCAACTGCGCATCGGGCCAATGCCGCTTCAGCAGCGCTTCGGCCGTACCGCGCAGGGCCGGCGCCTGCGGCCAGAGCAGCCGTTCACCATCGTGCACGGCCAGGTTCCAGGTGCTGCCTTCACTCACGTCGCCATCAGCGGTCACGAACAGCACATCGTCGAATCCTTCGGCCATCGCCGCGCGGCGCTCGGCGAACAGGCCAAACGTGCCCACGTGCTTGATCTGCGGCATTTCGCGCTGCCATACCACGCTGCGCACGCGCTTGGGCGCGACCAGGGCCACCGGCGCTGATACTGCCACCAGCACGTCCACCGGCACCGCCGCCAGCGGGTTGCGGAAATCGAACCGGCGCGAGTACACCGTCACCCGCAGCGAGGCATCGGCCAGGCCGGCCTGTTGCAGGGCCTGTGCCATCCAGGTCTGTACCTGCACCGTATCCAGCTCGCTGCCGAACAGTTCACGCGTCGCCTGTGACAGCCGCGCCAGATGCAGGTCCAGTCCCTGCACCGCGTGGTCGCGCACCTGCAGCGAGGTGAAATGGCCGTAGTTGACCAGCGTCGGCAGCAGATCCTCGACCTGTGCCGGCAGGCCGTTGCAGGTCACCGTCATCGCAGCAGCGCCTGCGCCTGGCTCCACATGCCGCGCAGCACGTCGGCGGCCGGCTGTGCCGGCGCCATCCACGCCGACTGCCCGGCCCAGGCCTGCATCGCCGCCAGGCGGTTTTCCTGCGCGGCCTGCTTGCGCATCGGCGCGGTCAGGCCGCGCTGCACCGGATACGGACGTGGCGGCGGGGCGCCTTCTGCGGCAGCGGCGCGCACATAGGCGGTCGCCAGGCCGCGGCCCAGGCGGCCGCTGAAAGCGCGGGTCGGCCAGGTGTCTTCCGGTTCGCTGGCGGCCAGCCCATCGGCCCACGCCGAGGCGATCGCGGCTTCGGGCGTGCGCAGGAACGCGGTGCCGATCTGCACCGCGCTGGCCCCCAGCGTGAGCGCGGCCGCGATACCGCGGCCATCGGCGATACCGCCGGCGGCAATCACCGGGATCTGCAGGTGATCGGCCAGGCGCGGCAGCAGCGCGAACAGGCCGACCAGCTGGCGCTCGGCCATCGCCGGATCGAACGCACCGCGATGGCCGCCCGCTTCCATGCCCTGCGCCACCACCGCATCGGCACCGGCGTCCTGTGCTGCACGCGCTTCGGACAAGGTGGTCGCGCAGGCGATCCAGGCAATGCCGGCATCCTTCAACTGCTGCACGTGGCGCGGCAGCAACACACCCATGATGGTCGAGGCCACCGCCGGGCGTGCGGCCAGCAGTGCGGCGAACTGTTCTTCGAAGTCGGCGGGCGTGGCATCGGCGGCGCTGGCCGGCACGTCCGGGCCCCACTGCGCCAGGAAGGCGCGGCTGGCAGCCTCGGCGGCAACGTCACGGGTCGGCACCGGATCCGGCACCCACAGGTTCACCTGCGCCGGGCCATTGGAAGCGGCGCGGAAGTCATCCATCCAGCGGCCGATATCGGCGGCCGGCGACAGCACCGCGCCCATCGCGCCCATGCTGCCGGCATTGGCCAGCGCAGCCGACAGCGGCACCGGGCAGGCACCGGCCATCGGTGCCAGCAGGATCGGAAGCTGCAATGAAAAACGCCGACAGAAGGTGTCGGCGCGTTCAAGAATCGGCGATGCATTCACGCGACATACCTGTTGGAGAAGTCGCCATCCAGCATACGCCAGTCATTGTGACCGGGCCCGCGTCGCAATGCGCGCCGGCCCCGTCGCTGCATCAACGGAACGGCATGCCGCGGCCGCCCATGGCGCCCATCATGCCCTTCATGCTGCGCAGCATGCCCTTCATGCCGCCGCCGGCCATCTTGCTCATCATCTTTTCCATCTGCATGTACTGCTTCATCAGCTTGTTGACGTCAGCCGGAGTCACGCCCGAGCCCTTGGCGATGCGCGCGCGGCGCGAGCCGTTCAGCAGGTTCGGGTTGCGCCGTTCCTTCTTGGTCATCGAGCTGATGATGGCGATCATGCGCGGCACTTCCTTGCCCTGGCTGACCTGCTGCTTCAGATGGTCGGGGATGTTGCCCAGGCCCGGCAGCTTGTCCATCAGGCCGCCGATGCCGCCCATGTTCTGCATCTGCTCGAGCTGGTCACGCATGTCGTTCAGGTCGAACTTCTTGCCCTTGGCGACCTTCTCGGCCAGCTTGGCCGCCTTGTCCTTGTCGACCTGCTGCTCGACCTGCTCGACCAGCGACAGCACGTCGCCCATGTCGAGGATGCGGCTGGCGATACGGTCCGGGTGGAACACGTCCAGGCCTTCCGGCTTTTCGCTGACACCGACGAACTTGATCGGCTTGCCGGTGATGTAGCGCACGCTCAGTGCGGCACCGCCACGGGCGTCACCGTCGGTCTTGGTCAGCACCACGCCGGTCAGCGGCAGGGCGTCGCCGAAGGCCTTGGCGGTATTGGCCGCGTCCTGGCCGGTCATGGCGTCGACCACGAACAGGGTTTCGGCCGGGTTCACCGCCGCGTGCAGGGCCTTGATCTCGGCCATCATCGCTTCGTCGATGGCCAGGCGACCGGCGGTATCGACCAGCAGCACGTCGACGAACGACTTGCGTGCATCGTCGATGGCGGCGCGGACGATGGCCTCCGGCTTCTGGTCGGCGCTGGACGGGAAAAACAGCACGCCCACCTGCTCGGCCAGGGTCTTCAGCTGCTCGATCGCGGCCGGACGGTAGACGTCGGCCGAGACCACCATCACCTTCTTCTTGCGCTTTTCCTTCAGGTGCTTGGCCAGCTTGCCCACCGTGGTGGTCTTGCCGGCGCCCTGCAGGCCCGCCATCAGGATGATGGCCGGAGCAGGCACATTGAGGTTCAGGTCGCTGGCTTCGGCGCCCATCACCGCGGTCAGCTCGTCGCGCACGACCTTGATCAGCGCCTGGCCCGGGGTCAGCGACTTCAGCACTTCCTGGCCGACCGCGCGCACCTTGATGCGCTCGATCAGGGCCTGCACCACCGGCAGCGCGACGTCGGCTTCGAGCAGCGCGATGCGCACCTCGCGGGTCGCTTCGCGGATGTTCTCCTCGGTCAGGCGGCCACGGCCACGCAGGCGCTCGATGGTGCCGGAAAGGCGCTGGGTCAGGGACTCGAACATGCGGCGCAACCTGTCTGAAAGCGGGGGACAATAAGGCAGACAGTATAACGGGTCCGGCTGTCTGCCCGGGCTGCGACCACGAGGCCGTCGCCACCACCGCAGGGGTGTGCGAAACTGCAACGATGACAATCGTTCTCATCGCCGTCCTGCTCTACCTGGCTGCCAGTGCCCTGCTGGTGCGCGCGCTCGGCCGCGATGAAACCACCGGCTCGCCCACCTGGCTGTGGCCGGCCCTGCCGGCGATGCTGCTGCATGGCAGCTACCACGTGATGGTGGCGATGCGCACCAACGGCGGGCCGGACATGCACTTTTTCGCCGCGCTGTCGCTGGTCGGCCTGGGCATGGCCTGGCTGACCTCGCTGGTCGGCGCACGCGGGCGGATGTCGGCGCTGGGCGTGGTGGTGTTCCCGCTGGCTGCCGTGCTGCTGCTGGCCTACCACGGCTACGGCCACGAACCGAGCAAAGTGCTGGGCTGGCGCCTGGCCAGCCACGCCTGGCTGGCGCTGCTGGCCTACGCCACGCTGAGCATCGCCGCGCTGCTGGCAATCATGCTGTGGCTGCAGGAACGCGCACTGCGTCGCCGCGAGTTCCGGCCGTGGCTGCGGGCGCTGCCGCCGCTGGCCGACCTGGAATCACTGCTGTTCCGGGTGATCACCGTCGGCTTCGCGCTGCTGACCCTGACCCTGGTCACCGGTGTGCTGTTCGTCGATGACCTGCTGGCACAGAAGCTGGTGCACAAGACTGTGCTGAGCGTGCTGTCGTGGGTCGTGTTCGGCGTGCTGCTGGTCGGCCGCCGCCGCTACGGCTGGCGCGGCATGAAGGCGGTGCACTGGACGCTGGCGGCAATGCTGTTGCTGCTGCTGGCGTTCTTCGGCAGCCAGTTCGTGATCGAACTGGTGTTCGGGCATACGCGATAGAAGCGTGCCGCCCAACGGTCGGCACCCACCCAACATCACCTGGTAGTGCCGGCCGCTGGCCGGCAACTGGACCGCACCCTGCGTGGATGCTGCCGCCGGTCAGGGCACCGGCTGGGCCAGGATCTTCCGCACCGAACGGCCGCTGTTGGTGAGGATGTCATCGACCTGCCAGCAGCCCTGGCCCTGGCGCACCATCGGCAACCGGGTCACGTAGGCCTTTTTCCAGACCAAATAGCGCATTTCTACCTGGCCAGTGGTCGCCGAGGCCTCTTTCCAGCTGTAACGCACGGGGCTGTCGATGTCGCCATCCTGCGCATCCAGCCACGGATCGGAATCGATCGTGCAGATGCCCTCCTCGCGCTGCTGGCAGGCACGCTCATCACGCAGCGCCTTGCCGAAGGCCGCGCTGACCAGCGCGGCCGGCGGATCCAGTAGATCACCGTTGCCGGTCGTCGCCTCGTAGAAGGCGCGGGCCACAGCCGCAGGCTCCCGGCAGGCGGGAGCAGCCTGCACGGTGGGGGCCAGCAGCAGCCCGGCGATCACGAACATCCCTGTCTTTCGCATGTATTTCTCCTTGAGGGAGTGCCGGCCGCTGGCCGGCACTACAGGATATCCCGGCGCTGCCGGCCAGCGGCCGGCACTACCCGATACCCGGCTTACAACCCGTAACGCTCGATCACGTCCAGGTGCGACTGGCGATCCTGGTCGCAGGCTTCGGCCAGGCGCAGCCAGCAATGCGGATGCGGCCACGTCTCGGTCTGCTGCTGGAGGAAGCGGTGCAGCGCCAGCGGTGCATGGTCCTGCGGCTGGGCCACGGTGAACAGCAGGCCGGGCAGCGTACCCTCTTCCACATCGGGGTCGGTGACGGTGTAGTCCGGCCGGCTATGTGACCACACCTTCCAGCCCTGTGCTTCGGCCGCCTCGACGAAGGCATTCCAGGCCTCTTCGCCCGGGTGCGCGCCATCGATCATCCAGCTGCGGGCGTAGCCGCCGCGTTCCAGCACATGCACCTGCGCATAGGTCGGGATGAAATGCTCGCGTGCTTCCTCCTCCTCGGGTGCCGGATGCACCAGCGCGGCATCGAACACCACCCAGTCGCCCACCTGCTGGGCGCGGTTGGACGGCGCGTTCTCGACGATACGCGCGGTCACCGGCCCGCTGCGACGGGCGTAGTACTCCATCGGCTCACCGTTCTCTTCGCTGCGGATGATCACCCAGCCCCACGGCTCTTCGACCACGCCTCCCTGGCTGGACAGCTCCATGCCGATCGCCTTCGCCGAGCGACGCACGGCGTCCCAATCCCGCGCCGCGCTGGCGGCACTCATGTGGTCCCAATGCGCGGCATTCGGCTCTTCCAGCAATTCAACCAGCTGCGCATAGCAGGCCTGTGCTTCGCTGAAGCGGCCGGTTTCCATGTACATGCGCGCCAGCGTGCCGCGCGCGCCGTGCGAGCCGGGAGACAGCTCCAGCAGGGATCGGGCCGCCTGCTCCAGCGCCGGCCAGTCGGACACGCGGCGGGCACGCTGCACCTCGCACCAGTGCGCGAACACCGGCACGCTGCCACGGTAGAGATCGGCCAGCTGGCGCAGGCCATCGTCGTCGCCCTGCTCGGCCAGCCAGCGCATCAGCGTGTAGGCCGCGGGACCATCGTGCTGCGCATGGCCGCGTACGAACCGCCACAGCAGCGCGCGCGCCTCGGGCTGCGCGCCGCAGGCATTGAGTGCGCTGGCCGCCATCTCGGCCAGCGCCTCGTCATCGGGCAACTCGGCATGCGCCTGCAGCAACCACTGCGCTTCGCGCTCGGGATCGCGCGACTGGTTCTGTTCGCCCTGCGCGTCCAGCCATGCCAGCAGCTCGCCCGCCGGCGCCGGCAGCGGTGCGACATCCGGCAACGCGTCGATGCGCGCGGCCAGGCCGGCCACCAGCGCCGCAGCACCACGATCCTGGCGCAGCTGCGCCAGATGGGTGCGGGCCAGTTCCAGCTGCCGCAGTGCCACCCAGCGCGAGCCACGCTGCAGTGCCAGCTCCAGGCTCAGCGCTGCCACTTCGATCAGCAGGCGATGCGATCCGATCCGGGCAAAGTGCTCGATGATCGTGTTGAATCGCGTGCCCAGATCCCAGGTGTTGCGCGCAGGATCCCGCTGGCAGAGCGCGGCGGCGGTGTTGGCCCACAGGCGCCAGTAGTTCGGAGTCAGCTCGCTCCACGGCACCAGCTGCTGCAGCGCCTCTTCGTCGCGGCCCAGCTGGGCCAGCGCCCAGGCCTTGGACAGGCGGCGCGGCACCGTGCAGTTGGCCGGTTCGTACTCTCCGGACGCAGCAACTTCGGCCTCCCGCTTTTCGATCAGCGCCAGTGCCTCATCGGCACGGCCCATTCCCAGCAGGATCTTGATCTGCATCTCCGGGAAGCTGTCGAACACTTCCTTGCCACAGGCCTCCACGGCATCGGCCTGCGCCTGCAGGTAATCCAGCGCCGCCTGGCCACGACCATCATCGAGCAGCGCATCGGCCTTCTCGCAGCTCAGGCACTGGAAACAGGCCCAGCTCGGGTCGATGCGACCCAGTGTTTCATCGCAGACCTCGATGCGCTCGGGCACCCAGCCCGGGCCATCGATGTTGCCATAGCAGGCAGCCAGATCCTGGGTCACGCAGATCGACTGCGGGCATTCCAGCGTGTCCTCACGGTGCGCACGTTCGAACAGCGCCACCGCTTCGCCCAGCGCGCTCTCGCCTTCGACGCGGTTGCCGACGCGGTTGCGCAGCGCCCAGTGGCCGACATAGACGTCGACCCACGGGTTGTCCAGCGCCTTGCCCAGCGCACGCGCTTCGGGCAGCAATGCATCGACGCGGTCGATCTGCAGTTCACTCACCTCGTCGGCGAGACGGTTCAGCAGGTGCGCGTTCTGCGCCTGGCCGGCCTGGCGCAGGTCACCCTGCAGTTTTTCGACCCAGTTCCAGATGTCCATGGGGTAAGTGCTCCTGTCTAGCGAAGGCTGGATGAGAAGGTACGGTGCTCAGCGCAGCATCTGCTGCAGGGCACCGGCAATATCGGTAAAGGCACCGTTGAGATCCGGGCCGGGCGTAGCGTTCGCGCGTGCCAGCGGGCGGCCCTGCGCGGCGACGATGATCTTCAGTGAGCGCAGCAGACGGGCTGCGGCTTCGGCCTGTGGATGCCCCTCGCGCTGGGCGCGCAGCAGCGCCTGCACTGCCGGGTTGTCGAGATTGAGGTACAGCCGCGACGGCGCGCGCGACTCGATGCGTGCGGTGAACTGCCGGGCCAGGCGCAGCGCGGCCATCGACACGCGCTTGTCGTTCTCGTCGTCTTCCAGGCGCTGCTTCAGCTCGGCTTCGCGGTCGGGCACCACCACCACCGGCAGCGACTCGGGGCTGAAGCGTGCCGGCAGCAACTGCTCGCCGTCGCCCAGCTGCTCGCGCAGCCATGCCAGCTGCGCCTCGTCGAGGCTGTCATCGCTTCGGAACAGTGCACGGTTACCCTGCTCGGTCCCCAGTTCAACCAGGCGCAGTCCCTTGGCCTGGGCCCAGCGACGCAGGAACGGCACGACTGCATAGCGGTGGCCATGCGCGACCGGTACCCCCATCGCGCGGAACAGCATCTCCTCGAAGCCACCGCCATTGTCGAGAATCACATGCACGGCACCACGCGCCGGCAGCGCACTGGCCGGCAGGTCGCCCTGCGAAGTCGGCACGCGCACGTGCTCCAGCAGCAGGTCGAACAGGCGGTCATCGCACAGCGCCGCGCCCAGCAAGGCCTCATTATGGCGCGTGAGAACGCGTCGCCAGGCTTCCGGCTGCTGCCGTGCGACGTCGGCCAGGCCATCAATCAGCGCCTCCAGCAGCGCGTGCTGCACGGCCCGGTACTGGTCATCGCGCTGCAGGTCTTCGCGGCTGGCGGTGGGCGTCAGCCGCGAGGATTCGATCACCCCGCCGATGAAACCGGCCCACGGCGGCAGCAGGTCGCGCGCATCGTCATCCAGCAGCATGCCGCGCACGAACACCGAAAGATTGCGGTTGTCACTGGTGCCGTAGGTAGCGCCGTCCTGGACCCACAACAGGCCGGTGGCATCGCTGTCGCCATCCGCGCGCAGTGGCACGGTGACGATCGGCTCGAAATCGTGCTCGAAGCGCGCAGCGAACTGCAGCGCCTGGCGACGCGCCTGCACCGGATGCACGACGACGTCACCCTGGCTGCGCCATGGCGGCGGCTCGGGGTTGAGCGCCTCGGCCGCAGCACCGATGAAGATCGGCTCGGACAGCAGCGCGCAATAGCGGCCCAGCACCTCGTGCAGGCGCGCCTCGTTGGCCAGCGGCAGGAAATCCGGATGCAGCTCCAGTTCCACCTCGGTGCCAACCGCGCGCGCCGGCATTTCGCTGACGGTGTACTGCTCGGCATTGCTGGACACGTACAGATGACCCAGTTCCGGCGTCTGGTACGAGGTGGTACGCACGCTGACCCTGCGCGCCAGCACGAAGGCCGACAGGAACCCGAGGCCGAACATGCCGATCAGGCCTTCATCGTCCTCCCCGCCCTGGCGCAGGCCCCGGGTGTAGCCGACGCCCACGGTAGCCAGGTAGTCATGGATTTCCTGGCGGGTCAGGCCGGCACCGGTATCGGTGATGCGCAGCACGCCGGCAGCGGCATCGACCTGCACCGAGATGCGCGACGGCACTTCGATGCCAGGCTGCTCGATGCGGCGACGGATGATCGAGTCATGCGCGTTCTGCACCAGCTCACGCAGCGCCACCACCGGGGTGGAATACAGGTGCTTGCCCAGCACCGTCATCAATCCATTGAGATCGACCCCTGCGCGACGGATTTCGGCGTTGGGGGCGGTGAGCGTGGTGTCCTGCATGTAATCGTTTACTCCTGGGCACGGAAAGACGCCAGAGGGCGCCTTCGTCGAGCGGGAAAAACTAGCACAGGCAGGCTGACCGTTGCCGTATACGACGTTTGTAGAGGCAGGGCCGCGCGCATCACGCCGCGTCGATGGCCTCGGACAGGCGCTCCACCGCGATCACTTCCATGCCCTTCACCGAGCCGCCCTTGGGCGCGTTGGCCTTGGGCACGATGGCGCGCTTGAAACCATGGGTGGCCGCCTCGCGCAGGCGGTCCTCGCCGTTGGGCACCGGGCGGATCTCGCCGGACAGGCCAACCTCGCCAAAGGCAATCGTCTTTTCCGCAAGCGGCCGGTCCTGCAGCGAGGACAGCACCGCCAGCAGCACCGGCAGGTCGGCCGCGGTCTCCTGTACGCGGATACCCCCGACCACATTGACGAACACGTCCTGGTCGCCGACCAGCACGCCGCCGTGACGGTGCAGCACGGCCAGCAACATGGCCAGGCGGTTCTGCTCCAGGCCGACCGCGACACGGCGCGGGTTCGACAGCGGCGATGCATCGACCAGTGCCTGCACCTCCACCAGCAGGGGCCTCGTGCCCTCGCGGGTGACCATCACGCAGCTGCCCGGCTGATGGGTGCTGCCGCCGGACAGGAAGATGGCCGATGGATTGGAGACTTCCTTCAGGCCCTTGTCCCCCATCGCGAACACGCCCAGTTCGTTGACCGCACCGAAGCGGTTCTTGAACGCGCGCAGCAAACGGAAGCGGCTGCCGCTCTCGCCTTCGAAGTACAGCACCGCATCGACCATGTGTTCGAGCACGCGCGGGCCGGCGATGCCGCCCTCCTTGGTCACGTGGCCGACCAGGAACACGGCGGTGCCGGTCTCCTTGGCGAAACGCACCAGCCGCGCTGCGCTCTCGCGCACCTGGCTGACCGAACCCGGTGCGGCGGTCAGGCTCTCGGTCCACAGGGTCTGCACCGAATCGGCCACGATCAGCCGCGGGCCCGCCCTGGAGGCATGCTGCAGGATCGACTCGACGCCGGTCTCGGCCAGCGCGTTGACCCCATCCAGTGGCAGTTCCAGCCGGTGCGCACGACCGGCCACCTGAGCCAGCGACTCCTCGCCGGTGACGTACAGCACCGGCAGTTCGGCCGCCATCTTCGCCACTGCCTGCAGCAGCAGGGTCGACTTGCCGATGCCCGGGTCACCGCCGACCAGCACCACCGCGCCCTCGACCAGGCCACCGCCGAGCACGCGGTCGAACTCGCCGATGCCGGTGCTGACCCGGCGGTGCTCGGTCTGCTCCACGTCCTTCAGCGCGGTGATCTTCGGCGGATCGATCTTGCCCGCCCAACCCGCCCAGCGCGACGCCGGCGCCTTGGCCGCCGCCGCGCTCTCCAGCACGATTTCCGACAGCGAGTTCCAGGCGTTGCACTCGGTGCACTGGCCCTGCCACTTGCTGAATTCGGCGCCGCATTCATTGCAGACGTAGGCGGTGCGGGCTTTGGCCATCGGATGATTTCCAGCAACGGGAACAGGCGTGGCAGGATAGCCGAGCCGGGTCGCAGGTGCTGCGACCGCTCAAGTCCCGCCTGCCCGCGCCGATAGCTGTCGCGGGCGTGCGCCTTGCGGGCGCCCCCTCCCTCCCCCTCTGGATTCAACATGACTGGCAGTTACAGTCAGAGCCTGGTCGCCATCTCCCTGCTGGTGGCCATTCTTGCTTCGTACACGGCGCTGGACATGGCCGGCCGCCTGGCCACCGCCGAAGGCCGCGTGGCCCGCTGGTGGCTGGCCGGCGGCGCGGCGGCGATGGGCCTGGGTATCTGGTCGATGCATTTCATCGGCATGCTGGCCTTCGACCTGCCGATTCCGGTCGGCTACGACCTCGGCATCACCTTGTACTCGCTGGCCGTGTCGATCGGCGCCTCGGCCTATGCGCTGTGGCTGGTGTCGCGGTCCAGCCTGCCCTGGCGACGTCTGCTGGCCGGCGCCGTGCTGATGGGCCTGGGCATTGCCACCATGCACTACCTGGGCATGGCCGCGATGCGCATGCAGCCGGGCATCGACTATCACCCGGGCTGGTTCGCTGCCTCCATCGCGGTTGCCATCGGCGCCGCCGGTGCGGCGCTGTGGATTGCCTTCCGCCTGCGTGCCGAGCAGCGCAACACCACGCGCCTGCGCCTGCTCGCCTCACTGGTGATGGGCCTGGCCATCGTCGGCATGCACTACACCGGCATGGCCGCGGCGCGCTTCCCGGAGGGCAGCATCTGCGGCGCGGTCGGCAGCGGCGGCATCGACACGCGTTGGCTGGCGGTGCTGGTGATCGTCACCACGGTGGCGACCCTGGGCATCGCCCTGGTGGCCTCGCTGTTCGACCGGCAGATGCGCGTGCGCACCGGGCTGCTGGCCGATTCACTGGCACACGCCAACGACAGGCTGATCCAGGCCGCCCTGCACGACCCGCTGACCCAGCTGCCCAACCGCATGCTGCTGCAGGACCGCATCGAGCAGGCCATCGAGAAGGCGCGGCGGCGCAACCAGGCGGTGGCGGTGATGTTCTGCGACCTGGACGGCTTCAAGGCGGTCAATGATGCGTACGGACACCAGCTGGGAGATCGCCTGCTGGTGGCGGTGGCGCAGCGTATCGGCGGCCTGCTGCGGCCACAGGACACCTTCGCCCGCCTCGGCGGCGACGAGTTCGTGATCGTGCTGGCCATCGATGTTCCCGACGATGCAGTGGTGGTCGCCGAGCGGATCATCGCGGCGGCGGGCGAACCGTTCCTGCTGGATGCAGCCGAGCTGCAGGTCAGCGCCAGCCTGGGCATCGCCCTGTATCCGGCTGATGCCGGCAACGAGCGCGAGCTGATGGCACACGCCGATGCGGCGATGTACCACACCAAGGAGACCGGCCGGAACGGCTATACGTTCTTCACCCCCTCGATGCAGCTCAGTGCCAACCGCCAGCTGCGCCTGCTGCAGGACCTGCGCAAGGCCATCGCCCGCGACGAGCTGGTGCTGCACTACCAGCCCAAGTTCCCTGCCGCCGGCGCACCGGCCACCGGCGCCGAAGCGCTGCTGCGCTGGCAGCATCCCGAGCTGGGCCTGCTGGCGCCGGATGTGTTCATTCCCATCGCCGAACGCAGCGGTCTGATCCTGCCGATCGGTGACTGGGTACTGGACCGTGCCTGTGCACAGCTGCGCGCGTGGCACGATGCCGGACATTCCGAATGGTCGATGGCGGTGAACCTGTCACCGTTGCAGTTCGCCTCGCCGGCGCTGCTGGACAGTGTGCGCGAGGTGCTGCAACGGCACCGCATCGAGCCGGCGTGCCTGACCCTGGAGATCACCGAGACCACGGCGATGAAGGACGTGGACGCCAGCCTGGCGATTCTCAACGACCTGACCGCGATGGGCGTGCACATTGCCATCGACGACTTCGGCACGGGCTATTCCAGCCTGCTCTACCTGAAGCGCATGCCCGCCACCGAACTGAAGATCGACCGCGCGTTCGTGCACGATCTGGAATGCAATGAAGAGGATGCCGCCATCGTCTCGTCGATCATCGCGCTGGGGCGCACCCTGCAGCTGCAGGTGGTGGCAGAGGGTGTGGAGACGCAGGCACAGCGCGAGTACCTGAGCGAACTGGGGTGTGATCAATTGCAGGGTTACCACCTGGGCCGACCAATGGACGCCGAGGAGTTCCTGCGCCGGGTGGGGTGAGACCCCATCCACGCATGGCGTGGATCTCCTGGTAGAGCCGGCCGCTGGCCGGCTTCCCGCAATTGCCGGCCAGCGGCCGGCACTACCCCCCTGTGCCGGCCATGCCAGTTGGGATGAGGCCGATGGCTTTGGGGTCGGATCCCTTGCTGCAGGCAAGGATTCAGACCCCATCCACGCATGGCGTGGATCTCCTGGTAGAGCCGGCCGCTGGCCGGCTTCCCGCAACTGCCGGCCAGCGGCCGGCACTACCCCCTGTGCCAGCCATGCCAGGTGGGATAAGGCCGATGGCTTTGGGGTCGGATCCCTGGCCGCAGGCAAGGGCTCTGACCCCATCCCCGTACAGCGTGGATCTCCTGGTAGGGCCGGCCGCTGGCCGGCTTCCCGCAATTGCCGGCCAGCGGCCGGCACTACCACCGCGCGTGCCATTCCCGGTGGGCGCGACAAAAAAAGGCCGCCCGAGGGCGGCCTTTCTGCGTGGCAACGTCGCGCGGACGTCAGTGCATCATGTGCACGTTCATGTTGTGCATGACCCACAGGGTACCGACCACGATGATGCCGATCACCACCACGGTGAAGGCCGCAGCGTTGACGTTCCAGCGGCTTTCCGAAGAACGGTCCAGGTGCAGGAAGAACACCAGGTGGACCAGCATCTGCAGCACTGCCGTGATCGCGATCACCACACCGTTGACGGTGCGCGAGAAATCACCCGACATCACCATCCAGAACGGGATGACGGTCAGCACCACCGCCAGCACGAAGCCGATCAGGTACGACTTCACGGTGCCATGGCTTTCGCCGCCGGTGCCGTGGTCGTGTGCATGGTTGTCATGTGCCATTACAGCGCTCCATTGAGGTAGACGACGGAGAACACGCCGATCCAGATCAGGTCCAGGAAGTGCCAGAACAGGCTCAGGCACGCCATGCGGGTCTTGTTGGTCGGGGTCAGGCCGTACTTCTTCAGCTGCACGAACATCACCAGCAGCCACAGCAGGCCGGCGCTGACGTGCAGGCCGTGGGTACCGACCAGGGCGAAGAACGCCGACAGGAAGGCACTGCGGTCCGGACCGTAGCCCTGGTGGATCAGGTGCTGGAACTCCCACACTTCCATGCACATGAAGCCGAAGCCCAGCAGCCAGGTGATGCCCAGCCACAGGTACATCTGGCCCATCTGCTTGCGGTGCATGGCGATCATGCCCAGGCCGAAGGTCAGCGACGAGGTCAGCAGCAGCGCGGTTTCCCATGCCACGAACGGCAGTTCGAACAGGTCCTTCGCGGTGGGGCCACCATCGGTGCCGCCTGCCAGCACCACGTAGGTGGCGAACAGCGAGGCGAAGATGAGGCAGTCGCTCATCAGGTACACCCAGAAACCGAAGACGGTGTTGCCGCCGGTGTCGTGGTGCTCGTGGTCGTCATGGCCATGGGCCGCCGCATGCGCGGCGTGCCCGTGGCTCAGGGTCGAGGTATTGGTGCTCATGCCTTCAGCTCCGACTTCACCAGGCCCTGGGCTTCCAGGTGCTTGCGGTGTTCGTTCTCGATGCGTTCCACCTCGGCGGCCGGGACCCAGTAGTCCACGTCCTGGTCGAAGGTGCGGTAGATGAACGTGGCGATCATGCCGACGAAGCCGACGATGGCCAGCCACCAGATGTGCCAGATCATCGCGAAGCCGAACACCAGGCTGAAGGCACCGATGACAACGCCCGTGCCGGTGTTGCGCGGCATGTGGATGTCGGTGTACTTGGCCGGCTTCGGCCAGGCTTCACCACGCTGCTTGCGCTCCCAGAAATCGTCCAGTTCGGTGACTTCCGGCAGGGTGCCGAAGTTGTAGAAGGCCGGCGGCGAAGAGGTTTCCCACTCCAGCGTACGGGCATCCCACGGGTCGCCGGTCAGGTCGACGGTCTTCTTGCGGTCGCGGATCGACACGGCCACCTGGATGATCTGGCACAGGATGCCGGCACCCACGATGAAGGCACCTGCGGCGGCGATCAGCAGCAGCGGCTCGTAGGCCGGGTTGACGGTGCTCTGCAGGCGACGGGTCATGCCCATGAAGCCCAGCACGTACATCGGCATGAAGGTCACGTAGAAGCCGATGAACCAGCACCAGAACGCGCACTTGCCCCAGAACTCGTTGAGGCGGAAGCCGAACATCTTCGGCCACCAGTAGGTGATGCCGGCGAACATGCCGAACACCACGCCGCCGATGATGACGTTGTGGAAGTGGGCGATCAGGAACAGGCTGTTGTGCAGCACGAAGTCGATGGCCGGGATCGCCAGCATCACGCCGGTCATGCCGCCGATGACGAAGGTGACCATGAAGCCGATGGTCCACAGCACCGGGGTGGTGAAGTGCACGCGGCCGCGGAACATGGTGAACAGCCAGTTGAAGATCTTCACGCCGGTCGGGATCGAGATGATCATCGTCGTGATGCCGAAGAAGGCATTGACGTTGGCACCCGAGCCCATGGTGAAGAAGTGGTGCAGCCACACGATGAACGACAGCACGCCGATGCAGGCGGTGGCGTAGACCATGCCCTTGTAGCCGAACAGCGCCTTGCGCGAGAAGGTCGCGATGACTTCGGAGAACACACCGAACGCCGGCAGGACCAGGATGTACACCTCCGGGTGACCCCAGATCCAGATCAGGTTGATGTACAGCATGGCGTTGCCGCCACCGTCATTGGTGAAGAAGTGCGTACCCAGGTAACGGTCCAGGGTCAGCAGCACCAGGGTGATGGTCAGCACCGGGAAGGCAGCGACGATCAGCACGTTGGTCACCAGGGCGGTCCAGGTGAACACCGGCATCTGCATCAGCTTCATGCTGGGGGTACGCATCTTCAGGATGGTGATGAAGAAATTGATACCGCTCAGCGTGGTACCCAGGCCTGCGACCTGTAGACCCCAGATGTAGTAGTCCATGCCGACGCTTGGACTGTATTCGATGCCCGACAACGGCGGGAACGCCAGCCAGCCGGTGGCAGCGAACTCACCGATCCACAGCGACAGCATGATCAGCACAGCGCCCGACACGAACAGCCAGAAGCTGAGCGAGTTGACGAACGGGAACGCGACGTCGCGCGCACCGATCTGCAGCGGCACGGCTAGGTTCATCAGGCCGGTGATCAGCGGCATCGCCACGAAGAAGATCATGATCACGCCGTGGGCGGTGAAGATCTGGTCGTAGTGGTGCGGCGGCAGGTAACCCTCGGACCCGCCGACGGCGAGCGCCTGCTGGGTACGCATCATGATCGCGTCGGAGAAGCCGCGCAGCAGCATGACGAAGGCGACGATGAGGTACATCACGCCGATCTTCTTGTGATCCACCGAGGTGAACCACTCCTTCCACAGATAGCCCCACAGCTTGAACTTGGTGATCAGGGCCATGACGCCCAGGCCACCCAGCACCGCGCCGACCAGGGTGGTCAGCACGATCGGATCGTGGGGGATCGACTCAAGAGAGAGTTTTCCCAACATGTTCATTCTCCCGAACCCGCGTGGCCAGCATGGCCAGCGTGTTCGTGTTCGGTGGCATCCAGGTTTTCACCCGATTCCTTGGAATCATGCGCGTCACTGGGGGCATGCCCCTCGTGCGCTTCATGGCTGGCGGCATCGGCAGCGGCGGCACCGGCGTGCGAGTGCTTCATGCCGTAATGCTTGTTGTCGCCCATGTGCTTGGCGATGACCCAGTCGAACAGGCCTTCTTCGGTCTTGCCGAAGTAGGTGACCGGATACCACTCGGCGTTGCGTGCTTCACCCAGGGCCTTGAACGAGGCCTTGTCCAGGGTCTGCTCACCGGCACGGACCTGGTCCAGCCACTGGCGGTATTCGGCATCGGTGACCGAGTAGGCGGTGAAGTGCATCTTGGCAAAGCCTGCGCCACTGTAGTGCGAGGACATGCCCGGGAATTCACCGGTCTCGTTGGCGATCAGGTGGAGCTTGGTCTCCATCGCAGCCATCGAGTAGATCATGCTGCCCAGGTGCGGGATGAAGAAGGCATTCATCACCGAATCGGACGTGATCTTGAAGTTCAGCGGCGTGTTGACCGGGAACTTGATTTCGTTGACGACCGCCACCTTCTCTTCCGGATAGATGAACAGCCACTTCCAGTCCAGCGAGATCGCCTCGATGGTGACCGGCTTGACGTCCGATTCCAGCGGACGATACGGGTCCAGCGCGTGCGACGAACGCCAGGTCAGGACCGCCAGCACCAGCACGATCATGCAGGGAATGGACCACACCACCACCTCGATCGCCGTCGAGTGGGACCACTTCGGCTCGTAACGGGCCTTGGTGTTGGAGGCGCGATACTTCCACGCGAAGGTCAGGGTCATGATGATGACCGGGATGACGACCAGCAGCATGAGCACGGTGGCCGTGATCAGCAGGGTCTTCTCATCCTGGCCGATCTGGCCCTTCGGACTGAGGATGGCCACGGCATCGCAGCCGGTGAGCATCACCAGCAACGACAGCAGCAGGCCCGGGCGCAACCAGCGCCCAAGGGTTTTCAACGGAATCATCGGTCGATCCAATTGCGAGGGAATGCCGTTCCCCGTCCTGCCTGTTCCGGCCAAAGCCGGTCCCACCGGTCCGGAAGACAGGTAGGGAGGTGGGTCGAGTCAGCCTTTCAATTTTAGGCCGTCACCCACCATTTAAGAAAGGCATTGACATTGATCGAGCGCAGGAAAGGCCCGATTCTGGCTGCGACACGTTGTCGCACCGCGCGGGCGTGACGGGACGCATGGCCCAGGGCGGCATTCCGGCCCTGGACGTTCGCGGGCCGTTCGCCCTCGTTCGGCAAAGTCACCTGAATCGGTTCAGGCGTGCTGACGGGTGCCTGGCATGGGATGCTCGGCACAGGAGGAAGACCCCGATGGACAAGATCGACTTCAAGAAGCGCGACCGGGCACTCTATCACCCGCCCGCCGGCCAGTTCGTACCGGTCGATGTACCGCCCCTGCCCTACCTGATGGTCGATGGTCGCGGCGACCCGAACACCGCCCCGGCCTACCTGCAGGCGGTGCAATGGCTGTACTCGGTGAGCTATGCACTGAAGTTCGCCCTGAAGGCCGGGGGCCAGGACTACGTGGTGCCACCGCTGGAAGCGCTTTGGACCGCCGAGGATCCGTCGAGCTTTGTGGCACGCCGCAAGGATGAGTGGAGGTGGACGGCGATGATCCGCACGCCGGATGGGATCCGTCCAGCGCAGTTGGAGGCTGCCATTGCCAAGGCGGCGAAGAAACTGGGCGACGTTCCGGCCAGCCTTCGCCACGACATTCTTGAAGAGGGCCTCTGCCTGCAGACGCTTCACGTGGGCGCCTACGATGACGAGGGTCCGGCCCTGGCCCATCTGCACGACGAACTGATGCCCGCACTGGGTTACACCTTTGCCGGCCCCCATCATGAGATCTACCTGAGCGACCCGCGCAGGACCGACGCGACGCGGTTGAAGACTGTGCTGCGGCAGCCCGTCCGCGCGGAATGACCGCCTGCGAGCACCGCTCTGACAAGGGAGCAGAAGATTCATGCCCCTGATTGATCGTTTACTGCGCTGGACCACCCTGCCCACCGGGCGCCGCGCCTTCGCGCTGCTGTGCAGCGAGTTGTTGCTTGTACTGGCCTGCAATCCCGACCTGCTGCCGCTGCTGTCGCTGATCGATGCACTGGGGATGGATGTGGTGGTGTTGCTGCTGGCCGCACAGGTAACGGTGGTACTGCCCTGGCTGCGGGAACGCACCGGGCGATGGTTCCGGCTGGCCATGCGGATCACGGTCGGGGTGCTGGCCGGGGTGATCGGCGGCTATCTGCGGCAACTGGTGATGCTCGTGCTCATCAGATCCGGCACCTGCTGCGCTATATATAGGGCTTGATCCTCCGGGCCTGCAGGGAAGACATGAAACAGCTCGCTATCACGCTCGGTGCACTGCTGCTGTCCGGCAGCGCATGGGCCGATACACACCAGACCGGAAAAATCACCAAACTGGTTGTCGAATCCACGTTCGTTTCCGTATGGCTGGAAGGCCAGCCCACCAACAACGAGTGTGCTTCCGACGGGCGCTGGACAATCGATCTGACCAGCGACAAATCCGGACGGGAAAAGTACGCGGCCATCCTGTCGGCGGCGTCATCGCGGACACCGATCGGCTTCCACGCACTCACCAGCGAAGGTTGCGGCGTGTTCGGAGCAAAGAAGATCTACTATTTCGATCTTGCTTATTAAGGCGGCACTCCGCGCAGACGTGCTGCTCAGCGCTTCGGGGCTGGATCTGCGATGCAGACCTTCTCCCCAAGGCGCAGGGACTTGCCATCCCCGTGCCCTGCCGATGAACGATCAAGCGGCCAAAAGCAGACACTGATACCGGAAAGGTCATTGCCATAGTCTTCGGGGATGCCGGTCATGGCAATGCCCATGACTTCATTCCAGCCCGGCGCGCCACACTTCAGGCAAGCTGCCGCGCTCGCCTTGGCTTTGCCTGGTGTCCATCGCGCGGGCGGAAGGCCCATTCGCCCGGCTTTCCATTCGACATACCGGGAATGGAAGGCAATTGAAAATCCACGCCCCATGTCCACCGTTGTCGTCGAGGCGTCTGCGGGAACCGTCGATTCAACCCGGATCGTCACCGGCCGGTCGGGCAACGTGGCGCCGACCTCAATGCAGTAGGTCGGCGCGCAGGCCTGCGGTACAGAGGGCGGCGGCGCAGCGGATGCCACCGCCGGGAACAAGGCGATTAGCACGACACCCGAAGAAGCAATCCGCGCGATCATTTTCTCTTGTCATCCTCAACGAGCGTCTTGAACTGCTGCTCGCTACCGTTGCCGTTGTATACGTGGTTCATGAAGCTTGTTTCAAACGACTTCAGCAGGTTGCCACCGGTATTGGCCATGATCTGGTCCTTGCCGAATCCAGGCTTGTAACCAGTGAATTCACGCCCCCCGCCCTTGCCCGCCGCCTCAAGGTAGCCATCGGACTTCCGACCATCCCCCAAACCCGGCACAAAGTGCAGAGAGTCATGCAGGGTCGCCCCCTTGGCATCACTGCGGGTGGAGTCGATATGGGCCACCGATCCGTTGTATCCCCTCACGATGCCTTCGCCACGGATCGTATTTGAATTCTGTCCTGGCGATACGTCCATGATGTTGCCACGGGGATACATGTTATTGCGAAGCGGAACGATGACGAACCGGGTACCGTCTTCAGTAACCAAACCGGCGGCCGCCTTCACCTGGCCAGCGATGAAGTCGGGGGTCGCCCCTGCGCCCTGATAGTAGATGGGAATGTAGACGGTACTACCGGCCTGGTAAGCCACTCGCCCATCCGGATCCGTGAATCTGTAAGGATTCCCATTGGCATACCGGTACCGGTTGAACTGCCCAACCTGCTGCTCTTGCGCCGTTACCGGATCCACCGACAGGAACACCCCCAACTGCGGGTCCATGTACCGCTGCTGCATGTAACTCAGCCCGGTAGCCGAGTCGCTCACATGCCCGGTATACCCCGGCCCGTCCGTGACCTGACCACCGACCACGGCTCCATAGGGCTCGTAGTCATTGCGCCTGGTCACGTTGCCGCTGGCATCTGTTTCAGCCACGACCGATCCCAGGGCATCGGTATGGATGTACGTGATGGTCGTCTGGGCGATTGCAATTGGTGAGAGGCCAAGCCCGATCAGCAGCACGCAGCACGGCCAGATGCCTGCCACACTCTGCATTCGAATCCAAACTTCAAGTCCTCCGATGCGCATCGACACACCGCCTGTTCCCCCGAACCTGCGCATCCCCGCAATTCCTGAAAGTGCCTTGAAGCAAGGCCGGGTATTGATAGCACAGGAAGGATGCCTGGGAAATCGACCCCCCAAGTCTTGAGATCGAAGGGCAGCTGTTCACCCAAGCCCCATGCACTGAAGCCTGGCGCGCCTTCAACTGAAACATGAAGTGCGAGCTGAGCGATACTGAGCCGCCGATGACCAGAGAAGATCCGCCCATAACGCGCTAGAACGCGGTCGGGCTGACCTGGATAAGTCCGTCATGGGCCAGAGCGAGGCGGATGCTGGTTTTGCTGCCTGCGGCCACCATGTGGGAAATCTCGCGCCTGTGAGCCGACTCATCGCCCCACTTGCAGAGCCCCTTGCCAGCAAAACTTGCGCTGACGATTCGATTCCCGGCGGGAACGGTCAACGTCACCGACTCACCTCGCCGCAGATGCGCTGCCAAGGTGCCATCGATATACAGTGCCAGCGGGCATGCGCCACCGATCGCGCCGACGTCCCGCGTCACCACTACCTGTCCGGAAGCACTGCCCCCGGCTGTGTTGAACGCAAACACGCGGTCGGTAGGCACCGGCTGCGCCTGGTCGGCGCTGATCTGGCGGGTCGCGCAACCGGCAAGGACGATGGTCGCAACCAGATACATCAGGATCTTCTTCATTGCATCCCCTGTTGATTGAAGCAGGCGCTCTTGCCGAAGACAGCATGCATCCCGCGCAGCAATGGTAATAACCCCGGCAGGGTACGTATATGGCCCGTGCGTTGATCAAGCCATCCCCGCGCCTGCGCCCGCGTTCATTGCTACGGGCACCACAGGCGGTAGATCTCCGCAGATAGCGATACATGGATGCCCATCGTCCAGAGCCTGATGAGGCCGACACGCACATTGCGGTCGAATCACGTTCCTGGTGCTCAACCTTTTCCAGCTCATGCCGATAGGCAGATGCCGGGGCTCCACGCTCCAAGTTCACAAGGATGATGACTCACATGGGCGTACGGGATTGTCACATGTTCTCGAAGCAGCGGGCATATGGGACACGCGCCATGCGCATGGCGGCAGCGATCACCCGTTCTTCAAGCACAATTTCAGGAATTCGAATCATTTTGATGTCCTGATTGGAGGGCGCCCCTATCCTCCGAAGGCAATTGCCAGCTGTGCCCATGGCCTCGCAACGGGCCAATACCTCCCGACTTCCGAATTTGCCGGCGCAAAGGACGGACTGTGGCACAGAAGATTCAAAGCACTGGGCTTCCAGGTCGTAGAGAAGAAGCTGCGGGATCCCGTGCATGCCCTCAGGGGGAGTGGCCCAGCGAAGAGTATCGAAAAGGACATCAACGACATCCTGTCCTCCACGCATCTTCCGGCCACCAAGCGCAAAGCGCTCATCGAAGCCAGGATCGGCCAGGGTCGATTCCGCAGGGGCGTTCTCAAGCGATGGAATCAGGGGTGTGCAGTAACCGGATGCACCGCCCTTGAGGCCCTCAGGGCATCCCACATCAAGCCGTGGCGTATGCGACGATCGGGAGCGACTGGCCCCCGAGAACGGATTGCCACTCACTGCAACGCTCGATGCCCTGTTTGATCGACATCTTGTTTCCTTCAACGGGACGGCCTGATCCTGATATCCAATACGCTCGACGATGAACTATCTGCCCTGGGCATCAACAGGAAGATGAGGATCAAGGGCCGGCTCACTCCTCGGCAAAAGCCCCTTTTCGCGGAACATCGGCGAAACCTGGCCTAGTTGTTCGTTGCGCCACGCCGTGTCACCCGAGGGCTTGGCTGGGAAAACCACAGAGCGAGGCCAGAATGGTGATGCATGTGGGCGCTCTCCGCATCAGCCGCACGAGTGATGCCTCTGGCAAGGTCAGGGCTACCTCCAAGGTGCTTGCTGCCCCCTCATACTCCCCCGGGTTCCTTCCGACTATTCGTATGAGGTCGCGAGGAGTTAAGCACCTGGGACGCTGGAGGGGCGAGCTGATCCCGAGATTTGGAAATCGCGACCTGCCAGCCATGGGCTGGCACTCCTGGGGTTGCCGGCCAGCGGCCGGCACTACCAGAGCACAAAAAAGCCCCGGCCAAGGCCGGGGCTTTTCATTACAGCTGGTGCCGGAAACAGGAGTCGAACCTGCGACCTACGCATTACGAATGCGCCGCTCTACCAACTGAGCTATTCCGGCGGAGCCCGCGATTTTACGGGCTGGGCGCCCCGGCGGTCAATCCACCCGGCTCAGTCCGCCTCTACCCGGTTGGCACACACCCGCCCAGCCGCGAAATCCTGCAGGTTCCCCAGCGTGATCGCCGAGATCTCCTGCAGCGCCTCCACGGTGAAGAAGCCCTGGTGGCCGGTCACCAGCACGTTGGGGAAGGTCATCAGGCGCTGGAAGGCCTCGTCGTCGATGATCTCGCCGGACAGGTCCTGGAAGAACAGCGCGCTTTCCTGCTCGTACACGTCGATGGCCAGGTGGCCGAGTCGCCGCGACTTCAGCCCACGGATCACTGCATGGGTATCCACCAATCCGCCGCGCGAGGTGTTGACCAGCATCGCGCCCGGCTTCATCCGCGCCAGCGAGGCGTCATTGATCAGGTGCTGGGTATCGGGCGTCAGCGGGCAGTGCAGCGAGACGATGTCAGCGCGCGCCAGCAGTTCATCCAGCGCCACCATCTCGCCGATACCCGCGAAGGCCGGCGACGGGTACGGGTCGTGCCCCAGCACCGTGCAGCCCATACCCTTGAAGATGCGCGCGGTGGCCAGGCCGATCTTGCCGGTGCCGACGATGCCGACCGTGCGTCCATGCAGGGTGCGCCCGAGCAGGCCATCGAGCATGAAGTTGCCTTCGCGCACCCGGTTGTAGGCGCGATGGGTCTGCCGGTTGAGGGTCATCACCAGCGCCAGCGCGTGCTCGGCCACGGCCTCGGGCGAATACGCAGGCACCCGGGCGACGAACAGGTCCAGCGCTTTCGCAGCGGCCAGGTCCACATTGTTGAAGCCCGCACAGCGCAACAGCACGGCACGCACACCCAACGCGTGCAGCGCGCGCAGCACCTGCGCATCCAGCCGATCGTTGACGAACACGCAGACCGCGGCGCAGTCCTGTGCCAGCGCTGCGGTATGCACATCCAGCGCGGCATCGAAGTAGACGAACGTGTAACCCTGCCCCGCCGCCTCACGCAGGTTGGCTTCGTCCAGGAAGCGACGGTCGTAGGGTCGGGCGCTGAAGACGGCGATCTGCATGGAAGAACCTGGATTGAATGCCATGCCGACCATACCGCAGCCACGCATCCGTGGGGATGGCACCGGCGATGCGAACATCGCCGGTGCCCTGTGCCACTCAGAACTTGTAACCCAGCCCCAGCATCACGCCGTTCTGGATCTGCCCGTCACGACGCTCGCCCACGTAGTCGGCCATGATCGACAGGCGTTCGCTGGCGCGGCTGGTCACGCCCAGGTTCCAGGCCAGCACCTGCTCGCCCACGGCCTGGCTGCTTGCCCCGAACACCAGATCCGGTGCTGCGGCGAAGCCGGTGCTGTAGCGCGCCTGCGAGTCGCCCAGTTCCTTCTGCCAGACCACGCGGGCACGCGGGGTAATGCGCTCGCCGTTGTTGCCTTCGAAGGTCCTGAACAGCTGCAGGCCGGCGCCCACGCGGATGCTCTCCAGGCTGCCGCTGCGACCGACCAGTGCACCCGCGCCCTGCCCTTCATTGAAGCGCGTGGCCGAGGTACGCGCGTAGTCCACCACCGGCAACAGCGGCTGGATCACCAGGCCCTTGCCCGTGGTGAATGAGAACGCGTGCTCCACCCGCGCGGAGATCGCATCGTTGCTGTACTTGGCACGCAGCGGCTGCTGCAGGCCATCGATACCGCTGACGCTGCGGCGGGTGTCGTGACGCAGGTCTGTGTAGCGCACCGCCGCCGAGAGATAGCCGCGCGAATAGGTCGCGTCCAGGTAGCCGCCCACGTCCAGCGCGCGCACGTCACCACTGAAGTCGGAGCCGTCGCGGCCCTTGGTCGACATATCCGCCGCTGCCACGCTGACGCCCAGGGTGACGCGGTCATCGGCAACGCGGGTATCGGCGCCGACGACGATGCCGCCGATGTTATGGCTCAAGCCTGCCACGCCACCGTCGGCATCGATGCGGCCGTGGCTGGCGAAACCGCGCGCCCACAGGCCGTGGTTGCGACCAAAGCCACTGCCTTCACCGCCACCCGCCGCCGGCTCGACCAGATGCATGGCCAGTTGGTTGAACAGGCTGCCGTGGCGCATGCCCGGCTGCGCCGACACCGATTGCGCGGCCTGCGAGGCCAGGCCGTCGGCATCACCGCCACTGCGCATCGCGGCCTGGTGCTGCTGCACCACGTTGCCGATGCTGCCCACCAATGCGTTGTCGGCCAGGCGCAGGGTCGCGTGCGCGTCACCGCGCAGGGCACCGGCCTGCTGTGCGATTACATCACGGTCGGCGAACTGCAGGGCGCCGAGCAGCGACTGCAGGCCACCATCCCTGCGATCGGAAGCAGTCTCCAGCGCGCGGCCCAAGCCATCGCCGGAAGTGCCGTTGGTGAACAGGCCCAGCTGGTCGAAACCCGGGTTGGCGGTCAGCCACAGGCCGTCAGCGGCCTGCTTCACGTTGAAACTCAGCAGCGAGTTGTGGCGCGGGCGGAACACTTCGCCGCCGGTGATGCTGGCGCTGTAGCCGGTGTCACCCAGGCGCACGACCTCTTCGAAGCCGCCCTGGTAGATCGGGCCCTGCACCAGGTCACGGCGGAAGTCCTGGCCGTAGTAACCCTGCGCCACGTTCAGTTCGAGGAAGGCCCCTTTGGAGATCACCAGCGCGCCGTCGGTCTGCTTGCTGTCGAAGAAACTGCCTACACGCAGGCGGCCACTGCCAGCCCCGCCGTTTTCGGTCACATCGAACAGCACCTTCCCGCCCGGCATGATGTTGACGTAGCCATGGGTGACCAGATCGCCGCCGCGCGGCATCAGGGTCCCGTACACGCGCAGGCGATTGAAGCCATCCTCGCGCCAGGACGGGCGGGTACCGCTGGCCAACGCACTGAGATCCATAGCGGTGCCGGCCACGTCACCATTGCCGACCAGCATGCCTGCGGCCATTACCCGCACCTCCGAAGCGCGCAGGGCGCCGCCTTCCAGCGCGATGGTGCCGTTGTCGACCAGCATGAAGTCGGCACCGGTGGTCGCGGAGGTCCGCCATGTCGCGCCGTTGGTCACGCGGATCACGCCCATGGAGTTGTCCAGCGTGGACACATCCAGGTCACCCAGGCGCAGCTTCGACAGCAGCAGGGCCTTGTAGTACGGATCGTTCTGGTAGTCCTGTACCGAGTTCGCGCCGATGCCCTGCGGACCATTGCTGGACGCGTTGTAGATGCTCTGCGCCAGGTTGATGTAGCTGGACTGCCAGTTGGTGTTCCAGCGCGCGAAGTCATCATCGACGAAGGTCTGCAGCTGGCGACCGGTGCGCAGGTAGCCCGGGTTGATGTCGCCGCTCACGTTGGCCGTGACATTCAACGTATCGCCCGGATCGCGGTAGCCCTTGGCGGTGATGACCCTGTTGCTGTAGATGTCCTGGCCCGGGAACGACTCCAGCTTGCTGCCGCTGCCATCAGGATCGAAAGTGACCGAGGCACCCGTGGTGCGCGCCGGATCGCGGAACACCAGCAGGCCGTTGGGCTGCACGACTTCATACATGGCCTTGTGCAGCAGCCCGGCATCGATGCCACCGCCGTAGTTGCCGGTATAGATCTGGGTCATCCGCGGCGACGGCGTGTAGATCACCTTGCCGCTGTTGCTGGCCGCGTGGATCTGTACCGAATCGACGATCGGCAGATCACCGGCCAGATAGCGTTCGACGCCACCGGACTGCATGATCGAGCAGGACGAAATGCAGTGGCCGGACACGATGGTGTTCAGGCCGGACGTGCGGATCACGCCCTGCAGCCACTCGCCGGCGATCAGCGCGCCACCATTGGAGGTGCGCAGCACCACTTCGCGGATCGGCCGGCCCTCGGCCTGTGCCTTGGCCAGCAACGCGGGCAACGACACCACATCGGCGTAGGTCACCCCGCCGCTCAGGAAGATGCGATCCCCCTGCACGTGATAACTCATTGCCATGACGTCATCAGCCGCCGCGATGGCGCCAACGGCGATCAGCCCGGCCAGGGCCAGGCTCAACTTCGAATGCTTCATACGTTCTCTCTCTCCACCCGCAACACGCGGGTAAGGAGTCAAACGGCAAAGCGCCGGAATCTCCCCCAGCCCGGTCGGCCGGAAAAAATGAATGCATTCACAATGAGAGAGGGGCACCACACACTCTTCCCCATCCGGTCATCGTCGCGTAAAACTCGAAGGCGCACCCGCCAACGTCAGCCGAGGCCAGCCCTGTCCGTTCCGTCCCCCCTGATCCACCACGCGCCGGAGCCACCCGCGCCTGCGGACGCCTTCATCGCGTTCGTACGCGAGGAACGCGCGCCACTGTGCGCGTTCCTGCGCACACGGGGCGTCGGGCCGGAGGATGCAGAGGACATCGCGCAGGACTGCATGGAGCGGCTGATCCGCTATCGCGCGCACGGCACCGACGAACTGCGCCTGCTGCTGTATCGTATCGCGCGCAATCGCCTGGCCGATCGCGGCCGATCGCCGCAGTCGCGACCGCACCTGTCACTGGCCGAGCATGATGGTCACGACGAGCCCACCAGCCCGTCGCCGGACCCCTTGCGCCAGGCAGAGTCCGGGCAGATGTTGTCCCTGCTGCGGCAGGCCCTTTTCAAATTGCCCGAGCGCGCGCGCGAGGTGTACCTGCTCAACCGGATCACCGGCATGAGCTATACGCAGATCGCGCGGCACTGTGGAATTACAGCCAAGACCGTGGAAAAACACATCGCCCGCGCCCTGCAGGGCCTGCGCCAGGAGTTGGGACCGGATCCGCTGCACAACGACGGGGATACCGAATGAACAGCCACCGGCACACGGAAGACGCCTCGCTGTTCGCACGCGCCAGCGCCTGGGTGGCGCGGCTGGAGGCCCCGGACTGCACCCCTGCCGAACGCGAGTCGTTCGAAGACTGGCTGGCTGAAGACCCTGCCCATGTCAAAGCCTGGGCGCAGGCCGAAGATCTTTTCCAGCAGGGCCAGGGCCTGGCTGCGGACCCATGGCTGCGGACGGCTGCGGCGCGTGCGGCACGGCCTGCCCGACGCCGCTGGCTGCCTGCCGCGGCCGCGGCCGCTGGTATCTGCCTGGCCATCGGCGTGGGCTGGATGGTAGCGGTGGATGGCAACCCAGCCCCGCAGCGCTTTGCCAATGACACGCATCAGGCGCAGCGGCTGACCCTGCCCGATGGCAGCGTAGCCATGCTCGATGCCGGCACGACGCTGCACGCACGCTTTGGCTGGCGCCACCGCGAGCTGGACCTCGAACGCGGCCGCCTGCAGTTGCAGGTCGCGCCATCGAACAAAGCACTGCAGCTGCGCGCCGGCACCAGCACCATCCGCGATATCGGCACCACCTTCCAGGTCGAGCGCCTGCACGACGGCCTGGTCGAGGTCGCGCTGCTGGAGGGTGCGGTGGAAGTCAGCAACGGCGCCGCCCAGCACACCCTGGCCCCTGGCCAGCAACTGCAGGTACTCCCCTCCGGGCGCATCCAGCCCGGTCCAGCGCTGTCCTCCACGGCAGCCGCCGAGGGCTGGCTGCATGGGCAGCTGATCTTCGATGCCACCCCGCTGTCGATCGTGGTCGAACGCATGAACCGCTATGGCCATGCACCGCTGGTGATCGCCGACCCGGAGATCACCGATCTGGCAGTCAGCGGCACGTTCCGCGCAGGCGACGCACAGGAGTTGCTGTCCGCGCTGGAACTTGGCTGGTCCATTGCTGGCCAGACGCGCCCGGATGGCGCGCTGGAACTGCGCCGCACGTACTGAGGAGGCCTGCGGTGATGGCAGGACCAGGCGCGCTGCAGTGGGGGCTGCTCCGCCCCCTGCTGTGCCTGGCGCTGCTGGTCGCCGCGCCGCCTGCCGCCCTCGCAGGCGATCCGGCTGCCACCCACGACTACCGCATCAACGCTGGCCCGTTGCCCTCGGCATTGCAGCAATGGGCACGGCAAAGCGGCATCGCTCTGGTGTTCGATGCCCGGGAACTGGCGGGGCTCCATGCCAACGACACCCATGGCCGGGCCGATCCAGCATCGGCCCTGAAACAGCTGGTCGCCGGCATGCCGGTGACCATCCTTCGAACACCGTCCGGTGGCTTCGTGGTCCGCCGCATCCGCGTCGCGCCCGCCGTCGCGCCGCCGGTTCCGGCAACGGTGACGCCGCGCCCGCGCATGCCCCCGCAGTCGCCCCCCCAGGTGGACCTGGCGCCGATCCATGTCACCGGCAGCCGGTTGCCGCGCACCTCCGTGCAGACCACCCTGCCGGTGACCACGATCGATCGCGCAGACATCCTGCGCAGTGGCTACGGCAGCCTGTTCGACCTGCTGCGACACCTGCCCGGCATGAACGGGCTGCCAGCGATGAGCAGCGCACGCAGTGGCGATTCGCAGTACCTGCCTGTCGGTGCAGCCGCCACCACCAGCCTGGATGGCATGGGACCGCGCGCCACCCTGTTCCTGGTCAATGGCCGGCGCCTGCCCCGTTATCCGATGGTGTCCCTGGAACAGGGCGGGCTCACCGACCTGGGCGGCATTCCACTCAGCTTTGTCGAACGCATCGAACTGGTGCGCGGCGGTGCTTCGGCCATCTACGGTGCCGATGCCATGTCCGGCGTGGTCAACATCATCCTCCGCGACCAGGCCGACGGCCCGGAGGCAACGCTGCAGACCGGTCTGAGCAGTCGTGGCGACGCCGGCCAGTACCGCGTGCAGGCCGCCACCGGAGGCCTGCGCGGGAGCGGCGACCGCTGGTTCGCAGGCATCGACCTGCATCGCGTCGATCACCTGGCGGGGGACCAGCGTGACTGGCACGCCGAGACGTCGCAGTACCTGATCGGCGCCTTCCGCGATGGCGACTACTGGCCCGCTACGCGCTGCGACGGACCATTGAAACGACGCAATGGCGCCTGCTGGTTCGACAGTTCGCGCCCTCGTTCGCTTCAACCGGCCTCCGATACCGCCTCGGCCTATCTGCGCTACCGGCATGAGCGTGGCCAGGGACGCTACGTCTATGCCGAAGCCCGCGCCAGCCACAACCGGCAGCGTTTTGACCTGGGCCCGACCGCCGTCGCCCTCGGCCTGTACGGCTACACCTTCAACAGTGTCCTGCGCGAAGCCGGCAATGTGCGTCCCCAGGTCCGTGCCACCGACGCCGATCTCACCCTGGGCATCGGCCGGGACCAGGGCAGCCACAGCTGGGACGCCGGCATCAGCGCGCAGCGCAGCGACGTCACCCTGGCCACGCCGGGCACCGTGCGCGCCGAACGGTTCATCGAGGCGGCGCAGTCGCTCAGGTTCCTGCCAGGCTTCGATGCATTGCCCGCCGATGAAGCCACCTCGCTGTTCCCATCGATCCGCAACCGTGGACTTACCGAGCAGTGGCAGGGCTGGTGGGGCATACAACGCGCATTGATGCCGATGCGGGGCGGCAATGCGCAGCTGGCTACCGGCATCGATCTGCGCCATGAACGCTGGACGTCGCACCCGGACACCCTGCTGAGCCAGGGCGATCTGGCACTGGGGCTGCCGCAGCAGCAGCGGCGCCTGTCGCGGCAGAGTGGCGGTGCGTATGCGGAACTGGGCCTGCCGCTCACGTCGGAACTGCGCATGGACCTGGCCGCGCGCTGGGACTACGACGGCGACTACACGGCATTCTCGCCCCGTGCCGGCCTGCGCTGGACGCCAACACCGCACTGGTCGTTCCTGCTGGCCAGCGGCCGCGGCTATCGCGCGCCCAGCCTGTTCGAACAGCGCCGCCCGCCAGGACAGTTCGGCACCCTTACCCTGCCCGTCTCAAGCGCACTGCCACCTTGTGCACAGAGCGAGCCGGACGGCCGCTGCGTGGTCACTGCGGATGTGGAGGAGAACAACGCGCTCAAGGCCGAGAGCTCACGCAGCCATTCGCTGGCGGCGACCTGGTCACCCAGCGATGCGTTCTCGCTTTCGCTGACCCACAACATCGTCGAGCTGCGCAACGAGATCCTCGCGCTGCAGCCGGCCGATGCCGTGTGGAACCGTGACACCTGGCAGTTGGATGAGAATGGCAACCTGAGCAGCCTCCGCCTGTCGTTCGACAATATCGGCCGCACCACTTCCCGCAACTGGGTGCTGCGTGGCGAATACCGGATCGACACCGGCAGCACCGGCCAGTGGTTGTTCTCGCTGGACGCGCTGAAGCAGCAGGAGCTGCGCCGCCGTCGGGACCACGAGCCGGCGATCGACCTGCGCGGGCATGTCACGCCCGAGATGGCGGCGGTCCTCAACGTGCAATGGCAGAACAGCAACTGGGACATCGCCCTGCGCGGCAACCAGGTGGGCCGCACCCGCGCATGGCTGCCCGGCGCCGAGTGCCCGCAGCGGCAGATCGAACAGAACCACTGCATGAATCCGCGCCAGCTGCGCTGGAACCTGCACCTGGCGCGCCGCCTGGGCATACGCGTCATCGCGGCGCTGGACGTGCACAACGTGCTTGATGCGCAACCGGTGAACTACCTGGTCGGCAATGGCGGGCAGATGCCGGGGCTGGACGATCCACTGGGTCGCTACTACCTGCTTACCCTGCAGTTCCGCTGAGCGTAGTACGCTACGCGGCCTGTTCCACCGGTCTGCCACCTTCCCCATGAAAGCCTATCTCTGGTTCTGGGGCGCGTTCCTGCTGTTCTTCGCGTTGCCCTTCCCCTGCATCCTCTATTTCGGAACCTCCTGGCCGGTGGCGCTGGCTGATCGCAGCGCGCCATGGCTGTCCCTGCTGCTGCTTGTGCTGTCGCTGGCTGCATGGCTCTCTCTGCTGTTCGCGTTCCTGCATTTCCTGCTGCTCGGCCCACCGCGCGCCCTGCATCGCGTCCGCTCGATCCTCGCCGATGGCGAACCGCGCGATGCGCTGATCGAACACGCTGAACAGACCGGCGTACAGGTGCGTGGCTTCGCGCAATGGAAACTGCAGCTGTCCTTCAAGAACCTGTCCGGCACGCCGATCCGCGAACAGCTGCTGGTGGTCGACAGCAAGCCGCAACTGCAGCGCTTCGGCGTCGGCAGGCACGTCGATGCACGCCTGAGCCGGGTGCCGGGCGCGTTCCCGAACGTGGTACTGGACGGTGCCCAGCCCGAACTGGATGTCGCCAGCCTGTGGCGGCGAAGCATCGGCGCAGCGCTCGGCATCGTCCTGGTAGCCGCTGCCTATGTGGCGGCCTACCGGCTGCAGAGCGAGGGCCTTGGCTGGACCTTCCTGTCCTTCGGCCACCCGCTGCTGGTGTGCCCGCTGGTGCTGTGTGGGTACATGTTGGGGCTGCGCCTGCTTGGCCGCCTGCTGCAGGCTGATGCGCGCGGCGAGGCGTTGAAGTACCGCGGCATCGGCGTGGAGGCCAGGGTGCTGAAGGTGCGTCAGACCGGCACCTACCTCAACGAACAGCCGCAGGTGGAGTTCCAGCTGGAGTACACCGATCGCGACGGCCGCGTACAGCAGGTGAGCGTGCGCCGCTTCATCCCGCTGATCGATCTAGCCAACATCCCGCACGAAAACGTGACCCTGCTGTACGACCCGGATGACCGTGGCAACGTGCGCCTGGAGGGCGTATGAAACAGCCGCCCTCTACCCGCGCCGTGTTCCTCGTACTGCTGCTGGTTCTGGCGGGCGTGGCCGTTGCCGGCGGCGCCCTGCAGACCATCAGCGAAACGCTGGGGCATTCGGTACAGCCGGACCGGTTGCCACTCTCCGTCTCGTCACAGTCGCCGCGCGAACAACCTGTATCGCTTGTGCCGTCCCCGGCCGCCTTCCCCGCGGCGAGTACCGCTGCGGCACCCGAGCGCAACAATCGCCTGTTCGATGCGGACTACCTGCAGGCTGCGCGCCAGGCACTGGGGCAGCTGCCGGCACTGGCCGGCCAGAGGCTGACGGTCTTCCATAGCATCCACTTCTATGATGATGGCCGCATCAACCTCGATCTGGTCGACCCGCAACAGCCGGGCCACGTCGACAGCTACCACTTCGAACGTGGCCAGTGGCGCAAGGGCAATCCGGTGAACCCGCAGCAGTTCGCGCCGACCATCAGCCTGCAGCGCAGCAGCACACCCCTGGCCAGCATCGATTTCGAGGCCGTGCCGCGCGTGGCGCAGGCACTGCAGGAACAACGCAACGCGCTGCAGAACCCCGCATCCGAAGTCGGCCACGTCTACGTGATCGTGCGCAAAGGCGGCAAGCTGGTGTGGCTGCCGGATGACGTCGCCGGTGACCGCGAATCCGTGCGCCTGCAGTTCGATGCGCAGGGCACCCTGCGCGGCGTGAACCGCCGATAGGCCACACAAAAAGGGGACGGAGGGGATTAAGTCGTACGTGCCTTGGTGCGGATTGCGACTTAATCCCCTCCGTCCCCTTTTTCTATTTCACCGAGCGGGCGATGGCGTACTGCGCAGCGTAGTACGTGGACAGCACCAGCACGCTGGCCAGCGGCAGACCGCCGGCGAAGCGGTCCCAGGCCAGCAGTGAATCGCTGGCGACGAACAGCAGCGCACCGGCGGCAGCCCAGCGCGCGCTGTCGGCTTCCACGGCAGCGGGCTGTGGCCGGCGCCACTGGCGTGCCAGTGCCAGCACCGCCATCGAGGCCAGCACCACCACATACGCCAGCACCGGAATGCGCATCGGTGCGGGCAAGTGCGGCCACAGGCCAAGTACGTTGAGCACGGCAAACGTCGCCAGCAGGACGCTGGCCGCCAACAGCCCACGCCCCGCACGCAGGCCGTCGTGGAAGGCCACGATGTAGCAGAGGTGGGCCAGCAGGAACGCGACCAGGCCCGGCACGAACGCATCCATCGGCAGCATCAACGCGATGTCACCCACGCACGACAGCAGCATGCCGGCCAGCACCGCGCGTCGATAGAACGGCTGCGCGGGATCATGCACGCGCCAGACGATGGCAGCGATCAGCAGCATGGTGGTCGGCTTGGCCAGCCAATGCAGCCAGCGCCCGTCACCGTGCAGGAAGGCACCGATGATGGCCAGGATCGCCATCAGCAGGATCACGCCATCGCGGGCGCGCGGCTTCATCGCGCCTTCCACAATTCTGCGAGGCGGTCAGGCTTGCCGGCGATACGCTCCAGCACCGGGTACTGCAGGCCACCGTGGTAGGCGATGCTCATCGTTTCGATGCGGTCGAACTGCTTCACCAGCAGCACGATCGGCGCCTTGTCCTTCGCTGCCGCAGCCACCGCGTCCTTCAAGCGCTGGCTGCTGTACTCACGGCCGCCAACCGCGATCACCTTCATGCCCGGTGCAAGACCGGCGTTGAACGCCGGGCTGTCCCAGATCACATCGCCGACCGTACCGCTGTCGAGCACGGTCGCGCCCAGCGAATAGGCCAGCAATGCCGCCTTGGCGCGTTTTTCCTGCGCCTTGTAGGCGTCGTTCGGGGTATCGCGGTAAACCAGCTTCCAGCCCGCCAGCTCCAGGCCGCCGGTCAACGAACCGTGGCCGTCCAGGCGCCCGCGCAGGAACATCGCCCAGTCGTACGGCGCGATGCCGTTCAAGGTCGCGACCACATCATCGAAGGTGTACGGGTTGACGTCCCAGTCGCCATTGCCGACGCCGAAGAACGCACGCGCGAAGTCGTCCAGGCTGCGGCGGTTGCCGCTCAGTTCGCGCAGCTTGCCCTCCACTTCCAGCCACAGCATCTGGCCGCCGGAGTAGTAGTCCTCGCTCATCTGGTAGTTGCGGTAGGGCAGCGTGCGGCGCTGGGCGATGGTCGGATCGTTGGTGGTGTCCTGCAGCGGCCGCCAGGCCAGGCCCGGTCGGCCACGGTCGTAGGTCGCGGCCACATTGGCCAGCATGTCGCGCGCCTGCGCGGTCGACCACAGCCCCGAACGCGCCGCCAGCACCTGGCCCCAGAACTGGGTCTGGCCCTCGTACACCCACAGCAGGCTGTCGCCCATCGGCACGTTGAAGTTGGCGGTGGCCAGGTCGGCGCCGCGACGGTACTTGCCATTCCAGGAATGGGTGTACTCGTGCGGCAGCAGATCGCGCATCCACGCGTTGCTGTCCCACTCGGTGAAGTAGCCCGGATCGGCGCTGTTCTCGCTGGAACGGTGATGCTCCAGGCCGATGCCACCGAGGCGGTCGGTCAATGCCAGCAGGAACTCATAGTGGTTGTAGTGGCGCGCACCGTAAAGCTTGTCGGCCTGCTGCACCAGCGCGCGATGCATGGTGATCTGTGCCTCGCTCGGCTTCAGCGACTTGGCGTCGTCGGCAAACACATTGAGGTGCACCGGCACCTTCGCGCCCGGATCGAGATCGATGCGCTGGTAGTGCTCGCCGGCGAACAACGGCGAATCGACCAGATGGTCATACGAGATCGGCTTGAACACCACGGTGTCACCGTCGCGCCGCGCGGTTTCCAGCGCGGTTGCGAACGACCAGCCCTTGGGCAGGGTCACGCTGGCCTGCGCCTGCAGGTTGCGCGCATCGACGCCGGCCGGATACAGCGAATTGGCGTTCCACTGCAGGTTGAGCATTTCCGGGGTCATCACCACCCGGCCCTGGCTGCCGCCCTGCGAGGACAGGAAGTCGAAGTGGGCGACAATCTCGCTCACGCCCTCGGGCACGTTCACCTTGAACGCATAGACGTTGAACTGGTCACGCTGCCAGGCCAGCGGTTTGCCGTTGGCGGTCACGCGCAGGCCGGCCAACTTGTCGATCGGGCCGGTGGGCGAATGGTTGCCGGGAATCCACTGCGGGTACAGCAGGGTCATCGGGCCGGGCTTGGCCGGCACCGTAGCGGTCACCTTGAAGATGCGCCGGGCCAGATCGCGCGCGTCGACATCGATGCGCAGCAGGCCGGGGGCCACCGCGTTCGCCGGTGGCGAGGTCTGCGCCAGTGCAGGCGTGGCCGCCAGCGCGAACAGCAACGACATCGCCAAGGCTCGGGTCTTCATCGGGCAGGTTCCAACAGCGGAGAATCTTCCGATGCTAGGCCTGTAACGTGCCCTGCCCCATGGCCAAAGGTCATGGGCGGGCCGCCCATCCTTGCGTGCGAAAAAGCGTGCGAACCAAGGTTCGCACCCACCTTGTGCCGGCTCGCACCTACCTTGTGCTGGTTCGCACCCACCTTGTGCTGGTTCGCACCCACCGTGTGCAGGTTCGCACCCGCCAGAGCAGTTCCAGTAGATCCACGCCATGCGTGGATGAGGCGCTTCCCGGTCAGTCGACCAGGCGCAGGCGCAGTTCCTTCGGCAGCGCGAACACCATCGATTCCGGTTCGCCGTCCAGCTCGCCCACGCCGGTGGCGCCCAGTTCGGCCAGGCGCGCCAGCACGCCATCGACCAGCACCTGCGGTGCAGAGGCGCCGGCGGTCACGCCGATGTGCTGCTTGCCTGCCACCCATGCCGGGTCGATCTCGTGCGCGCCGTCGATCAGGTACGACTCCACGCCCTCACGGCGGGCCAGCTCGCTCAAGCGGTTGGAGTTGGAGCTGTTCGGCGAACCGACCACCAGCACCAGGTCGCAGCGCTTGGCCAGATCGCGCACGGCATCCTGGCGGTTCTGCGTGGCGTAGCAAATGTCGTCGTTCTTCGGGCCCTGCATCGCCGGGAAACGCTCGCGCAGCGCATCGATGATGCCGCGCGTGTCATCCACCGACAGCGTGGTCTGGGTGGTGTAGGCGAAGTTTTCCGGCTGGTTGATCTGCAGCGTGGCAACCTGCTCCACGTCTTCCACCAGGTAGATCTGGCCGGTGCCGGCTTCGCGGTTCCACTGGCCCATGGTGCCTTCCACTTCCGGGTGACCGGCGTGGCCGATCAGCACCACGTCACGGCCGGCACGGCAGTGGCGGGCGACTTCGAAGTGGACCTTGGTCACCAGCGGGCAGGTGGCGTCGAACACCTTCAGGCCACGGCGCTCGGCTTCCTGGCGCACGGCCTGGGACACGCCATGGGCGCTGAAGATCACCGTGTTGTTGTCCGGCACTTCGTCGAGTTCCTCGACGAAGATCGCCCCGCGCTGCTTCAGGTCGTCGACCACGAAGCGGTTGTGCACCACTTCATGGCGAACGTAGATGGGCGCGCCCAGCGTTTCGATCGCGCGCTTGACGATCTCGATCGCACGATCGACACCGGCACAGAAACCACGCGGGTTGGCGAGCAGCACATCCATCAGTTCAATCTCCCGGCAGCGGCCGGCTTACGGTTTCGGATTGGCATTATCCGCCTTTTTGGCGGACTTGCCGTCGAACAGGCCAAACAGGGCGATGCCGATGGCACCCACCACGATGGCCGAGTCGGCGATGTTGAACGAGGGCCAGGTGTAGCTGCCCACGTACCACTGGATGAAATCGACCACATGGCCGTGCACCTGGCGGTCGATCACGTTGCCGATGGCGCCGCCGATGATGAGCGCATACGGCACCGCAGCCTTCCAGTTGCCGCGCGCGGTGCCGCGCAGCCACCACGCCATCAGGCCGCTGATGGCGATCGCCAGCGCGGTGAAGAAGTACTTCTGCCAGCCACCGGCGTCGCTCAGGAAACTGAACGCGGCGCCGGTGTTGTAGGTGCGGTACCAGTTCCAGAAGCCGTCGATGACCACCACCGGCTGGAACTCCGGCAGGCTCGACAGCACCCAGGCCTTGGACCACTGGTCCAGGCCGATGATGGCGGCCGACAGCAGCAGCCAGACCAGGGCGTTCGGATGCGGACGGGGCGCGGCCATCAGAACCAGCTCCGCACTTCGCCGGCGCCGGTCACGTTGCTCACGCAACGGCCGCACAGTTCCGGATGATCGGCGTTGCTGCCGACGTCGGCGCGGTGGTGCCAGCAGCGCACGCACTTGGCCTTGGTGGTCGGCTGGGCGCTGACGAACACCTCGTCGGTGGTCGCCGGGCGCACCTGCACGTCGCCACTGATGAACAGGAAGCGCAGTTCATCGGCCAGCGGCTGCCACTTCGCGGCCTGCTCCTCCTTGGCGGCAATGGTGATCTCCGCTTCCAGCGCGGCACCGATGGCGCCGTTGGCACGCATCGGCTCGAGCACCTTGGCCACCTGCTCGCGCACAGCCAGCAACTGGTCGAAGTCGGTGGCGTTGAGCTGGGCATCGGCCGGCAGCGGCGCCAGGCCGTCGTACCAGGTGGTGAACAGCACGTGGCCGGCGTGTTCGCCCGGCAGGTAGCCCCACAGCTCGTCGGCGGTGAAGGTCAGGATCGGCGCAACCCAGCGGGTGAACGCTTCGGCGATGTGGTACATCGCGCTCTGTGCCGAACGGCGACCGTGCGAATCGGTCGGCATCGTGTACAGGCGGTCCTTGGTCACGTCCAGGTACAGCGAGCCCAGGTCCACGCTGCAGAAGTTCAGCAGCAACTGCACTATCTCGGCCATGTTGTAGCCGTCGTAGGCCGCCTTGATCTTCTCCTGCAGCTCCCACGCGCGATGCACGATCCAGCGGTCCAGCGCGACCATCTGGTCGAGCGGACGCAGGTGCTGGGCCGGATCGAAACCGTCCAGGTTGCCGAGCAGGAAGCGTGCGGTGTTGCGCAGGCGGCGGTAGGCATCGGCGTTGCGCTTGAGGATCTCCTGCGACAGCGACATCTCGTTGCTGTAGTCGGCCGAGGCGATCCACAGGCGCAGGATGTCCGCGCCCAGCTTGTTCATGATGTCCTGCGGCTCGATGCCGTTGCCCAGCGACTTGGACATCTTGCGGCCCTGCTCGTCCACGGTGAAGCCGTGGGTCAGGCACTGCTTGTACGGCGCGCGCTTGTCGATCGCCACGCCGGTCAGCAGCGAGGACTGGAACCAGCCGCGATGCTGGTCGGAACCTTCCAGGTACAGGTCGGCCGGCTTGCCGAAGCCACGCGCGGCAAGCACGCCCTCATGGGTCACGCCCGAGTCGAACCAGACGTCGAGGATGTCGGTGACCTTCTCGTAGTCGGCCGCTTCGGCGCCCAGCAGTTCGGCGGCATCCAGCGAGTACCACACGTCGATGCCCTCGGCTTCGACACGGTCGGCGACCTGCTGCATCAGCTCCACCGAGCGCGGGTGGATCTCGCCGGTCTGGCGATGGGTGAACAGTGCGATCGGCACGCCCCAGGTGCGCTGGCGCGAGATCGTCCAGTCCGGGCGACCGTCGACCATGCTCTGGATGCGCGCCTTGCCCCAGCTCGGGAACCAGCCGACGGTGTCGATGGCGGCCAGCGCATCGTTGCGCAGGTTGGCCTTGTCCATCGAGATGAACCACTGCGGGGTGGCGCGGAACACCACCGGCTTCTTGTGACGCCAGCAGTGCGGGTAGCTGTGGCGGATCGGATGGAAGGCCAGCAGCGCACCGTTGTCACGCAGCACGCCGACGATTGCCTCCTGCGCCTGCCATAGATGTTGGCCAGCCAGCACCACGTCACCGGCCGGCGGGGTCGATTCCAGGTATACGCCACGGCCGTCGATCGGGGTGATCTGGCCGGCGTTGTACTTGTCCAGCAGGCCGTACTTCTGGCTGACCACGAAGTCTTCCTGGCCGTGGCCGGGGGCGGTGTGCACCGCACCGGTACCGTCCTCGTCGGACACATGGTCGCCGTTGAGCACCAGGATCTCGCGTTCCGGGTAGAACGGATGCGCCAGCAGCTGGTTTTCCAGCGCCGCACCGGTGATTTCACCGTGCAGCACCACCTCGTCCACGCCATAGCGCTGCAGCGCGCGCTCGGCCAGGGCCGCGGCCAGCACCAGCCAACGGCGCTTGCCGTTGTGGGCCGGGCCTTCGGCCAGCACATAGTTGATCTCCGCACCCAGCGACACCGCCAGCGAGGCCGGCAGCGTCCACGGGGTGGTGGTCCAGATCGGCACCGCCACCTCGACGTCAGCCGGCACGCTCACGCCGAACGCCTGGCCGATGGCCTGCGCGTCACGCGCGGCGTAGGCCACGTCGATCGCCGGCGATTCCTTTTCGTGGTACTCGATTTCCGCCTCGGCCAGCGCCGAACCGCAGTCGAAGCACCAGTACACCGGCTTGGCGCCGCGCACCAGGTGACCGTTGGCCACGATCTTGGCCAGCGCACGGATCTCGTTGGCTTCGAAGTCGAAGCTCAGGGTCTTGTACGGGTTGTCCCAGTCACCGGTCACGCCCAGGCGCTTGAAGTCCACGCGCTGGATGTTGATCTGCTCTTCGGCGAACTCGCGGCACTTCTGGCGGAATTCGACGGCGTCGAGCTTCACGCCCACCTTGCCCCACTTCTTTTCCACCGCGATCTCGATCGGCAGGCCATGGCAATCCCAGCCCGGCACGTAGGGCGCATCGAAGCCGGCCAGATAGCGCGACTTGACGATGATGTCCTTCAGGATCTTGTTGACCGCGTGGCCCAGGTGGATGCGGCCGTTGGCGTACGGCGGGCCATCGTGCAGCACGAACAGCGGGCGGCCGGCGGCGTTGTCGCGCAGCTGCTGGTAGAGCCCCTGCGCTTCCCACCGCGCCAGAATGCCCGGCTCGCGCTTGGGCAGATCGCCGCGCATCGGGAATTCGGTGGCTGGCAGGTTCAGGGTGGTCTTGTAGTCCTGGCTCACGCAGTGGCTCGCAATCTATGTTCGGAAAGGATGGCGCGCGCCTGTTCGGCGTCGCGGTGCATCTGGTCGGTCAGCGCCGCCAGATCATTGAATTTCTCTTCGTCGCGCAGCTTGGCGACGAACTCCACATCGATGTGGCGCCCGTACAGGTCGCCCTGGAAATCGAACAGGTGGGCTTCCAGCAGCGGCTCCACGCCCTCCACCGTCGGGCGGGTGCCGAAGCTGGACACCGACGGCCACGGTTGGTCGAACACGCCATGCACCCAGGTCGCGTAGATGCCCGACAGCGCCGGGGTCTTGGGGAAACGCAGGTTGGCGGTGGGGAAGCCCAGCGTACGGCCGAGCTGGCGCCCGCGCACCACCCGCCCGCTGATCGCGTACGGACGCCCGAGCAGGTCACCGGCGCGAGCGAAGTCACCCTCCTGCAGCAGCTGGCGAATGCGGGTACTGGAAATGCGCTCGCCATGCAGGTCGACCGCTTCGATCTGGTCGGCGCTGAAGCCGAGCTCGGCACCGAGCTGCTGCAACAGGGCCAGATCGCCGCGACGGCGGTTGCCGAAGCAGAACTCCGGGCCGATCCAGACCTCACGCGCACTCAGGCGCTTGACCAGCAACTGGCGCACGAAGGTCTCGGCCGGCATCGCTGCCATCGCCGCGTCGAATCGCAGCAGGCCGACCGCATCGACACCGAGCTCGCGCAGGATCTCGACCTTGCTGCGCGCCAGGGTCAGCCGCGGCGGCGGTGTGCCCTGGGCGAAGAACTCACGCGGCAGCGGCTCGAACGCCACGGCCACGGCGGCCACGCCCAAGGCGCGCGCGCGGGCAACCGCATGGCGGACCAGCGCACGATGGCCCAGGTGGAGGCCGTCGAATGCACCGATACAGACCACGCTTCCGTTGGGGAACAGCTCCCCGCCCTCGACGCTTCTGAACAGCCTGCTCATCAACTCTCGTTCCGGCCCGACCGGGGCCGCCGCTTCAATGGTGTAACCCTGAAGTATAGCCGCCACAAGCCGCGATCAATGCCCACGCAGATCGCGCGGGCGGAAGCCCATCGCCAGCATGGCTACCGCGTAGGTGGCACCGCCACCGCCGACCAGCAGCGACAGGCTGCCGATCCGCTCCCACACGCTCATCGCCGAGAAGCCTGGCAGCCAGTGCAGCAGGGCCAGCAGCACACCAACCATGGCCGCACAGGCAAGCAGCAGTCGCAGCAGATAGCCGCCCCAGCCCGGCCGGCGCTGGTAGACGTCGGTCTTGCCCAGCCAGTACCACAGCAGGCCCAGGTTCAGGTAACTGGACAGTGCACTGGCAATGCCCAGCGCCAGATGCAGGCCCGGCTGCTTGCCGATGGCCGCCATCACGCCCTGCGCCTTCAGCTCGTCCGGCACCATGACCTGGTACAGCACCGCCAGCAGGGCGAAGTTGAACACCATGTTGGCCACCAGCGCGGCCACACCCGCGCGCACCGGGGTCTTGGTGTCCTGGCGTGCGTAGAACGCCGGCAACACCACTTTCAGCAGGGCGAACGCCGGCAGGCCGAAGCTCAGGCCGTACACCGACAGCGCGGTCATGCGGGTATCGAAGGCACTGAACTGGCCGTGCTGGAAGATGGTCGCGATCAGCGGTTCGGCCAGCAGCAGCAGGCCCAGCATGGCCGGCACCGAGATCAGCAGGGTCATGCGCAGGCCCCAGTCCAGCGAGCGCGAGAAGCCCTCGCGGTCGGTGCTGACGTGGTGACGGGCCAGCGCCGGCAGGATCACCGTGCCCAGCGCCACGCCGAACACGCCCAGCGGCAGCTCCAGGAAGCGGTCGGCCAGCGACAGCCAGGACTGCGAGCCATCGGTCAGCTTGGCCGCGATGACGGTGTCCAGCAGCAGGTTGATCTGCGCCACCGAGGAGCCGAACAGGGTCGGCACCATCAGCGTCATCACCTTGCGCACGCCCGGATGGCTCCAGCCCCAGCGCGGCAGGGTCAGCAGGTTGATGCCCTTCAGCGAGGGCAGCTGGAACAGCAGCTGCAGGATGCCGGCAGCCAGTACCGCCCAGCCCAGCGCCAGGATCTGTTTCTCCGGGGTGCCGCCCAGCCGCGGGGCCAGCCACAGTGCACCGGCGATCATGCACAGGTTGAGGATGACCGGGGTCAGCGCCGGCATGGCGAAGCGCTGGAAGCTGTTCAGCGCGCCGCCGGCCAGGGCGGTCAGCGACACGAACAACAGGAACGGGAAGGTCAGGCGGAACAGGTCGACCAGCAGGCCCTGCTTGACCGGATCGGTATCAACGCCACTGGAGAAGACCGAGGCCAGCTGCGGCGCAAAGATCAGCGCCAGCGCAGTGACCAGCATCAGCACCCCGCCCAGGGTGCCGGCGGTGCGGGCCATCAGTTCACGCAGCTCGGCGTGGCTGCGGGTCTCCTTCACTTCCGTGAACACGGGCACGAAAGCAGTGGCGAAAGAGCCTTCGGCGAACAAACGCCGCAGGAAATTGGGTACCCTGAAGGCGACCCAGAAAGCATCAGTGATGGCGTTGGTGCCGAACGTGGTGGTCACCACGAAGTCCCGGACAAGTCCGAGAACGCGCGAGACCATGGTCATGCTGCTGAACGACAGCAGGCCCCGCAACAACTTGGGTGAACTCACTCAGCGTCCCTCTTGACAATCGACTTGACGTGCATTTCTTACGCCATCATACTAGCTAGCTTGCTGTTCCCATAACACCGATTTTTTCAGGAAACCACCACCGTGGCCAATATCAAGTCCGCCAAGAAGCGCGCCAAGCAGACCGTCGTGCGCAACGCGCGCAACGTGGCTCAGCGCTCGATGCTGCGCACCGCTGTCAAGAAAGTGATCAAGGCGCTGGACGCCAACGATGCCGCCGGCGCCGAAGCCGCCTTCGCCGTTGCCCAGCCGATCCTGGATCGCTTCAGCGCGCGTGGCCTGATCCACAAGAACAAGGCTGCTCGCCACAAGAGCCGCCTGAACGACCGCATCAAGGCCCTCAAGGCCGCCTGATCCGGCGTTGCCGCCCTGCCCTTAGGGGCCGGGCAGCAGACAAGAACCCGGCCCCGGCCGGGTTTTTTGTTGCCTGCGGTCCGGTAGTGCCGGCCGCTGGCCGGCAACCCCGAGGAATGCCGGCCAGCGGCCGGCACTACCGGAAAATGAAAAACCCGGCCGAAGCCGGGTTTTTGCCAACGCCAGTCGACTGACAGTCGACTCTACTGCGCGTTACGGGCTTCCTGCTCTTCTTCCTTCTGGCGATCGAAGAAGGCCATGATCCGGCTCATGATCGGGAAGGTGCCTTCGCGACCCAGCGCGGAGACCAGGAACCACGGCTCCTTCCAGCCCAGCTCGGCGACGATCTGCTCGGCCGCAGCCTTCGCTTCATCCTCGAACATCAGGTCAGCCTTGTTCAGCACCAGCCAGCGCGGCTTCTGCAGCAGTTCCGGATCGTGCTTTTCCAGCTCGCGCTCGATGGCGCGCACCTGCTCGACCGGAGAAATGCCTTCCACCCCACCCTCCATCGGCGAGATGTCCACCAGGTGCAGCAGCAGGCGGGTGCGCTGCAGGTGGCGCAGGAACTGCGCACCCAGGCCGGCACCGTCGGCCGCGCCTTCGATCAGGCCCGGGATGTCGGCAATCACGAAGCTGCGGTAGTTTTCCACCTTCACCACACCCAGGTTCGGGTACAGCGTGGTGAACGGGTAATCGGCCACCTTCGGCGTCGCCGCCGAAACGGCACGGATCAGGGTGCTCTTGCCGGCGTTGGGGAAGCCCAGCAGGCCGACGTCGGCCAGCAGCTTCAGCTCCAGCTTCAGCGTGCGCTCCTCACCCGGCTCGCCCGGCAGCGCCTGGCGCGGCGAGCGGTTGGTCGAGCTCTTGAAGTGCATGTTGCCCAGGCCACCGCGGCCGCCCTTGGCCACCAGCAGGCGGTCGCCGTGCTGGGTCAGGTCGCCGATGACTTCATCGGTGGCAACGTTGATCACCACGGTGCCGACCGGCACGGTGATGGTCAGGTCTTCGCCGCCCTTGCCGTAGGCCTGGCGGCCCATGCCGTTCTCGCCACGCTGCGCCTTGAAGATGCGGTCATGGCGGAAGTCGACCAGGGTATTCAGGTTTTCGTCGGCGCGGATGTACACGCTGCCGCCCGCACCGCCGTCGCCGCCGTCCGGGCCGCCGAGCGGAATGAACTTCTCGCGACGGAAGCCAATGCAGCCGTTGCCGCCGTTGCCGGCGAACACTTCGATTTCTGCTTCGTCTACCAGTTTCATTGTTTCGATGCCTGCGATGGGCGCGGCCTGCCGGCCGTCACCTTGAATGTTATGCCTGCCGATGGCCGGCAGCCCGGCCTTGCCGGTCTTGCTTCAACTCTAACGAAAAGCCCCGCCGAAGCGGGGCTCTTCATGCAGCACCCCCATGCCGAGGCACGGGCGCCGGCGATGCCTGGATCAGGCGTCGGCCGAGACGATGCTGACGGTGCGACGCTTCTTGGCGCCCTTGACCGAGAACTCCACCTTGCCGTCCACGAGGGCGAACAGGGTGTGGTCACGACCCAGGCCAACGCCGGTGCCCGGGTGGAACTGGGTGCCGCGCTGACGCACGATGATGTTGCCGGCTTCGATGGCCTGGCCGCCGAAGATCTTGACGCCCAGGTACTTCGGGTTGGAGTCGCGACCGTTGCGCGAGGAGCCTACGCCCTTTTTATGTGCCATGACTGCTTCTCCTGATGCTTAGCCGGCGATGCCGGTGATCTCGATTTCGGTGTAGTACTGACGGTGACCCTGACGCTTCATGTGGTGCTTGCGGCGACGGAACTTGATGATCCGGACCTTGTCAGCACGACCCTGGGACAGGACCTTGGCGGTGACGGCAGCGCCCTTCAGCGCATCGCCCAGCTTCACGCCGTCGCTGTCACCCAGCATCAGGATGTTGTCAAACTTGATCTCGCTGCCGACTTCGACTTCGAGCTTTTCAATGCGGAGCTTTTCGCCCTGCGCCACGCGGTATTGCTTACCGCCGGTGACCAGTACTGCGTACATGACCAGGCCTTCCTCTGTAGTTATTGTGGTCTGAGCTGCCGCCATCGAGGGCGGACAGGAGCGGAATTGTACGCAGATCAGCGGGCGCGGGTCAAGTCAACCCCTGAACGTCGAAGGAGACGGCACCGGAAAGGGGTCAGAAGCATTTTCACGCCGTGAAAAGGGATCTGACCCCTGGATGACGGCCTGTCTCACAAGGTGAGACGCCGGGCTGGCATTGTCGCCCATTGCCCCCATCTGGTCACCTCGGTAGGCTGACCGATTGCCGTTCCCTGCTGGCCCGGCACCCAGCCAACGCCCCCACAACCGGATCCCCCATGGCGATGGATTTCATCCGCATCCGCGGCGCGCGGACGCACAACCTGAAGAACCTCGACCTCGACCTGCCCCGCGACAAGCTGATCGTGATCACCGGCCTGTCCGGCTCGGGCAAGTCCTCGCTGGCGTTCGACACCATCTATGCAGAAGGCCAGCGCCGCTATGTCGAGTCGTTGTCGGCCTATGCGCGCCAGTTCCTGAGCGTGATGGAAAAGCCGGACCTGGACCACATCGAAGGCCTGTCCCCGGCCATCTCGATCGAGCAGAAGTCGACCTCGCACAACCCGCGTTCGACCGTCGGCACGATCACCGAGATCTACGACTACCTGCGCCTGCTGTACGCCCGCGTCGGCACCCCGCGCTGCCCGGACCATGGCTACCCGCTGGAAGCGCAGACGGTCAGCCAGATGGTCGACCAGGTGCTGACGCTGGACCCGGAGCAGCGCTACATGCTGCTGGCGCCGGTCATCCGCGACCGCAAGGGCGAGCATGCGCAGGTGTTCGACCAGCTGCGTGCGCAGGGCTTCGTCCGTGTGCGCGTGGACGGCGAGCTGCATGAAATCGACGCGGTGCCGCCGCTGGCACTGCGCCAGAAGCACACCATCGAGGCGGTGATCGACCGCTTCCGCCCGCGCGAGGACATCAAGCAGCGCCTGGCCGAGAGCTTCGAGACCGCGCTGAAGCTGGGCGACGGCATGGCCTCGGTGCAGAGCCTGGACAACACCGAAACCGCGCCGACGCTGTTCTCCTCCAAGTATTCCTGCCCGGTCTGCGATTACTCGCTGCCGGAGCTGGAACCGCGCCTGTTCTCGTTCAACGCACCGATGGGCGCCTGCCCCGGCTGCGATGGCCTGGGCATGGCCGAGTTCTTCGACCCCTCGCGCGTGGTGGTGCATCCCGAACTGTCGCTGGCCGCCGGTGCGGTGCGCGGCTGGGACCGCCGCAACGCCTACTACTTCCAGCTGATCGCTTCGCTGGCCAAGCACTACCGGTTCGACGTCGACGCGGCGTGGAACTCGCTGCCGGCCAAGGTGCAGCAGGCCGTGCTGTACGGCAGCGGCGACGAAGCGATCACCTTCACCTACTTCACCGAAGCCGGTGGCCGCACCCAGCGCAAGCACCGCTTCGAGGGCATCATTCCCAACCTCGAACGCCGCTACAAGGAAACCGAGTCGCCGGCGGTGCGCGAAGAACTGTCCAAGTACATCAGCGAGCAGCCGTGCCCGGAATGCCACGGCGCGCGCCTGAACAAGGCGGCTCGCAACGTGTTCGTGGCCGACCGCCCGCTGCCGGACCTGGTGGTGCTGCCGATCGACGAGGCGCTGAAGTTCTTCAGCGAACTGAGCCTGCCGGGCTGGCGTGGCGAGATCGCCGCGAAGATCGTCAAGGAAATCGGCGAACGCCTCGGCTTCCTGGTCGATGTGGGCCTGGATTACCTGACCCTGGAGCGCAAGGCCGACACCCTGTCCGGTGGTGAGGCACAGCGCATCCGCCTGGCCAGCCAGATCGGCGCCGGCCTGGTCGGCGTGATGTACGTGCTCGACGAGCCGTCCATCGGCCTGCACCAGCGCGACAACGAACGCCTGCTCGGCACCCTCACCCGCCTGCGCGACCTGGGCAACACGGTGATCGTGGTGGAGCATGACGAGGATGCGATCCGCCTGGCCGACTACGTGCTGGACATCGGCCCGGGCGCGGGCGTGCACGGCGGCGAGATCGTCGGCCAGGGCACCCTGCAGGACATCCTGGAAGCCCCGCGCTCGCTGACCGGCCAGTACCTGTCCGGCAAGCGCGCGATCGAGATTCCGGCGCGCCGGCACAAACCGAACCCGAAGATGACCCTGCACCTGCGCGGGGCCAGCGGCAACAACCTGAAGGGCGTGGACCTGGCGATTCCGTCGGGCCTGCTGACCTGCGTGACCGGCGTGTCCGGCTCGGGCAAGTCGACCCTGATCAACGACACCCTGTTCTCGCTGGCCGCCAACGAGATCAACGGTTCCTCGCACCCGATCGCCCCGTACAAGGAGATCGATGGCCTGGACCTCTTCGACAAGGTGGTGGACATCGACCAGTCGCCGATCGGCCGCACCCCGCGTTCCAACCCGGCCACTTACACCGGCCTGTTCACTCCACTGCGCGAACTGTTCGCACAGGTGCCTGAAGCGCGCGCGCGTGGCTATTCGCCGGGCCGCTTCAGCTTCAACGTGCGCGGCGGCCGCTGCGAAGCCTGCCAGGGCGACGGCCTGATCAAGGTCGAGATGCACTTCCTGCCGGACGTGTACGTGCCGTGCGATGTCTGCCATGGCAAGCGCTACAACCGCGAAACGCTGGAGATCCTGTACAAGGGCTTCAACATCAACGACGTGCTGGAAATGACCGTCGAGGATGCGCTGAAGCTGTTCGAGCCGGTGCCGTCGATCGCGCGCAAGCTGGAAACGCTGGTCGACGTCGGCCTGAGCTACATCAAGCTGGGCCAGAGCGCGACCACGCTGTCTGGTGGTGAAGCGCAGCGCGTGAAGCTGTCCAAGGAACTGTCGCGCCGCGATACCGGCCGCACCCTGTACATCCTCGACGAGCCGACCACCGGCCTGCACTTCCACGACATCGAAGCGCTGCTGGGCGTGCTGCACAAGCTGCGCGACGAGGGCAACACGGTGGTGGTGATCGAGCACAACCTGGACGTGATCAAGACCGCCGACTGGATCGTCGATCTGGGCCCGGAAGGCGGGCATCGCGGTGGCACCATCCTGGTCACCGGCACGCCGGAAGACGTGGCGGCCTGCCCGCAGTCGTACACCGGCCAGTTCCTGGCCCGCATGCTGCCATCCACCAGCGCGCGCCCGGAACAGCCGGCCGCCGTGGCCAACAAGCCCGATGCCCGCCCGCCGCGCAAGGTGAAGCCTGAGAAGCCGGCCAAGGTGGCGAAGAAGGCGGTGGCTGCCAAGAGCACCGGCAAGGCCAGCAAGAGCACGACCAAGAAGAAGGACGCCTGATGAGCAGCGAACACAAGATCCTGGCCCGCATCCCGATCAGCGTGCGCTGGCGTGACATGGACAGCATGGGTCACGTCAACAACGCCAAGTACATTTCCTACCTGGAGGAAGCGCGCGTGCGCTGGATGCTGGGCGTGGACGGCGTATCGATGACCGACCGCATCGCACCGGTGGTGGCCGCGACCAACGTCAATTACCGGCTGCCGATCGTGTGGCCCAACGACATCGTGGTCGAACTGTTCGTCGAGCGCCTGGGCAACAGCAGCGTGACCATCGGCCACCGCATCGTCGACCAGCAGGACGATTCGAAGCTGTATTCCGATGGCAACGTGGTGGTGGTCTGGATGGATACCCAGACCGGCAAGAGCGCACCGCTGCCGGAGGCGATCCGCAGCGCTTCCACCTGACGCGCCCTGGTGGGTGCCGACCTTGGTCGGCACGCTTTGGCTGCAATGAGGTTGCCGGCCAGCGGCCGGCACGACCGACACTGATCAAAGGACTGACATGATCCACAAGACCGAACTGCGCGACCTGCTGCCCGGCATGGTCCCCTTCCCCACCGACGTCTTTCCCGCCGACCAGGCCTGGCTCGGCCAGCACCTGCTGCCGCTGCTGAAGATCGACCTGGGCGTGCTGCGCCCGGAACTGGCTGGCCAGGTGGCAACGATGCTGTGCCCGATCGAGCCGTACGACGGCTGCATCGGCGAGACCACCGAAGAACACCACAACGATTTCACCGGCACCAACTGGATCGCCTTCGAACTGACCGCCGGCAACCAGATGCGCTTCCTCGGCAACGAGGGCTATTTCATCGGCGATGCGGTACAGGACAAGGACGCACAGGAACACATCGCGCAGATGCGCGAGAGCTACGCCAAGGCCCGCGACTACCATGCCACGCACGGCCGCCTCGCCTGCTACTCGCGCTACGGCAAGGGTGAGGCCAGCGAGCGCGATTATCTGGATACGCTGGGTGGCCCCATTGGTTTCGGCAACTGGACCGAGACCGCGGAGATTCCCGCAGCCTTCGAACTGGGCTTCACCGAGGCGGCCGATGACCCCAATGCTGCGGACGATGCCGAAACGGTGATCATCACCCGCAATGGCAACAAATTCTTCGCCGTGGCCGACGTAGCCGGCTACAACTGGTGCGCCACCGGTGCCGACGCGATCGTGATGCTGTACGAGCCGGTCAGCCGCACGGTGCTGTTCTCGTACGACTGGTCGTAAGCCTGTTTGGTAGTGCCGGCCGCTGGCCGGCATTGCCCGTGCTGCCGGCCAGCGGCCGGCACTACCCGACCGTCATTTCGCGGCCTTGCGCACGGTCAACGTCGCACTCGCTTCGCTACCCCCTTCCAGCTGCAGCCGCAGCGGCAGCACCTGCCCTTCCTTCAGCGCGCCCTTGCCCTGCATCAGCATCAGGTGCAGGCCGCCGGGCTTGAGCTCGGCACGCGCGCCGGCTGCCAGCGGCAGGCGCTCGATCGCGCGCATCCGGCTGACCCCGTCGACAATCGTGGTCTCGTGCAGCGACACATCACCGAAGCTGCTGCTGGCCGCGCCGGTGATCGCCACCGCCTTGCTGCAGCGATTGTGGATGACGCCGTAGCCGGCGGTCATCGGCATTGCCGGATTCGGAGGCAACCGCGCCCAGCCCTGCTCCACCGTGACGCACGCCGGTTCGGCGGCCGAGGCCGATGCTGCGGTCGCACACAGGACCCACAGTACGCCAACGAATGGTTTGGTTATCATCGCCCAGGTTCCTTCTTCGCAACGAGACCGCAGCATGACGACGCTCATCGAGGTGATCAACCATGGCCCCATCCGCGAACTGCGCCTGGCACGGCCGCCGGTCAACGCACTGGACACCGAACTGTGCCGGCAGTTGATCCATGCCATCGAGCTGGCCATGGCCGAAGACGCGCATGGCATCGTGCTGTCGGGCAGCGAGCGCGTCTTCACCGGCGGCATGGACGTGCCGCACCTGCTCTCGCATGGCGATGACAAGCACAAGTTGTTGGACACCTGGAACGCCTTCTTTGGCGCCGTGCGCACGCTGGCCGAGAGCCGCATTCCGGTGGTCGCGGCGATCACCGGCCACGCCCCGGCGGGTGGCTGCGTGCTGGCCCTGTGCTGCGACTACCGGGTGATGGCGCGCAGCGCCGATCCGTCGCGGCCGTATGCCATCGGCCTGAACGAGGTGCAGGTCGGCCTGATTGCGCCGGAGGGCATCCAGCGCCTGCTGCGCCGTGCGGTGGGCGTGCACCGCGCCGGTGTGCTGCTGACCACCGGTTCGCTGGTGCCGGCCGAACAGGCGCTGCAGATCGGCCTGGTGGATGAGCTGGCCGAGGGAGACCTGGTGGTGGCACGCGCCATTGCCTGGCTGCAGAACCTGCTCAAGCAGCCGCGCCAGCCGATGCTGCTGACCCGCGCGATTGCCCGTGCCGACCTGCATGAGGCGCTGCACCCGGACCTGATCCAGCTGGACCGCTTCGTCGAGGCCTGGTTCGCCCCGGACGCACAGAACGCCCTGCAGGCCCTGGTAGCCCGGCTGGGCAAGTAAACGGTAGTGCCGGCCGCTGGCCGGCAACCAGGCAATCCTTCCGGGACGCCTGTGGCTGCCGGCCAGCGGCCGGCACTACCGATGATGGGCTGGCCTGCACCGGTATAATCGGGGCCTCTTCACTGCTGTGGCCGCCCCCCTTGAACGACACGCCCGAACCCGTCGTCTCCGAGCTGATCGACCTGCTCACGCTGGAGCGGCTGGAGGACAACCTGTTCCGCGGGCAGAGCCGCGACATCGGCACCAAGTACGTGTTCGGCGGGCAGGTGCTGGGCCAGGCGCTGGCCGCAGCGCAGGCCACGGTCGACAATGGCCGCCACGTGCACTCGCTGCACGCCTATTTCCTGCGCGCTGGCAACATCGACCACCCGATCGTCTACGACGTGGACCGCACCCGCGATGGCGGCAGCTTCTCGGTGCGCCGGGTCACCGCGATCCAGCACGGCAAGGTGATCTTCTTCTGCGCAGCCTCGTTCCAGCAGGCCGAGACCGGCGCCGAGCACCAGCACAAGATGCCCGAAGTGCCACAGCCGGAAGACATCGAGCCGAATCGTCCGCTGCCGGCGGAAGTGCTCGAACGCCTGCCGATCAAGGTGCAGCGCTGGCTGTCGCGCGGTGGCCCGTTCGAGTTCCGCCACGTGTACCCGCGCGACGAACTGAACCCACCCAAGCGCCCGCCCTACCACCAGGTGTGGCTGCGCCTGAGCGAACCGGTGGGCGATGCGCCGGAGCTGCACCAGGCGCTGCTGGCCTACGCCTCCGACTTCCACCTGCTGGGCACGGCGACCTTCCCGCACGGTATCAGCTACTACCACCCGCACGTGCAGATGGCCTCGCTCGACCACGCGATCTGGTTCCACCGCCCGTTCCGTGCCGACGACTGGCTGCTGTATTCGCTGGACAGCCCCAGCGCGCAGGATTCGCGCGGCCTGGCCCGCGGCCAGTTCTTCACCCGCAATGGCGTGCTGGTGGCCAGCACCGCGCAGGAAGGCCTGATCCGCGTCGTTCCCGACCAGGCCGCGGCCGCTGCCGTGCCAGCCAAGGAGTAACCCCATGCGCCAGATCTTCAGCAGCCAGCGCGTGGAAACCGTCGAAGGCGTGGCCGAGCTCCTGCGCGAGCATGGCATCGACGTCAAGGTGACCAACGGGCGCTCGTACAAGACCCGCCGCCGCGGTCAGTTCAGCTATACCGACCTGGGCAACGCCAACGCCTATCCGGCGGTGTGGATCGTACGCGCCGACGACCAGCCGCGCGCGCGTGAAATCCTGCGCGAGGCGCGCCTGCTCGACACCACCCGTCGCGACCACCCGACCGCCGAGTTCGCCTTCCGCGACGCGCCGGAACCGGGCAGCGACGGCCGCAGCTGGGCCTGGCGCATCCGCATCGCCCTGCTGGTGGTGATCGCCGGCGTGGCGTTGGTGATCGGCCTGCGCCATCGTGGTGCCCCGGCACCGGTCGCACCGGCCCCTGCCCCGCAGGCCCAGCCGCAGCAGGTACAGCCGGCACCGCAGGCCGCGCCGGAAGAGGAAGAAGTGCGGGTCCGCATCCAGCCGTCGAAATGACGCACGGGTAGTGCCGGCCGCTGGCCGGCAGCCGCAAAAAAGGGGACGGAGGGGATCAAGTCGTTTGTGCCTCAAACGACTTGATCCCCTCCGTCCCCTTTTTTGTCATGAGGATGCCGGCCAGCGGCCGGCACTACCGCACAGAAAGTCGGTCACATTGGGCGCGCGGCTCCGTCATGGGACACAATCCCAGCAGGAGAGCCGCCGCCATGACGACGTTCGCCACATCGATCGACCAGACCCTGGAACGCGAACTGCCGGCCGCCGCCAGCGGTTGCCAGCACGCCTATGGCCGTATCGTGCTGGCCTGCCAGAACACGGTCACCGCCATCGCTCTGGCCATCACCCGCGACCGCCAGGCCAGCGAGGACATCGCCCAGGAAGCCTTCGTCAAGGGCTGGCAGCAGCTGCACCAGCTGCGCAGCGCGACCAGCTTCCTGCCCTGGCTTCGACAGATCACCCGCAACCTGGCCCGCGATTGGCTGCGTGCCCAGCGTGGGCGGCCGCTGACCGGCGAGGCGGCCGAGGTAGCGATGGGCATGGCCGCCGACCCGTCGCCGGACGCGGCTGACCGCCTGCAGCGGGTGGAGGAAGAGATCGCCGCCGAGGACATCATTTCCGCCTTGCCCGCCGACAGCCGCGAGGTGCTGTTGCTGTACTACCGCGAAGGCCAACGCTCGCAGCAGGTGGCCGACCTGCTCGGGCTCAGCGACGCAGCCGTGCGCAAGCGCCTGTCACGTGCACGTGCCCTGGTGCGCGACGGCCTGCTGCAGCGCTTCGGTGAGTTCGCGCGCAGCAGCGCGCCGAGCGCCGCATTCGCCACGGCGGTGGCTTCGATGGTACTGGTGGCCGCGCCCGGCACGGCCAGCGCAGCGATCCTGCTCGGCACCGGTGTCGGCGTGGGCGGCAGCAAGCTGGGCCTGGGCGGCGTCAGTGCCGCAGGCGGGGCTGCCATGGGTTCACTGACGGCCGCCGCCAGCCAGCTGCACCTGATACCCGCCAGCGACTGGGCCACCGTTGCCGGTGGCGTCGTCGGCGGCATCATCGGCAGCTACCTGGGTGGCCGCTTCCTGCTGCGCTTCGCAGACACCCAGCAGGAACGAACAGCAGTGCGACGCTTCGTGCACCTCAATACGTTCACCGCGATGGTCGTCTGCACCAGCCTGCTGATCTCGCTGATGCTGCAGGTGCCAATCTGGCTGCAACTTGCGATTCTCGTCATCGGCCTGGGTACGGTGAACTACCAGTGCCTGGTGCCGCTGCAGCGCGTGATGGCACCCATGATCGCGCGCGATTCAGCGCGGCGCGGCCGCAGCGGAACCAACTGGAAATACGAATCCGTGTACGGGCGCACCGGCATCATCGGGGCGAACGTATTCGTGATCGGCCTGGTGGTATATGCGCTGATGCGCAACGGAAACGTGTAACGGACAACGCCGGCAGCCTGCCGGCGTTGTCGTCATTCACTGCGTTGAACCTCAGCGCTGCGGCTTCGGCGCAGCGCCATCACGCGGACCGCCATGGCGCGGGCCACCGTGCATCGGGCCCTTGGCGGCGTCGAACTCGGCCTTGCTCAGCTGGCCGTCCTTGTTGGTGTCGGCGGCAGCGAACCAGGCATCACGATGCTGCTTCATGCGCAGCTCGCGGTCGGCCTTGTCCAGGTAGCCGTCCTTGTTCAGATCAAGCTGGTCGAAGCGCGCGGCCAGGCGCGGATCGGCCTTGGCTTCCTCGCGGCTGATGCGGCCGTCCTTGTTGACGTCCAGCTTGGCCCAGCGCTCACCGCCGTGGCCACGTCGCCCATGCTGCCAGCGCGGCAGCTCATCGCGCGAGAGCTTGCCGTCCTTGTTCTTGTCCAGCTCGTCGAACTTCGCGGCCAGGCGCGGGTTGGCGGCGGCCTCGCTGCGGTCGATGACGCCGTCGCCGTTGGTGTCCAGCCTGGCCGGGCGCGGCGCGGGCGTGGTCGGGGTGTCGGCCGCGAGCGCGATACCGGAAGCGGAGGCGCCCAGCAGCAGGGCCAGCAGCAGGGGGGTACGGATCATGAGGTCACTCCTGGGGATGGGAACAGCGTCGGGGTGATCACTTCACCCTCGGGGGACAACAACGCCCGGGCGCGACGTCGGTTGACGCTACTGCCGATTCCATTCATCCGCCGGACAGTCGCCGCCACTGCGACAACCTGGGGCTATGCTGTGCCCATGGCGATACATGGCGACAGAGACGACGAACTGCGACTTTTCCAGACCGGCGAGCACCCCTGCGGGTACTGGTCGGACCGGGTGGCACGCGACCTGGTGCTGGACCCGAACGACCGCCGCCTCGGTGCGCTCTATCCGCTGGCACTGAGCTGGGGCTTCCGCCGCAGCGGCGACCTGGTCTACCGGCCGCATTGCGCGCACTGCCAGGCCTGCGTGGCCGTGCGCATCCCGGTGGCGCGCTTCGCTCCGGACCGCAGCCAGCGCCGCTGCGCCGCCCGCAATGCCGACCTGGAGGTGCGGATCACCGCCGCCACCGCCCGCGACGACCTGTTCGCGCTGTACCACCGCTACCTCACCCACCGCCACGCTAACGGCGGCATGGACGACCATGGACCGCACGAGTTCGAGCAGTTCCTGATCGGCAGCTGGTCGCACACCCGCTTCATGGAAATGCGCCTGCCCGGCCACGACGGCCAGCCCAGCCAGCTGCTGGGGGTGGCGGTGACCGACGTCACCGAGCACGGGCTGTCGGCGGTCTACACCTTCTTCGACCCGGACCACGCCGCGCGCGGGCTGGGCACCTTCGCGATCCTGCAGCAGATCGAATGGGCGCGCCGCGAGGGGCTGCCGCACGTGTATCTGGGCTACTGGATCCGCGGCCACCAGAAGATGGACTACAAGCGTCGCTTCCATCCGCTGGAAGCCTACGATGGCCGCCGCTGGCATGATTTCGACAACGATCTGGGCGGGCGCTGACAAACCGCTGACACCGGGCCGGGTGCACAATACGGCCCATGAACATGACCCGCCGCCATTCCCTGATCCTCGCCCTGGCCCTGCTCTGCGGCGCCACGGCCCCCGCCTTCGCCACGTCCCCTGCGATGACCGAAAAGCCGTCCGCTGCGCTGCGCCTGGCCACCTACAACACCTCGCTGTACTCCGATGACGCCGGCGGCCTGATCAAGGAGCTGGAAGGCGACAGCGAGCACGCGCGCAAGATCGCCGCGGTGCTGCAGCAGGTGCGCCCGGACCTGGTGCTGCTGAATGAGTTCGACTTCGACGACGCCCATCGCGCCGCCGACCTGTTCCAGAAGCGCTACCTGGAAGTGGCCCAGCCTGGCGGCGGCAAGCCGCTGCACTTCGCCTACCGTTACCTGGCACCGGTCAATACCGGCGTGCCCAGCGGGCTGGACCTGGACAACAACGGCGTGGTCGGTGGCGAAGGCCGCAGCCGTGGCAATGACGCGTGGGGCTACGGCCTGCACCCGGGCCAGTACGGCATGCTGGTGCTGTCGCGCTATCCGATCGACGAAGCCAAGGTGCGCAGCTTCCAGCTGTTGAAGTGGAGCGCGATGCCCGGCGCGATCCGCCCGGTCGATCCACGTACCGGCCAGAGCTTCTACAACGACCACGTGTGGTCGCAGCTGCGCCTGTCGTCGAAGTCGCATTGGGACGTGCCGGTGAAGACCCCGGCCGGCGTGGTGCATGCGCTGGTCTCGCACCCGACCCCGCCGGTGTTCGACGGTCCGGAGAAGCGCAACGCAGCGCGCAATCACGACGAACTGCGCCTGTGGCAGGAATACCTGTCCAAGGGTGACAAGCCGTGGCTGTGCGACGACAAGGGCCAGTGCGGCGGCCTGGCACAGGACGCGCGCTTCGTGATCCTCGGCGACCTCAACAACGACCCGGTCGATGGCGATGGCCGCCATGAGGCGATCGTCGAACTGATCGAGAACGCCCGCGTGCTGCGCTACCCCACCCCGCGCAGCGTCGGCGGCGAGCAGACCAGCCTGGCCTATGCGGCCAAGGGCATCGAGCGCAAGGGCGCACCGTTCCACGCCACCGGCGACTTCGGCCCGAAGTCCGGCACCATGCGCCTGGACTACGTACTGCCCTCGACCGGTTTCGAATACGTCGGCAGCGGCATCTTCTGGCCAGCCAATGAAAGCCCGGAAGCAAAGATCGCCAACGGCAGCGATCACCACCTGGTGTGGGTGGACGTGAAGCAGTAACCGGAATGGCCGATTGCTGAAGATGTTGTAGAGCCGAGCCCATGCTCGGCTACTGCAACCAACCAAGCTTAGTAGCTCTGCCAGTCAATCTGAGCGTCAGCCCCGAGATACCGGTCCTGCCAAGCCTGCTCCCGGCCCAGGGAATCGATGAACTCATCCTCGGAAAGCTGCTCATATCCGAGCTCGATTTCCATCTTGTTCTCTGGATCCAGATGAAACGTCAAACTCGTCCAGAGTGCATGGTGCCATTGCGCAAAGAGCTGATGCATCTCCAGAAGCGCTGCTTCCGCATCATCTGGAATTTCTAGATAGCCGTATGAGCCTGACGGCTTGCGGTAGAACGCCCAACCCGACCAGGCATTCTTGATGATCTCGAAGTTCAGCCAGATCCCGCATTGGTCGGTAGGCACGGCATCAATCAGTGATTGGCCAATTCGGTGATGCAAGGCAGGTAGCGCTGATGTAAGCCGCTCGTCCAAGCCTTCTCCTGAGGTGTCTTTGGCATTCATCCGTCAGAAGATAAAACACGCAGGATTTTGACGCTCAACCAGATGTCGCTTTCAGCTCGCAATTGCGGCCTAGCGCTCTACGTCTTTGCAGCAAACCCTCTAACGGCAGCATCTGGCACTCAATAGCCCCAGCAGGCCGTCGCGCATGACTGAAGATGTGAATCCATTGTCGGGCTGAAAGCGTCACATGGAAAAGCAGCCGAGCGTGGGCTCGGCTCTACAGAAGACTCACACAGCTCATGGCAAGCCGGCGGGTGCAGCCTGGCGCTACCGCACAGAAATCTGTACCGACCAACGGTCGGTACCCACCGGGTTTCGGTAGGCGACGACCGTTGGTCGTCGCTCCTTTTTCAGGGGCGCAGTTCGACGCCGATGGCGTCGGCGGCATCACGCGCGATGGCGCGTGCTTCGTCGATGCTTTCCGCGCGCGCCAGGGTCACGCCCACGCGGCGGTGGCCATGCACGCTCGGCTTGCCGAACAGGCGCACGGCGGTGTCCGGCACCTGCAGCGCGGCGGCGACGTTGTTGAAGTACGGCACGCCCTCGCCGTGCGCCAGCAGCGCGCACGATGCCGACGGGCCGCTCTGGCGGATCACCGGAATCGGCAGGCCAAGGATGGCGCGCGCATGCAGCGCGAATTCGCTCAGTTCCTGCGATACCAGCGTCACCAGGCCGGTGTCGTGCGGGCGCGGCGACACTTCGCTGAACCACACCTCATCACCCTTCACGAACAGCTCGACGCCGAACAGGCCCCAGCCGCCAAGGTCGTCGGTGATCGCGCGCGAGATCTCTTCGGCACGCGCCAACGCAGCACTCGACATCGGCTGCGGCTGCCAGCTTTCGCGGTAATCACCATCTTTCTGCAGATGGCCGATCGGCGCGCAGAACGAGGTGCCGCCGGCATGGCGCACGGTCAGCAGGGTGATCTCGTAATCGAAATCGATGAAGCCTTCGACAATGCAGCGGCCGGCACCGGCACGGCCACCGGTCTGCGCGTACTCCCACGCCGGGGCGATGTCCGCCTCGCTGCGCAGGGTGCTCTGGCCCTTGCCCGAGGATGACATCACCGGCTTGACCACGCACGGCAGGCCGATGGCGGCCACGGCAGCACGGTATTCGGCTTCGGTATCAACGAAGCGGTACGGCGAGGTCGGCAGGCCCAGGGTCTCGGCGGCCAGGCGGCGGATGCCCTCGCGGTCCATGGTCAGGCGTGCGGCACGCGCGGTCGGGATCACCCGCAGGCCCTGTTCCTGTTCCAGCTGGACCAGGGTTTCGGTGTGGATGGCCTCGATCTCCGGCACCACCAGGTGCGGCTGCTCCTGGGCGATCAGCGCACGCAGGGCCATCGCGTCGAGCATGTCGATCACGTGCGAACGGTGCGCGACCTGCATGGCCGGCGCATCGGCATAGCGATCGGCGGCGATCACCTCCACGCCCAGCCGCTGCAGCTCGATGGCCACCTCCTTGCCGAGTTCGCCCGAGCCCAGCAGCAGCACGCGGGTGGCGGAGGGGGACAACGGAGTTCCAAGCTTGGCCATGGCGGTTCCAGCAGCGATGTGAAGGCGGGTGGGCATTCTAGCTGGCCGGGCACCCCGGCCATGGCATCCGACGAACGGTAGCCGACAAGTGATATCACTTTGATATCTTCATTCCGAACCCTCAAGGACGTACCGCCATGAAAGAGAAGTCGCTGTCTTCCCTCAACGGCCTCGGCACGCTGGCCGGCGCCCTGCTCGTCGCCCTCGCTGGCGCCGCCCTGTTCGTACTGGGAGTGGCAGCCAAGGCCAGTGCCGGCTCGCCCAATCTGTTGCTGATGCTGCTAGGCGCCCTGCTGGTGGCGCTGGGCGTGTTCATCCTGGCAGGCCTGTACACCATCCAGCCCAACCAGGCCGCCGTGCTGAGCCTGTTCGGCAAGTACGTGGGCACGGTCAAGGACAACGGCCTGCGCTGGAACAACCCCTTCTATGCCAAGCGCCGGGTCAGCCAGCGCGTGCGCAACTTCGAGAGCGGCAAGCTGAAGGTCAACGAGCTGGACGGCAGCCCGATCGAGATTGCCGCAGTGATCGTCTGGCAGGTGGTCGACGCCTCCGAAGCGGTCTACAACGTGGACGACTACGAGAGCTTCGTGCACATCCAGTCCGAATCCGCGCTGCGCGCGATGGCCACCAGCTACCCCTACGACCAGCACGAGGATGGCCAGCTGGCCCTGCGCAGCCACGCCAGCGAGATTTCCCAGCACCTGAAGAACGAGCTGGCCGAGCGTCTGGCCGACGCCGGCGTGCAGGTGATCGACGCACGCATCAGCCACCTGGCCTACGCCGCTGAAATTGCACAGGCCATGCTGCAGCGTCAGCAGGCCAACGCGGTGATCGCCGCTCGAACGCGCATCGTGGCCGGTGCAGTCGGCATGGTCGAAATGGCCCTGGCCGAACTGCAGAAGAATGGCGTGGTTGAACTGGACGAGGAACGCAAGGCGCACATGGTCAGCAACCTGCTGACCGTGCTGTGCTCGGACCGCGGCACCCAACCGATCGTCAACGCCGGTTCGCTTTACTGAGCCATCCTCGCAACGGGGCGCCCCACCGCCCCGCCAGGAGTTTTCATGAGTGAGAAGAAAGCCTATCCGCTGCGCATCAATGCCGAGGTCCTGGCCGCGGCACAGCGCTGGGCTGACGACGAGCTGCGCAGCCTCAACGCGCAGATCGAATACGTACTGCGCGACGCCCTGCGCAAGGCAGGACGCCTGCCGAAACCCACGCCATCGCCGGAGGACAAGGAATGAGCAAGCGCTGGAGCTACCAGACCATCGAGGTCAAGACGTCCATGATGGGTGTACTCAAGCCCGAGGACGTCCAGGCCGAACTCAGCCGCCAGGGCCAACTGGGCTGGGAACTGGTCAACATCATCATCCCGGCGCCGATGCGCCCGGCGATGCTGGTGTTCAAGAAGGAGGCCTGAACCATGGGCGGCAGCGACCCGAAACCCTTTGACGTGGCCGAGAGCTCGCCGCTGCGCGTGCTCTGGATCGTGCTGCCGCTGCTGGCTGCCTTCGTGGCCTGCCTGTATGCACAGCTGTACAAGGCACCGGCGAGCGCACCCTGGATCGAAGTAACGCTGTCGCCGCCCTGGTTCCGGATGGGCGGCAGTGCGGCATGGAGCCTGCTGGTGATTGCCCTGCTGGGCATTGGACTGGGCACGGCCTTCTTCCGCCGCCGGGTGGAACTGGCCGGCGATGTGCTGGACGTCCGTTCAACGATGTACCGGCGGCGGGTGCCGGTGGCGCAGTTGCGGCTGGACCAGGCCGAGGTGGTCGACCTGCAGCGTGACCGCCGCTACGGCATTCGTGTCAAAACCAATGGCTATTCAATGCCGGGCTTCTACTCGGGCCACTTTCGCCTGCAGGGAGGCGGCAAGGGCTTCGCCCTGGTCACCGACCGTGCGCGTGTGCTCGCCCTGCCGGTCAGTGATGCCAGCACGCTGCTGCTCAGTGTGGACCGGCCGCAGGCGCTGCTCGATGCGCTGCGCAAGGTAGCCGCGTCGGCGCCACGGCAGTAAGCTGCGGCGATGCAACGACGCGCCCCCCTGCTGATCAATACCGAGGCCATCGAGCTGTGGCCCGCCCACCTGTTGCGCGCACGCAGCAACCTGGATGCACGCCTGCTGTCGCAGGCGCAGTGGGTGCTGCGGCGCAAGCGTGATGGCCGCTATCTGGCGGTGGTACTGGCGCAGGGTGTGCACGCCATGGTGCCGCGCCTGCCGCGCGAACCCGGGGTCGAGGAAGCATTGGCACTGCTGGATGCCGCGGCTGCACGGCCCTTCGGCGCCGGACTGGAAGATCAGTGGCTGCCGCTGGCCGGGTTGCAGCAGCGCCTGCAGCAGCTTGGCCTGGATGCACAGCGCTATGCCGACGACAGCTGCCTGCCGCTGGAATCCGAGCCGTGCCTGCTGCACTTCGCCGGTCCCGACCGCTTCGCACGCCCGTTGTGGCTGCGCCGTGGCGCCGCGCAGGGCTGGCGGCGGATGCGACTGCACGCGTCACAGGATGGAATTGCGCTGGACGCAATCTCCGGCTTCCGCAGCCATGCCTACCAGTTGGGCATCTTCGAACGGAAGCTGGCGCGCGGCTTGAGCGTGGCCGAGATCCTGAAGGTGAATGCCGCACCGGGTTTCAGCGAACACCACAGCGGCCACGCGCTGGACATCGGCACACCGGGCGACGCGCCGGCTGAAGAATCGTTCGAAGCCACCAACGCGTTCGCGTGGCTGCAGGCGCATGCCGGCGGGCACGGCTTCCATCTGAGTTACCCGCGCGACAACCCGCACGGCATCGTCTACGAACCGTGGCACTGGTGCTGGAGACCGGCCAACGGCTGAGCCCCTCGTGGCGGCCGCAGGGCGAAATTCATGGAGCTGTCCGGGCGGATTCCGCGCGCGCCCACCACGAGATGGAACAAGAAGGCAAAGACAGAAGCCGGTCGCTTCGCTCGAAGCCTCTATAACGGATCAGCGCGCGGCTGTTGGGTCCGCCTTCAAGCGAGCCGAGCACCGCAGGTCCGGCGAGGGCGAAGAGGTGCGGGTGTCTGAGCGCAGCGAGTTCCCGCACCGCCCCTCGACGGGCCGAGGAGCGCAGGGGACCGGTGCGCAGCACCGGCTCGCGGCCGGCGGCGCGTTTCTTTTGGTTACTTTTCTTTTCGCGCGAAAAGAAAAGTAACGCCCATGGACGGTGCAGATCGCATCAGCATGGATCGAAGAAACAACCTGGACTCAGTCACCGCCTCAACGCATTGATCGCCAGCAACACCCATCCGGCCATCATGCTGGTGCCCCCGATCGGCGCCATCCGCGTCGGCCACTGCCACAACGCACCACCCACCAGGCTGCCGGAAAACAGCAACACGCCCAGCAGCAGCACGTACAGCGCCAGGTGCGCGATCGCCCCTTGCGCACGCGGGCCAAGCGCCACCAGCACCGCGCCATGCGCGAACGCATACAGTGCCGCCATGTTCAGGTGCTGCTGCGCCAGCGGGTCGGCCACACCGTGCGATGCGTAGGCGGACAGGCCGATCGAGGCCGCCGCCAGCAGCGCACCAAGGCAGGCCAGCAGGGAAGGCTTACGTGCGCGACGTTCCAGGTTGAACATGGGGGCTCCTTGCACAGCGCCCTTTCCGGGCGCCAGATGAAAAAAAACGCGCCGCAATGAGCGGCGCGTTTTCGTGTCCAACACTACATGGGTCAGCCGAGGCTTACTTGACGGCCCAGTAAATGTCGTAGGTACCTTCCGGGGTGAACGACTTGTCGATGCCATCCTTCCAGGTTTCGTACGGACGGTCGATCACTTCGTTGCCGGAGGTCACAGCCCAGGCGCGCAGGCCGTTGCGGGCAACGTCCAGACCCGCCATGTGGCCGGTGTAGGCCGCATGTGCCGAGCGGTGCGGAGCCACGTGCACGTACTTCACCGGAGCGCCACCATCGATCTTGACGGTCAGGGCCTCAGCGGTGGCACCTTCAGCACCCTTCTTCTTCACCGGCTGGGCGATGTCGAAGGCGTACTTCTCCTGGCCGAAGTCGGTGGTGATGATGCGGAACGGACCGGCGGCTTCAAGGCCATTGGCCTCCATCACGCGCTTGATCCACTCCTGGTTGTCCTTGATGGACTTGGTGATCGTGTCCTGACCGCGGTCCACGTTACCGGCGTTGACGACCAGCAGATCCTCAGCCGGCACATCGACGATGGCCAGATCGGTCAGCGGGGCTTCCGGCGTGCGGTAGTCGACGTTCGGGACGGTAGCCAGCATGTTGGCCATGCGCGACAGGCCCATCTTGATGTCGTCGCCGATCTGGCGGCTGACATACAGGCCTGCATAACGGCCGAACAGGTCGAAGCCGTACTTCACCGAGTAGTCCTGGGTGATCTTCACGTTGCGGCCACCCTTGCCGGTCGGCTCCAGGGTGAAGGTGGTGACCTTGTCGTGACCCTTGGTGGCGTCTTCGATGGCGATCGCAACGCGCTTGTTCTCTTCGGCGTCGGTGATCTTCCAGGAGCCGGTGCCCAGGTCCTTGGAGGTGAAGTCCAGGGTGGCCCCCTTGCCGGAGGCCGGGCCGGACAGCTTCAGTTCAACGGCGGGATCGCGCAGTACCAGCGGGTTCCAGTCCTTGAAGCGGCGCAGGCTGCTGACCGTGTCGTACACGATCGTCATCTTGCGGTTGGTCTCGATGCTTTCGGTGATGTGACGCTCGCCCGGCAGACATACGCCAATGATGACGAACAGGCCAGCCACGATCCCCAAGGCGATCAGGAACTCGATAATACGGGTCATTCAGAGAGTCTCCGGGGCCGATCCCACGGCCGGGTTGATTGAAGCGAAGCGCCAATCCTAGCAGGCTTCGCGGGCATTGTTTATCGGGATTGGCGCACCGGTTTCCCTGCCGGCTGCGTATTTGTATGGACAAAGAATTCGAAGGGTAACGCATACCGCTGCCCGGCAAGTAGGGGGGCACCTTGGCCGGAACCCCCTTCCGCCACCCAAGTCTTTGTACCGAAACGATTTTCCTCAGACCAGCTGGAGTTCGAACGCCTTCAGTACCGCGCGCGTACGGTCGCGCACACCCAGCTTGGAGAGGATGTTGGACACGTGGTTCTTGATGGTGCCCTCGGCCACGCCCAGCGAGTTGGCGATCTCCTTGTTGGAGAAGCCGCTGGCCATCAGCCGCAGGATCTCGGTCTCGCGGTCGGTCAGCGGGTCCGGGCGGTCCAGGCTGACGAACTCGTTGCGCATGTGCTCCAGGCCCGACAACAGGCGCTGGGTCACCGCCGGCTGTACCAGCGAACCACCCTCGGCCACGGTACGGATGGCACCGACCAGCTGTGCCAGGGTCACATCCTTGAGCAGGTAACCCTTGGCACCGGCCTTGAGGCCAGCCAGCACCAGCTGATCGTCATCGAAGGTGGTGAGGATGATGGTCGGCGGCAGCTGTTCCTGCCGCGACAGCACCTGCAGCGCTTCCAGTCCGGACATCACCGGCATGCGCATGTCCATCAGGACCACGTCGGGGCGCACCTGCGGGATCAGCTCGACCGCCTGCCGGCCATCGCCGGCCTCGGCCACCACCTCGATGCCATCGTCGAGCGCCAGCAGGGAGCGGATTCCCTGCCGCACCAGGGTTTGGTCATCGACCAGGCAGACGCGAATCATCAACGTACTCCTTCAGGAACCTTGGTAAGGGCGGCCACCAGCACCGTTGCCGGCACCGTTGCCCGCAGGCGGAAGCCTTCACCGGGACGGGTCTCGATCTGCAGCTGGCCACCACATTGTTGCAGGCGCTCGCGCATGCCGCGCAAGCCATTGCCCACATTGACCATGTCCGCGCCGACACCGTCGTCGCGGGCCTCCACCACCACCCGGTCCGGGGCTTCACGGTACACCTTGATCCACAGGTGGCGCGCACCGGCGTGGCGCACCGCGTTGGTGATGATCTCCTGCGTGCAGCGCAGCAGGACGTGGGCCCGCTGGGGATCTTCCACGTTCAGCGGATCCTCGATCTCCAGCTGGATGTCCAGCGAGGGCACGTTCTCGGTCAGCGGGCGCAGCGCCGCGGCCAGGTCGATCGCGCCGGTCTCGCGCAGCTGGCTGACCACCTCGCGCACGTTGCCCAGCAGCAGTTTGGCCAAGGTGTGGGAGCGCTTCACGTGCTCCAGCGCCTGCCCTTCGGCCAGGTGCCCGGCCACTTCCAGGTTCAGAGTCAGCGCGGTCAGCTGGTGGCCCAGCAGGTCATGCAGCTCGCGCGAGATGCGGGTGCGCTCATTGACGCGGGCACTCTCGGCAAGCAAGGCGCGGGTGGCACGCAGCTCTGAATTGAGCCGGCGCTGTTCGTCGCGCGCCTCGGTCTGCTGCCGGGCAACCAGGCTGGTCACGAAGATGAACATGGAAAAGCCGCCGTACAGCAGCGACTGCATCACCGCTTCGAACAACGGGAAGCGCAGCAGCAAGTAGTAGACCGGGGCCACCGCCAGTTGGCTGACCAGCAGCCACAGCACGCCCAGCCGCACCGACAGCATCCACGGAATGACCCCGGCGGCCACCATCATCAGGATGCTGCCCAGGCCCGAGCCGCTGAGGAAGCTGACGCCCAGCGCCGAAATCGTCAGCAGCAGCAGCAGGCCGCGGTCCAGCCAGCTGGTGGGGCTGTCGCTGCGCAGGATGCGGGTCAGCCAGTAATAGGAGGTGCCGAAGGACAGGTAGGCGACGAACAGCAGGACCGCCCAGCCGCCCATGTCACCGCGGCTGTGCAGGTTCTCGAACTGCGAGTACGCCAAGGGCAGACCGACCATGACCCAGGTGAACAGGCCGGCCAGGCGAAGGACGCGGGTATGGCTGAGGACTCCCAACATGCCAGCACTCTACGGGCCCGGCCTGCACACCGCACCCCACGGAAGTCATGCCTGCCCGGTCGCCTGTTCATGCCGCAGCCCACCCCGGGCATGCAATAATCGTGCGCAGGGTCCCTTGATGGACCAACCGCGTTACCCCACGGAGTCACAATGTCGATTGTCATCCGCGACGTGCGCGAGCACGAGCTCGATTCCGTCCTGGCTTTGAACAACAACGCTGGCCTGGCCATCCTTCCCCTGGATGCGGCCCGCCTGCGCCTGTTCTATGAAACCGCTGAGTATTTCCGCGTCGCCGAGCGCGACGGCAACCTGGCCGGCTTCCTGATCGGCTTCGGCAGCGACAGCCAGCACGACAGCAGCAACTTCGCCTGGTTCAAGCAGCAGCTGGACACCCCCTTCTTCTACATCGACCGCATTGTGGTCGCCAGCCGCCGCCGCGGCGGTGGCGTCGGCCGTGCGTTCTATGCCGACGCGCAGAGCTTTGCCGAGCTGCGCTACCCGCAGATGACCTGCGAAGTCTTCCTCGACCACGGCGCCGATGCCGCCCTGCTCTTCCACGGCAGCTTCGGCTTCCGCGAGCTGGGCCAGAACACCATGGCCCAGGTCGATGTGCGTGCCAGCATGCTGGCCAAGGAACTGTGCAGCTACCCGTGGGTCCAGGAGACCTACGGCGGCAAGCTGCCGGATGTGGCATGGACACGCGCCCGGCAGCTGCCGGCGCAGGCACAGCGGCCGACGGGGACCTGAGCGTGGCGGTGAATTTCGATTACGAACAGGCCGGTGAACTGAAGATCGGCCAGGTGGGCATCGCCAACCTTCGCATCCGTACCCTTGATGTCGAACGCCTCGTGCAGGAAATGCGCGAGCGCGTGACCCGTGCGCCGAAGCTGTTCGGCCGCGCGGCGGTGATCCTCGATTTCGGCGGCCTGAGCCAGGTTCCGGACGTGGCCACCGCGCAGGCGCTGGTCGATGGCCTGCGCAGCGCCGGCGTGCTGCCGGTGGCGCTGGCCTATGGCACCAGCGCGGTCGACCTGCTCTCGCAGCAGCTTGGCCTGCCGCTGCTGGCCAAGTTCCGCGCCCAGTACGAACGTGCCGAGGCCGAAGCGGCTCCGCCGCCGCCCGCACCGGAACCGCGCCGCGCCGCGCGCGCCGAACCGAAGCCAGCCCCGGCCGCACCGGTGGCCAAGATCGCCGATGCAGCCGCGCCGCAGCCAGGCCGCATGCAGCTGGGCAACGTGCGTTCGGGCCAGCAGCTGTACGCGGAGAACTGCGACCTGACCGTGATGGCCACCGTCGGCGCCGGCGCCGAGGTCATCGCCGATGGCAGCATCCATATCTACGGCACCCTGCGCGGCCGTGCGCTGGCTGGGGCCCAGGGCAACACCGCGGCACGCATCTTCTGCCGTGATTTCCATGCGGAACTGGTGGCCATTGCAGGCCACTACAAGGTACTGGACGATGTTCCGGACAACCTGCGCGGCAAGGCCGTGCAGGTGTGGCTGGAACAGGACCAGATCAAGATCGCTGCGCTGGACTGACGCAGCCCCAAACTAATGCAGAACCAGGAGAAGTCCTTTGGCTGAAATCATCGTAGTCACCTCCGGCAAGGGCGGCGTGGGCAAGACCACTTCCAGCGCGAGCCTGGCCTGTGGCCTGGCGCGGCGCGGCAAGAAGGTGGCGGTGATCGACTTCGACGTCGGCCTGCGCAACCTCGACCTGATCATGGGGTGCGAACGCCGCGTGGTGTACGACTTCGTCAACGTCGTGCATGGCGAAGCCACCCTCAAGCAGGCCCTGATCAAGGACAAGCGCTTCGACAACCTGTATGTGTTGGCCGCCTCGCAGACCCGCGACAAGGACGCACTGACCCAGGAAGGCGTGGGCAAGGTCCTGAAGGACCTGGCCACCGATGGCTTCGATTACATCATCTGCGACTCGCCGGCCGGCATCGAAAAGGGAGCATTCCTGGCGATGTACTTCGCCGACCGCGCCGTGGTGGTGGTGAACCCGGAAGTGTCCTCGGTGCGCGACTCCGACCGCATCATCGGGCTGCTGGACTCGAAGACCCACAAGGCCGAATCCGGCCAGAACGTGCCTGCCTTCCTGCTGCTGACCCGCTACACCCCGCTGCGCGTGGAAACCGGCGAGATGCTCAGCATCGCCGACGTCGAGGAAGTGCTGGGGCTGAAGGCCATCGGCGTGATCCCCGAATCGGGCGACGTGCTCAATGCGTCCAACAAGGGCGAACCGGTGATCCTGGATGTCGAATCCGCTGCCGGCCAGGCGTATGACGACGCCGTCGCGCGCATCCTCGGCGAAGATCGCCCGATGCGCTTCACCAGCGTCGAGAAGAAGGGCTTCTTCAGCAAGCTGTTCGGAGGGTAAGCATGGGCCTGTTCGATTTCCTCAAAGCGAAGAAGACCACCGCCGAAACCGCAAAGAACCGCCTGCAGATCATCATCGCGCAGGAACGCAGCCACCGCGGTGGCCCGGACTACCTGCCGCTGCTGCAGCGCGAGCTGCTGGAAGTGATCAAGAAGTACGTGAACATCGACGTCGATGCGGTCAAGGTCGACCTGGTGAAGGATGGCCAGCACGATGTGCTGGACATCTCCGTGGCGCTGCCTGAAGGCCCGGACAAACCCTGATGCCCCGCCCCGCCCGTGCCTGCATGGGCGGGGCCGCGTGACCTGCATGACCGATACGACAACCGCCGTGGACATCACCTGCGTGGGCGACATCGCCTTCGCCGACGCGCAGTGCCTGCTCGCCGCGCATGGCCTTCGCCTGCACCACGTGGCCGCAGGCGAACCGATTCCCGGCAGCTACTGGGGCGAGCCCGAGGCGGGCATCATCGCCAGCAATGTCTATGTGCGCGATGACACCCCGGTGCATTCGATGCTGCATGAAGCCTGCCACCTGATCGTATTGCCGCCGGAGCGGCGCGCGCAGGTGCACACCGACGCCACCGATTCGGTGGCCGAGGAAGATGCCACCTGCTACCTGCAGATCGTGCTGGCTGGGCGTTTGCCTGGTGTCGGCAGTGCGCGGTTGATGGCCGACATGGATGCCTGGGGGTACACGTATCGGCTGGGGTCGACACAGGCGTGGTTTGAGCAGGACGCCGAAGACGCGAAGGCGTGGCTGGTCGAACGCGGCTTGCCGGTTGCGTAAAGCCGCGGGCGCGGTTGGCCACGGGCGCGTGGCGACGCGTCGGACCTTGCGGCGCCCCTCTTTTCACTCGGCGCGGTTCGAGCAGGACGCCGAAGACGCGAAGGCGTGGCTGGTCGAACGCGGGTTGCCGGTGGCGTAACGCATCGGTAGTGCCGGCCGCTGGCCGGCAACCTCATGAACCCGTGAAGCATCACCGGGTTGCCGGCCAGCGGCCGGCACTACCCCATCAGCCCTGCCCTGCCAGCGCGCGCAGGGTGATGCCGACGATGTAGGCCAGGTACGTGCCGGTGGCGTAGCCCATCGTGCCCAGCAGCACCCCCACCGGCGCCAGTGCCGGATGGAACGCCGCGGCCACCACCGGCGCCGAGGCCGGGCCACCGATGTTCGACTGCGAACCGATGGCGAAATAGAAGAACGGCACCTTCAGCAGCTTGCCCAGGCACCACAGCAGCACGATGTGCACGGCAATCCAGATCAGGCCGAGCAGGAACAGCCACGGGCGATCCAGCAGCGCCAGCAGATCCATCTGCATGCCGATGCAGGCAATCAGGAAGTACAGCAGCAGCGAGCCCAGGCGCGATGCGCCCGCGCCTTCCAGCGTGCGCGCACGGGTGAAGCTCAGGCTCAGGCCCAGCGTGGTCGACAGCACCACCACCCACACGAACGGCGCGTCCAGGCTGAACTGCGAGGCCCAGCTGACGTTGGCCTTGAACCATGCTGCCAGCGGCGCGCCGATGGCGTGCGAGAGGCCCACGCCGCCGAAGGCCACCGCCACGATCAGCATCAGGTCGGTGAGGCTGGGAATGCGCTCGTGTTCGGCCTGGAAGCGCGCGATGCGCTCCTTCAGTTCATCGATGGCCGAGGTATCGGCGCCACTGCGCGCGTCGATCTTCGCTGCCCGCCCCGCCAGGAAGATCAGCGCGGCCATCCACACGTAGCCGACACCGACATCGACCACCGCGAACTGGCCGAACGTGGTCGCATTGACGTCGAATACTTCGCGCATTGCCAGCATGTTGGCACCGCCACCGATCCAGCTGCCTGCCAATGCGGCCATGCCGGCCCAGGTGTCACCGGCCACGGTTTCCGGATGCAGCGCGCGCATCGCCAGGAACGCCACCACCGCACCGAGCATGATGCTGGCCGAGGCGCCCAGGTACATCAGCACCAGCTTCGGGCCGAGCCGCAGGATGCCCTTGATGTCCACCGCCAGGGTCAACAGGATCAACGCTGCCGGCAGCAGGATGTCGCGGGCGATCGGGTTGTAGAGCTTGGTGTTCTGCCCATCGATCAGGCCGACGGTGTTGTAGATGCCGGGAATCAGGTAGCACAGCAGCAGCGCTGGCACGAACGTATAGAAGCGCTTCCACAGCCCCTGCTCGCGCGAGGCGGTCCAGAACACGGCGCCAAGGGTGGCGGCGATCAAACCGAAGACGACGATGTCGTTCTGGATCATGCAGGTGCTCTGGGTAGAGCCGGCCGCTGGCCGGCTGCTGTTGGCGGCGGATCATGAGGGTGTGCCGACCAACGGTCGGCCCCCACCGGTAAAGCAGATGGTGAAACAAAAGCGCCGCCCCGAAGGGCGGCGCTGCAGTCATCAGTTGCCGATGTGCTGCTTCAGCCAGGCATTGACGGTGTCATGCCACAGGATGCTGTTGTTCGGCTTCAGCACCCAGTGGTTTTCATCCGGGAAGTACAGGAACTTCGATTCGATGCCCTGGCGCTGGGCAGCGGTGAACGCGGCCAGGCCCTGCTCGACAGGAATGCGGAAGTCCTGCTGGCCGTGGATGACCAGGATCGGCTTCTTCCAGTCCGCCACGTGGTTGACCGGGTTGAACTTCTCGTAGTTCGCGGCCTTCTGGTACGGCGTGCCGCCCTGCTCCCACTCGGTGAACCACAGCTCTTCGGTGGCGTAGCCCATCATGCGCTGGTCGAACACGCCGTCGTGGTTGACCAGGCACTTGAACGGGCTGTTCCAGTTGCCAGCGATCCAGTTGACCATGAAGCCGCCGTAGCTGGCGCCCAGCGCACAGGCCTTGTCACCGTTGAGGAAGGAATACTTCTTCAGCGCCGCGTCCCAGCCCTTCTGCAGGTCTTCAAGCGGGCGGTCGCCCCAGTGCTGGCTGATCGCATCGGTGAAGGCCTGGCCGTAGCCGGTGGAACCGTGGAAGTCGATCATCACCACGGCGTAGCCCTGGCCCGCGTAGGTCTGCGGATTCCAACGGTAGCTCCAGCCATTGCCGAAGCTGCCCTGCGGGCCACCGTGGATCAGGAACGCGACCGGGTAGGACTTGCCTTCCTGGTAGTTGTGCGGCTTGACCACATAGCCATGCACGGTGTCGTTGTTCCAGCCCTTGAACTCGAACTGCTCGTAGTCGCCGAAGCTGACCTCCTTCAGCACCTCACCAGCGGCCGGGGTCAGCGCGCGCAGTTCGCCGATCGGCTGGCCGGCAGCCGGCAGCAGGCCGACCAGCACCTGGTCGTTGCTCTTCAGGCTGTTGCGGGTGATCGCCACGCTGTTGCCGGCCACATCCACCGCAGTCACGCTGCCGTCGCCGATCAGCTTGGTGGCCTTGCCGCTGGCCACGTCGATCTGGAACAGCGGGTGTTCGCCAAGGTCATCGGCCGTGGTGTAGATGCTGGCACCATCGGCGGACAGGGTGATGCCGCCCGCCGAGCGATCCCACTGCGGCGCGATTTCGCGGGTCTTGCCGCTGGCCAGGTCCATCGCCATCAGGCCGAAGCGGTCGGCCTCGAAGCCCGGGCGCTTCATCGCACGGTAGAACAGGGTCTTGCCGTCGGCGCTGAACACCGGGCCGGCATCCCAGGCCGGGTTGGAGGCGGTCAGGTTGACCGGTGCCTGCTTGCCGGCGGCGTCGAAGCGGTACAGGTCGAAGTTGGTCGACCAGGGCTCCTGCTTGCCGGCCACGCGGATGCTGGCCACCACGCTGGCGCCGTCCGGCGACCACGCGAAGTCATCATTGCCGCCGAACGGCTTGGACGGCGCATCACCATCGATGGTCGCGCTCAGCGCCGACGCGCCCTTGACCGCACCGGCCTTGGCCGTCGGCAGCGGAGCGACGAACAGGGTGTTGCGGCGACCGTCGTTCCAGGTGTCCCAGTGGCGCACGAACAGCGAATCCCACACCTGGCCGCTAGCCTTGGCGTCCTTCTTTTCCTTCAGCTTCTTCTCGGTGCAGGCCAGGTCCGAGGCACAGTCCTGGAACACGCCGGCGCTGAACAGCACGCGGTCGTCCTGCGGCGACACGTGGTAGCTGTCCACGTCGACCGGGAAGTCGGTCAGCTGGCGCGGAGCACCGCCGCTGATCGGCTGCGCGTACAGCTGCTGGCTGCCGTTCCTGGCACTGAGGAAATACACGGTCTGGCCATCGGCCGACAGCGAAGCGGAATTGACGTTCCAGCCGGCCGGGGTGATCTGCTTCGGCGGCGCCGCATCGCGGGTACGCAGGTTGCGCGCGAACAGCGCGGTGGAGGCCTTCAGGTTGGCATCGACGCTGCGCTTGGCGAACACCACGGTGCCACCGTCAGCGGTCAGCACCGGCGCGGAGACGCGGTCCATGGCCACCATGTCGCGGACTTCCAGGCCACGGGCAGCGGCGACGCTGGGCAGGGCGGCCAGCAGGCTCAGTGGCAGCAGGGCATGACGCAGTTTCATCGGGGTCTCCGCAGGACGGCAAAAAACCGATGGTAGGCCCGTGCGGCCGGGGCTGCCAAGGCCATCGGTCATGGCTGCCTGCGGGGTTGGCCCCGTCGCCAGAAACAGCAAACCGCGCCGTAGCGCGGTCTGCGGTAGTGCCGGCCGCTGGCCGGCAACCAGGGGTATCACGGGATTCCGGGATTGCCGGCCAGCGGCCGGCACTACCCGTTGAACCCAGGGGCAGAGCCCCCTTACGCCTTGGCGTACTTGCCGGTGCGGTAGATCAGCCAGCCGACCAGGAACAGCACGGCCAGGCCGATCCACTGCGCGCCCGGCAGGTGGAACGGCACGGCCAGCACGTCGGCGCGGCTGCTGACCACGATCGGAATCGCGATGGCGATGCCCATCAGCGCTTCGCCGGTGATCAGGCCCGCGGCGAACAGCACGCCCGGCTTGTGCACGCGGTCGCGGCCTTCTTCGTCATCGGCGCGCACCTTGTGGAAGCGCTCGACCAGGTGGGCGATCAGGCCGCCGAGGAAGATCGGCACCATCAGCTCCAGCGGCAGGTAGATGCCGATGGCGGCGGCCAGCACCGGCACGCGGAAGCGGGCGTTGCGCGCCTTCAGCCAGCTGTCGAAGGCGATGATGGCGGCACCGACCACGGCACCGATGCCGATGAAGGTCCACGGCAGTTCACCACCGAACAGGCCCTTGGCCACCGAGGCCATCAGGTTGGCCTGCGGTGCGGCCAGCGCGTTCGGGTGCAGCTCGGACTTCACGCCGATGCCGTAGGCGGTGGCCAGCAGGTTCAGCACCGGCGCCATGATCAGCGCACACGAGAAGGCACCGATGCCCAGCATCAGCTGCTGCTTCCACGGGGTGGCGCCGACGATGTAGCCGGCCTTGAGGTCCTGCAGGTTGTCACCACCAACCGCAGCGGCGCAGCACACCACCGCGCCGATCATGATGGCGGCCACGGCGCCCAGCGGCGCGCCGCCGGCACCGACCGGCTTCAGGCCGTCGGCGCCCAGCAGCACGACCAGCACGGCCGAGGCGAACAGGATGGTGGAGATGGTGATGCCCGAGACCGGGTTGTTGGACGAACCGATCAGGCCGGCCAGGTAGGCCGAGACCGACACGAACAGGAAGCCGGCGACGATCATGATGAGGGTCATCGGGATCGACACGTGCCACTGGCCGACGATGGCCTGGTACAGGGCCAGCAGCGGCAGCACGAAGACCACCAGGGCCACCAGCATCCACTTCATCGGCAGGTCGCGCTCGGTGTGCGCCAGCACCGGGCCACCGCTCTTGCGGGCGGCGGCAAAGCCGCTCTTGACGCCGTTGAGCAGCGACTTGCGCAGCGAGATCAGCGTCCAGATGCCACCGATCAGCATCGCGCCGACACCCAGGTAGCGCATCTTCGCGCCCCAGATGGCGAACGCTGCCTCGGTGGACGAAGCCGCGGCAACCGACGCGGCCAGTGCCGGATCGGTGTTCATGAAGAACGCCTGGTAGATCGGAATGGCGATGTGCCAGGTCAGGATCGAACCGGACACCACCACGATGCCGACGTTGAGGCCGACGATGTAGCCCACGCCCAGCAGTGCCGGCGACAGGTTGGTACCGATGAAGGCGGTGACCTTGGAGCTGCCGACGTAGGCCGAGGTGGCCCAGGCGTCCGGGATCAGGCGCATGCCGCTTTCCGCGGCCAGCTTGACGAAGGCACCGATCACCGCCGACAGGCCGAGGATCTTCAGGCCCGGGCCCGGATTCTCACCGGCCTTGAGCACTTCGGCCGCAGCCTTGCCTTCCGGGAACGGAAGCGGGTCTTCGACGATCATCGAACGACGCAGCGGCACCGAGAACAACACGCCCAGCAGGCCGCCGAGGCCGGCGATGCCCAGCACCCACCAGTACTTGAAGTCCGGCCAGTAGCCCATGATCACCAGCGCCGGGATGGTGAAGATCACACCAGCGGCGATCGACGAACCGGCCGATGCGCCGGTCTGCACGATGTTGTTTTCAAGGATGGAGCCACCGCCCAGCAGGCGCAGCACGCCCATGGAAATCACCGCGGCGGGAATGGCGGTGGCGATGGTCAGGCCTGCGAACAGACCGAGGTAGGCGTTTGCGGCCGACAGCACCACCGCCAGCACGATGGCCAGGGCCACTGCGCGGAAGGTGAGCTGCTTGGGCGCAGCGTCGTGGTTCATGGAAGCCCCTGCTGGCAAAAAATCCCTTGCACGCTAGCGTTCAGGAGGCGGCAAGTCCAGTGCGGTTCGGGAGGGTTGCGGCCAGGTCGGCAGTGAGATAGTCGCTTCCGGCCAAACTCGGCCAACGCATCAAGCGCATGGGGCACATCCCGGACGGCTGCCGGGCCTCGCTGTCTCATGTCCTGCAGGGGCCAGGCCAACCAGTACTGCAGCATTCCAGCCATCATCGTTTGAAGTGCCTCAACGCCCCGTGCATCGTGTTCATGATCTGAACCGATGACGCTGAGCCGCCCGATGAACAACCCACTGCAGATCCGCCCGATCAAATCATCGGTCGTGGCTGTCGTGACCCTGACCTGCCTGATGCCGCTTTGCGATTACGCATCTGCCTGGAGCCGCATTGGCGCAGTCGAGATCACCGACCACGCCGGCAAACCTTGTTTCGGACTACCCAGGAAGGAGCGCAAGCGTATCGGTAAAACTCCGGAGGTGTTTGGTGTGGAGGTGCATGACGCAATTACTCCACCGCTGCGGCGGCAATGGTCGTTCTACTTTGCCCATCCCGCATCAATCCCACTTCCACCCGGAGCCTGCGTGGTCTACGGAGAAGTGCCAGCCAACGCCATTTCAAGGCAGACGGCGATGCCGCTGCAGCCCGGACGCCTGTACGACGTTTCGCTGTCGGCCACCAGGACCGGCGCCACGCAACACCACAGCGCCCGATTCTGCTTGAAGGCCAACCCCGACGGGAGCCTGCGAGCGATCCAGGTCCACTACGACGAGGCGCTGGGCTGGAGCCCCTCGGTTTGCCTGCCCTGAGCCGACGCGCGCGCTCGTCGGAACCGCCCAGCACATGCTGGAAAGACGTAATTGTAATGTTATATCCTGTCACGCCGACCGAACCTCGTACGTGGCCCCTTCCCCCACTACCCGCCTGGCCTCCATCGACCAGCTGCGCGGCACCGTGATGCTGTTGATGTTGCTCGACCACGTGCGCGAGACCTTCTTCCTGCAGCACCAGGTGAGCGACCCGATGGACGCGGCGACGGTCTCCCCCGCGCTGTTCGCCTGCCGTCTGCTGGCCCACCTGTGCGCACCCGTGTTCGTCCTGTTGACCGGCCTGTCGGCCTGGCTGTACGGCCAGCGCCAGGCGGATCCGCGCCGGGCCACGGCCGCGTTCCTGCTCAAGCGCGGGCTGTTCCTGGTCGTGCTGGAACTGACCCTGGTGAATTTCGCCTGGACCTTCCAGCTGCCGCCGGAAACCCTGTACCTGCAGGTGATCTGGGCCATCGGGCTGAGCATGATCGCGCTGGCCGGGCTGCTTTGGCTGCCACGCCCGGCCCTGCTGGTGCTGGCAATCGCGGTGGTGGCCGGGCACAACCTGTTCGACGGCTTACGGGTGCAAGGCAATGGCCTGCTGGCGGTGCTGTGGAAAGTGCTGCACCAGCGCGACTGGATCGAGGCCGGCGCGCTGCGCCTGCGCACCTCCTATCCGGTGCTGCCGTGGATCGGGGTGATCGCCGTGGGTTATCTGATGGGGCCCTGGTTCGCCCGCGAGCGCGCGCCGGCGCAGCGTCATCACTGGCTGCTGTGGGCAGGCGTCGGCGCGCTGGCCCTGTTCGCCTTACTGCGATTCGCCAACGAGTACGGGGATGCCCCTTGGCAGTACCAGACCACAGCACTGCGCACCTGGCTGAGCATCCTCAACATCACCAAGTACCCGCCGTCGCTGCAGTTCCTGCTGTTGACCCTGGGCGTGGGGTTGTTGCTGCTGCGCCTGTACGAATGGCCGCCACTGGCGCGTGCGCTGCGCCCGCTGGCCGATATCGGCGCCGCGCCGATGTTCTTCTACCTGCTGCACCTGTATGTGCTGAAGGCGCTGTACCTGGGCGCGCTGGCGGCCTGGGGGCCTACCCATGGCGAGTTGTATGCCCTGGATTCGGTCAGCGGCCTGCTGCTGGTGGCCTGTGCGCTGGCGGTGGTGCTGTACCCGCCGACCCGGGCATTCGCGCGGTTCAAGGCGCGAAGGCGCGACCTGGCGTGGTTGCGGTACCTGTGATCGCCCAGGCCAGTCCGGCAATCCACGCATGGCGTGGATCTACTGAAAGCGGATCGGGCCACAGGCCTATAATTCCGCGATGAATTCCACCGCTATCGCTTCCGACGACTTCCTGGGTCACCCCAAGGGCGTCTATGTCTGCTTCTTCACCGAAATGTGGGAGCGCTTCTCCTTCTACGGCATGAAGGCGCTGTTGCTGCTGTACCTGACCAAGTACCACCTGTTCGGCGACAAGGCCGGCCTGGACCTGCTCGGCGCCTACGGTGGCCTGGTGTACTGCATCCCTGTATTCGGCGGCATGCTGGCCGACCGCTGGCTGGGCATGCGCCGGGCCGTGCTGTTCGGCGGCATCCTGCTGGTACTCGGCCACCTCGGCATGGCCTTCGAAGGCCACGCTGCGTACCGGGTGAACGGCGAAGTGGTGCGCGACACCTCGGCACTGGCGGTGACCTACCTGTCGCTGGCGCTGATCATCATGGGCGTCGGCTTCCTCAAGCCGAACATCTCCACCATTGTCGGCAAGCTGTACGCCAAGGACGATCCGCGCCGCGATTCGGGTTTCTCGCTGTTCTACGCCGGCATCAACCTCGGCGCGCTGTTCTCATCGCTGGTGTGCGGCTTCCTCGGCGAGGCCTACGGCTGGAAGTACGGTTTCGGTGCGGCCGGCATCGGCATGCTGGCCGGCCTGGCCATGTTCCTGTGGGGCCAGAAGTACCTGCAGGGCCACGCCGAGCCGCCGCAACCGGCGGCGTTGAAGCAGAAGGTGCTGGGCCTGCCGCGCGAATGGCTCATCTATCTGTGCGCGGTGCTCGGTGTGTTGCCGGTGGCGTGGCTGATGTGGGCGGCCGGCAACGGCGCGTTCGCGCTGGGCGGTGAAATCAGCCTGGCACTGATGTTGATGGTGGTGGTGCTGGGCGGCGTGCTGGTCTGGTTCGCCTGGTTCACCGGCAGCAAGTGCACGCCGGTACAGCGCCAGCAGATGATCGCGCTGATGGTGCTGATCTTCATGGCGCTGGTGTTCTTCACCATGTACGAGCAGTCCTACGGCTCGTGGGTGACCTTCACCGACCGGCTGCTGACCAAGGACATCGTGCCCTCGCTGGTGATCACCGGCGGTACGCCGCTGCCGTGGTCGATCCTCTCGCTGCTGCTGGCTCCGCTGGGCTTCGTGGTCAGCGCACGGTTGTCCGAGCGTCGTCCGGGTTCGGCTGCGCCGCGCACGTTCTTCGCCGCCATCGTCGTGCTGATGCTGGTGTTGCTGGTGCGCGACTGCCTGGTGATTCCGCAGACCGCCGGCTCGCTCACCTATCTCGGCGGCCTGTTCCTGGTGCTGCTGGCACCGGCCTTCGCCGCACTGTGGACGTGGATGGACCGCCGCGGCTGGGAACCGGGCAAGCCGGTCAAATCAGCCTGGGGCCTGGTGATCGGCGCACTGTCGTTCGTGCCGCTGGCACTGGCCGCGCAGCAGGTTGGCGCCACCGGCGAGATGGCCAGCGTGTGGTGGCTGGTGCTGGCCTACTTCCTGCTGGCCAGTGGCGAGATGTGCCTGTCGCCGGTCGGCCTGTCGGCGGTGACCCAGTTGGCCGTGCCGCGGGTGATGAGCCTGATGATGGGCACCTGGTTTCTGGCCACCGCCTTCTCGGAGACGCTGGCCGCGCTGTTCGGCAAGCTGGCCGCGATCGAGGTGCCGGAAGGCGAATCGCTGGACATGGTGGCCGCCGCCGGTGCCTATGCGCACCTGTTCTGGCTGCTGATGTGGATCGGCCTGGGCTGTGCGCTGGCCGCTTTCATTGCCGCGCCACTGTTGAAGAAGATGATGCACGGGGTGAAGTAAGCCCACGCACAGGCAGGAACCGGGGCGGCGGTTGGATCATCCGCCGCCCTTGCGTTACGGCGCCCTGCCCTTGCCGTCCGCAGCCGCAGTCGTGGCGGTCTTGCCACCCAGGCTGCGCGACAGGAACGCCAGCAGCTTGCCGTAGTACTCGCTGCGATGGGCCTGGGTATAGAAGCCGTGCCCTTCGGTCTTGTAGTACAGGCTTTCCACCGGCGTACCGGCACGCTTGAGCGCCGCTTCCATGCGCTCGGTGTGCTGGATCGGGGCGCGCTTGTCCTGACCACCGGCCGCCAGGAACACCGGCACCCTGATCCGCTCGGCCAGGTTGACCGGCGAGACCGCGCCCAGCGTGGCCGGATCACCCAGCCACTCGCGCAGGTAGCTCATTCCGGAATCGCGGTCCTGGATATCGCCGCCAGTAAACATCAGCGGCAGGTCGTAGACGCCCACATAGCCGGCCGCGCACTGGTACAGCCCCGGTTCGCGCGCGGCGCCCATCATCGCCGAGTAGGCGCCGTAGCTGGCACCGTAGATGCAGATGCGCCGGGCATCGGCGATGCCTTCGCTGATCGCCCAGCGCGTGGCGTCGGTCACGTCGTCCTGCATCGCGCGCCCCCACTGTTTCAGTGCTGCCCGGCTGTGGGCACGGCCGTAGTTGCCCGAGCCGCGGAAATTGATCTGCAGCACGGCGTAGCCGGCAGCGGCCAGCAACTGGTTCTCGTGATCGAAACTGCCGTTGTCGAATATCCCGATCGGCCCACCATGCGGCACCACCACCATCGGCAGGTCACGGCCAGTGCTGCCATGCGGGACTGTCAGGAATCCATGGAGCTCCAGCCCGTCACGCGCCTTCAGCAGGACCGGCCGCACCGACGCAGTGGTCTCCGGATCAATCCATTCGCTGCGCGCCATCAGGAAGCGCGCCTGGTTGCGGTCGCGGTCGTAGAGGTAGAACTCGCCCGGATTGGAACCGGACCCGGTTTCCACCAGCAGCCGGCGACCGTCGCGGGTACTGGAGGTGATGAATACTGCACGCCCGGGGAAGGCCGCCTCCAGGCTGCGGTACAACCGTGCCTCGTCCGAGCTTTCGTCGAAGAACCGGGTATGCGGCGTGTTTCCCAGGAACAGCGCGCCGACCGGCACGGTGCTGCCCGGGCTGCGGATCAGTCGCGCCGGATCGACAACCTCATCGCGCAGCACGACCTTGCGCTCCTGCGTGGCCGGGTTCCAGCTGACGATGGCATCGGGGCCGCTGGGCTGCTCGCTGAGCAGGTAGGCCAGCTGGCCGTCGGCGGAAAAGCCCAGCGCCGCCTCGCTGCGACCACTCCGTTTCTCATCGTTGACCAGCGCCCAGTCGCCACCGTTGCGGTGGTAGAGCCGATGGACGTTGTCAGTACCGGCGCCCTGTACGAAACGTACGTCGCCGCGGGCATCCACCACATAGGAGGCACCCGGCATCGGCGCGCGGGCCAGCAGCCGCTGCTTGCCGCTTGCCAGTTCCAGCTGGGCCGCATAACCGTTGGCATCCAGCCGCGATCCGCCTACCGCGATGACCACGTGCGCATCGTCGCCAGGCAGGGCGTCACTGAGGAACGCCGCGGCCGACGTCCGGTACTTGGGCCGCACGCGCAGGCCAAGGTCGCGGTAGCCCACCAGTAGTTCCGGTCGTCCGGTGCGTGCATCCAGTGTCAGCAGCTCGCCGGTGGCCCACGGCGCGTCGCGGGTACCGAACTTCTGCGCCAGACCGAACATCACCTGATCGTTGTTGACCCAGTGCAGGCCGAAGACATGCGAATTGAGTGGTGGGCGCAGGTTGCCCACCGGCGTGTTGTCGTCCGTACGAAGGATGATCACAGCGGTGAAGCCGTCCGCAGGCACGGTCGCGGCCAGATAATCGCCCCCGGGAGACAGCATGACATCGCCGAACTTGTCCGCTCGCACATAGGCGCCCAGATCGATCGCAGCAGCGGTTCCACACCACAATCCCGCCACGATGATGGCGGCCAGCCAGCGCTTGTGCATCCTTCTCTCCCCCTGCCTGGACCCCTTGTCCCGGCTGGCCGATTCTAGGCAGGCCAGTGTCCGGCCCGCCAGTGGCGCACAAAAAACGACGGCACCGTTGCCGGTGCCGTCGTTACCACTACCTTGGAGAGAGAGTCAGGACGTGGGTTCGGGGGGCGTGCGCCGGGTCAGTGGACCCCGCGCACCGCCAACGTGAGGGCCAGGATGCTGAGGATCACCGCGATGGTGCCGTCGAGCACGCGCCAGGTGCTGGGCTTGGTGAACAGCGGCGCCAGCAGGCGCGCGCCCAGGCCCTGCGCGGTCAGCCACAGGCAACTGGCGGTGACCACACCGGCAGCGAAGGCCATGCGGGCGTTGCCGAAGTTCTCGGCGATCGAACCGATCACCATCATGTCCAGCCAGAAGTGCGGGTTGATCAGCGAGAAACCGACTGCGGCCATCAGCACCGCGCGGCGGCTGCCGTCGTCGCTGTCAGCCTCGCCCATGCCGCCGCCACCGGCGATCGCGCGGCGCGCCGACTTCATCGCGTACCAGGCCAGGAACGCCACGCCGGTCCACAGCACGGCGGTGGTCAGCCACGGCAGCGCCGAAGTGAGCGTGCGCAGGCCGGCCACGCTGGCAAAGATGAAGATCGCATCGATGGCCGCACAGGTGGCGACCACCGGCACGATGTGCTTGCGCAGGATGCCCTGGCGCAGGATGAAGGCGCTCTGGGCGCCGACCACGGCGAACAGGCCGATGCCGGTAGCTGCACCAGAGAACCAGGCACCGAGGCCGGTGCTGGCGGAGATGACCGAGAACATGGGATTCACTGCCTTTACTTGCTTGGGGGGACGGTGCCTCGCGAAGGCGGACAGCACCGGAACGGGCGCCATTGTCGCGCCGCAACATGAAAAAGACGAGCTAAACTTCCTAAACCAACATTAGCGGAACTTAATTCGATGCGTATCGACCATGCCCAGCTGCGTGCCCTGGCCGCAGTGATCCGCGAAGGCAGCTTCGACCGCGCCGCGCAGTCGCTGAATGTCACCCCGTCCGCCATCTCGCAGCGGGTCAAGGCGCTGGAGGACCGGATCGGCCGGCTGCTGGTCAAGCGCGGCACCCCGGCCACCGCCACCGCCGAGGGGCAGTTGCTGGTGCAGCTGGCCGAGCAGACCGCCCTGCTCGAGCACGATGCGCTGCACCGGATGGGCCTGGCCGATGAGGACCTGCCGCAAGCCAGTATTCCGGTGGCGGTGAACCACGACAGCCTGGAAACCTGGTTCCCGCAGGCGGCCTACCAGTTCGCGCAGACCACCGGCACTACGCTGGACCTGCGCGTGGAGGACCAGGACCACACCGTGGAGCTGCTGCGCCAGGGCACGGTGCTGGGCGCGGTGACCACCCTGGACGAGCCGGTGCAGGGCTGCCAGATCCATGCGCTGGGCAGCATCCGCTACGCCGCCACCTGTACCCCCGAGTTCCGCGAGCGTCATTTCGCCAAGGGCGTGACCGCGCAGGCGCTGGCGCAGGCCCCGGTGCTGGTGTTCAACCGCAAGGACGACATGCAGTCGCGCTTCGCCCGGCGCATGGCCGGCGACGACCTGCCCAGCACCGCGCCGACCTGGTGGATTCCGTCCACGCGCGCCTTCGTGCAGGCCAACCTTGGCGGCATGGGCTGGACGATGAATCCGTTGCCGCTGGTCAAGCGGCACCTGGACGCGGGCCGCCTGGTCTACGTGCGCCAGCGCGCGTGGGAAGACGTGCCGCTGTACTGGCAGCATTGGAAGGGCGACGTGCAGACCATGGCCTTGCTGACCCGCGCGGTGCTGGATGCCTCCTCGTCACTGATCCGGCGCAAGCGCTGAGCTGGCCTCCCAGGGGATGTAGATCTTGGTCGGCACCCGCTTTCGGCTCACGCGGCCAAAATTCGAGGCAATTGCGACACCGAATAGCTCAATTGCCAGCCGACAGATGTACTTGTTTTACGTAGGCTGGAAAGCTTGCCAATTGTGAGTCAAACCGAATGGAACTTCCTGACGAAATCTATGAGCGGGTCACTGACCTCTCAGAGCAGGGAAACGTCCTCATGGATGCCGATGACCATGCTGGCGCGACTCGGTGTTGGCTGCAGGCTTTAGAAGCGTTGCCAGCTCCTGCCAAGGATTGGGAGGCCTACACGTGGCTCTGTGCTTCACTTGGAGACGCGAGCTTTCTTTCTGGTGACGTAGTGACCGCCCTGAAGTACTTCATGGATGCATTGAATGGTCCGGACGGGCATACCAATCCCTTCATCCTGTATCGCGTTGGCCAATGCAACGAACTTCTGGGGCAGCGGGATCGGGCCCTTGAGTACCTGCTCAGGGCGTATGCATTGGATGGCGAGGACATATTCGACGCTGACGATGAAGGTGGAAGGTACCTTGCCTTGCTGCGACAGGAGGGCCTCACTGCGACCTGATACCACCAGGGCAGCCAAGCGTTCGGAATGCATCGCTTGGTAGTCAGGAGTTGTCGAGCCCGGGCCATGGAGAAGTCGGGTCGAAAGCGACTTAATCCCCTCCGTCCCCTTTTTGCTCCATCCAATCTCCATCAACCCTCCACACCGGGTCCATGCGTGATGCGGATACTGGCGGGCCAATCACTACAAGGGTGTCCGGTATGCCGATAGCCGTGCGCGATGCGCGCCCCGAAGATGCCGCCGCCTGCATCGACCTGCGCGGGCGCACCCGCGAAAACGCCTTCAGCGCCGCGCAGTTGGCAGAGCTGGGCATCACCGAGGACAGCTGGGCGGCCGGCATCGCCCAGGGCGATTCGATCGGCCGCGTCGCCTGGGAGGGCGAGCGCATGGCCGGCTACTGCTTCGCCGACCGCGACAGCGGCGAAGTGCTGGTGCTGGCCCTGCTGCCCGAGTATGAAGGCCGCGGCATCGGTCGCCAGCTGCTACAGGACGTGGTCAGCCTGACCCGCGATGCCGGCCACCAACGCCTGTTCCTGGCCTGTTCGGCCGACCCACGCTCGCGCTCGCATGGCTTCTACCGGCGCCTGGGCTGGCGCCCGACCGGGCAGGTCGACGAGGCCGGTGACGAGATTCTTGAGCTGGTCTGAGTGAAGCTGTCGCCAGGGATGGCCTGACGCTGGCAAGGCTTCGTTCGCCGGGTATCACCCGGCGCTAGCGGGTGAGGATGGCGCGAAACGCCGGATGCTGCGTTGCATCAAAAACAGACCGGATCCGGTTAGAATCGCATACGGATGCTGCAAGGCGTTGTTTCTTCACGCCCTTTCCCTGTCCCACGCGCATCCTGACCCCTTCCCCTCCGCCAACGATCCCGCCCCCATGAAGAAATTTGGCAAGGCTCTTCTCGCCCTGCTCGTGCTGCTGTTGCTGGCCGCCGCGCTGTTCCTGTACTGGCCGCTGACCCAGCGCTCGGTGCCCGCCGCCAGCAACGACAAGCCCGTCGACGTTGTGCTGGTCGGCGCCGGCATCATGAGCATCACCCTGGCCACCTACCTGCAGGAACTGCAGCCGGACTGGAACATCCAGGTCTACGAACGCCTCGACGGCGTCGCCGGTGAAAGCTCCGACGGCTGGAACAACGCCGGCACCGGCCACTCGGCCTTCGCCGAACTGAACTACACCCCGGAACTGCCCGACGGCAGCATCGAGACCAAGCGCGCGGTCGGCATCGCCGAATCGTTCGAGGTCTCGCGCCAGTTCTGGTCGCACCAGGTGAAGGAAGGCCGGCTGAGCCAGCCCAGCGACTTCATCAACCCGACCCCGCACATGAGCTTCGTCTGGGGCGATGACAACATTGCCTACCTGCACAAGCGCCAGCAGGCCCTGGTGAAGAATCCGCTGTTCTATGGCATGCAGTACTCCGAGGATCCGGCTCAGATCAAGCAGTGGGCCCCGCTGCTGATGGAAGGCCGTGACCCGAAGCAGAAGGTTGCCGCGACCTGGATGCCGCTGGGCACCGACGTCAATTTCGGCGTGATCACCCGCCAGCTGACCGCCGGCCTGCAGCGCAGCCCGAACTTCAGCCTGCACCTCAACCACGAAGTGAGCGCGCTGCGGCAGAACGCCGACAAGAGCTGGAACGTGACGGTGAAGGACCTCAAGGCCGGCACCGAGTCCACCACCCACGCCCGCTTCGTGTTCATCGGTGCCGGTGGCGCTGCACTGAAGCTGCTGCAGATGTCCGGCATTCCGGAATCGAAGGACTACGCCGGCTTCCCGGTCGGTGGCCAGTTCCTCGCCTTCCAGGGCCAGGACGTGACCTCGCGCCACGGCGTGAAGGCCTACGGCATGGCCGAGACCGGCTCGCCGCCGATGTCGGTGCCGCACCTGGATGCGCGCAAGCTGGACGGCAAGCCGGTGGTCCTGTTCGGGCCGTTCGCGCTGTACAGCACCAAGTTCCTCAAGCACGGCTCGTGGTGGGACCTGTACTCGTCGGTGAACCACAACAACGTCGGCCCGATGCTGGAAGTGGGCAAGGACAACCTGGACCTGGTGCAGTACCTGATGGGCCAGGCGCGCCTGAACGATGCCGACCGCCAGGCCGAGCTGGTCAAGTACTTCCCCACTGCCAAGCCCGGTGACTGGAAGCTGGTGACCGCCGGCCAGCGCGTGCAGATCATCAAGCGTGATCCGCTGAAGGGCCCGGTGCTGCAGTTCGGTACCGAGATCGTGACCGACAAGGACCACACCCTCGCCGCCCTGCTCGGCGCTTCGCCGGGTGCGTCGACCTCGCCGCCGATCATGCTGGACCTGATGGCCAAGGCCTTCCCGGACCAGATGAAGGCCGGCTGGGAAGCCCGCCTGCGCGAGATCGTGCCGTCGTACGGGCGCAAGCTCAACGACAGCGCCGCGCTGGTCAACGAGATCCGTACGCTGACCAGCCAGACCCTGCATCTGCCGTATCTGGAGGTGCCGGTGGATGCGAACGCGGCATCGCCCGCTGCGGCTGCAGTGCCGGCAGCGGCCAAGGAAAAGCGCAACGCCAACGAGGAACTGCAGGCGCTGTAAGCCCGCAGTTTGCTTTCGATGCAGACGGACGGCCACCTTCGGGTGGCCGTTTGTTTTTGTGCGAGGTGGGTCGGATCCCTCCCGCACGGGAGGGCTCTGACCTGCACCTGGGCGCCGATGATGGGGTCAGAGCCCATTGCCTGCGGCAACAGGATCCGACCCCGGCCCGCCACTGCTCTGCGCCGGAAAGCCCCTGCGAATGACGCGAATTGTAATGTTGTTAAGAATTATTTACATTTGCGTCCTGTGCAGTGATCGCACCTCCCCAGATGGACCTGACCGCGCCCGAAGCCGCCGCCCCGGGTGCTGGACGACTGTTGCCGCCCTTCCCCGCTTCCGAGCCTCGAGCCCACCATGTCCCTGATCCTCCGTAACCGCCTGCCCCGCCGCGCGTTGCTGCCGGCTGCCCTGCTTTCGTCGCTGACCCTGCTGGCCGCGCCCAGCGCGTTCGCCGCCGCCGATGGCACTGCCGATGCCAAGACCCTGGACCGGGTCAGCGTCCGCGCCGAACAGTCCGCACCACCGTCGAGCACCACGCGCCTGCCGATCACCCTGCAGGAGACCCCGCAGTCCGCCACCGCCATCAGCCTGCAGCGCCTGCAGGACGAATCACTGTTCAGCATCAACGATGTGATGCGCAATGTAACCGGCGTGAGCGTGTCCTTCTATGACACGCAGCGCCCGCTGTACTACGCGCGCGGCTTCGCCATCACCGACTTCCAGGTCGATGGCATTCCCACCTACAGCGGCTCCACCAACCAGGAGTACGACACCGCCTTCTACGACCGTATCGAAGTGATCCGCGGCGCCAACGGCCTGCTCAGCGGCGCCGGCGTGCCGTCGGCCACGGTCAACCTGCTGCGCAAGCGCCCGGGCAAGGAATTCGATGCGTCGTTCGCGGTCAGCGCCGGCAGCTGGGACTACCGTCGCATGGAAGCCGACGTGACCGCGCCGCTGACCGCCGACGGCCGCTTCCGCAGCCGCGTGGTCGCCGCCTACACCGATCGTGGCCTGTATTACGACCGCTACGACGAGAACAAGATGGCCGGCATGGCGGTGCTGGAAGGCGACGTCACCGACAGCACCACGATCACCCTCGGTTACCAGAGCCAGGACAACAACCCCACCGGCTCGACCTGGGGCACCGTGCCGTTCTTCGACAACCAGGGCCATTTCGCGCACTTGCCGCGCTCGACCAACCTGTCGCCGAAATGGAGCTACTGGAAGCGCGAGAGCAACACCGCCTTCGCCAACCTGGAACAGCGTTTCGGCGACAACTGGCTGCTGAAGATCAATACCGCCTACACCCGCGGCAACGTGCAGAACGTGCGCCTGTACGGCACCGGCAACCCGGACCCGGTGACCGGCGCGGGCATCTACCTGCGCGCGGCCGCCGGTGATTCGAAGGACACCCGGCGCAACGTCGATGCCTACCTGACCGGCAGTTTCGATCTGTTCGGCCGCGACCACGACGTGACCCTCGGCGCACAGTGGTCGGACCTGGAAGGCACGACGAATACCCTGGCACTGAACTTCCCGAGCGACTGGGCAACGTGTGTCAGCGCCACGGGTGCACGCGAGCGCTGCTACTACATTCCCAACGTGTACAACTGGAACGGCGACATCTCCGAGGTGACCTACCGCCGCACCGGCGCGCGCCGCGTGGCCAAGACCACGCAGAGTGGCGTCTACCTGGCCACCCGCCTGCGCCTGGCCGATCCGCTGTCGCTGATTGCCGGCGCACGCCTGAGCCGCTGGGAAACCCTCACCCGCTCCTACAACGCCGCTGGCGCCTACACCGGCACCAGCGGCGCATACAAGGTGAGCGATGAAGTCACTCCCTACGTGGGCCTGGTCTACGACATCACCCCGAACGTGTCGGCCTATGCCAGCTACACCGAGATCTTCAACCCGCAGAACTTCAAGGACCGCAACGAGAACCTGCTGGCACCGGTGCAGGGTTCGAACCTGGAAGCGGGCATCAAGACCCAGTGGCTGGACGGCCGCCTGACCGCCAACGCCGCCGTGTTCGAGGCCAAGCAGGACAACTACGCCGTGCGCGACATGGGCGTGCCGGAAGGTTCGCTGAGCGATGGCACCTCCGCCTACATCGGCGTCAACGGCACCAAGGCACGCGGCTGGGAAGTGGACGTCAACGGCGAGATCCTGCCGGGCTGGACGGTCAATGCCGGCTACACCCACGTCAAGGTCACCCGCGCGGCTACCGACCTGCTGTACGCCAACCCGCCGAAGGACCTGTTGCAGCTCAACACCCAGCTGCAGCTGCGCGGCGCGCTGGAACGCCTGAGCGTTGGCGGTGGCGTGCAGTGGCAGAGCAAGGTGCAGGGCTACAACATCGCCTACCCGCTGGGCGGCACGGTGACGGTGAACCAGCCGGCCTACATGCTGGTGCAGTTCAATGCCAACTACCGCATCAGCGACAGCTGGACCGCAACGCTGAGCGTGCGCAACGCACTGGACAAGACCTATTGGGCGAATCTGGACTACAACAACTACGGCGAACCGCGCTTCGTGTCGGCCAGCCTGCGCTGGAAGTTCTGAGCAACCCGCGAACCGGTGGGTGCCTGGTGGGTGCCTGGTGGGTGCCTGGTGGGTGCCGACCGTTGGTCGGCACGTCCTCAGCGACGACCCACCGTCGCGGCCTACCTGAATGGGCCCGCCTCCGCGCGGGCCCTTCCTTTTGCTGCACTGCAGGTTGCGGCGCCCTTCGTAATTATGCCGTAATTACATCGACACCAATCGGAAGCCGGTCGATGAACCCGAGCTGGGATACGTTGGAACGCAGCCGCCAGGCCCGCCTGGAACGTGCCGCGCCGTGGGCCCGGGGACGCGAGGTCGCCGCCGGCGACGTAGGCGAGCTGCTGCATGCACTGCTGGAGCCAGGCGACAAGGTCTGCCTGGAGGGCAACAACCAGAAGCAGGCCGATTTCCTCGCCCAGGCCCTGGCCGATCTTGACCCGGCCCGCGTGCACGACCTGCACATGGTGCAGTCGGTGCTGTCGCTGCCGTCGCACCTGGATGTATTCGAGCGTGGCATCGCGTCGAAGCTGGACTTCTCGTTCTCCGGCCCGCAGTCGGTGCGGTTGGCCAACCTGGTGGCTGAAGGGCGCATCCAGATCGGTGCCATCCACACCTACCTGGAACTGTTCGGCCGCTACTTCATCGACCTGACTCCGCGCGTGGCCCTGGTCGCCGCGCAGGCCGCAGACCGGCACGGCAACCTGTACACCGGGCCGAACACCGAAGACACGCCGGTGATCGTCGAAGCCACCGCCTTCGGTGGCGGCATCGTCATCGCCCAGGTCAACGAGATCGTCGACACCCTCCCCCGCGTCGACATTCCCGCTGACTGGGTCAACTTCGTGGTGCAGGCGCCGAAGCCGAACCATATCGAACCGCTGTTCACCCGTGACCCGGCGCAGATCTCCGAGATCCAGGTGTTGATGGCGATGATGGCGATCAAGGGCATCTACGCCGAGTACGGCGTGAACCGCCTCAACCATGGCATCGGCTTCGACACGGCGGCCATCGAACTGCTGCTCCCCACCTACGCCGAATCGCTCGGCCTGAAGGGAAAGATCTGCCAGCACTGGGCGTTGAACCCCCACCCGGCACTGATTCCGGCAATCGAATCGGGCTTCGTCAGATCGGTGCATTCGTTCGGTTCGGAACTGGGCATGGAGAAGTACATCGCCGCGCGAGGCGATGTGTTCTTCACCGGCGCCGATGGCTCGATGCGTTCCAACCGCGCCTTCTCGCAGACCGCCGGCCTGTATGCCTGCGACATGTTCATCGGTTCCACATTGCAGATCGACCTGCAGGGCAACAGCTCCACCGCCACCCGCGACCGCATTGCCGGCTTCGGTGGCGCACCGAACATGGGCTCGGACGCACGCGGCCGGCGCCATGCCAGCGAGGCCTGGATCAAGGCCGGCCAGCAGGCCGCGCGCCCGGGTGAGATGCCGCGTGGGCGCAAGCTGGTGGTGCAGATGGTGGAAACCTTCCGCGAGCACATGGCGCCGGCCTTCGTCGATCGCCTCGATGCCTGGGACCTGGCCGACCGCGCGAACATGCCGCTGCCGCCGGTGATGATCTACGGCGACGACGTCAGCCATGTGCTGACCGAGGAAGGCATTGCCAACCTGCTGCTGTGCCGAACCCCTGAGGAGCGCGAACAGGCGATCCGTGGCGTGGCCGGCTATACCGCCGTGGGCATGGGGCGCGACCGCGCGATGGTGGAGAACCTGCGCGACCGCGGCGTGATCCGCCGTCCCGATGACCTCGGCATCTCCGTGCGCGATGCCAGCCGCGACCTGCTGGCGGCGCGTTCGGTGAAAGACCTGGTGCGCTGGTCCGGCGGCCTGTACGACCCGCCCAAGCGCTTCCGCAACTGGTAAGGGGCTGAGCATGGAAACCCTCGACTATCGATTCGAAGGACACACTGCGGTGCAGTTTCCGCGCGATGCGGTGCTGGTCGGCGTGCTGGCCTCGGGCAACCTGGAAATCCTGCTGGAGCCGGCCGCACTGGACGGCGCGATGACGGTGCGCATCATCACCGCCGCGAAGGGCTTCGGCAGCGTGTGGCAAGCGGTGATCAGCGACTTCGCACAGCGTCATCCGCTGCGCGATGTACGCATCTCGATCAACGATGCCGGTGCGACCCCGGCGGTAGTCAGCCTGCGCCTGGACCAGGCCGTGGAAACCCTGCGTGCTGGAGAACCACGATGAACCGGACGCAGCGCTACAGCTACTACGAAGCCGATGCGCGCGAGCGTATCGCCAGCTTGGTCGATGCCGGTTCCTTCAGGGAATTCCTCGGCCCGGCGCGGCGGATGATGAGCCCGCACCTGGCACAGCTCGACCAGCCCGCGGCGTTCGACGACGGCATCGTTGTCGGCGAAGCCACGCTGCGTGGCCGACGCGTGCTGCTGGCCGCGCAGCAGGGTGAGTTCATGGGCGGCGGCGTGGGCGAAGTGCACGGTGCCAAACTGACCGGGCTGCTGCGCCGCGCAGCCGAAACACATCCCGAAGGCGTGCTTCTGCTGCTGGACACCGGTGGTGTGCGCCTGCACGAAGCCAATGCAGGGCTCATCGCCATTTCCGAGATCATGCGCGCCACCCTGGACGCGCGTGCAGCGGGTGTGCCGGTGATCGCGCTGATCGGCAGCGGCAACGGCGCCTTCGGCGGCATGGGCATCGTCGCCCGCTGCTGCAGCACGGTCATCATGTCCGAAGAGGGGCGCCTGTCGCTGTCCGGCCCGGAAGTGATCGAGACCGTGCGCGGCGTGGAAGAGTTCGATTCCCGCGATCGCGCGCTGGTCTGGCGCGTAACGGGAGGCAAGCACCGCTACCTGATCGACCAGGCACAGGTGCTGGTGCCCGATGCCATCGAGGCCTTCGCGCAGGCGGCCAGCAACGCGCTGCAGCCCGAGACCAGCAGCACCGATCCGGATACTGCACTGGCTGCACTGCAGGAACGCCATGCGGCATTGAAGGCGCGCGTGCAGGCCTGGGGCGATTGCCGCGATGGCCTGGAGATCTGGGCCCGCCAAGGCATCGCAGCCCCCGAGCGACTACCGCTGCTCGACACCGATGAGTTCCTCATCGCCACCGCCGACCGGAGCCTGCCATGAGCATGCCGCTGCAGACCCTGCTCGATGCGTTGTTCCCGCATGGGCATGCCGTTGCGGTGAACGATTCGGTGCTGACCGGCAGCGCCACCACCGACGACGGCGACGTGACCTTGATCGGCACCGCCGACAGGCTCGAGGTGGGCGTGGACCACGTACTGGTACTGGCCGAAACGGTGCTGGCCAGCACCGCCGCGCATCCGCAGCAACCGATCGTGATGCTGGTGGATACCTCCGGACAGCGCCTGGCGCGGCGCGACGAACTGTTGGGCATCAATGGTTACTTTGCGCATCTCGCGCAGACGCTCGATCTGGCACGCCGCCGTGGTGCGCGCCTGATCACCCTGGTCTACGGCGAATCCGTCAGTGGCGGCTTCCTCTCATTCGGCCTGATGGCCGACCACATCCACGCCCTGCCCGATGCACAGGTGCGGGTGATGGACCTGCGCGCAATGGCGCGGGTGACCAAGCAACCGCTGGAGAAGCTGCAGGCGCTCAGCCAGAGCTCGCCGGTATTCGCGCCGGGCGTCGCCAACTACGTGGCGATGGGTGCGGTGGACTCGTTGTGGGAGGGCGATCTTTCCCAGCACCTGCTGCAGGCCCTGCGCACGCCCGCCAAAGGCGACCTGCGTGCCGCACGCGGCGCACAGCGTGGCGGCCGCGCCCTGGCGGCAGGGGTTTCGACTGCGGTGGCCCACGGCGATGCCTGAGCGGCCTGCCCGCCACACGTTGGCCTGGCTGTCGGCCGATGCCGACTGGCGGGCTGATGTGACTGCACACGAACCGCGCCTGGCAGCATGGTTCGCACAGGGCCTGCCAGCCATGGTGGCACGCAGTGCGGCGGATGATCCCGACCCGCGGCTGCGCCTGGGGGTGCCGCTGCCGCCAGGCGAAGGCAAGCAACGGCTGGCGCTGCGCGTGGCCCTGCAGGACATCCAGCACCTGCAGCCTCCCCCTGCCCTGGATGAGATTCTCGCCGGCGGCGTTCCGGCTGATTGGCAGGCGGCACTGCAGGCAATGCTGCGGCTTGCACCGGCCCGCGTGTTCGGCGCCTTCGCCTGGCAGCACCTCAGCGGCCTGCCCTATGTGCACGCACGCTCGGACATCGACCTGCTGTGGCAGGTGGGTGACGCACGCCAGGCCGACCTGCTGGTCGAGCGCCTGCAGCACTGGGAAAGCGCCTTCGGGCATCGGGTCGATGGCGAACTGTGCCTGGTGGATGGTGGCGCGGTGAACTGGCGCGAATACGCCGGGAGCAGCCGCGAGGTACTGGTCAAGCGCCTCGATGGTGCCGCACTGGAACTACGTGATGCGTTGCTCGCCTCCACCGGGGTGAGCGCATGAACGCCGTCGTGCAACCGGCGGTCAGGCCAGCTGCCGTGGACAGCGCGCGTCTGGGGCGCCTCGCCATCGCCAGCCTGCACGCCGAACTGGCCCTTGCACCCAAGCCAGGGTTGGTCACCCCCTTCGACAGCGGCAGCCACCACGACATGGACGCCGGCACGTTCCTGCGCAGCCTGTTCACGCTGCGCCACTACTTCATCGCCGTGGCCTGCCTCGGTGCAGCCGAGACGGACTTCAATGCCTTGCGCCGGTGTGGCATCTCCGCCGAAATCGCGATGCTGCGCGCGACCGCCGGCATCAACACTCATCGCGGCGCGATCTTCAGCCTTGGCCTGCTGGTGGCGGCTTCCGCTGCCTGTCGGGGCCGCGCGGGCGGTGCCATCGCAGCCGAGCAGGTCTGCCAGGAAGCGCGCCGATGGGCTGCCGAGCTCGCCGGCGCACCGCTGGATGCGAACAGCCCTGGCCAGCGCGCGCGCGCACGGCACGGCGTGCAGGGTGTGCGCGAACAAGCGGCCGCCGGCTACCCGCTGCTGCGCGAGGTGGCACTGCCTACCCTGCGCCACGCGCTGGCCAGCGACCTGCCACGCGAGGCCGCGATGTGCCAGACGCTGATGCAGCTGATCGCGTGCGTGGATGACCTCAACCTGCTGCACCGTGGCGGCGCCAACGGCCTGCGCTGGGCCCAGCAACAGGCGCGAGGCTTCCTCGATGCCGGCGGCGTCTTCGTACCCGGCTGGCAGGCACGCCTGCACAGCATCGGTAATGGATTCGTCGCACGCCGGCTGAGCCCCGGCGGCAGTGCCGACCTGCTGGCCTGTGCCTGGTTCCTGCTGCAGCAGGAGGTCGCATGAGCCTTGCCCTGCTCTGCCCCGGCCAAGGTGCGCAGCATGCGGCGATGTTCGACCGCGTACGCGATCTGCCCGCCGTGCGCGACGTACTGGAGACCGCCAGCGCAGTGCTTGGACGCGACGTGTTCGCGGCAGCTGCTGACGAATCGCGCTTCGACAATGTTGTGGCGCAGCCCTTGCTGTCTGCAGCCAGCCTTGCGCACTGGCAGGGACTTCGCGAAGCGGTGCCTGCACCGGTGCTGGTGGCCGGCTACAGCATCGGCGAGCTCGCCGCGCATGCCATCGCCGGCAGCTTCGATGCCACCACCTGCCTGGCCCTGGCTGCGCAGCGTGCGCAGTTGATGGACAGCGCCAGCCCCGCCGATGCAGGCCTGCAGGCGGTGCTTGGCCTGGAACGCCATGTCCTGCAGCCGCTCTGTGATCTGCACGGTGCGCACGTGGCCATCGCCAACGGGCAGGACCATTTCATCGTGGGCGGCACGCACGCCTCGTTGCAGCGGCTGGCCGATGCAGCGCGGGCGCAGGGCGCGGACATCCGTCTGCTGCCGGTGCGCGTGCCCGCACACACACCATTGCTGGCGGCGGCGGTCGCACCGTTCGCTGCCGCACTCGATGCCTCGCTACTGCAGGCCCCACGCCTGCCGCTGCTGGCCGGCATCGATGCGCGACCGGTGCGGGATCGCGCAACGGCGGTCCACACGCTGTCGGCGCAGCTCGCGCAGACCATCGAATGGGCGCAGGTGATGCGCCAGGCCTTCGAGCGCGGCGCGCGGGTGTTCCTGCAGCTGGGCCCGGGCAACGCGCTGGCGCGCATGGTCGCGCCGGCCTACCCGTGCTGCGAGGTGCGCGCGGTGGAAGAGTTCCAGAGCCTTGAAGGCGCCGCGGCCTGGGTCCGCAGCGCGCTGGAGCGGCTGCAGTAACGGGTTCGAGCAGTACGTATCACGCAACACGCAGTACGTCGCCTTACCCCGGGATGGCGGGTCTCCATCCGCGCTGTACGTGAGTCACGTGTCTGGGAGGGCGCATGAGTCCACAAATCGCAACGATCATCGGTCTGGTGATCATGTTCATTGTTGCCACGGCGATGCCAATCAACATGGGTGCCGTCGCCTTCGCGCTGGCCTTCATCATCGGCGGGCTGTGGGTCGACATGGGCGGCAAGGAGGTCCTGGCCGGCTTTCCCGGCGATCTGTTCCTGACCCTGGTCGGCATCACCTACCTGTTCGCCATCGCGCAGAAGAACGGCACCATCGACCTGCTGGTGCATTGGGCAGTGAAAGCGGTGCGTGGCCATATCGTGGCCATTCCATGGGTAATGTTCGTGATCACCGCGGTCCTCACCGCGTTCGGTGCGCTGGGCCCGGCGGCGGTTGCGATCATCGGTCCGGTCGCGCTGCGCTTTGCCAAGCAGTACAACATCAATCCACTGATGATGGGCCTGCTGGTCATCCATGGCGCCCAGGCGGGCGGCTTTTCGCCTATCAGCGTGTACGGCAGCATCACCAATGGCGTGGTGCAGAAGGCCGGGCTGGAAGTAACCGAAATGGCGGTGTTCCTGACCAGTCTGGGCTTCAACTTCATGATGGCGACGATCTGCTTCTTCGCCTTCGGTGGCATCGCCCTGCTTCGCCGCGGCTCGATCACCGCAACCGGAACGATCGGCAATGCGGAGCTGGCAATGGCCGGTGGCCCGCAGGCGTCGTCGCGCCAGTTCGCGATCGAAGGCCATGGTGCGCTGGTCGCGGCGGGCGGTGGCACGCTCAGCAATGATCCGGCAGCACTGGATGCGGTGAGCCTGACCCGCGAGCGGTTGTTCACCCTGATCGGCCTGCTCGGCCTGGGCGTGGCCGCGCTGATCTACAACCTCAACGTCGGCCTGGTCTCGATCACCGTGGCTGTCGCGCTGGCACTGCTGTCGCCACAAAGCCAGAAGGGCGCGGTGGATGGCATCAGCTGGTCCACCGTGCTGCTGATCTGCGGTGTGGTGACCTACATCGGCGTGCTGGAACATGCCGGCGCGGTGGACTTCATCGGCAATGGCGTGTCCGACATCGGCATTCCGCTGCTCGGCGCGCTGCTGGTCTGCTACGTCGGCGGCATTGTCTCCGCATTCGCCTCGTCGGCTGCGGTGCTGGGCGCCACGATTCCGCTGGCGGTGCCGTTCCTGATGCAGGGTCACCTCAGCGCGGCCGGCGTGATCTGCGCGCTGGCTGTTTCCTCCACCATCGTCGATGTCAGTCCGTTCTCGACCAACGGCGCGCTGGTGGTGGCCTCGGCCGCGAAGGAAGAGCGCGAAACGCTGTTCCGCCGCTTCCTGGTCTACAGCGGCCTGGTGGTGGCATTCGGCCCGCTGTTGGCTTGGCTGGTGTTCGTGGTGCCGGGCTGGATGTAACCGCCGAACGGTCGTGCCGGCCACTGGTCGGCACGACCTGGCGTTACACTCTGCGCATGGCCATCGCTCCCGCTCCACGTACACCGAAGAAGCGTGCCCCTCTGTACGAAGAGGTGGCCGAACATGTGCGCGAGCGGATCTACGACTACCGCCTGCCCCCGGGTGAGTGGATCGACGAGCCCGCGCTGTGCGAAGAACTGGGCATCAGCCGTACGCCGCTGCGCGAGGCCCTGAAGCTGCTGGCTGCCGAAGGCCTGGTGCAGATCGACGCCGGTCGTGGCTGCCGGGTCACCCGGTTGACGCTGGAAGACCTCAACCAACTGTTCCCGGTGATGGCCATGCTGGAAGGCCGCTGTGCGCACGAGGCGGTCAGGCACATCGACGATGCCGGCGTGCAGCAGCTGGAAGACCTGCATGCGGCGATGGAAACCGCGGCGGCCGAGGGCAACATTGCCGAGTACTACCGCAACAACTACCTGATCCACGAAACCGTGCAGCACTACGCCGGCAACCCGTGGCTGATCCGCATCACCCACGACCTGCACCGCATCCTGAAGATGCATCGCGGCCGCCAGTTGCTGACCCCGGGCCGCACCGCGCAGTCGCTGGCCGAGCACCGCGAACTGATGGAGTGCTTCCGCCGCCGCGACGCGCAGGCTGCCGAACGCACCATGGAGCGCCATCTGCTCAGCCAGGGCCAGGCTCTGGCCGCCTATGTGGCAGCAGGCGGGCTGTTGAACGTGCCGGCGCCCTTGCCCACCGAAGGCGGCGGTTGAGCGGATGAGGTTGCCGGCCAGCGGCCGGCACTACCAGGACGCGACCTTGGCCGGCACCCCGGAACGTCTCGTCAATCGCCACCACCGCAGCTGCCGCCGTCACCACCCCCACCGCTGTCGCCGCTTCCGCAGTCGGAGCTGCTGTAGCTGTGATGGCTGTGGTTGTCACTGGAATAGCCAACGGAGGTGTCATGGCTTCCGCCGCCATCCCCCCGGCTGCCCGAGCCATCGGCCGTGGCCACCGCCATGCACAGGATGGCGCCGACCAGCGGCAGCAGCCAGACCAGCAGCAACTGCACCGTCCGGCCGCCTGCCGAGAGGCCATCGCGCCTGACGATCACCACGGTAGCCACCACGTTCAGGCCCAGCACCAGCAGGACCAGCAGAAGGGCAACGATCAGCATTCGGCGGTTCCGTGCCTGGACTGGGGGCATTATGGCCTGCCTCCCCGGCAATGGCCCTGCCTGTCATGAAGATGGGACAATGTAGGGCGCGCCGGCCTGCTTCCGGGCCGCCGGCGCCCCCCGCACCACACGGAAGAAGAAGAACAACAACATGCTGAAAGTCATTTTCGATACCGACCCGGGCGTCGACGACGCCCTGGCCCTGCTGTACCTGCACAAGCACGCCCAGATCGACCTGATCGGCGTCACCACCACCTTCGGCAACGCCTCGGTGGAGTCGACCACGCACAATGCGCTGTACCTGAAGCAGGCCTGGGGCTTTGCCGCTCCGGTCGCACGCGGTGCCGGCGGCCCGCTGCAGCCGGAAGCCACCCCGGAAGCCTGGCCGGTTCACATCCATGGCCACAACGGCCTGGGCAACCACCCGGTACCGGCCGAACTGGACGTGGCCGCCGACGCGCGCCCCGCCCACCAGCTGATCATCGACCTGGTCCGCGCCCATCCGGGCGAGGTGACCCTGGTCGCGGTCGGCCGCATGACCAACCTGGCCCTTGCCCTGCAGCAGGCGCCGGACATCGCCGGCCTGGTGCGCGGCGTGGTGATCATGGGCGGCGCCTTCCACGTCAACGGCAACATCACCCCGGCCGCCGAGGCCAACATCTGGGGCGACGCCGAAGCGGCCGACGTGGTGTTCACCGCCAGCTGGCCGGTCACCGCCATCGGCCTGGACGTGACCACCCGCGTGGAAATGGACCGTGACGGCCTGGACAAGCTGGCTGCGATCGGCGGTGCCGATGCCGAACTGGTGCGTGCGCTGTCGCAGGATTACGTGGACTTCTACCTGCAGGCCGGCCACAAGGGCATGGTCGTGCACGACTGCTGCGCCTGCATCGCGCTGACCCGTCCGGAGCTGTTCCAGTTCGAGCGCGCCAGCGTGCGCGTGGCCACCGACGGCGTCGCCCGCGGCATGACCATTCCCAAGCCGGAAGGCCTGGCGTTCGGCCCCAGCGTGTGGGACGGCCACGTGGTGCAGTCGATTGCCATCGGCGTGGATGCGGCCGCCGTGCTGGCCGACATCGAGCAGACCCTGAAGGTCTGACCCGCTAGCGCTTGGCCCTGCCCGGGACCGTCTCGGGCAGGGTCCACAGCACCGGCAGCACCAGCACCGCCACCAGCGCGATCATCGCGCCCGGCGCCGCCGCCCAGCCGCTGCGTTCCACCCACCATTGCGCCAGCCATGGCGTTGCCCCGCCGAAGAAGGCCGTGGCCATGGTCACGCCCAGTGCCAGCCCACTCACCCGCCCTTCGCCGGGGAACTGCTCGGCCGTGGCCGGGGCCGCCACCGCGCTCACGCCACCGGCCACGCAGGCCAGCAACACCGCGGCCAGCGCGATGCCCAGCGGCGTCGCCTGCGCCATCCACGCGAACAAGGACAGCGGCAGCAGCGCTGCCAGCACGGTCAGGCCCAACAGCACCGGCCGTCGTCCGACACGGTCGGACAATGCGCCGCACAGGGGCGTGATCGCGATCACCGCCACGGCCGCAATCGTCGACAGCCACAGCGCATCGCCCTCATCGTGGCCCCGCGCATGCAGGAATGCGGGCACATAGGTGATGCCGACGTAGTAAGTAATCGAGCCCAGCGCCGAGATCGCGAACGTGCGCGCCACCGCCAGCGGATGGTTGCGCAGCACATGCTTCAGCGGCGTCGCGGGAATGCTGCCCTCGCGGCGCTGCCGCTCGAACTCCGGCGACTCGTGCATGCCCGAGCGCGCGACCAGGATCACCAGTGCCAGCGCCGCGCCAACGAAGAACGGAATACGCCAGCCCCAGCTGTCCAGCTGCGCGGGCGCGAGCAGCGCCACGGTAACCGCAGAGATCGCCACCGCCAGCAGCGCACCCACCTCGCTGGCTGCGGACGCCAGCGAGGTCACCAGGCCACGTCGCTGCGCCGGTGCGCTTTCCAGCAGGTACGCCACCACCCCGGTGTACTCACCGCCCACCGAAAACGCCATCACGCAGCGCAGTACCAGCAGCAGCACGCCCGCCGTGGTGCCTGCGGTGGCCGCGGTTGGCAGCAGCGCGGTGGCCAGCATTGCCGCCGCCATCAACGCCATCGAAGCCAGCAGCATCCAGCGCCGGCCCAGGCGGTCGCCAAGGTGGCCGAAGCACAGCGCGCCCAGCGGGCGCATCAGGTAGGACACCGCGAAGCCTGCCAGCGTGACCAGCAGCGCCTGTTCGCCGCCGCCGAAGAACACCCGCGACAGCACCGTGGCGAAATACAGGTACAGGGTGAAGTCGTACCACTCCACTACCGTGGACAGGCCCGCCACCCACATCGAGCGCTGCCGCGCCGCGGTCATTGCGTATTCGCCTTCAACAGCCTCGATCCCGGTTTCACAGGTTCGGGGCAGGATGTCATGGCCGGGGTGAAATACCGGTCATCGGCTGTCCTCTGCCTGCATGTACTGGGTTTCATGGCCGGTGAAGCGCTCACCGTCAAAGCCGAAGCAGAAGCGGCCTTCCTCGAACACGCGGTAGACCAGCAGCGCACCATTGAGGCAGAACTGCTGCTGGTCCACGCTCGTCTCCAGTGTCCCGTAGCCGGTGGCCTCTCCGCCCTTCCCCGCCGGGCCGGTGAAGGCATCGATCGGCAATGGCGTGGCGCGTCCGGTGCGGGTGTCGACCAGCACCAGCGTGCGCTGGAAGTACTCGGGTCGATCATCGACCTGCACCAGCAGGTAGTGCTTGTTGAAATTGGGTTTCTGATGCTGGAGGGCATCTTCGATGGCTCCGCGGTGCCGCGCATCGCAGAAGTCGACCGAGCTGTAGCGGTAGCTGCACCCGTCGTGGTCGTAGGGCAGGTTCATGCCGGAATAGCTGATGCTTCCCTCACTGTCCACGTCGTGGCTGGCCGGTGCGGCAATCGGTGTGCCCACTGCGGGCGCGTCGGCCGGTACGTCTGGTGCGCGCTGGCAGGCCGCCAGCGCGAGTAGACCGACCAGCAGCGCGACGTGGCGCGGGCGCCGGATTGAATGCTGCGTTCCCTGCATTGCGTGTTTCCTGGTTTCGACACTCCCTGCAGATGATCGCCGATCCCGAGGCCGTGCAGGAACGTCGCAGATCCCACATCGGGGTCAGCGCCCTTCGCTCCCGCAAAGGGATCCGACCCCGCCCGTTACCCCGGCAGCTGCAGTTCCGCCCGCAGGCCGCCGCCCTCGCGGTTGTGCAACCTCAGCGAGCCGCCCAGCGACTGTGCCAGCTGCACCGCGATGGCCAGGCCCAGGCCAGTGCCGCCGGTATCGCGGTTGCGCGAGCTTTCCAGCCGATGGAACGGCGCCAGCACTGCCTGCAGCTGGCCCTCGGGAATGCCAGGGCCACGGTCGGAAATGCTGATCCACACTCTGCCGGCGTCATCACGGCCCGCCTCGACCTCGGCGGCACCCGCGTAACGCAACGCGTTGTCGACCAGATTGCCGACCACCCGGCGCAGCGGCTGCGGCCAGGTCTGCACGACCAGTCCAGCCGGCGCACCACCACTGACCGGCTTGCCCATATCCTCGTAATCGCCGACCACACTGGCCAGGAACGCGCCCAGGTCCATCGACACCGGTGCGCCACTGGCGACGTGGCTGCTGCGCGCATAGGCCACGCCCTCACGCACCAGTTGACCCAGGTGGTCGAGGTCGTCCAGCAACCGCTGCTGAGTGCTGTCTTCAGGCAGGGTCTCCACCCGAAGCTTCATGCGCGTGATGGGGGTCTGCAGGTCATGCGAGATCGCGGCCAGGATCTGCAGACGCTCACTGACATGGCCGCGAATGCGTGCCTGCAGTGCGTTGAGCGCGGCCGCCGCGCCGCCCACTTCCGCCGGGCCATCTTCAGGCAGTTCGGGCCCGTCCTTGCCCGGCTGCAGATGCTCCACCGCATGCGACAGCTGCTGCAGCGGGCGCATGGCCAGGCGCACCGCCAGCCACGCGCACACCAGCAGCAGCGCCAGCTGCACCAGCAACACGGCGGGCAGCCAGCGCGCCAGCGGCAGGCCCGACGGGGTGACTTCGATGGTCAAGGGGGTGCCGTCGTGCAGGCGCAGTTCCACCTCGAACCGCTCCGGCAGGCGAGCCACCTGGCGTGCCTGCAACGGATAGCGGTGCTGCAGGCTGTCGTCGATGATCGCCGTGACCTGGCGTGCACGATCGGTCTGCAGCCCGGGGCCTGCGGCGACCGGGCGCAACAGGTAACGGTAGGTGCGCCGCTCCAGCCGCGGCACCCAGGCTGCGCGCTGGCCTGCGGGCAGGTGTTCCAGCAGCGCGACACTCACGGCCACGTCTTCGTCCAGGTTGCGCAGCATCATGCTGCGCGTGGACTGGTAGCGTTCGAAGAACAGCAAACCGAAAGACAGTGCGTGGGCCAGCGCCAATCCACCCAGCAGCACCAGCAGCAGCCGCGCCGACAGCGTGCGCGGCCAGCGTGGACGGCGTGCGCCGGTGTTCATTCGTCCGGCCCCAGCAACTGCACCGGCTCGCTGAACACATAGCCTTCGCTGCGCACGGTCTTGATGTAGGTCGGCTCGCGTGCGTCGTCACCCAGGCGCTGCCGCACGCGGCTGACCAGCAGATCGATCGAGCGGTCGAACAGTTCGGCATCGCGGCCCTGGGTGAGGCTGAGCAGCTGGTCACGGCTGAGCACCCGATTGGCGTGATCGAGGAACACGCGCAACAGGCGAAACTCGGCGCCACTGAGCGGATGCGCGGTGTCCTGCGCATCCAGCAGATGGCGTGCGGTGGTGTCCAGGCGCCACTCGCCGAAGGCCAGCTGGCGACCTGCTTCGCTCACCTGCAGATTCGGCGGCAGCATCTGCGTGCGGCGGATCACCGCATTGATGCGTGCCAGCAGTTCGCGCGAAGAGAAGGGCTTGGTCACATAGTCATCAGCGCCCAGTTCCAGGCCGATGATGCGGTCGGTCTCGTCGTCGCGGGCGGTCAGCAGCACCACCGGCACCGCGCGATGCTTGCCGGCGCGCAGGTTGCGGCACAGGCTCAGGCCGTCCTCGCCCGGCATCATCACGTCCAGCACCACCAGATCCACGGCATGGGTATCCATCAGCGCGCGCATGGCCCGGCCACCGTCGGCCTGGCTCACGCGCAGGCCGTTGCGCTGCAGGTAATCGGCCAGCATCTGGCGGATCTCGCTGTCATCGTCGACGACCAGGATATGCGGTACGTGGTTCATTGCGTTCTCGATGAAGACGGAGGTCAGGGCCGCGCTGCGCGGCCATGGTAGCGCGGCTCAGGGGTTGGCCAGCAGGCGCTGGATCTCGCTTTCGGTACGTGCGTAGTCGCCCTCGCCGTAATGGCGGTAGACCACCCGCCCCTGACGGTCGAGCAGGTACAGCGCGGGCCAGAAGCGGTTGCGCCAGGCGTTCCAGATCCGGTACTGGTTGTCCTGCACCACCGGCCAGGTGATGTCCAACCGTGCGATGGCCTTGCGCACGTTGCCGGGCAACCCTTCATAGGCGAACTCCGGCGTATGCACGCCGATCACCCTCAGGCCTTGCGACGCGTAGCGTGCATGCCACTGGTGGACATGCGGCGCAACGTTGAGGCAGTTGCGGCAGGTGTAGGTCCAGAACTCGACCAGCACCACCTGCCCCCGCAACTGCTTCAGTGTGAGCGGTGGGCTGTTGTGCCAGGGCCCGCCACCGTCGAACCCGGCCATCGGTTCTGCATCGAGCGGTTGCGCGCCGGCATCCGCGCCGGGCCATGCCAGCAACAACGCCGCTCCGCCCAGCAGGGCCAGCAACAGCGGCAATGCGTACCCTCGCAGTGCGGCCATCGCTCAGCCCCCCTGCTCGGCCAGCGGCAGTTCCGCCGGCTTCACCCCCGCCGCTTCCAGGATGCTGTCGGCCACCTGCGCCGGATGCGAAAGCAGCGACACATGGCTGCTGCCGATCGATTGCAGCTGCGCGCCAATGCGACGTGCGGTCGCGGCCTGCAGCTGCGGCGACAGCATGCGGTCATCGCGGCTGAGCACGTACCAGCTCGGCTTGCTGCGCCACGCCGCAACGTTCACCACCTCGCCCAGAGCGCTGGCCTTCAACGGGACCTGCGTGCTGTACAGCAGTGCGGCCGATTTTTTCATCACGTCCGGCGCGAAGTCCTGGGCGATGGCATCAGCCGGCAAGGTCAGGTAGCCGTCCCTTTCCTGCAGTCGGGCCAGACCCGGACCGACCGGGAAACCTTCGCCCTGTTGCGCCGAAGATTGCCCTGCATCCGGTGCGAACGCCGCCACGTACACCAGCGCCTGCACCTTCGGGTCATTGCCCGCTTCGGTGATGACCGTGCCACCCCAGCTGTGGCCGACCAGCACCACCTTGCCAGGCGCAGCGGCAATCGCACGACGGGTGGCGGCGACGTCGTCGGCCAACGAGGTGAGCGGATTCTGTACGGCCACCGCCGGCAGCTTCCAGTCATGCAGGGTACTGATGACCTTGCTCCAGCTGGAGCCATCGGCGAAGGCGCCGTGCACCAGGATGACGGTGGGCGGTGCAGCGGTATCGACCTGGCTAGCGAAGGCGGGGACGGCTGCGCCGGCAAGGGCGAGAGCAGCGGCAAGCAACGAGGTACGGATCATGGGTGGCACTCCGGTGTTGGGAATGGCCATTTCCGCCTGCCGGTGTATCACCGCTGTTTCTCCGCTGCGCGGAGTTGTACCGGACTGTAGGGCGCAGGCGGGTTTCTACAGTGGGATACATTCGCGCGCCGGTCCTGGCTGGGCGCTACCGGGTGGATATCGCTCCCCGCACGCGGGCGCGCAACGCCCCGATGTGCGTCAACGCATCGTCTTTGTATCTGACTGTACGAAACCCCGGCCGCGACCACAGTCGCTGACAAAACCCCGGGCAACGGCACACGTTGCCGATACCTGCGCCGCCTGGAATGGCCTCCATCGACCACTGGCCCGCAGGACACCACCATGATCAGCACCGCCTCTTCCGTGTATACCCCCCGCCTGGACGCCGTCGGCCGCTGGCTCTCGCCATTGGCGCTGCGCACCCTGCTGGCCTGGGAGTTCTTTGAATCCGGCCGCGAGAAGCTGGGCGGCCAGAACTGGTTCGCCGACCTGGAAGGCCGCTTCCCGTTCCCGTTCTCCGCCCTGCCCGCGTCGCTGAACTGGCAGCTGGCGACCTGGCTGGAACTGGTGGGCGCGGTGATGCTGCTGCTCGGCCTGGCCACGCGCTCGGTGGCCTACGTCTTCTGGGTCCTCACCATCGTTGCCATCGCCGCCGTGCACTGGCCCGACCAATGGAACGGCCTGGGTGAACTCTGGCAGGGCTACGCGATCACCGACCAGGGCTACGGCAACTTCAAGCTGCCGCTGCTGTTCCTGGCCATGTTGCTGCCGCTGATCCTCAACGGTGGTGGCGCGCTTAGCGTGGACCGGCTGTTGGCCGGCTCACAGCATGCCCCTGTCGGCAATGACGGCCTGGGCTGGGGCGTCAGCCTGATCGCCCTGCTGCTGCCGGTTGCCGCGCTGCTGCCCGGCATCGGCTTCGGCGGTGCCCTGCTCGGCGGCGTGCTGCTGCTGGGCTATCTGCTGCGTCGTCGCCGCGCGGCCTGAGCCGATTCCCCTGTTCCCGAGCGTTTTTCTTTCCGTCGCCTCTTCGGCGGCGTCCATCCCGCACGCCCCGCGTGCTTTCCCAAGGAGTCACCACCATGTCCGTCTCGACCAAGAACACCCCCTCCTCCCGCCTGCCGCGCATCGGTGCCATCGGCGTCGCCCTGGCCGGTGGCCTGCTGCTGGCCGGCCAGGCCGCCGCGATCCAACCGCTGGCGATCAGCGCGGCGGCCATGAGCGCCGCCGCCGAAGGCAAGTGCGGTGAAGGCAAGTGCGGGGCCAACAAGGCCACCACCGGCACGCCCGCCAGCAAGGCCAAGGTGGCCGAGGGCCAGTGTGGCGAAGGCAAGTGCGGCGACGCCTCGTTTGCCCGCACCGACCGTGACCACGACGGCAAGGTCTCGCGCGCCGAGTTCAACGCTGTGGCCGCCAAGCGCGCCGCCGAGTTCGACCGCATCGACACCGACCACGACGGTTACATCAGCGAGCAGGAAGCGCACGACTACCTGCGCAGCGTCTACACCGCCAACGGCAAGCCGATGCCGAAGGGCCTGTTCTCCCGCGTTGCCGATTGATCGACGTTCACCCGGCGCCGCCTTCAAGGCGGCGCCCTCTCTCTGGAGCATCCGCCATGTCCCTGCCCCTGCCCACCCATGCCGCCGGTCTTGGCCTGCGCCGTGGGCTGATCGACGAACTGCTGGCCATGCCGGCCGGAGCCATCGACTTTCTCGAAGTCTCCCCTGACAACTGGATCGGCGTCGGCGGTGCACACGGCGCTGCGCTGCGCCAACTCAGCGAACGCCACCCCCTGACCTGCCATGGCCTGTCGCTGTCGCTGGGCGGTCCTGATCCGCTGGACCGCACCCTGCTGGCACAGACCCGTGCCTTCCTCGACCTGCACCAGGTGCAGCTGTACAGCGAACACCTGAGCTACTGCGCCGCCGGCGGCCATGTCTACGACCTGCTGCCGCTGCCGTTCACCGCCGAGGCCGTTCACCATGTCGCCGGTCGCATCGCCCAGGTGCAGGAGATGCTGGGCCGACGCATCGCCGTGGAGAACATCTCCTACTACGCCGTTGCCGGCGCGGACATGAGCGAGATCGACTTCATCAACGCCGTGCTCGCCGAAGCCGACTGCGACCTGCTGCTGGACGTCAACAACGTCTTCGTCAACGCCTGCAACAACGGCTACGACGCCTTCGAATTCCTGGCCCGCGTGCCGGCCCACCGCGTCGCCTCGCTGCACGTCGCGGGCCACTTCGATGAAGACGATGGCTTCAAGATCGATACCCATGGTGCACCGGTGAAAGGCGTGGTCTGGGCACTGTTGCGCGAGGCCTATGAGCGGGTGGGCGTGCGCCCCACGCTGCTCGAACGCGACTTCAACTTCCCCCCGCTTGCCGAATTGCTGGCCGAGGTCGGGCAGATCCGCCAGGCGCAGGCCGAGGCACGTTGGCCCGAGGTGACCCATGGCTGAGTCGCTGGCGACCCTGCAACGGCGCTGGGCCGATCATGTGCGCGACCCTGCAAAGACCGCACCCGATGGCATCGAGGCGCGGCGGATGGCGGTCTACTGCCGCCTGTGCATTGACAGTCTGGACAGCCTGCTGGCGGGCAGCCTGCCGCGGCTGAAGTCGCAGCTGGGCGATGCCTGCTGGCGCAACACCGTCGAGCACTACTACGCGAGGCACGCCTGCCGCACGCCGTTGTTCCCGCAGATCGCGGGCGAGTTCGCGGCCTGGCTGGCGGTGCAGGACACGCTGGCGCTGCCGGGCTGGGCAGCGGAACTGGCGCACTACGAGAGCACGCAGCAGTCGCTGCACATTGAAGCGCGTGACGGCGGGCGGCCGCTGCAGCGCGCTCCCGCAGGCAATGATGTGCTGGCGGTTTCGCCGTTGGTGCGGGTGCTTGGCTACCAGTGGCCAGTACATGAGGACGGGGCGCTGGAGCCGGTGTTGAGCACGGCTCCCACGCTGCTGGTGATCCGGCGCCTCGCCGATTTCAGCCTGCAGACCGAGGAACTGTCACCGCTGGCCTACGCGCTGCTGTCGGTGTTCGGTGACGACAGCGCGTCGGTGGATGAAGCACTGCAGCTGCTGTCCGAAACACATGGCGTGGCAGCGGACGCATTGCGCATGGCCTGCGTGCCTGTTCTGGGCGAGCTGTGCGCGGCGGGCGTGCTGGTTGCATTGCCTGATTTCTGAGGTTGCCGGCCAGCGGCCGGCACTACCCGTTCCTTGGCCGGCCAGCGGCCGGCACTACCCGTTCCTTGGCCGGCCGGCGGCCGGCACGACCCGCCCCCTACTTCGAGGTCTCACCATGGCTGCATCCAATACTCCCTTCCTGCACGGCTGGCGCCTGTTCGTGGCCATCGCCGTGGTCCTGATCGCCTTCGCGCTGGCGGCCTTCGCCCTGTATCCCGATGCAGCCGAAGGCAGCCGAGCCGCGATCCGGGTCACTGCGCGCACATCGTTCCTGCTGTTCCTGGCAGCGTTCACGGCATCGTCGTTCGCCAGCCTTCTGCCCGGCCCGTTCACCCGCTTCCTGCTGCGCGAACGGCGCATCATCGGCCTGTCCTTCGCGTTCTCGCACCTGTTGCATGCAGTCGCGATCACCAGTTTCGGCGTCCTCAACCCGGCGTTCTGGCCAGCACGATCCGCGCTGGCCAACCTCCCGGGCACGGTGGGCTACATTGCCATCCTGGCGATGGCCATCACCTCGCACCGGGGGCTCGCCCGGCGCATGGGACCCACCGCCTGGCGTCGCCTGCACGTCACCGGTATGTGGATCATTGCGGCGGTGTTTACCTACTCGTACTTCAAGCGCGTTCCGGGCAACTTCTGGTATGCGGTGCCGTCGGCGCTGCTGTTCACCGCCTTCGTGGTGCGCTGGATCGCCAAGCGGGCGCAGGCGCTGCGCCGAAGTGTGCATGTGCGGCCCCCGCTGCGGGCGGCCTGAGGGGCTGGCGCCAGATGCCTTTACCTGCGGGAATGGGATCTGACCCCACTTCAGGTCAAGGCGCGCGGCGCAGCGTGATCAGGGTGATCTCCGACGGCACACCGATGCGCGCCGGGAAACCTGCCCATAGACCGGCACCGTTGCTCACGTACAGTGTCATCCCGTCCACGTCGTAGCGGCCGGAGACATAGCCGCCGTTGGCTCGTTTCACCAGCTGGTCCATACCAAAGATCTGCCCGCCGTGGGTATGCCCGGACAATTGCATCTTCACGCCGCGCGCGGCCGCCTCGCGCGCATTGCGCGGGCGGTGATCGAGCAGGATCACCGGTGCAGACGGATCGGCACCGGCCAGCGCGGTCTCCAGATCCGGCAGCGGCAGGCCATAGCGTGCCGCCACCGGATCGGTGACGCCGGCGATGGTCAGCGCAGCATCGCCGCGCCGCACCTGCAGGTGGCTGTTCTCCAGCACCTGCATGTGCAGCGCGCGGAACGCCTGCATCCACGCCTGGTACTGCGCGTAGTACTCGTGGTTGCCGGTGATGGCGACGACGCCGTCCGGCGCCCGCAGGTCCGCGAGCGGGCGCGCGTCGTCACGGCGGGCCTCGACACTGCCGTCGATCAGATCGCCAGTGATCACGATCAGGTCCGGTGTCAGTGCGTTGCTCTCGTCCACAACCCTGCGCACCCAGTCGCCGGTCAGCAGGCGGCTGGCATGGATGTCGGTCAGCTGCAGCACGCGATAGCCGTCGAATGCAGCAGGCAGATCCTTGATCGCCACGTCGATCTGCCGAGGCTGGGGCACGGCCATGCCCTGGCTGATGCCATAGCCACTCACAAGCAGCGCCAGCAGGCCGGCCAACGGCCGCAGCTTCGAGGCGCGCAGGACCGATACGATGCGCGGCCAACGCAGCAGGCGCGAAAGCAGCAGGCCGGCATCCAGTACCAGCATCATCAAGGCGAGCAGCAGTACCGCCGTGGAGCCGGTGGCCAGAACGGCGATGGCCAGCTTCGGGATCTCTGGCGAGGCCATCGTGCCCCAGAAGGTGGCGACGATGCGCAGCTGCACGGCCACGCCCACCAGCAGCAACGACAGCACGACCTTCATCCAGATGGGCATGCGCAGTGGCCAGAACAGGCGCCAGGCCACATACAGGCCCATCAACAAACCGATCGTACTCAGCACTGCAACCATCCATGACAGAAATCGGGCCCGCCATGGTGACGGCTGCGGGTCGTGTTGTGTAGAGCCGGGCCCATGCCCGGCTGCTCAGGAAGCCGTCGAGCATGGCTCGACGCTACAGAACCCCGATCGCGCATGGCTCGACGCTACGGATGCCCCAGGCGCTCCACCCGCAGGCGGGCGATGCGACGCTTCTCCATCGCCAGTACGGTGATGCGAACATCCGCAATCTCCACCGCGTCACCGATGTCCGGCAGGCGCCCCAGACGCTCCAGCACCAGGCCGGAGATGGTCATGTAGTCGGCACTGCGCGGCAGCGATACGCCGGCCAGCCGCTGCAGGTCGTCCAGAGTCAGCGCACCATCGGCCTCCCACTGGTCCTCGCCCTGCGCGACTACGCCATAGCGCTCGTCCTGGGTATCGACCAGGTCACCGGCAATGGCCGCCAGCAGGTCATTGGCGGTCACCAGGCCTTCCACGCTGCCGTACTCGTCCACCGCCACCGCCAACGGCACCGGGTGCTGGCGGATCAGTTCCAGCGCCTGCAGCGCGCTGGCACTGGACAGCACGTACTGCGGCTCGCGCAGGTTGCCTTCCAGCTGCAGCGGCCTGCCCTGCAACAGGTCGGCCAGCAGGTCGCGGCTCTGCACCACGCCGCGCAGGCTGTCCAGGTCGCCATCACCCACCAGCAGGCGGGTGTGCGGCGACGCCACCAGGCGTGCCACCACATCCTCCTGCCCACGGGCCAGGTCGATCCACTGCACGTCGGCACGCACCGTCATCACGCTCGACACCGGGCGATCGGCCAGCCCCAGCACGCTGCGGATCATCTCGTGCTCCGCCGGCTGCAGGCGCTCTTCGGCATCGACGTGTTCGTCCGCGCTTTCGTCGTCGTGGCCATTGGCCGGGCGCGCGCCCAGCATGCGCAGCACGGCGTCGGCGGTGCGCTGGCGGAACGGCTGGCGGCGTTCGTTGCGCTCACGGTTGAAACGCACCCACTGGTTGAACGCCTCGACCAGGATCGAGAAGGCAATCGCCGCGTACAGGTAACCCTTCGGAATCTTGTAGCCCAGGCCCTCGGCCACCAGGCTGAAACCGATCATCAGCAGGAAGCCCAGGCACAGCACCACCACCGTGGGATGCTTGTTGACGAAGCGCGTCAGGGGCTTGCTGGCCAACAGCATCAGCGCCATCGCGATGGTCACGGCGGCATACATCACGCCCAGGTTGTCGACCATGCCCACCGCGGTGATCACCGAGTCCAGCGAGAACACCGCGTCGAGCACCACGATCTGTGCCACCACCATTGCGAAGCTGGCGTAGACCTTCTTGCCATCCTCGTGGTGTTCGCGGCCTTCCAGCCGTTCGTGCAGCTCCATGGTGCCCTTGAACAGCAGGAACAGGCCACCGCCCAACAGGATCAGGTCACGCCCGGAGAAGCTGTGGTCGAACAGCGTCAGCAGCGGCTCGGTCAGTTTCATGATCCACGCCAACGCCGCCAGCAGCACCAGCCGCATCAGCAAGGCCAGCGCCAGGCCGATTACCCGCGCGCGGTCACGCTGGTGCGGCGGTAACTTGTCGGCAAGGATCGCGATGAACACCAGGTTGTCGATGCCGAGAACGATCTCCAGCACGACCAGGGTTGCAAGGCCCATCCAGATCGAGGGGTCAGCCAACCATTCCATTTCAGGTCCGTTTCGTCAGTAGGTAAGGGAAAAGAGCGACCGCTCAGTCAGCGTCCTGTGCCTGCGCCGGGTCGTGCCCGAGCAGGTCGCCGGGCGTGCACTGCAGCTCGCGGCAGATCGCATCAAGGGTGGAAAAGCGGATGGCGCGCGCCTTGCCGGTCTTCAGGATCGACAGATTGGCCAGGGTGATGTCGATGCGCCCGGCCAGCTCGGACAAGGTCATGCCGCGTTCCTGCAGCATGCGGTCCAGGGTGATGACGATCGCCATCAGATGACACCGTCGAGGTCGTCGCGCATCGCTGCGCCCACGGCGAACACGCGCGCCAGCACGAACAGCATCAGCACGGCCACCAGGCCAGTGATCGACATGCCACCGCCGACCTCCATCCAGGTGAAATCCGGGCCCATCCAGGCCGAATAGGCACCGATCAGGATCGACAGCAGTTCCATTGCCAGCATCAGCCAGGCCATGCGCTGCAGCCGCCGTGCATTGGCGTGGGTGAACGGCCGCTCGCGCGCCGCCGACTTCAGCAGCCTCAGCAGATGGCGCAGGAACAGCAGGCACAGCACCAGCAGCGCGATGATCGCGCCCAGGCCCAGGCAGAAGTGCAGGAACAGATCATTGCCGTGCGCGGCAGCGGCCTCGGCGTCATGCACGCTGTCGAGCAGCCAGCGACGGTTGTGGGCGACCAGCGGCACCGCCAGCAGTGCGGCCAGGATGCCCAGCCAGCACATCGCCCGGACGGCCTGTACGGCGGCCTGGGCCAGGGCAAACAGGCCTCGCGCGGGTCTGGCGCGGGCGGGACGAGCGGTCAAGCGGCCTCCGGTGTTGGGGTGGACGCGCCGCCCCGGGATGGATTTATCGATAAACGATATATCACACGCCCCGTGAAAGGCTGAACCGCAGGCGTGGCTCCTGTCAGGGCCCGGGCGCGTCCCGCTCCAGCATCGCTTCACCCGGCGTCGCAGAGGCCATCGCCTGCACGCCGGCATCGGCGGCCTGCCGCGTGACCAGGCGGAAGCGCACCTGCAGCTTGCCCTGCCCCGGGGTGGCCCAGCCGTACTGGATGGCCACCTGATCGGCCGAGAGCGGCCCACGTCCCGGCAGCGAGCGCACCTGCAACGGCATCGGCGCGGCCTGCACCAACCGGGCGAATCCCTTCTGCACGACCGCCGCGTCGGCCTTCTCGGCGTAGACCGTGCACGTGCCATCGTCAGCCCAGCTCACCGCATAACGGCCACTGGCCAGGGGCACCATCCAGGCCACACCCGATTGCCCCTGCAACAGCGTGGCGGCTTCGGCGGGCTGCAGCGGCGACAGCCCATTGGATTCCATCAGCGACTGCAACCGCGCCGGGGCCCCGATGTGCTGCATGCAGGCGGTATCGAACAACTCGCTGAAGGGATCCTGCGCCGGAGCCTTGGCCTTGGGCGTGCGCGCGGGTTGCGCCGCCGCCAGGGTGGGCAGCAGGGCCAAAGCCAGCCAGAACGCAGGACGCATCGGGATTCCACGCTACGGAGAACAGCAGGGAGGATGGCAAAGCCCGGGCGCGCCGCGCAATGGGTCATGGCTTGACAGCCGCCACCGGCGGGAGGAGTATCAGTTAACGAATTAGTTAATTAGCTCGCCATGGACCGCATCTTCGAAGCCCTTGCCTCCACCGCCCGCCGGCAGATCCTGGCCTATCTCAGCGCCGGCGAACTCAGCGCGGGCGAGCTGGCCGAGCGCTTCGACTTCAGCAAGCCGGCGTTGTCCAGCCACCTGCGCATCCTCGAGGAAGCCGGACTGATCGAACGCGAAAAACGCGGCCAGTTCGTGTACTTCAGGCAGGTACCCGACCGTTTGGCCAACACGTTGTTCTCGTGGGCGGCCGAAGTCTGCCCGGTAGGCGGCCCGCTCAAGCGTGAAGCCCGCGCCCGTCGCAAGGCCCCCGCCCGCTGATCCGCCCCGCCAAGGAGCATGACGATGCCTGGTTCGACCCGCGATCGCCGTTCGTTTCCAGCAGTGCAGCTTCCGGCACAGGACGGCGGCAGTCCGACCGAAGTCACCCTGATCGCGCAGCTCGGCATCGGTGCCGGTGACGCGCTGGTGAGTGACGCCGGCCAGCGTCAGCGCCACCACCCGGCGTTCATCGATGCGTTGGATGAACCTTCGGCGCGACTGGGTGGCATGCACCTGCAGCACGGGGATGCCTCCTCGCTGTACAGCTTCACCGTCGGTGCCGATGGCCACCCGTTTCATCGCCATGCAGGCCCGCGCATGTTCACCGCCATCGCCGGCAGCGCGGGAGCCGAGCTGCGTTTCGCCACCGCCTCCGACACGCAGCTGGCGGCAGATCCCGGTGCCTTCGCGCGCACGCTTCGGCGCATCCGCATCCCACCGGACTGCCTGTTTACCGTGCGCTTCGGCGGCGGCACCTGGCACCAGTTCGCGTCGAACCATCCTGCACATCCAGCGCTGTTCGCGTTGTCCTGCCACAGCAATGAACTGGCCGGCGCGATGAGCGAGCAGGCGCGTGCACAGGTGCAACGCAATGCCGCCGATATCCCCAGCCTGACCGAGGTGCTTCCGGAATCGCACTGGCCTTCGGGCACTTCGCTTGCGGCGGCACCGCTGTTGCAACTGTCGCTGCAGGCGGCGCCTCCCAGCCTGTGCGCACACCTCTGCGCGCGTACCCGTGCCCTGCTCGGCCCGCTGCGCCGCATCCCCATGCGGCCGCTGCGCGGGTTCGTCGAACGTGCCACACCGGCCTATCCCATCCGTTCGCGGCCCGCCGCCACCGATGGCATGCTGCCCACAGCGCTGCCGCACAGCCACTACCAGGACCTGACCACCCTGTGCCTGGACCCCTCGCAGGTGGTCCACCGTTCCGCGTCGGCACTGCTGGCCGATGTACTGGACGGCTTCCTGCGCAATCCGCCCAGCGGCGTAGGCCATCTGATGGCGCTGCGAAACCGACTGGTGGCGCCGTTGCGGTTGCGCACGTCGCCGCTGGGATGCCCGGTGTCGTCACTGCTGTCCACCGATCGCAGCCGGTTGTTCGCTGGTCGATTTCCGGTGCTGGATTCGCACATCGATACGCAGGACAACGACGCCGAAGTCCTGCTCGGCGCCGACGATCGGCACCTGCGTTTCCGCAGCAGCGTGCGTGTGCAGCGGCGTAGCGATGGACATGTCGAGATCAGCCTGGGCTCTCGCGTGCAGACCCTCAATGCGTTCGGCAGCATGTACATGGCACTGATCGACGCCGGGCACCGGCACTATGTCGCGCCGGCACTGTTGCGGCGTGCGGTGGAACACGCCTTGGCACCGGAGCTGGCCAATGTTGGGGATCCGGCAGCACACCCTGCGCACTGCTGACCCTGGAACACGATGGCCGGGCGCTGCACGGTTCCGCTCAGATCACGATTTCGCCCTCGTCCTCGCCATCCCAGTAGTGGATGCGGCTGGCGCGCACGTGAATCAACACCAGTCCCGGTGTATCCACGCCCTGTTCGAACCATCGCTCCAGGTCCTTCACCCAGTGCTGGCTCATCGTGGCCCGGTCGCGCACCAGCGCTGCCCTGCCCTGCACGTGGACGAACAACGGTGGCTTGCCCAGCAGCGACTTGCTGCCGGAAAAACCCAACGCGACGGCGGGGTCAGCTTCAATCTCGCGCACCATGTCGGTGTCTTCGGTGGTGAAGAACCAGCTGTCACCGTCATAGTCCACGTCGCCGTTGTTGCTCATCGGACGACCGGCAATCTCTCCGCCGGCGTGGGTCTGCAGCATCGTGAAATCGATGCCGGCCATTTTCCTGGACAGTTCAGGCAGGGTGAGCTGGGTCATGTCGTCGTCCCTCGTCGGATGGAATCCCAGCGTCTGCGCAGGGCGGTGACCGAAGCGTGGATGGGCAGTTGCGACCTCTTCACAGAAAACGCGATAGGGCGCATGGCACGTGTGTGACGCATTCCTCACCACCACACCCGCGTTAAAAGCGGATGGAGGAACGGTCCTCCACGCCGCGACACGCCTCTAACAGGGCATTGCCCGAGAATCGCGCAACCTCGCGATGCATCCGGCATGGCCGCCGGCATCACCGGGGCTCCCCTCCGCAACCGCATGGCCCCCACATGGACCTGTTCGCCTGGCTCGCGTTCGGCTGCTACCTGTTGGCGTTCTTCATTGTCTCGCTGTTTGCTGCGGCCTACCTGAAACGCTCCGACTTCATGCCCTACCACGGCCAGGCCGTGGGCCTGCCATGGAAGGAGGTCGAACCGCGCATGCAGTTGCTGCTGATGGCACTCATCCGCGTGGTCGGCGCCGGTTGGATCGCACTGGCCGGCGCCGGCGTGATGCTGGCCTGGCTGATCTTCTTCGGCGGACACTTCGCGCTGCCGCAACTGCTGGCCTTCCAGTTGTTCTGCCTGGTCGCCACCGTGCCGCCGGTACTGGTCGCTTCCGGCGTGCGGCGACGCACCGGTGCGCGTACACCGGTGCCCGCCGGCGCCGCGGTGGTGCTGCTGTCGGTCATCGGATTCGTGCTGTCCCTGTTGGCACTGTCCTGATGCGTGCTCCCTCCTCCCCCTCCATCGAGGCTCCCATGAATCCCGAATCGATCTTCTACAGCGTGGTCAACGGTGATCTGCCGCCCTCCCAGGCGGGCACCCTGCTCGGCTGGCGATTCGTCGACTACGACGACGCACTGCGCCGCATCCATGTCGAGTTCGACGCCGGGCCGATGCTGACCAACCCGATGGGCAACGTGCAGGGAGGCTTCCTGTCGGCGATGCTGGATGACTGCATGGGGCCGGCGATCTACGCCACACTGCCCGCCAACCGCATCGCGGTCACGGTGGAATCCAAGACCAGTTTCGTCAGTCCGGCACGACCCGGGCGCATCATCGGTTGGGGCGAAGTCGAGCACAGCAAGGGGAGCATCGCCTTCACGCGTGGCTGGCTGACTGACCCGGCAGGCAACGTACTGGCCACCGCCACCGCCACCTTCCGGGTGGGTGCGCTGCGCTGGCGTGGCTTATCGGTACCACGTCCGATCGCGCGCCGGATGATCGCGCGGACGCTGCGGCGGGTGCATGCACGCATCGGCTGAGGCGTGCCATCAGCGCGTGATGCGACCGCCACCCGCCACCCGTACCCGATCACGCCCCTGCGCCTTGGCCCGGTACATGGCCGCATCGGCGGCACGCAGCAGGGTGCGCCAGCCCAGCGCGTCGGTGCCGCCCTCGGCCACGCCGAAACTGGCGGTCACCCGCAGCACGGTGCCGCCGGCCAGCGCGATGTCCATCTGCTGCAGGGCCAATCGCAATGACTCGGCCAGCTGGCGGCCACCGGCCAGATCACCGTCGGCCAGCAGCACCAGGAATTCCTCGCCGCCATAACGGGCGATGCTGTCGCTGCGGCGCAGCTGATGCCGCAACAACTGCGCCACCCGCACCAGCACTTCGTCGCCGGCATCATGACCATGGCCATCGTTGATCGCCTTGAAGCGATCCACGTCCAGCAGGATCACCACGGCGCTTGCATCGCCCCCCGCGTGTCTCTGCTGCACCACCTCATCCAGCGCGCGCCGGTTCAACAATCCGGTCAGCTCGTCGGTGCCAGCGAGCTGGCGCAGCTCGCTGGTCAGTGCCGAGCGCTCGCGCGATTTCCCACGCAGTACTTCGATGGCGTCGAACAAGCGCTGCATCTCGGCCAGCGGGTGGGTGACATGCTGCTCCGGACCGGGTGCATCCGACGCAAGCTGGATCACCTGCGCCTGCGCCTGCAGCAACGGCTGCAGGATCTGCCGATGGGCAATGCGCAATGCCACGCCCAGCACCACCAGTGTGCCCAGCGCGGTCGCCACCAGCACGGCCAGGCGCATGGCCTCGCGATTGCGGGTGCGTTCAAAGCGGGCGATGGACACGCTCAGGTAGCCATCACGCAGCGCCTCAAGCGACTGCAGGGTCGGCACGTAGCGCGTGGTGAATTCGGCGGCGGTCCATGGCGGCGGCAGGCCTCGGCGGCCATCTTCGATCAACTGCTCGATCATCGGCAGCGATTCGCCGAAGAACTGCCGACGCGCCATGTCCCAGTGCCATGACAATTCCGGGTCACTGCGGAACACCGACTCGTGGCTGCCCGCCAACCGCCACAGCTCCAACAGGCGACCCTCGGTCTGCAGTGCAGCGCGTACCTGTTCCTCCCGCCATGCCCCTGGCACCGCCACCGGCGCCATCACATTCGAGGCCAGGCGGCCACCATGCTCGCGAAGATCGATCAGCACCTGGCCCTGCATCGCCGGAATCGCTGCTTCACGGTCGGCGCTGACCAGCACGTTGATCTGTGCCGAGGTCAGCAGGTGCAGGCGATCGACCACGGCGAACATGCCACTGATCGCACGCTCCACCTCCTCCACGCGGCGTGCGTCATGGGGTTGCGCCACGACCCGGTCGACCGCAGCCCGCGCCGATTGCAGGCGACGTTGCGCGTCGGCCAGCAGCCCTTGCTCGTCGACCACTCCCGGATCAGCCTTGAACACGGTGTCCAGCTGCAGCAGGGCAGCGTCGACCCGCTTGCGCGCGGCCGCCAGCTGCGCGGCCAGCCGTGCCTGCTCGGCCGCATCGGCCGGGTCGGCCCCCAGCAGGCTGTTGCCGGGGCCGCGTTCGGCCGACACCAGGTTGGCCAGGTCGAAGGTCTGCCGCAGCTGGCGCAGGCTGGCCAGGTTGTCCTCGGCGGCCGTGAAGCGCAGCGTGCCCTGCACCAGTGCGATGGCCATCAGCGGCAGCGTACAGACTACGAACAGCCCAGCCAGGATCCAGACCCAGGTCCGCAATCCGATGGGCGACGCCTTGCGGGCCATGCACATTTCCCCTGTAGTGCCGAACACTGTAACGGCCGGCTACACAGGCGCCAAGCCACTCGCGGGCCAACCGTGGCGGTGGGTATACCCTGCCGACCGCGAACGCACCGACAAGGCCGCGCGAACATTCGAACCGGGACAAATACGTCATGCCCAGCCGCGTCAGATCCAGCGCTGGTCGACCAGTTCGCGCTTCACGTAGGCATAGAACACCGGCGCGGCGACCAGGCCCGGCAGGCCGAAGGCCGCCTCCATCACCAGCATGGCCAGCAGCAGCTCCCAGGCACGCGCCTGGATCTCGCCACCGACGATGCGCGCATTGAGGAAGTACTCCAGCTTGTGGATCACGATCAGGTACAACAGCGCGGCCACAGCCACATAGAACGAGACCGACAACGCGACGATGCTGATGATGGTGTTGGAGATGATGTTGCCCACCACCGGCAGCAGGCCGGCGATGAAGGTGATCAGCACCAGCGTCTTGGAAAGGGGCAGGTGCACGCCGAACAACGGCAGCACGCCCAGCAGGAAGATGGCGGTGAAAATAGTGTTGAGCAGGGAGATCTTCACCTGCGCGAACACCACCTGGCGGAACGCGGTGGCCAGGCGGCTGGTGCGCCCGATCAGCTCCTGCGCCAGCGGCCCCATCGTCGGCAGCGGCAGTTCGTCGTACAGCGCAATCATCGCGCCCAGCACCATGCCGATCAGTACGCGTACACCCACCTGAACCACCGAGGTACCGGCCACGCCCAGCTGGCGCTGGTGCTCGGCGGCCCAGTCATTCAGCGCCGCACGCAGCGCCGGCATGTCCTCGGGGATATACGGCTGCAGCAGCGCTGGAACCTGGTGGCGCGACGAATTGAGGATATCCATCAGCCGTGCCAGCAGCGCGTCCGGCCCACCGGTCTCGTTGCGGAAGAACGAGGCCACGCCGATGCCGGCCAGCACCAGCGCGCTGATGATGATCGCCGACAGCACGATCACCGCGATCGCCCGCGCCCGTCCCGGCGGCAGCTTGCCTTCCACGGTGGACGCCAGCACATGGGTCAGCTGGAACACCAGCAGGCCCGACAGAAGCGTCACCACCAGGCCGAGCTTCAGCGCCAGCCACATGCCCAACAGCATCATCAGCCAGGCCGCGATCCTCGCAACGGGGGGCTTGGGCTGGGCAACGAGGGCGTCTTGCATGGGCGGCGCGTCCGGGCGGGGTGGCCCATGGTAGAGGATTGGCGTGCCGATTCCGCGTGCAGGATGAACGGGCGTTTCGGCCTCGTTCGGCGGCAGCCGTGCCGCACTCACTCGCCGTAGCTGGCTGTGTTCTTGCCCTGCCGCTTGGCGTGGTAGAGCGCGCGGTCGGCCAGTGCCAACCAGTCCTCGACACTACCGCCACGCGGCGTCGCGGCAATGCCGATACTCACGCTGAACTCCACGCCCGGCGTGGCCTGCCGCGCGGCCTCCAGCAGGTGCAGGCGCACCCGCTCGGCCACATGCATCGCATCGATGGGCGCGCAGTCGCGCAGCAGCACCACGAACTCATCGCCCCCCAGCCGCGCGGGCGTATCACCGGGCCGGGCAAAGGTGCGCAATGTCGCCGCAATATGCCGCAGCACCTCATCACCGGCGCGGTGGCCATGCGAGTCATTGATGCGCTTGAAATCATCCACATCGAGCATCAGCAGGCAGGCAAAGCTGCCCTGCCCTTGTGCCTTGTCCAGCGCCTGCTGCGCACGCAGGATCAGGAAGCCACGGTTGGCCAGCTCGACCAGCGGGTCCATCCGGCTGAGCCGCTGCAGCTGACGGTTCTGCGATTTGACCCGGCGCGCCAGCTGCCAGCTGAGAATGCTGAGGCCGATGCCATACACGAACAGGAACGGGACACTCAGCACGATCGTGCGCTGCGAGGTGACCGGCTGGTAAGGGAAGCCGAGCAGCCACCAGGTGAGTGCGAAGCCCAGCAGCAGGGCCAGCGTGGCGCGCATCGCCAGGCGCACGCCACCGGCGGCGATCTTGTCGGCCACCAGCAGCGCGGCGAACAGTGCGCTGGGCACCGCGCTCAACGCCATGAAGGCGATCCAGCCACCGCCGAAGAAGGAGTCGGCCACCATGCAGCGGAACTGGACGACCGCCGGCTGGCGGGAGCGCTGGGTCAGCAGCAATGCCAGTGCCGGCCACGCCAGCGCGTTGAGCAGCAGCAGGACCCACGCCAGCCCGCCATCCTGGCGTTCAAGCATGATCGAGGCGATGGGGATCGCTCCCAGTCCATTGCCGACGAAACGCATCCAGCCGATGCGACGTGCCGCGCCAATGCCTTCGACCGCGCCTTCCGCCGAATCGGTGAAGAATGGCATTGCCGCCCCCCTTGCGCGATCGCACCTGCTGCTACGGCCCTTGCCGGGCTGCCTGCGATGAGTCTGACAGCTTTGCGTCAATTCGGGATCAAGGTTGCACGATATCGCGCGGGCCGGCTGCCACCCTCCCGCGGCCCCACCCCGTGGTCACCTGCGTCGGGGCGCAGCCGTCGATCCCCGCACCATCAGGCTGAAATCCAGCGTCTGTTGAAGCGGAACATCCACCTGTTCGATGATGGCGAGCAGCAGGTTGACCGCGCGCGCGCCGATTTCCCGCATCGGCTGCCGGATGGTCGTCAATGGCGGCGTGAGGTAGCGGGAAGACGCCAGATCATCAAAGCCGACGATGGACAGGTCTTCCGGCACGCGGATGCCCAGCTCCCGGCAGGCCGCCAGGGTGCCCAGCGCCATCTGGTCGCTGAAGCAGAAGATCGCCGTTGGTGCGGACGTGCCGTCCAGCAGCGCCATGGCAGCTGCATGGCCGGATTCCACTGAAAAATCCCCGGGCACGATGCTCAGCTGGCGCAGGCGGCCGCGCGCCTTGCCGGCCGCCCGCACCCCTTCCAGGCGCTGCTGGTGCAGGGGATTGTCCGGCGGCCCACCGACCACGGCGATCCGTTCATGGCCCAGTGCGTACAAGTGCTCCATGACGGCGCGTGCGGCGGCGGTATTGTCGATGTGCACACTGGGCAGGCCCAGCGCGGGATCGAACTCGCAGCCGTTGACCACCGGCGCGGCAGCCCCCCTCTGCTGGACAATCTCGCACGCCGTCGGTGGCAGGCGATGGCCAAGCACGATCATGCCGTCGGCCTCGTTGCGCCGGAGCATCTGCGCGTAGCGCTCCTCGCGGTCGGGTTGGTCCTGCGTATCGCCCAGCAGCACCGCATAGCCGACAGCCTGCGCGGCGTCTTCCGCGCCCTGCAGGATCTGCGCGAAGAACGGGTTGGCGATATCCGGCACCGTGACCAGGATCTTGCCGCTGCGCTGGGTCTTGAGCGTGCGGGCGACCGTGTTGGGCACGTAGCCCAACGCCGCGGCGGCCTGCTCGATGCGCGTGCGCGTGGCCGGCAGCACTTTGTCCGGCCGCGACAGTGCACGCGACACGGTGCCGGCGGAGACGCCGACGTGCTTTGCGATGTCGTAGATGGTGGCCATGGCGTTAGTTCTCCCGCCCGCTGTGCACTGCACAACAGGTCCTGCGTAAGCCCCTGCTAGGATAATGCAATCGATTGCATCGAGGGCGAATCACGTTGAAGACGCTCAAGGGTCCAGCGCTGTTCCTGGCGCAGTTCATCGGCGACACGGCTCCTTTTGATCGGCTGGACACGCTGGCCGGATGGGCCGCGGGTCTGGGCTATTCTGGCGTACAAGTCCCCACCTCCGCGCCCCACCTGTTCGATCTGGCCGAGGCCGCGCGCAGCCAGGCGTACTGCGACGACCTCGCCGGCATGCTGGCCGGTCATGGCGTGCAGATCACCGAGCTGTCCACCCATCTGCAGGGGCAGCTGGTCGCGGTCCATCCGGCCTACGACAGCCTGTTCGACGGATTCGCACCCGCGGACAAACGTGGCGATCCCACGGCCCGCCAGGCCTGGGCGGTGGAGCAGCTTCTGTTGGCCGCCAAAGCCAGCCAGCGGCTGGGGCTGACCGCGCATGCCACGTTCTCCGGCGCATTGGCCTGGCCCTATTTCTATCCCTGGCCGCAGCGCCCACCGGGACTGGTGGAAGAAGCCTTCGCCGAACTCGGCCGCCGCTGGCGCCCGATCCTCGATGCCTTCGATGCCTGCGGCGTGGATCTCTGCTTCGAGATCCACCCGGGCGAGGACCTGCACGATGGCGCGACCTTCGAACGCTTCCTCGATGTGGTGGATCATCACCCCCGCGCCAAGATCCTGTACGACCCCAGCCACCTGCTGCTGCAGCAGATGGACTACCTGGGTTTCATCGACCGCTACCACGCGCGCATCGGCATCTTCCACGTCAAGGACGCGGAGTATCGCCCCAGCGCAAGCAGCGGCGTGTATGGCGGCTACCAGGACTGGATCGAGCGTCCGGGCCGCTTCCGTTCGCTCGGTGATGGCCAGATCGACTTCAAGGCGATCTTCTCGAAGTTCGCCCAATACGACTTCCCCGGCTGGGCGGTACTGGAATGGGAATGCTGCCTGAAGCACCCCGAGGACGGCGCACGCGAGGGTGCCGCCTTCATCCGCGACCACATCATCCGCGTGACCGAACGCGACTTCGACGACTTTGCCGACAGTGGCACGGACGCCGCATCACTGCACCGCATGCTGGGAATTTGAGCCAAGACCGCCCCGGGAGGGCAAGCCATGACGCACGCCATGTCGCGCCTGGGCGCGATGATGTTTCTGCAGTTCTTCATCTGGGGGGCGTGGTTCGTCACCCTCGGAACCTACCTGGTGCAGGGCCCGCTGCAGGCCAGCGCCAGCCAGGTGGCCACCGCCTTCCTCAGCCAGTCCATCGGCGCCATCGTGGCGCCGTTCCTGGTCGGGCTGATCGCCGACCGCTACTTCGCGGCGCAGCGCATCCTCGCGGTGCTGCACCTGGCCGGGGCGGTGCTGATGTGGCTGGCGTCCACCGCCACCAGCTTCAGCATGTTCTCCGCCTGCGTGATGGGCTACATGCTGCTGTTCATGCCGACATTGGCACTGGCCAACAGCGTGGCGATGCGGCACATGCAGTCGCCCGAGAAACAGTTCCCGCTGGTACGCGTGGCCGGTAGCATCGGCTGGATCGTCGCAGGCGTGCTGATCGGCTGGCTGGGCTGGGAACAGGCCCATCGGCTTGAACTCACCTTCCGCATGGCCGCGCTGGCATCGCTGGTGCTGGGCCTGTATGCATTCACCCTGCCGCACACGCCACCGCTGGCGCAGCAGCGCGATGCCGGACTGGGGCAGATCCTGGGGCTGGATTCGTTGCGACTGCTGAAGTCGCGCGCCTACCTGGTGTTTTTCCTGGCGTCCATCGCCATCTGCATCCCGCTGTCGTTCTACTACAACTTCACCAATCCGTATCTCAACGACCTGGGCGTGCGCGGCGCAGCAGGCCTGCAGTCGCTGGGCCAGGTCTCCGAAGTGCTGCTGATGCTGGCCATGCCGTTCCTGTTCGTGCGGCTGGGGGTGAAGACCATGCTGGCGGTCGGCATGGCCGCCTGGGTGGTGCGCTACGCCATGTTCGCCTTCGGCGATGCGGGCAGCGGCTTCTCGCTGCTGGTGATCGGCATCGTGCTGCACGGCATCTGCTACGACTTCTTCTTCGTCACCGGCCAGATCTACACCGATGCGCATGCCGGCCCCGCCGCGCGCAGCAGCGCGCAGGGCTTCATCACCCTGGCTACCTACGGCGTCGGAATGCTGATCGGCACCTTCCTGTCCGGCGCGGTGGTGGAGCACTTCACCACCGAGGCCGGCCCCGACTGGCAGCAGATCTGGCTGTTCCCGGCCGGCGTTGCACTGGTGGTGTTGATCGCCTTCCTGCTGCTGTTCCGCGACCGGCCGACGGTCACGGCCGCGCCCTCCACACCCTGAGGATCCCCGTCGATGCCCAAGCTTGGAATCGCCATCGTCGGCGCTGGCATGATCGGTGCAGTGCATCGTCGTGCCGCACTGCTGGCCGGTGCCGAGGTGCGCGGCGTAGCCGCCTCGTCACCGCAGCGCGCGCATGAGACCGCGCAGTCCTGGAATGTCCCGCGCGCCTACCGGGATATCGAGGAGGTGATCGCCGATCCGCAGGTACAGGTGGTGCACGTGTGCACGCCCAACCATCTGCACCGCGCCATGGCACAGGCTGCGCTGGAAGCCGGCAAGCACGTGATCTGCGAGAAACCGCTGGCGACGACGCTGGACGATGCACAGGCGCTGGCGGCGCTGGCCGCATCGACCGGATTGGTTGCCACGGTGCCCTTCGTCTACCGCTACCACCCAGTGGTCCGAGAGGCGCGCGCACGCATCGCCCAGGGCGATCTGGGGCCGTTGCACCTGATCCACGGCAGCTACCTGCAGGACTGGCTGCTGGATCCGGCCAGCAACAACTGGCGCGTGGACCCCGCGCTGGGAGGCACGTCGCGCGTGTTCGCCGACATCGGTTCGCACTGGTGCGACCTGGTCGAATGGGTCAGTGGCGAGGGCTTCGCCGAAGTGAACGCGGCGTTCTCCACGGTAATCGCCGAGCGTGGCGCCGTCAGCGGGCAGAGCTTCAGCACGCCAACGGCCGCCAGCGCGATGCAGGCTGTCACCAGCGAAGACGTGGCCGCAGCGATGTTCAGGACCGGCGCCGGCACGCTGGCGTCATTGACGGTCAGCCAGGTCTCGGCCGGACGCCACAACCGCCTCTGGTTCGAGATCGATGGCGCCAAGGCCAGCGTGGTCTTCAACCAGGAGGATGCCGAACGACTCTGGATCGGCCTGCCCGATCAGCGCGAGGAAACCTTCATGCGCGGCCCCGGTGCCGGCAGCGCCGAACAACGCCGCCTTTCCGTGCTGCCGGCCGGGCATGCACAGGGCTACGCCCAGTGTTTCGAGGCGTTTGTGGCCGACACCTATCGCGCCATTGAAGGCGAGCGGCCGCAGGGCCTGCCTACCTTCGAAGACGGCCTGCGCTCGGCACGGATCGTCGATCGCGTCATTGCATCAGCCAGGTCACGTGCCTGGACCACCATCGGTTGAATTCCGGGAGGATCTGTTGATGAAAGCTCTTTTCCGTAGAAGTGCAAGTCTCATCCTGCTGCTCGCTGCCCTGCCCGCCTTCGCGAGCGAAGCCGCCACCACGCAGAAGCCGATCGCGGTGCAGATGTACACCCTGCGCAATGCAGGCTCGCTCGATCAGCAGTTGAAGATCGTCCACGACGCGGGCGTCCGTGCGGTGGAAACGGTCGGTACGCAGAACACCAGCGCCACCGAACTCAAGCAGCTGCTGGACCGGTATTCGATCAAGGCGGTTTCGTCGCACGTGCCACTGGCCGAGCTGCGCGACAACCTGGATGGCGTGGTGGCCTTCAACCGCTCGATCGGCAACAGCACGCTGGTGGTGCCTTACCTGGACCAGAAGGACCGCCCAACCGATGCCGCGGGTTGGACCGCATTGGGCAAGGAGCTGGGCCGCATCGCCAAGCAGGTGCGCGGCAAGGGCATGCGCCTGGCCTATCACAACCACGATTTCGAGCTGGCCGACTTCGACGGTCAGACCGGGCTGGAGCTGCTGTTCGCAGCGGCCGGGCCCGACCTGCAGACCGAGCTGGACCTGGCCTGGGTTGCACGCGCGGGCCTGGACCCGGCGGTGATGCTGGGAAAATTCCGTGGACGCGTGTTTGCGGTGCACGCCAAGGACAATGCGCCGAAGGGCCAGGCCCAGGATGAAGGCGGATTCGCCGCGGTGGGCCAGGGCGTGCTGGACTGGAACGCGATCCTGCCCGCCGCTGCGGCGGCCAAGGTGCAGTGGTACATCGTCGAACACGACCAGCCACGCGACCCGGCCAAGGTCATCCAGACCGGCGCGGACTACCTGCGTGAACACCTGCCCGCCAACGTGCCCACCCGTGCACGGCGCTGACGCATCAAGGAGCCCCACATGAAGATGATCCTGGCCCTGGCCCTGGCTCTGGGCGGCATGAGCACTTCAACGGCAGCCCGGGCCAAGGACGATCCTGCCGCCGGCGCGAAACTCTATGCCCAGCACTGCACTGCCTGCCACGGTGCTGAACGCGCCGGCGTACCGCCTACCTTCCCGGCGCTCACCGACGTCGGCAAGCGGCTTCAGCCCGCCCAGGTCAAGGACAAGATCAGGAAGGGCGGAGGATTGATGCCGCCCTTTGCCCAGCTGTCGCAGCAGGAGATCGACGACCTCGCCAGCTATCTGGCGAAGTAGGCGGCCGGCGACCACGCCGGCCGCGTGCCGCTACAGTTCGCGCACCCAGATGTTGCGGTAGCTGACTCTGGAGTCATGCTCCTGCAGATAGAGCGGCGCGCACGCATGGGGTGCGTACGAAGGCGCACCGATGTACTCGGTCCTGCCTGCCAGCACGGTGTCGTCCTGCACGAGTACGCCGTTGTGCAGCACGGTGATGCGCGCGGGCGACGTCAGGCCGCCGCCCTGCGAGAAGCGCGGTGCCTTCCAGATGATGTCGTAGACCTGCCACTGGCCCGGTGCGCGCGAGGCGTTCACCCGTGGCATGGCCTGCTTGTAGATCGAACCCGCCTGGCCGTTGGCATACGTCGGGTTGTTGTAACTGTCGAGCACCTGCAGCTCATACAGTTCCTGCAGGAAGATGCCGCTGTTGCCCCGGTTCTGGCCGTCGAAGCCCTTCGTCTCGGTGGGGGTACGCCATTCGACATGCAGCTGGACATCGCAGAAGCGTTGCCGGGTGCGGATGCCCTTGCTGCCCGGAACGACGGTCATGGCGCCATCGGCAACCGTCCAGGGCACGCGCCCGCCCTGCTCTGCCTCCCACGCCGAGACATCCTGGCCATCGAACAGCACGATGGCGTCGGACGGCGCCTTGCCTGCCGGCGTGGCCACGACTGCGGGCACGGGCGTCCACACTTCGGTCTTCTTCGGGTCACGCGCAGCGTCGGCGCCGTCCTGAGCGAATGCAGATGCAGCGGCCAGCAGGCCGGCCGTGATCAACGCAGGGCGGATCATCAGGGTGGCGTCCATCAGCTGGTCCCCCACGCGGGCGTACCGGGGACATAGGACAGGTCACCATCGTAGCGGCCCGGCACGGCGACGTACTGCAGCACACCGGTCGCCCCGACCTTTGAAGTGAAGAAGCCGAAGATGGCCAGCTGCTTGATCATCGTGAAGTAATGCGGCATGGCCTCGCCTTCCTCGGGAGTGCCGGTCTCGGTCACGTCGGCATTGCGTGCCTTGGCTTCGGCGTCCAGCGTTCGCAGCAACCCGGTGCGGGCTTCCGGCGTGAGCGATACGAAACGGCCACCGGCGCGCGTGTCGATGTCGGCCAGGCCGGCGCGGAACGTCGCCTGCTGCCGGGCGGTGTAGCAGTCGCTGACGAACGTCGCCATGAACGCACCGGCACCCGCGTCCTTGGCCCCGGGCGTCCTTGTCCGCGGCAGGATGGTTTCGGCGATCTCGTCCAGCATGCCGATGTCGGCATCGGAGAACGCGGGCATCGCCCCGGCAGCCGGCACCTTGCCATGCACCAGCGCAGGCAGGCCAACCATGGCCGCTCCGGTAGCGGCAACGATCATCTTCAACAGTTCGCGGCGATCCATCAGAGGTTCCCCGCTTTCAGTTCGCGTACCGCATGGTCGGCCGCGCGCGCGGTCAGCGCCATATAGGTCAGCGAGGGATTCACGCAGGCGCTGGAGGTCATGCAGGCACCGTCGGTCACATAGACATTGGGTGCATCCCAGACCTGGTTGTGCGCATTCAATACCGAGCTTTTCCGATCACGTCCCATGCGTGCGGTCCCCATCTCGTGGATGCCCTTGCCCGGGGCATAGTCGTTGTCGTGCATCTTTACGTCCTTGACGCCGGCCGCCTCCAGCATCTCGGCCGCGTCGGCGGCCATGTCCTTGCGCATCGCCAGTTCATTGGCGCGCATGGACACGTCCATCGCCAGCACCGGCAGTCCCCATTTGTCCTTGCGGTCGTGGTCCAGGCGGATCGTGTTGTCGTGGTGCGGCAGCATTTCACCGAACCCGGTCATGCCGATGCGCCAGTCACCCGGCACGGTCAGTGCCTCCTTCAGATCGGCGCCGATGTTGAGCTCGGCGATCTCGCGCGACCAGCCGGTGCGGCTGGCACCGCCCTGGTAACCGAAACCGCGCAGGTAGCCGCGCTTGTCGGCCGCGACGTTGCGGAAGCGCGGAATGTAGAAACCGCACGGACGGCGGCCGAAGTAGTACTTGTCTTCGTAGCCCTCGACCCGGCCCGAGGCGCCCGCACCGAAATGATGGTCCATCACGTTGTGCCCCAACTCGCCGGACGAAGAGCCCAGCCCGCCGTCCCAGACGTCGGTGGCCGAATTCATCAGCAGCCAGGTCGAGTTGAACGACGATGCATTGAGGAAGATGACCTTGGCGGTGTACTGGTAGGTCTGCCCAGTCTCGGCATCGATGACCTCCACGCCGCGCGCACGCTTGCGATCCTTGTCGTAGAGCACTTCCTTGACGATCGAGAACGGCCGCAAGGTCAGGTTGCCGGTCTTCATCGCCGCTGGCAGCGTCGCCGCCTGGGTCGAGAAATAGGCACCGAAGGGACAGCCCAGGATGCACTTGTTGCGGTACTGGCAGTTCACGCGCCCCTGCTCGGGCATCGGCTGGGTGATGTTGGCGGTGCGCGAGTGGATCATGTGCCGCGTTCCGCCAAAGGCCTTCTTGATGCGCGCGGCCACGTCCTTCTCGACGATGTTCAAGGGAATCGGCGGCAGGAACTCGCCGTCCGGCAGCACGTCCAGTCCTTCGCGCGTGCCGGCGATGCCGGCGAACCTCTCTACATGGTCGTACCACGGCGCGATGTCGGCATAGCGGATCGGCCAGTCGGTGGCGATGCCGTCCTTGAGGTTGGCCTCGAAATCCAGATCGGAGAAGCGATAGCTCTGCCGCCCCCACATCAAGGAACGACCACCGACGTGGTAGCCACGGAACCAGTCGAAGCGCTTGGTCTCGATGTAGGGTGAGTCCTGCTCGTTGGCCCACATCCCTTCCAGGTTCTCGGCCAGGCCGTAGTCGCGCATCAGCACCGGGAAGGCGGCCTTCATCGCCTGCGTTGGCCGGTTGCGGTGCGGGAAATCCCACGCCTCCTTCATCGCGTTGACGTAGTCCTTGACGTGCTCGATGTTGCGCCCGCGTTCCAGCATCAGGACCTTCAGGCCCTTCTCGGTCAGCTCCTTCGCCGCCCAACCGCCACTGATTCCCGAGCCAACAACAATGGCGTCGTAGTGATTATCTGCCATGGGTTTCTCACCTGGGTGGATATCGTTTCAGACGTCGCAGAGGCGGATCGCCTCGCGCAATGAGGCAACGGGATCGGGCGCTGCAGGCGTGAACTCCTGCGCCAGATACCCCTTGAAACCGGTGTCGCGGATCGCGCGACAGATGGCTGGATAGTGGAGCTCCTGCTGGTCTCCGATCTCGTTCCGGCCGGGCACGCCTGCGGTGTGGTAGTGCTTGAAGCAGGCGTGATGCTTGCCGATGGTGGCGATGATGTCGCCCTCCATGATCTGCATGTGGTAGACGTCGTAGAGCAGGCCGAAATTGTCCGAGCCGAGCCGCTGGCACAGCTCCACACCCCACGCGGAGTGGTCGCACAGGTAGTCGCGATGATCGACCTTGGAGTTGAGCAGCTCCATCACCAGCACCACGCCGCGCTTCTCTGCATGCCCGAGGATGCGCTTGAGCCCGGCCTCGGCATTGGCCATGCCGTCCTGCGGGTCCATACCGTTGCGGTTGCCGGAAAAGCAGATGAGGTTTCGATAGCCGGCATCGGCGACCAGATCGATGTGCCGCGTGTAGCGTTCCACCAGCTGGTCGTGGAACTCGCGGCCGGCAAAGCCCTTGGTCAGGCCCAGTTCCGCGCCGTTGCACATCGAACTGTACACGCCATTCGCCTTCAGCGTGGGCCAGTCTTCCGGGCCGACCAGGTCGATCGCGGCAAAGCCGATGTCCTTCACCGTCGTGCAGAGCTGGGCAACGGACAGCTGCGGGAAGGTCCAGCGTGCGACGGAATGCTTCAGGTTGCCCTTGAGTGGCGCCGTGGCGGCGAATGCGGGCAATGCGCCCGCGATTGTCGCGGCCCCCAGGCCAATGCTGCCGGCAACTGCGATGCGCAGCGCATCGCGCCGCGTGAGCCCCCTCGAAGGAGCCGGTCTGATCGAATGGATGGACATCCACCTTCCGGCCTCCCAACCGGTATCAAACGCAACGATTCACAGCAATGCAATCGATTGCACCATAGGGGAGGAAATTGTCTGTTTGCAAGTCGCGGTGCACGAAAAACTGATGGTGCGAGGCACAACGCAGATGGCATCGCGCAAAAAGAAAAGCCCCGCATGAGCGGGGCTTTCTTTTCTGCTGCGAACGAGCGTTCGATCAGAACGGAATATCGTCGTCAGCGAAGTCATCCATCGGCGGCGCCTGCTGCGGCTGCGGACGCTGGTTGCCACCCTGGTTGCCGTAACCGCCGCCCTGGTTGCCGCCCTGGTTGCCATAGCCACCGCCCTGGCCACCACGCTGGCCGCCACCGCCACCACCGCCGCCATACTCCTGGCGCGGAGCCTGCTGGCGCTGCGGACGATCGCCGCCGTAGTTGCCACCACCGCCGCCGCCACCGCCTTCACCGCGGCCGCCCAGCATCTGCATTTCATCGGCAATGATGTCGGTGGAGTACTTCTCCACGCCGTCCTGGCCGGTGTACTTGTCGTAGCGCAGGCTGCCTTCGACGTAGACCGAGCTGCCCTTGCGCAGGTACTCGCCGGCGATCTCGCCGAGCTTGCCGAAGAACACCACGCGGTGCCATTCGGTGCGCTCCTGCTGGTTGCCATCCTTGTCCTTGCGGACGCTGGTGGTGGCCAGGCTGATGCGGGTGATCGCCATGCCGCCCTGGGTGTACTTCACGTCCGGGTCGTTGCCGAGATTGCCGACCAGGATGACTTTGTTGATGCCGCGCGCCATAGGTACCTTCGTCCGTTGTCCAGGGGCAGACCGCCAGTGATAGCACAGCCCCGGGCGGGGGTGCAGTAGGCGAGGCCGCCCCTGTTGAAATTTGGGGGAATGCGAGAACGATGCATCTTAGCATTGCCGCCGCCATCCGCCCGGTCAGAAGACCCCGGCCGCGCAGGAGGATTGAACTGATTTCCTTGTCCGGCAATGACTTACCCTCGCTTCGGTGGACATCCGGAGGGGCATTGGCGTCTGCCCATGGCATCATGCCCAAGCTCCTCCCCCTGCCCCCTCCCGCGTTCCCATGACGATCAAAGGCAAAGCCACCTCCCTGGACATCGCCCACCTGGCCGGGGTCTCCCAGCCGACCGTGTCGCGGGCCCTGCGTGGCAGCCCGATGGTCAACGCCGAGACCCGCGAGCGCATCCTGCGCATCGCCCGCGAGCTGAACTACAAGGTCGACAAGAACGCCTCCAGCCTGCGCCTGCGCAATGCCGGCACCCTGGCCCTGCTGTTCTTCGAGGACCCGACCAACGACGACTCGCTGATCAACCCGTTCTTCCATTCGATGCTCGGCTCGATCACCCGCGCCTGCGCCCTGCACGGGCAGGACCTGCTGGTCTCGTTCCAGCAGCTGTCCACCGACTGGCAGGCCGATTACGAGGACAGCAACAAAGCCGACGGCATCATCCTGCTCGGCTACGGCGACTACCACGAATCGCGCGATCGCCTGCAGCGGCTGGTTGAACAGGGCACGCATTTCGTGCGCTGGGGCGCCGCCCTGCCCGGCCAGCCGGGCGTGTCGATCGGCAGCGACAACTTCCAGGGCGGGCATGACATCACCACCCACCTGTTACAGCAGGGCTGCCGCCGCATCGCCTTCCTCGGCCATGCCTCCAGCCATTACCCCGAATTCCAGGAGCGCTACCGCGGCCATGTCGCGGCCCTGCAGGACCACGGCCTGGCCGCCGAACCGGCACTGCAGCACGATGCGATCACCACCGAGGCGTCGGGCCAGGAAGCCTGCCAGGCGCTGCTGGCACGCGGTGAACCGATCGATGCGATCTGCGCCGCCAGCGACCTGATCGCCATCGGCGCGATGCGCGCCCTGCGCGAGGCCGGCCTGCGGGTGCCGCAGGACGTGGCGGTGACCGGCTTTGACGACATCCCGCTGGCGGCTTCGGTGTCCCCGGCGCTGACCACCGTGCAGCAGGACACCAAGCAGGCTGGGCAGCTGCTGGTGGAACGCCTGTTGGCGCTGATCGGCCGGCAGCCGGTGGAGAGCCAGAGCATCCCGGTGAAGCTGGTGGTGCGGGAATCGTCGCTGCGCGGGTAGGCACCGCAGGGCCGGCGCCCCTACCAACGCACGACGGCCGGATTCTCCCCCCATGACCAACGGCGGATGCGCACGGAGGCTGATGCGCGGATAACGCGCAGACATCGCCCATGGAAAGGTGTACGTCACATGCTGAAGATCGATTCGCTGTCCAAGACGTACGCCAACGGCGTGCATGCGCTCAACAACGTCAACCTGGATATCCCGCGCGGCATGTTCGGCCTGCTCGGCCCCAACGGCGCCGGCAAGTCGTCGCTGATGCGCACGCTGTCCACCCTGCAGGAGGCCGACAGCGGAACGGCCACGCTCAGCATTCCAGGCGAGGCGCCGATCGACGTGCTGCGCGACAAGGACGCGGTGCGCCGCCGGCTGGGCTACCTGCCGCAGGATTTCGGCGTGTACCCGAAAGTCAGCGCGCTGGACCTGCTGGAACATTTCGCCGTGCTCAAGGGCCTGACCCAGCGCGCGCAGCGCCGCGAGGTGGTCGATGGGCTGCTGCAGCAGGTGAACCTGTGGGACGCGCGCAAGCGCAAGCTGGGCACCTACTCCGGTGGCATGCGCCAGCGCTTCGGCATTGCCCAGGCGTTGCTGGGCGACCCGCGGCTGGTGATCGTCGATGAACCCACCGCCGGCCTCGACCCGGAAGAACGCAACCGCTTCCTCAACCTGTTGGCGGCGATCGGCGAGAACGTGGCGGTGATCCTCTCCACCCACATCGTCGAGGACGTGACCGACCTGTGCCCGACGATGGCGATCATGAACAAAGGCCAGGTGCTGCTGACCGGGCGCCCGGCCGATGCCATCGACGCCCTGCAGCAGCAGGTCTGGCGCAAGCAGGTTGATCCTTCGGAACTGGCCGACCACGAGGCACGCTACGTGGTGCTGTCCACCCGCCTGGTCGGTGGTCGCCCGGTGATCCACGTGCACAGCGCCAACGACCCTGGCGACGGCTTCGCGGCCGTGGCTCCCGACCTCGAGGATGTGTACTTCCAGCGCCTGCGCCTGCAGGCCCGTGCCCGCGCGGCAGCCTGAGCGGAGCACGCCATGATCTTCAATTTCTTCCGCTTCGAGCTGCGCGAGCAGCTGCGATCCCCGCTGCTGTGGCTGCTGGCCGGGCTGTTCGCCCTGCTTGCCTTCGCCGCCGCGTCCAGCGACGCCGTGCAGATCGGTGGCGGCACCGGCAACGTGCACAGCAACGCGCCCACCGTGATCGCGCAGATGCTGGGCATCTTCACCCTGCTCGGCATGCTGGTCACCGCGCTGTTCGTCAGCAACGCGCTGTTGCGTGACTTCGAACTCGGCACTGCCGAACTGATCTTCGCCAGCCCGGTGAAGCGCCGCGATTACCTGGCCGGGCGCATCGCTGCCGCCCTGGCGGCCGGGCTGCTGGTCTACATCCTGATCGCGTTCGGCCTGTGGCTGGCGCCGTTCATGCCCTGGGTCGATCCCGAGCGCATGGGCCCGATCAGCTGGCAGGGCTATGCGTGGACGTTCGCAGTCATCGTCATTCCCAACCTGTTGTTCACCACCGCGCTGCTGTCGCTGCTGGCGGCGCTGACCCGCTCGATCCTGTGGGTCTACATCGGCCTGGTGGCCTACCTGGTGCTGTATGGCGCCAGCGCGGCCCTGCTGCGCGACATCGACAACACGTGGATCGCGGTGCTGAGCGAACCGCTGGGCATGCGGGCACTGGGCCGCACGATCCGCTACTGGTCCACCGCCGAGCGCAACAACGGGATTCCCGAGCTGGCCGGTTACCTGCTGGCCAACCGCGCCCTGTGGTTGGGCGTGGCTGCCGTACTGTTCGCCGCCACCTTCGCGCTGTTCCGCACCGAACGCAGCGGCAGTGGCCGTCGGCGCTGGGGCCGCAGACAGGCGCAACCGGCTGCCGATGCCAGCGTGGTCCGCCCCAGCCGCGCGACACTGCCGCGCGTGGTACCGGCGTTCACTGCCGCCACCGCGTGGCAGCAGTTCCTGCGCCAGGTCCGCTTCGATACACGCGGCGTCCTGCGAAGCGTGCCGTTCATCGTGCTGCTGGTACTGGGCCTGGCCAACTTCCTGCCCAGCGCGCTGTTCCGGCAGACCCTGTACGGCACCTCGATCTGGCCGGTCACCTCGCAGATGATCATGGGCCTGCAGGGGGCCTTCAGCTGGCTGCTGGTGATCATCGTGCTGTTCTTCGCCGGTGAGCTGGTCTGGAAGGAACGCAGTGCGCGCATCAATGAAGTGACCGATGCCATGCCGGTGCCGAACTGGGTGCCGCTGCTGGCCAAGTTCACCGCACTGCTGGCGGTAATCGTCTGCTTCCAGGCCGCCGGCGCGCTGGCGGCAATGGGCGTGCAGCTGGCCAAGGGCTACACGCATCTGGAGCCGCTGCTCTACCTGCGCAGCCTGGCGCTGGATTCGGTGGTCTACATCCTGATGGGGGGCCTGGCGCTGGTGCTGCAGGTGCTCACCAACAACAAGTTCGTCGGTTATGCGCTGCTGATCGTGGTGATGATCGGCCAGGGCGTGCTCGGCCTGCTCGACTACACGCAGAACCTGTACAACTTCGGCAGCTGGCCCAACGCGCCCTATTCGGACATGAACGGCTACGGCCACTTCCTGACCGGGCAGCTGGCGTTCCAGGGCTACTGGGCGCTGTTCCTGCTGACCTTGATGTGCCTGGCGTCGGCCTTCTGGGTACGAGGTGTCAGCCAGAGCCTGCGCCAGCGCCTGGCCCTGGCCGGCCGTCGCCTGCGCGGCCCGACCGGTGCCTTTGCAGCGCTGGCAGCAGTGGCGTTCGTCGGCGTGGGCGGCTGGCTGTACTGGAGCACCAACATCCGCAACGAGTTCCTTTCCCCGGATCAACAGCTGGACCTGCAGGCCCGCTACGAGCGCGAGCTGTCGAAGTACCGCAACCTGCCGCAGCCGCGCATCGTCGCCGTGGACAACCGCGTGGACCTGTTCCCCGAATCGCAGTCGATGGTGATCGATGCGAACTGGACGGTGCGCAATACCCAAGCCACGCCGATCCAGGACGTGCACGTCTCGATGGGCGATGACAAGCAGCTGGTCGCGGTCGACCTGGGTGGGCAGACACTTTCGATGCATGACGCCGATCTCGGCTACCGCATCTACCGCCTGCAGAAACCGCTGCAACCGGGTGAAACCCGCAGCGTGCATTTCCGGGTGGTGCAGAAGCCCAACGGCATCACCGCGGGCCAGGCACCAAGCAACATCGTCGACAACGGCACCTTCTTCAACAGCCGTGTACTGCCGTCGTTCGGCTACAACGAAGGCGCCGAGATCAGCGACCGCAACGAGCGGCGCAAGCGCAACCTGGGTGAGCCGCGGCGCATTCCCAAGCTGGAAGACGAAGCCGCGCGTGCCAACACGTACATAGCCAACGATGCTGACTGGCTCGACTTCCGCACCACGGTCTGCACGGCACCGGACCAGGTGGCGTTGGCGCCGGGCTACCTTCTGAAGGAGACCACGGTAAATGGCCGGCGCTGCTTCAGCTACGCCATGGACCGGCCAATGCTGAACTTCTACGCCTACCTGTCGGCACGCTGGGAGGTGCGCAGGGCGAAGTACAAGAACATCCCGGTGGAGGTCTACTTCGACCCGGCGCACGGCTACAACGTGGACCGTATGATCGAAGCGGTGCAGAAGTCGCTGACCTACTACGAAGCGAACTTCACCCCGTACCAGCATCGCCAGGTGCGCATCATCGAGTTCCCGGGCTATGCGCGCTTCGCGCAGTCGTTCGCCAACACCATCCCCTACTCCGAGGCCATCGGTTTCATCGCCGACCTGCGTGACCCGGACAAGGTGGACTACGTTTTCTACGTAACCGCGCACGAGATCGCACACCAGTGGTGGGCGCACCAGGTGATCGGTGCCAACGTGCAGGGCGCGACGGTGCTGTCCGAATCGCTGTCGCAGTATTCGGCACTGATGGTGATGGAGCAGGAGTACGGCCGCCAGCACATGCGCCAGTTCCTCAAGCGCGAGCTGGACGGCTACCTGTCCGGCCGCGGCGGCGAGGCCATCGAGGAACAGCCGCTGGAACGTGTGGAGAACCAGCAGTACATCCACTACCAGAAGGGTTCGCTGGTGTTCTACCGGTTGCGCGAGGAGATCGGCGAGCAGGCGCTTAACCGCGCATTGAAGCGCTTCCTGCAGGACAAGGGGTACCAGCAACCGCCGTACACCACCTCACGCGAGCTGCTGGACTACCTCCGTGCCGAGACCCCGGCCGACCGCCAGCAGCTGGTCACCGACCTGTTCGAGAAGATCAGCTTCTACGACAACCGCGTGATGGCCGCCAGCGCCCGCAAGCGCGATGACGGCCGCTACGACGTGACCCTGGACCTGCACGCCGCCAAGCAGTACGCCGACGGCAAGGGCAAGGAGAGCGACGGAAAGATGGATGACTGGGTCGAGGTCGGCGTGTTCGCCAATGGGCCGTCCGGCAAGGAGCGCGACCAGAAGGTGCTGTACCTGCAGCGCCACCACATCACCAGCGCCGATCCGAAGATCACGGTAACGGTGGACGAAAAGCCGGATGAAGCGGGCTTCGACCCGTACAACAAGCTGATCGACCGGGTGAGCGATGACAACCGGCGCAAGGTAACGATGTGAGGTATGCGGTGGTGCCGGTCAAATGGCTGGCATCACTGCTGCAGACAGAAACGACATGCCACGCCCAATTGCGTCATTTAAAGTCCTGATTGGCCAGAGATGCAGGGACACCACCAGATTCCATTTCAAGGCAAGCGATACTCTCCGTGAACCTTCGAGAGGCCGCGATGACATCCAGCCATATCTACTTCGCCGCACACGGAATCTCCGCATCACTGAACTGGGCAGCCGAGGTATTGGCCGACTGTGGTCTTGAGCTCGAATTGGAGCTGGGTGGGAACAGTGTTCTCATTACGGGCGATGAAGACGTTCGCCTGCGGCTCTCTCTCAACGACGCGCCCCATGTCCTCCAGGAAGCCATCGAGCTAGCGCATGGCACCGAACACGTACATGCCATGAGCCAGTGCGCGGCCAGATTCGAGATCTCAATCACCGACCTGGAGGCGGTGTTGGATGAGATGAACACGCTGATCGAGGTCCAGCAGACATTGCTCACCGCCGTGGATGGTGTCCTGTGGAACGAGTGGAACGAAGCACTCAGCCGGTGATTTCCGGCTGAGGCCTGGCCTTCGGCCCCAGCAACGCCAGCAGCACGAAGACCACGATCGAGGCGACGGTACCGAGCGCCGCCGGCAACCCGAACGCCCATGCCGAACGGCGCTGCTGGCGCGCCCACTTGGCCAGATGCCAGGCCGCGCCCAGGTTGATCAGCCAGGCAATGACGAACACCGGCCATAGCACCATGCCCACCGCGCGCAGCAGGGGCATGGACACCAGCGCGGCAGCGATCGCCGCGATCAGGAAGATCAGGGCCGAGCGGGAATGGCGTGCCGTGGATACGCTCATGCGGCCAACCTGCGCACCATCACCAGCACGCGATAGCTGCGGTTGTCGGCTTCCTGCAGCGGCTTCCAGCCCAGCCGCGCGTACAGCCCACCATCCAGGGCCTCGGTCTGCAGGTAGAGATCGGAAACCCCCATCCGCACCGCCTGCGCCGCTGCTTGCTCCACCAGCGCGCCAGCCAGCCCACGCCCGCGATGGCTGTCGGCCACGAACACGCTGCCCAGCCAATGTTCGTACTGTGGGAACGCCTGCATTTCCCGCCGCTTGAGCTGGACTGCGCCAACCACCTGACCGTCATCGAATGCGGCGATCAGGTGCGGGAAACCTTCGGCATCCTGTGGCGGATTGAGCCGCTGCAGTTCCTGTTCCACTGTCAGGCCGGCGTCCTGGCCCCATTCCGCGTGGTACCACTGGGCCAATTGCTGCCGTTCCGGTGCGTCGGCGGGTAGTCCCCTGAATTCCATGGCAATGCCTCGATCCCGATGTCACCCAAGGGGATCATGGACGGCGCCCGAAGGGAAGCCTTCTGTAAAGTCGAGCCATGCTCGACACATCAGGCCATGCGCGAAAGGCAGTCGAGCATGGCTCGACGCTACAAATGGCGCGACGGCAACTCAGCCCTGGGCGAAGTCCTTCAGGATCTCGCCAACGCCGCTGGGCGAGATCTCAAAGCCCAGCGAAGTACCCGGGTTGATCACCACGCCGTAGCCACCCGGCACGCGGCGCAGCACGTCCAGCATCAGCCAGCGGATCTGGTGTTCGGCCTGCTGGCTGTAGACGCCCACCCGCGACGGCTCGGTGAACACCGCCACATGCAGGGTGCCCTGCTTGTCGAACAGCAGCGGGTCGAAGCCGCTGCCGTCCGGGGTGACCAGGCTGCCGGTCAGCAGCACTACCTCGGAAGCGACGAAGGCCTCCATGAAGGCGCGGATCGGCACCGCCCCGTCCATCGCCGCCTTCAGCAGGGTTTCGATCGGGGTCTGCGGGGCGAGGTCGGTCATGGCGATACGGCGGGGCGTGAGGGGTGCCTATTGTGCCGGATGCGGCCAAACCCGGTAGTGCCGGCCACTGGCCGGCACCTGCAGATACCCGGAATCCGGGGCTGCCGGCCAGCGGCCGGCACTACCGCCCCAGACGCTGGTCCCGCGCCTTCTGGTCGGCCATCGCCTTGTCCAGCTCGGCCTGCAGCGCCGGCTGCTGCACGGCAGCGTCCAGCACATAGACCTTCACGCCGTGCGCGGGCACGTCGGCCTTCAGCGGACCGTTCACCTGCAACGAACCGCCGTCCAGCGCATCGCGCCAGCGGCCGGACTGGACGAAACGCGCCACGGTGAGAGTCCTGGCCTGGTCGCCCTTGTTCAGCAGCACCAGCGCGGTCTGCGCCACCTCGCCATGCTGCAGCACGCGGAAGAACACTGCCTCATCGCCCTGCAGGCGCTCGTTCACCTGCAGGCCGCGCTGCAGCGCCGGGGTGGCTTCGCGCAGCCTGGCGATACGCTGCAGCGGCACGAAGATCGGGCTCTTCGGCGCCGCATCCACACGCGGCTGGCCGAAGTACGCACGATTGCCGGCATGCTCGGCACGGCCACGCATGAAGCCCGTCTCCGAACCGTAATAGACCACCGGAATGCCGCGCGCGGTGAACAGCCAGTTGTGCGCATCGATGAAGCCATCGTCGCTGGCCTGCAGGCGCGGCATGTCGTGGTTGTCGTAGAAGCTCATCAGCTCGTACGGGTTGGCGTACGGTCCGCCGCTCAGGTGCAGCGGCTCGGCCAGGGTTTCGAAGCCCTTGGCGGCGGTGCCGAAGGTCTGCTCCAGCGCGCCGCGCAATGGGAAATCGAGCACGCTCACGTTCGCGTTGGCGGGCCAGGTGTGCTCGGCGATGCGCGCGGCATCGTAGTCGAACGCTTCGCCGAACATGAACATGCCCGGATGCTCGGCGCGGATGCGCTTGACGAATTCATGCCACCACGGGTGTGGCAGCCAGCCGATGGTGTCGATGCGCAACGCGTCCACGCCCTGCGCGGTCCACTGCAGGTAGGCGCCGACCAGGTAGTCCATCACCGCCGGATTGTCCTGGTTGAAGTCCGACAGCTCGGCCAGGTTGCCGTCGAAGATCGAGCCGTCCTTGCTGTCGACCGGACCGATGTTGTTGTAGAACGCGTGCAACGGGTTGTGCTTCGGATCCAGTTTCTGCGGCGGCAGGTTCTGGTGGTCGGCAATCAGTTTTCCGTCCTTGTCGAAGATCTGCCCGAACTGCGGCTGCCGTGTCGGCATGGTCCAGGCCGGCGAACCGTGGTTGCCTACGATATCCAGCACCACCTTCAGGCCAGCACCGTGCAGGCCCTTGGTCAGCCCGGCGAAGTCCAGGTCCCTGCTCGGCAGATGCTCGTCGAGCTTGTAGAAATTGATGCCCCAGTAGCCGTGGTAACCGGTCTTGCCGCGGTCGGTCAGCGTGCTGGTGCAGCTGATCGGCTTGCTGCCGGTAAAGGCCTCGTCCGGGTTGTCGACGATGGGCGTGATCCACACCGCACCGAAGCCCAGGTTGCGGATGTACTGCGCATTGTCGAGCACGCCACGGAAGTCGCCGCCGAGATAGCCGATGTTGCCGTCCACCTTGTCCGGGCACGGCACCGGGATATCGAAGGTGCGGTGCGCGCCACCCTGGTCACGATGGTCGTTGGACGGATCACCGTTGACAAAGCGGTCGGTGACCACGAAGTACACCGCATCGCTGGCGAACGGCTCGGTGGTGCCGACGTAGTCCGGGCGCGGCGCGGCCGCGGCCTCGCCGGCGAACAGGGCAAGGGAAACAGCAACAGCCAGGACACCACGCATCACACCACCTCCGGACGGGACGGAACCCGCAGCACGCACAGGCCGGCCAGGAACAGGCTGCAGCCGCCCAGCACCAGCACATGCATCGGCTGGCCACCCAGCCATGCGCGCAGGGCAAAGCCAAGCGCACTGGCCGCCACCAGCTGCGGAATCACGATGAAGAAATTGAAGATGCCCATGTACACACCCATCTTCGACGCCGGCACGCTGTCGGACAGCAGTGCATACGGCAACGACAGGATCGAGGCCCAGGCAAAGCCCACACCCACCATCGACAGCAGCAGCCAGTGCGGGTCGCGGATGAACATCAGCGAGACCAGGCCGGCACCGCCCAGCCACAGGTTGACCAGGTGGCTCCAGCGCAGGCCGATCGCACGCACCATCGGCGGAATCAGCACCGCCGCCAGCGCAGCGAAGCCGTTGTAGGCGCCAAACAGCACGCCCACCCAGTTGGCACCTTCGTTGTAGGCGGCCGACTGTGGATCGGTCGAACCGAAGTGGGTACCGGCCACCGCAGCGGTGGTGTAGATCCACATGGCGAACAGCGCGAACCACGAGAAGAACTGCACCCACGCCAGGCGGCGCATGGTGACCGGCATCGCGCGCAGGTCGCCGACGATGGCGGCCAGCATATGCGTGGCCGGCAGCGCGCGCGCCGCCGCCAGCAGCAGGCCGTAGCCGGCGCACAGGCCGGCCAGCACGTACAGCATCCTGTCGCCTTGCCGCCAGGTGATCAGCAGCGCCAACAACACACCCAACCCAAGCCACAGGGTCACCCGCGTCCATGAAGCCGGGCCGTTGATCGCGGCCGCCGCGTGATGTTCCGGTGGCTCGGCATCATCGAACCCGGCCAGCTCCGCCGGTGAATATTCGCGGGTGCTGACCACCGTCCAGGTGATCGCCGCGAGCAGCACCACCGCGCCGAAGTAGAACGCATAACGCACAGTGTCGGGCACTTCCCCGGCGGACGCGGTGTTGGCAACGCCGAAGTGGGCCAGGATGAATGGCAGGAAGCTGGCGACGATGGCGCCCACGCCGATGAAGAAGCTCTGCATCGCGTAGCCGGCCGGACGCTGGCGTGGCGCCAGCTGGTCGCCGACGAAGGCACGGAACGGTTCCATCGATACGTTGATCGAAGCGTCCAGCACCCACAGCGTGCCGGCCGCGATCCACAGCGTCGGCGAGTTCGGCATCACCAGCAGCGCCAGCGTGGTCAACACCGCACCGATCATGAAGTACGGACGACGACGACCCCAGCGGGTCCAGGTGCGGTCGGACAGGTAACCGATCACCGGTTGCACCAGCAGGCCGGTCAGCGGCGCAGCAATCCACAGCCCTGGTACCGCGTCGATGTCCGCACCCAGCGTCTCGAAGATGCGGCTGGCGTTGGCGTTCTGCAGGGCGAACCCGAACTGGATGCCGAGGAAGCCGAAACACATGTTCCAGATCTGCCAGAACGACAGCTGCGGTTTGGCGGGACGATTCATCGTGCACCCTCTTCCATCGCCACCGGCGCCACCGTCAGCGCCTGCACCTGGGCCTGGTTGAGCACGCCCTCGCGGCCGCCCTTGCCACCGGTGTAGTGCGCGAAATGTTCAAGCGCGCTCATGTTGAAGCCCTCTTCAAGCGCGACCGTGCACTGCCCCTTTGGCACCATGAATGTTGTCGAGGTCGAGTCCTGCACGGCCACGCTGTGCGGCAGCGTGACCGTATGCCGCTGCAACGGCTGGCCCGGGCACTGCAGCACCAGCCGCTTCACCGCGGTGGTCACACCCGTGTTGATCGGCCCGTTCGGGTTTCGATATTGCAGGCGCAGGCGCACCTGCCCGGCCTTGGCCGAAGCGAACTGCCAGCGCTGCGCACCCTTCAGCACCTGCTGCGGACCGACGCAGACCATTGGGCTGTGCAGCGATTCCAACGCGCCTTCGCGTCGGGTCAGGCTGAGGCAATGCTGCAGCCCATCGTCGCTGATCTGCACCTGGCCATTGCTGGCGACGACGGCCCTGCCGTCCTTCCACAGCACCTGCCCGGCTTGCACCGGAACGTTCCAACCCGTGCCCCTGCGCAGGGCCTGCGGTGCCGCCGGTGTTGCGGGCGCACGCGCGTTGGCATCCGCAGTCGTGGCAGCGAAGCCTGTTGCTGCCGGGGCAGTCACCAGCTGCACCGTGGTGGTCGTGCCGCGCGTGGTGGTCCTGCCCGCCACCAGCAAGCCATCGCCCACGCTCTGCGGACGCTCCAGCACATAGCGCTTGCCAGTGACTTCCAGGCTGATGCTGCGCTGCGTGCCGAACAGTTCGGGCACCAGCGCGGCCGGCAGCTTGGGCTGCACGCGGCCATCATCCTGCACGCCGAATACACCCTCGACCACCATCGACAGATAGCCGGCCACCGACCACAGCTGGCGTTCGGAATTGACCACCGGGCCGCTCAGCGCACCTTCCTCGACATGCACCGCCTGGCTGACCAGCTCGTAGTTCTCCATGTTGGAACCGGCCAGCGCGGCGCCCTGCATCAGCGAGCGGATCTCGGCGGCGATGCGCGGCGCATCGTCCAGCTGCCGCGCCGCACGCAGCGAGTAGGCGCTGACAAACGGCCAGATCGCGCGGTTGTGGTAGATCGGCTGCTGCGCTTCCTGCGGCCACACCACCGGGCTGCCGGCCGGCCCCATCGGGTAGGCAGCCAGTGCACGCCGCGCGCGCTCGGGCGGCAGCACCCCGGCGAGGATGCCCAGCGACAGGCCAAGCAGATCGACCTTGGCGTACGGCACCGGGTGCGCGGCTTCGCCGATGTAGCTCATGTACTGGCCGATATCCTCGCGCCAGAAGCGCGCATCGATCTGCTGCGCCAACGCATCGGCCCACGCCTTGTAGTCGGCCGCGCGGGCGTCGCCGTGCTGGCCGGCCAGGCGTTCGGCCAGGCGCAGTGCCTGGTAGTGCAGCACGTTGGTGGACAGTGCGTAGGAATCACCGATGAAGCGCACGTCCTCGCGGGTCCAGTCCGGATAGGTCTGCTCGCGCCAGTCCAGGAAGGAGGTCTCGCCACGGTACAGGCCCACCTGCGCGTCGAACACCATTGCGCGGTCCTGCGCCAGCGTGCCCTGCAACGCCTGCCAGACCTGGTCGGCAAACGCGCGATCCTCCAGCAGATGACGTGCCGCCAGGAACCACACCACGCGATCGCTGCTGATCGGCCAGCTGCCACCGGAACCGGTGTCCTGCGCCACGAACAGGCCGGGCGTGTGCCCGTCGCGCGCCGCCGACAGCTTGAACTGCAGCGACTGCCGGGTGCGCTCCGGGTCCAGCCGCGCCAGCGCCAGATCGGCGGCGAAGCTGACATCGCGGGTCCACACATAGGGCCAGCGCGCGCCGGTCTGGAAGCACTCGCACGGCACCGGTCGGCCTTCGTCGAATGCGGGATCGCGAATCGCGTCCACGCGGTCCTGGTCCATCTCCTGCTGGGCCAGCGCGAACAACGCGTCGAACATCACGCTGCCGGTCTGGCTGCGCATCGGTGCGGCTGCGATCTGCACTGCGCCCTTCGGCGCATGCAGAACAAAGCCGCCGTTGGCAGCGGCTTCGGCGCGCGCATGGCGGCCGTCGAATTGCAGGTCGGCCGCCTGCGCGGTCGATCCCAGCGCTGCCCCCAGGGCAGCGGTCAGGCAAATGATCTTCAGCATCGAAGCGGCGGACCGGCTTGCGCCCGTCGGCCTCCCTCCCTCTCTGCACGCGTTGTAGGTCCGCACCGTCGTTGCCGGCGGGCGGGCGCGGCCCCTCCCTCAAGGTGCCTTGGCCCCATGGTAGACGCGGGGCTGTCGGCTGCGTCCAGCTGCATACGTATTCATGGCGCCACGCGGTAGCGCGCCTGCCGCACTGGCTTATGGTCCGGGTCTGCCAACGGCGCCTTGGGAGGGGAACTGCCGATGTCACCCACTGCTGTACGCGCGGCAATCGCGCACCTGCTCGGCCTGGCCCTGCTGGCCTTGGCCACGCTGGCACAGGCCGCGCCACAGGTGGCCAGCGTCGAGTCACCGGGCAAGATACTCAAGGTCAGCCTCGTGCTGGACGGCGGCACCGCCCGCTATCGCGTCGAGCGTTTCGGCGAGCCCGTGGTGGAGGATTCGAAGCTCGGCTTCGCCCTGCGTGACGGTCGCCTGGACCGCGATTTCGCCTTGCTGGGCCAGCAGCGGCGCAGCGTCGATGACCGCTGGGAGCAGCCGTGGGGCGAGCGCCGGCTCACCCGCAACCACTTCAACGAGCTGACCGTGCAGCTGGCCGAAACCACCGGCAGCAAGCGGCGGCTGGATGTGGTGTTCCGCGTCTACGACGATGGCCTCGGCTTCCGCTATGTGTTCCCCGAACAGCCGAACCTGCACGAGGCGATCATCGAAGACGAACTGACCGAGTTCGCCATCGCGCCCGAATCAACCGCCTGGTGGATTCCCGCCGGCGAGCCGATCCACTACGAATACCTGTACCAGCGCACCCCGCTGCGCGAGGTGCCGCTGGTGCATACGCCGATGACCCTGCGCAGTCGCGATGGCCTGCACCTGGCGATCCACGAGGCCGCATTGGTGGACTACGCCGGCATGTGGCTGCGCCGTACCGAAGGCCAGCGCCTGCGCGCACAGCTGTCGCCCTCGGCCGAAGGCTGGAAGGTGCGCCGCACCCTGCCCTTCGCCACGCCGTGGCGCACGCTGCAGATCGCCGACCGTGCCGGTGGCCTGGTCGAATCGGACCTGATCCTCAACCTCAACGAACCCAATGCGCTGGGTGATGTGAGCTGGGTGAAGCCGGCCAAGTACCTCGGCGTGTGGTGGTCGATGCACCTGGACAACGAGAGCTGGGCGACAGGGCCGAAGCACGCGGCCACCACCGCCAAGACGAAGAAGGTGATCGACTTCGCCGCCGCGCATGGCTTCCGCGGCGTGCTGGTGGAGGGCTGGAACCCGGGGTGGGACGGCATGTGGGTGGGCAACGGCTACGACTTCGATTTCACCCGGGCCACGCCCGATTTCGACATTGAAGCGCTGTCGGCATATGGCCTGAAAAAGGGTGTGCACCTGATCGGCCACCATGAAACCGGCTGCGCCATCGAGCACTACGAGGACCAGCTGGGCGCCGCGCTGGACCTGTACGCACGGCTGGGCGTGGACCAGTTCAAGACCGGCTACGTCTGCGACGATGGCCAGGTCGACCGCCGCAATCCCACGGGGGGCCCACTGTGGCGCGAGTGGCACGACGGGCAGTTCATGGCCCGCCATCACCTGAAGGTGGTGCAGGAGGCTGCGCGCCGGCACCTGTCGGTGAACCCGCATGAGCCGATCAAGGACACCGGCCTGCGCCGCACCTACCCCAACTGGATCTCGCGCGAAGGCGCGCGCGGCATGGAGTACAACGCCTGGGGCCAGCCGCCGAACCCGCCGGAGCACGAGGTCAACCTGGTGTTCACCCGCATGCTGGCCGGGCCGATGGATTACACCCCCGGCATCCTCAGCCTGAAGGGCCGCCACGGCCAGGCCATCCCCAGCACGCTGGCCCGCCAGCTGGCGCTGTACGTGGTGCTGTACAGCCCGATCCAGATGGCCGCCGACCTGCCCGAGCACTACCTGCAGCGCCGCGAGGCGTTCCGCTTCATCGAGGACGTGGCGGTGGACTGGGAGCAGAGCCGCGTGCTCGATGGCGAAGTGGGCGACTACGTGACGATCGTGCGCCGTGACCGCAACAGCCGCGACTGGTTCCTCGGCAGCATCACCGACGAACACGGCCGCGTGCTGCCGGTATCGCTGGGCTTCCTGGAGCCAGGCGTGCGCTATCGCGCCGAGATCTACCGCGATGGCGAAGGCGCCGATTTCCGCAGCAATCCGTTCGCGTTCGCGCGCGAAACCCGCGAGGTGACCAGCGCCGATGCACTGACGCTGGTGCTGGCACCGGGCGGTGGGCAGGCCATTCGTTTCACACCGCTTTGAATGCCCCGGTAGTGCCGGCCGCTGGCCGGCAAGCCGGTGAACGTGATTGCCGGCCGCTGGCCGGCACCACCGCAAGCAGGATCTGAAAGCGATTACACCCCTGCAAACGCCATTGAATACGTATGCAGGGTGATTCCCGCGAAGAATGCGCTGCCTACCATAGCGGCGACGACAGCGGCCACCGCGTCGCACGTTCACGGCACCGCCGGGACGTTCACGAATCGATCTGCAACATTGCCTGGGAGGGGAAAATGTTGAACCACAAGCGCAGTGCGCTGAGTCTCGCGCTGGCCGTTGTGCTGGCGCCAACGCTGGCGTCGGCACAGTCCACGCAGAGCACCACCACGCCGGCCACCACCGCCGCCACCAACCTGGATACGGTGCAGGTCACCGGCATCCGCCGCGGCATCGAGAACGCGATCGCGGTCAAGCAGGACGCCACCTCGGTGGTCGAGGCGATTTCCGCCGAAGACATCGGCAAGCTGCCCGACGTCAGCATCGCCGAATCCATCTCGCGCCTGCCCGGCCTGGCCGCCCAGCGCGTGGCCGGCCGTGCGCAGGTGATCAGCGTGCGCGGCCTGTCGCCGGACTTCGCCACCACCCTGCTCAATGGCCGTGAAGTGGTCAGCACCGGCGACAACCGCGGTGTCGAGTTCGACCAGTACCCGTCCGAGCTGGTCAACGGCGTGACCGTCTACAAGACCCCGGACGCGGCGCTGGTCGGCCAGGGCCTGTCGGGCACCATCGACATGCAGACTGCACGCCCGCTCAGCTTTGGCGAGCGCGTGATCGCGGTCAGCGGCCGCTACCAGAAGAGTTCGCTGGGCCGCGCCGCCAACGTCGATCCGTACGGCAACCGCTTCAGCGCCAGCTACATCGACCAGTTCCTGGACAAGACCCTGGGCATTGCCATCGGCTACGCGCACAGCGACATGCCGATCCAGGAGAACCAGGTCGGCCTGTACGAACCGTGGACCACCGAACACACCGACAAGGGCGAGCGCCCGGGCGTGGGCGCCGGCACCTACTTCTCCGATGGCATCAAGGCGCTGCGCCGCACCGGCAACAACAAGCGCGACGGCGTGATGGCCACGATCCAGTTCCGGCCGAACAACAGCTGGACCAGCACCTTCGATGCGTTCCACACCGAAGCCGAGCAGATCGACACCGCCAACCAGTTCGAGCTGAACCTCAGCAACTACAACGGCAACTACACCCCGGGCCTGCTGGTCAGCAACCCGCAGATCAACGCCAACGGCTCGTTCACCGGCGGCACCGCCAGCGGCGTGTATCCGCTGGTGCGCGGCATGTACAACAAGCGCAAGGACAAGATCGATGCGTTCGGCTGGAACAACGAGTTCAACTTCGGCGGCGTCAAGCTGGTCGCCGACCTGAACTACTCCAAGGCCACGCGCGCTGAGCTGAACCTGGAAAACAACCTGCAGCTGACCCCGATGCCGCAGCTGGACACGGTCGGCGTGTCGATCCGTCAGAACGGCTTCTCGCAGATCAGCCCGGGCCTGAACTACTCCAATCCCGACGCGCTGTTCCTGACCAACACCATCTACGGTTCCGGCTACGGCAAGGTGCCGCAGGTGGAAGACCGCCTGAAGGGCGGCAAGCTGGCCGCGACGATTGCGCTGCCCGAGGCCATTGCCTCGTGGGCGCCAGACCTCGACATCGGCGTGAACTATGCCGACCGCCGCAAGGTGAAGACCCAGTCCGAAGGCAACATCCTGCTCGGTGCACAGGGTGATGCCAACATCGCCTCGGACCTGCAGTACCGCCCGGTCGACCTGAGCTTCGCCGGCCTCGGCACCATCCCGGCCTGGAACGTGCCGGCCGCGGTCGGTCGCTACATGACCTTCAACCCGGTCGACAACCTGGACTACCTGATTCCCAAGTCGTGGACGGTGCAGGAAAAGATCACCACCGCGTGGGCGCGCCTGAACATCAACACCGACATCGGCGTGGTAGGCGTGCGCGGCAACATCGGCGTGCAGATGCAGCACACCGACCAGAGCTCGGATTCGCGCTACTGGGACAGCTCGCAGCCGGCTGGCAGCAACATCCAGCCCTACTCCGCAGGCCGCAAGTACAACGACTGGCTGCCGAGCTTGAACCTGGCCTTCATGTTCCCGCACCAGCAGACGCTGCGCTTTGCCGCCGCCAAGCAGGTTGCGCGGCCGCGCGTGGACCAGATGCGTGCCGGCCTGGAGTTCGGCGTGGATACCGGCACCGGCCGCCCCGGTGGCAGTGGCGGCAACCCTTTGCTGGACCCGTGGCGCGCCACCGCACTGGACCTGTCCTATGAGAAGTACTTCGGCGAGAAGGCCTACGTGGCCGCCGCGATCTTCTACAAGGACCTGAAGAGCTACGTCTACACCCAGTCGGTGGACAACTACGACTTCACCGCGCTGCTGGGCAGCTACGTACCGCCGCCGGGCATGACCGCACCGGTGCTGACCACCGGCACCTTCTCCGCGCCGCAGAACGGCAAGGGCGGCACGCTGAAGGGCCTGGAGCTGACCGCATCGTTCCCGCTGGACATGCTGACCGACAGCCTGCGTGGCTTCGGCGTGCAGGCCAGCGCGACCTTCAACAAGAGCGACATCACCATCCTGGATCCGGAAAGCGCGTCCAGCGTGGGCAGTGACCCGATCAGCCTGCCGGGCCTGTCCAAGCGCGTGTACAACTTCACCGCCTACTACGAGCGCAGTGGCTTTGAAGCACGCGTCAGCCAGCGCCGCCGTTCGGACTTCATCGGCGAGATCGGCAACTTCAACGGCAACCGCAGCCTGCGCTACGTGGTGGGCGAAAACGTGACCGACGCGCAGATCAGCTACACCTTCAGCGACAGCAGCACCCTGCGCGGTCTCACCCTGCTGCTGCAGGGCAGCAACCTGACCAACGAGCCGTACCGCACCTACGCCGGCAGCAAGGACCGCCCGCTGGAGTACATCGAATGGGGCCGCACCTACATGCTGGGCGTGAACTACAAGTTCTGAGGTAGCGCCGGGCCCTGCCCGGCAGCCCGGACCCGGTAGTGCCGGCCGCTGGCCGGCAACAGATAACAGGGAGCAGGACCGGAAACCCGCTGCGCAGGCAGCGGGTTTTCTTTTGCGTGGATGCCCTTCACCGCAATCCCACCCACAAAAAAGGGACGGGGCGCTTCGGCCCCGTCCCCGCAAGTACCGCCACCGGAGAAAACGGTCAGCTGCGTCGGGCGCAATACACCGCGCGCGGCGGCAGCTGGAGTTCATTGCCCTGCACCGTGCCCGCATCCGGGCCCGGCACCGCCACCTGCTGCCAGTTGCCCGGCGGCAGCGGATGGCTCACCGCTTCGGCCGACAGGTTGAAGGCCAGCAGGAGGGTTTCATCTGCAAGCATACGCTCGAACAGCAGCACTGGCTCGGCGCTTTCGATGAACCGGATGCTGCCATGCAGGAGCGCCGGCTGGCTACGCCGCCAGGCCAGGAAGGCGCGGAACGCCGCCAGGACCGAGTGCGGGTCGCGCTCCTGCACGGCCACCGCCGCCGCCCGGTGCTCGGCCGGGATCGGTAGCCAGGGCGTGCCGGAGGTAAAGCCAGCCAGCGGAGCGTCGGTCCACGGCAGCGGGGTACGGCAACCGTCGCGGCCCTTGAAATTCGGCCAGAAGGTGATGCCATACGGGTCCTGCAGCGCCTCGAACGGCACCTCGGCCTCGGCCAGGCCCAGCTCCTCGCCCTGGTACAGGCACACCGAGCCGCGCAGCGAGCACAGCATCGCCACCAGCATCCGCGCCAGGCGCGGATCGGCCGGATAGCCGCCCCAGCGGCTGACCGCGCGTTCCACATCGTGATTCGAAACCGCCCAGCACGGCCAGCCTTCGGTCATCGCCGCTTCCAGCCGCGAGACCGTGTCGCGGATGTAGGCCGCGCTGTAGTCGTCCACCAGCAGCTCGAAGCTGTAGCCCATGTGCAGGCGGCCGTCCTGGGTGTACTCGGCGGTGGTGGCCAGCGAGTCTTCCGACGAGATCTCGCCCAGGCTCACCGCGCCCGGATACTCATCCAGCAGCGCGCGCAGCTGCTCCAGGAATGGCAGGTTCTCCGGTCGGGTGTTGTTGTAGAAGTGGTACTGGTAGGCGTACGGGTTGTCCGGACTGAAGCCGCGGCCCACGCGCTTGTCCGCCGGCTTGGGCGGGTTATCGCGCAGCTGCGCGTCGTGGAAGCAGAAGTTGATCGCATCCAGGCGGAAGCCGTCCACGCCGCGGTCCAGCCAGAACCGCACATTGTCCAGGGTGGCCTGCTGCACGTCCGGGTTGTGGAAGTTCAGGTCCGGCTGGTCGACCAGGAAGTTGTGCAGGTAGTACTGCTCACGGCGCGGTTCCCACTGCCAGGCGCCGCCGCCGAACAGCGACAGCCAGTTGTTGGGCGGGGTGCCGTCCTCGCGCGGGTCGGCCCAGACGTACCAGTCGGCCTTCGGATTGCCGCGGTCCTGGCGGCTCTCGCGGAACCAGGCGTGCTCGATCGAGGTATGGCTCAACACCTGGTCGATCATCACCTTCAGGCCCAGGTCGTGCGCCTTGGCCAGCAGGCGGTCGAAGTCGTCCAGGCTGCCGAACAGCGGGTCGACGTCGCGGTAGTCGGCGATGTCGTAGCCGAAGTCGGCCATCGGCGACTTGAAGAACGGCGAGATCCAGATCGCGTCCACGCCCAGCGCGGCAATATGGTCCAGGCGCTGGATGATGCCCGGCAGGTCGCCCACGCCATCGCCGTTGGCATCGAGGTAGCTGCGCGGGTAGATCTGGTAGATGACGGCTCCGCGCCACCATGGATAGTGCGACATCGACAGCCCCCCTCCGGGCATGCGGGACCCGCCAGAAGCGGGCCGAAATCCTGTTCCGGCAAGCTTAGCGGCGGCCTCGCGGGCATGGCGCAACCTGCATACGTATTCACGCAGGCGGCAGCGTTTGCGGGGCCGGGAACGCCGGCCAGCCCCGTTTGCGCCCGAATTCACGGCCAGCGCCTATAATCGGTGGTGAGCCTGAAAGCCTGATCGCATGACCATCACCGAAGACACCCGTCCCGCCCTGGGCCTGCCCCAGATCCAGTCGCTTGCCGCGGCCGACATGGCCGCCGTCGACGCCCTGATCCGGCGCCGCCTGTCCTCGGACGTCGTGCTGATCAACCAGATCGCCGACCACATCATTTCCGCCGGCGGCAAGCGCCTGCGCCCGATGCTGGTGATGCTGGCCGGCCACGCGGTCGGCCAGGCCGGTCCGGAGCACCACCAGTTGGCGGCGATCATCGAGTTCATCCATACCTCGACCCTGCTGCACGATGACGTGGTGGACGAATCCAGCCTGCGCCGTGGCCGCAGCACCGCCAACGCGCTGTGGGGCAACGCGCCCAGCGTGCTGGTCGGCGACTTCCTGTACTCGCGCAGCTTCCAGCTGATGGTCGAGCTGGAGCGCATGCCGGTGATGCAGATCCTGGCCGACGCCACCAACCGCATCGCCGAGGGTGAAGTGCTGCAGCTGCTGCACGTGCACAACCCGGATACCGACGAAGCCGCCTACCTGCGTGTGATCGAGCGCAAGACCGCGGTTCTGTTCGCCGCCGGCACCCGCTTGGGTGCGCTGGCCAGCGGCGTGGACGAAGCCACCCAGCAGGCCCTGTTCGACTACGGCATGCACCTGGGCTATGCGTTCCAGATCGCCGACGACGTGCTGGACTACTCGGCCAATGCCGAGGAACTGGGCAAGAACCTGGGCGACGACCTCGCCGAGGGCAAGGCCACGCTGCCGCTGATCCACGCGATGGCCCACTCCGACGACGCTACCCGCGAACGCCTGCGCACCATCGTGCAGGACGGCGACGCCTCGGCGATGCCGGAAGTACTGGCCGCGATCCGCTCCACCGGCGGCCTGGAGTACAGCCGCGCGCGTGCCGAGGAATATGCCGAAGCCGCCGAGCGCGCGCTCGATGGCCTGGGCGACAACGATGCCGTAGCGGCCCTGCGTGGCCTGGCGCGTTACGCGGTGCAGCGTTCGCATTGATGGGTTGAGGTGTGCCGACCAACGGTCGGCACCCACCCACCGGCATTCCGGTGGGTGCCGACCGTTGGTCGGCACGGAAACGCCCGCATTGACCGCATCCGGTAGTGCCGGCCGCTGGCCGGCATTCCCGATGACATCCGTAGCATCATGAGGTTGCCGGCCAGCGGCCGGCACTACCGCTGCGCGGATCAACGTTTCTCGAAGCGCTCCTCGAAGAACTCATCCAGCGCCTTCCACGCGCGCTTGGCCGCCCGCTCGTTGTACTGGCACCCCGGCGGACTGTTGGCATCGCGCTCGGCGAAGCAGTGCACCGCCCCGCTGTAGTTGGTGAACTCCCAGTCGACCTTGGCCGCGTTCATTTCCCTCTGGAAACCGGCGATATCCTCGGCGGTCACGCTCCTGTCGTCGGCACCGTTGAGCACCAGCACCGACGGGTGACTGCCACCGGCCTGCGCCGGCAGCGGCGAACCCAGCCCGCCGTGCAGGCTGACCACACCGGCCAACGGCGCACCTGCACGGGCCAGCTCCAGCACCGTGGTGCCGCCAAAGCAGAAGCCCACCGCACCGATCCGGCTGGCATCGAGCGGCACCTTGCCGGCCTGCGCCTTGAGCACGTTCACCGCTTCCAGCGCACGTGCCCGCAGCAACGGCCGGTCGTTGCGCAGCTTGGTCGCCACCGGCCCGGCCTCGGCATCGGTCTTCGGCCGCACGCCCTTGCCGTACACATCGGCCACCAGCACCACGTAGTCATCGCCGGCCAGCTGCTTGGCCTTCTCGATGGCCGATTCGTTCACACCCTTCCAGTTCGGCACCATCACCAGGCCCGGGCGCTTGTCGTTGTCGCCGTCGTCATAGACCAGCACGCCACTGAAGGTCGTGCGCTGGTGTTTCCACTCCACCGGCTGCGTCTTCATCGCCGCCCACGCCGGCATCGCCGCCAGCCCCAGCATCACCGCCACACCGCATCGCCAACGATTCATGCGCCTGCTCCGCAAGAAAAAGGGGACGGAGGGGATTAAGCCGTATTCGCCCCTCCCGCGTCGCATTCTGCATTGGCGACGTGACGCAGGTGTGGTTGGATACGACTTAATCCCCTCCGTCCCCTTTTTCGCATGAACCTTGTTGACCGCTTTCTGTCTGGCCTGATCCCACGCCTGCCTGCCGACGATGCCCCGCAATGGGCTCACGTCCAGGGCGCCAGCGCAGAAGACCTGCAGCGCCTGCGCATGCAATGGCCGCAGGTGCCTGACAGCCTGGTGGAACTGTTGTCCCGCGTCGATGGCACCCACTTCCGCGAGTACCCCGGCGGCGGGGTCTGCGTGCTGATGCTCGGGTCGGACGTGGAAGACGGCGGCTACCCGTACTACCTGCGTTCGGTCGCGCAGGTCTTCGAGGACCAGCAGCAATGGGACGACAGCATCCGTTCCATCTACGAAGAGTGGCTGGATGACGAGCCGGAGATTCTGGGTGAAGGCATCGACGCGGATCTGCCGATGAACCGCCGCCTGTGCTTCTCGCACTGCATGAACAACGGCGGCACGTCGATGCTTTACCTGGATTTCAACCCTGCACCGGGCGGCACGGTCGGCCAGGTGGTGCGCTACCTGCACGACCCGGACAGCTACGCAGTGATCGCGCCCAGCTTCGATGCGTATCTGCAGCAATTGATCGACGGCGGCTACGCGTTCATCGACGAGGAACAGTAGATCCACGCCATGCGTGGATGGATTTCTCCGGAGGGTTGCCGGCCAGCGGCCGGCACTACCCGATGCCCAGGCCCGGAATCGCGCTGATGCTGTCCGGGTCGAATCCGGCCAGCTCGGCGAAATGACGGCCACGCGCCACGTAATCGCGGTACGCACCAAAGCTCGGCGCGCCCGGCGACAGCAGCACCACCCCCCCCTGCTCCCCCAGCGCGGCGCGCGCCAGCGCCATCGCCTCGGCAAGATCGCCCGCAGCATGCAGACCGAAGCGACCGGCATCGGCCAGCGGCTGAAGCATGGCGTGGATGCGCGGGCCGTTGCTGCCCATGGTCACGATCTCCACCGGCGGCACATCGTGGGCCATGTGCTGCATGAAATCGGTCCAGTCCAGGCCACGGTCGTGCCCGCCCACCAGCAGCGCGATGCGCTGGCCGGCGAAGCACTCCAGCGCAGCCAGGCTGGCATGCGGCGTGGTGCTGATCGAATCGTTGACGTAGGTCAGGCCATCGGCCACGCCGATGCGCTGCAGGCGGTTCGGCAGCGGACGGAAGTGCTGCACCGCCGGCGCCAGCACCACCGCGTCCAGCCCCAGCGCTTCCAGCGCGGCCAGCACCGCGCACAGGTTGCCGCGATTGTGGCGGCCCGGCAGCGGCGTGTCGCGGGTATCGAACACCGGCTGTTCGCCACGGTGCACGATGTCACCGCGCATGTGCCAGCCCTGCGGCTGGTTGAACCAGACCACCTCGCTGTCAGGCAACGACAGCGCGGCAAGATGCGGATCGGCGGCATTGAGCACGGCGATGCGCGGCGCAGCTTCGGTCACCAGCCGCAGCTTGTCTTCGATGTAACGCTGTTCGCTGCCGTGCCAATCCAGGTGTTCCGGGAACAGGTTCAGCACCACCGCCACCTGCGGGCGGGCGCCACTGCGTGCCACTTCACCGGTCTGGTAGCTGGACAGTTCCACCGCCCAGTACTCGGGCGCGGGCTGCGGATCCAGCACTTCCAGCAGCGGCAGGCCGATGTTGCCGACCAGGCCGGTACGGTGGCCGGCGGCACGCAGCAGGTGCGCGACCAGCGCGGTGGTGGTGCTCTTGCCCTTGGTACCGGTCACGCACACGGTGTCGTGCACGATGCCATCGTCGGCCGCGTGTTCGGCGAACCACAGCGCGGTGCCACCAATGAAGCGGGTGCCCTGCCCTTCCGCCGCCAGCGCGATTGGCTGGTAGGGGCTGATGCCGGGAGACTTGATCACCACGTCAAACGCGGCCAGCGCTTCAGCAGAAGGCTCGCCACGCACGTCCAGCACGCCCTGCGTTTCCGCACGCGCGGCCTCGACTTCAGCCGCCGGGCAGAACAGGCTCAGCGGCAGCGTGGGCAGGCGCTCACGCAGCACCGCAAACGCGGCGCGGCCCTCACGGCCCCAGCCCCACAGCGCAACGCGCTTTCCGTCAAGCTTCGAAATCTTCACGCACCCGTTCCCACAGCGCAGCCGGAACCCGGTGCTCGCCCTGCAGCTGCAGCAGCGGTGCCAGTTCCAGTTCGGCGGCATCCAGCTGCGGCTGGATCTCGTTGCAGAAGCGCTTCACCAGCACGTCTTCCTTCCACTCCGGGCGTTGCGCCAGGGTCGCCATCGCCGCACGCGATTCGCGGCCTTCGCCCACGCACTCGAACGGCTTGTGGTCCTGGAATTCCAGCAGCGCATCGAAGCCACCGGCCTGCTCGGCATCATCCAGCAGGTTGCGGCCGAAGATGCGCACCAGGCGCGTCTTGGGCATGAACGGGGCCAGTGCCAGGAACACGAAATGGCACTTCGGGCAGACGCCGCACCAGCGGTTCACCGGGCGCTCGCCGAGGATGTGGAAGTTGCGGTTGCAGCTGGAGAAATGCGCGTCGTAGAAGTCACTCTTGGCGAACTGGCGGGCCACCGCCAGCTCGGACATCGGGCGCAGCAGCGAGTAGTACTGCAGGTCCGCCGCCACGTACTTCTGCACATGGCTGCCGAACGCCTGCTCGCAGGCCCAGCCCTTGGACCACTGATGATTCACTTCGCCGGTGCCCGGAATCTGGCTGCCGTAGCTGGCCGAGCGCTCGTTGGAGAACACCACCTGGTCCACGCCGTGCAGCAACGCGGCCAGCACCATGATCGCCGAGTTCACCACCGTCACCGGGATATGGCCGTTCCATGCGCCCTGGCGATTCAACTCGAACAGTTCAGGTGCCAGCGTGCGGCCCAGGTTCAATGTCGGCAGGCCGGTGCGCTCGGCGCACGCACGGATCAGCTGCGAGCCACCGATCCAGGTCACGGTCTCGTCCACGCCGGCACGGCGCAGCGCTTCGATGCTGACCAGCGAATCCTTGCCGCCGCCGATGGCCACCAGCGCGTGCGGCTGCAGGCCCAGCGACGGCGCCTGCACGGCCTCGCCCTGCACCGGCAACCGGAAGCGGCCGCGCAGGTTCAGGCCATTGCGGTAGGCGAATTCGCCCAGGCCGTTGAGGTAAATGGTCTCCACCAGTGCGGCGGTATCGGCATCGATGCTGTAGCTGTCGATGCTGACCGTCTCCGGCACGCCCGCCTTGTAGTAGCTGACACCGGCGATCAGGTGCAGCAGCTGCAGCGCACGCTGCACGGCGGCGGCACGCGCCTCGTCCAGCACGAAAGGGGCGCCGGGCACGGTGATGGTTTCCACCATCTCCGGGCCGTCATCAAAGGCATAGACCAGCCTGGCCACGCCGGTCTCCGCGGCGAATTCGCAGCGGACGAAGCGGAAGCGGGAAACCTGGTGTTTATCGAAAGCGGTCATGGTGTATCCGGTCAGGCACGGGCCCGCGCGATGGCGCGGGGCGTGTCGGTGGGCGGGTGCGGGGCGCGCGTGGCAATCATTCGATCACGTCTTCGCGCGGCAGCATCCGCTGGTTGTAGGTGTTGGCCATCGAATAGCCGTAGGCGCCGGCATCGGCGATCAGCATCACGTCGTCCGGCGCGGTCGACACCGGCAGCTTGCGGCGCTTGCCGAACACATCGCTGGATTCGCAGATCGGGCCGACCACATCGAACGCCGCCTCGGCATACCCACCCTGGCGGCTTAGGTTCTCGATGTCGTGCCAGGCGTCGTACAGCGCCGGGCGCATCAGTGCGTTCATGCCGGCATCCAGGCCGACGCGGCGCACGCCGTCCTTTTCCACCACCTGGGTGGCGTGGGTCAGCAGCACGCCGGATTCGGCCACCAGGTAGCGGCCCGGCTCGATCGCCAGGCGGAACGCCGGATGCAGCGCCTTGACCTCAGCCAGGCCTTCGGCCCAGGCATCCAGGTCGAACGGCTCGTCCTCGGCGGAATACGGAATCGGCAGGCCGCCGCCGATGTCGATGGTCTGCACGCTGCCGATGCGGCGGGCGAAACCGGCCAGCTCATCGCACATCAGGCGCCAGTGCTGCGCGGTCTCTACGCCGCTGCCCAGGTGCGCATGCAGGCCGACCACGCGGCTGCCCAGATCGGTGGCTGCGCGCACGAACTCGTCGACACGGGCGATCGGCAGGCCGAACTTGGACTCCTTGCCACCGGTACGGACCTTGGCGTGGTGGCCTTCGCCACGGCCCAGGTCGACGCGCAGCCACAGCTCGCGGTTGCGGAACAGGTCCGGCCAGCGCTGCAGTGCCTCGACGTTGTCGACCGTCACCGTCACGCCCAGCGCGAATGCGGCTTCGTATTCACTGCGCGGGCAGAAGCTGGGGGTGAACAGCACGCGCTTGGGCGAGAGTTCCGGCAGGTGCTGGAACACGTGCTTCAGCTCGCCATGCGACACGCATTCCAGGCCGAAGCCCTCGGCTTCCAGCAGCTGCAGGATGGCCGGGTGGCTGTTGGCCTTGATCGCGTAGTAGCGCTGGTCGATCGGCTTGATCGCGGCCAGCGCGCGGGCGCGGGCGCGCACGGTCGGCAGGTGGTAGACGTAGCGCGGCGTACCGGCATCGGCCAGCTGCAGCAGGTGCGCACGCTGGCCGCGCCACCACGGCGTGCCACGGGGGCGCACGGTGCCGGCGATCTCGCGCCAGCGCGGGCCGAACACTTCGGTCTCTTCCACCGGCATCGCGCCGCTGTCGATCAGCTCGGCGTGCAGCACCGGCAGCAGGCCATCGGCATCGGCCTCGTCGATGACGAAGGTCAGGTTCAGGTCATTGGACGACTGCGAGATCATGTGCACGCGTTCGCGGCCGAAGGTGGCCCACACGTCCGACAGCTTGTGCAGCAGCGAACGCATGCCACGGCCCACCAGGGTGATCGCCGCACACGGCACGATCACCTTCACCTTGCAGATCTGCGACAGGTCGGCCGACAGCGCGGCCAGCACATCGGTGTTGACCAGGTTCTCGGACGGATCCAGCGACACGGTGACGTTGGTTTCGGCCGAACCGATCAGGTCCACCGACAGGCCGTGCTTCTTGAACAGATTGAACACATCGGCCAGGAAGCCGACCTGCTGCCACATGCCGATGCCTTCCATCGACACCAGCACGATGCCGTTGCGGCGGCTGATCGCCTTCACCCCTGGTACCGGCGCGGCGCTGCCGTCGATGCTGGTGCCCGGCAGTTCCGGGCGCTCGGTATCGAGGATGGCCATCGGTACGCCGGCATCGCGGCACGGCTTGATCGAGCGCGGGTGCAGCACCTTGGCGCCGGTGGTGGCGATTTCCTGCGCCTCGTAATAGTCCAGGCGGGTCAGCAGGCGCGCGTCCGGCACATCCTTCGGGTTGGCACTGAACATGCCCGGCACATCGGTCCAGATCTCCACGCGGCTGGCACCGAGCAGCGCACCGAAGTACGCCGCCGAGGTATCCGAGCCGCCGCGGCCGAGGATGGCGGTACCGCCATCGGCATGCCGCGAGATGAAGCCCTGGGTGATCAGCAGGCGGGTCGGCTGCGCACGGAAGCGCTGCATCCATTCCGCGTCGGCACGCCACTGGCAGTTCACCGACAGGCGCTGCGACCAGTCGCTCTGGTTCGGCTGCGGCGGCATCGCGTCCAGCCACTGGCGGGCATCCATCCAGCCCATGTCCAGGCCCGACGCGCGCAGGTAGGCCGCACCCAGGGTGGAGGACAGCAGCTCGCCCTGGCCCAGCACTTCGGCCTGCCAGTCGAGCGGACGGGTGGCTGCACGCGTGTCGTCGAGCAGGCCCTGCAGCGCGGCGAGGCGATCGGCCAGCACCTCGCGGCCCAGGCCGAGTTCAACCAGGAAGGCCTCGTGGCGTTCGACCAGCGCCGCCACGCGGTCCCGGCTGTCGGGCGCGCCATCGGCGATCGCGGTCAGTTCGTTGGTGACCCCGGACAGCGCCGACACCACCACCAGCACGCGCGAGCCGGTCTCTTCCGCGCGTTTTTTCGCCAGCTTCCCGATCGTGTCCCAGCGGTGACGACGCGACACCGAGGTGCCGCCGAACTTCAGTACGATCCAACGATCGACAAGGGGGGAAGCTGACATGGATTGGCTATGTAGAATGTGGGGAAGCCGCCCTCGGGGGCGGAACCTTTGATTCTAAGCGCAATATCCCCGTAGATGGCCGTCCTCCGTTACCTGCAGCTCGATGTCTTCGCCCCCCACCCCGGCACCGGCAACCCGCTGGGCGTCATCCTGGACGCCGACGGGCTCTCCAGCAGCCAGATGCAGGCTCTGGCCGCCTGGCTGAATCTGTCCGAGACGGTGTTCTTCCTGCGCCCCAGCACGCCGGGCGCCGACTACCACATCCGCATCTTCACCCCGACCCGCGAGCTGGCCTTCGCCGGCCACCCCAGCGTCGGCGCCGCCTGGGCGGCGGTGACCTGCGGCCTGGCGCAACCGCACGACGGTGCCCTGCTGCAGCAATGCGCGGCGGGGTTGCTGCCGGTACGGGTGAGCGGCCCGGCCGAGGCACTGCAGATCCAGCTGGCCAGCCCACCGGCGCGGCAACTGGACACAGCGGCCGACGGAGCGCCCGAAGCGCTGCTGGCGCTGGCCGACAGCGGGCACGTGCCCGAACTGTGGGACAACGGCGCACGCTGGTGGCTGTTGCCGCTGCGCGACGCCGCCGCCGTACGCAACCTTGTGCCGGACATGGCCACGCTGGCCGACTGGAGCCTCGCCACCAACGCGACCGGTGTGGCCGTGTTCGCCGACGAGGCCGGCGACGACCACACCCGGGTGGTGCGCGCCTTCTGCCCCGCTGATGCGGCCGCCGTGCCCGAAGATCCGGTGACCGGCAGCGCCAATGCGCTGATCGGTGCCTGGCTGCGCCAGCGCAATGCCCTGCCCGGCCGCGAGGGCCGCTACGTCGCCAGCCAGGGCCGCGAAGTCGGTCGCGATGGTCGCGTGCAGGTGCAGGTCGATGCGCAGGGCACGGTGTGGATCGGCGGCCAGGTGCAGTGCGTGATCGACGGCAGCATCCGCTGGTAGCCCACGGAAAAAAGGGGACGGAGGGAATTAAGTCGCTTATGGCACATGGGGCAAAAGCGACTTAATTCCCTCCGTCCCCTTTTTGGTGCCCCGCGCTACGCTATGCGGCCTGTTTACTGGAGTGCCGCCTGATGACCACCCGCCGTTTCCTGCAGCTGGACGTGTTCTCCCCGCGCGCCGGCGCTGGCAATCCGCTGGCCGTGGTACTCGATGCCGAGGGCCTGGACGACGCCAGCATGCAGGCCATCGCGCGCTGGACGCGCCTGCCCGAAACCACCTTCGTGTTCCCGCCGCAGGTGCCGGGCGCCAGCTATCGATTGCGCATGTTCAGCCCGCAGAAGGAAGTACCGTTCGCGGGCCATCCCAGCGTCGGTACCGCGCACGCGGTGCTGCAGGCGGGCCTGGCCGCAGCGGTCGACGGCGTGCTGGTGCAGGACGGCATTGCCGGCGCGCTGCCGCTGCGCGTCAGCGGTGAGGGTACGCAGCAGCGCATCGCCATCCGCACCCCGCGCGCGCAGCTGGCCGAAACCGCTGAGGCCACCGATCCGCGCCTGCAGGCCGCGCTGAAGGACTGGCCGCTGGGCACACTGCCGCCGGCACGCATGCAGGGCGGCCGCAGCTGGTGGGTGGTGCAGGTGGCCGACGAGGCCGCATTGCGCGCGCTGCAGCCAGACTGGGATGCAGTGGCCGCACTGGCTGAATCCACCGACAGCATGGGCGTGTTCGCCTATGCCTTCAGCGATGGCAGCGAGGGTTTCGACCTGGCCGTACGTGCCTTCGTCGGCAATGGACGCCGCTTCGAGGACGCCGCCTCGGGTGCGGCCAATGCGGTGCTGGCCGCGTGGCTGGACCTGCGTGACGCGCTGCCGCGTGGACGGACGCCGTTTGAAGTCAGCCAGGGCCGCGAAGTCGGCCATGACGCGCGCCTGACCCTGCTGGTCGACCAGGACGACGAGGTCTGGTCGGGCGGCCAGGTGCAGACGGTGATCAGCGGCACCATCGACTGGTAAACACCATCGAGGTGGAGCCGAAGGCAGCGGCAGGAGCCGCTGCCAACGTCGGACGCGACGGCCCGGAGGGTGGCGGCCAGGAAGGCCGCCATAATGCTGGCCGGCTGTTACCTGGACCTCGACATCATGCGGTTGCCGGCCAGCGGCCGGCACTACCCTCAGCCCAGCTCGGCTTCCAGGCTGATCGGCACCGCGCTCAGCGCCTTGGACACCGGGCAGTTCTGCTTGGCGTCATCGGCAATCGCACGGAACTGCGTCGCGTCGATACCCGGCACCACTGCCTTCACCTTCAGCCGGATCTGCGACAGCTGCGGGCCGCCCTCCAATGACAGATCGACCTTGGCTTCGGTATCCAGCGAGGTCGGGGTAAAGCCGGCTTCGCCGAGCTTGGCCGACAGCGCCATGGTGAAGCAACCGGCGTGCGCAGCAGCGATGAGCTCTTCCGGATTGGTGCCCTTTTCGTCGCCGAAACGGCTGTTGAAGCCGTAGCGTGTCTTGTCCAGCAGCCCGCTCTGCGGCGTGCTCAGCTGCCCCTTGCCCGACTTCAGATCGCCTTCCCAGTGCGCGGTGGCGTGTCGCGAGATTCCCATGTGCTGCTCCTGCGTGACGGTGATGAACGGTCACCCTCGCACGGGAGGCGTTAGCCCTGCGTCGCTCCGCCGCACGCCGCAGGTCGCCTTCCGAACCCGGCGCGTGGACACTTTCTCACCAGCCGGAAACGCATTTTTCTCTTGTTTTCAGTGGTTTCGCGCATTCCGCCGATGGGCGGGCGTGGGCCGTCGCGCGCGCTGCCACACCCCCGTCCCCCACTGCGCGCCATGTACTGAATCGGCCTGGATATGAAAAAACATGCACTTTCCGCGCTTCGGGCTATTGGCGGCGCCCAAGAGTTGCCCTACATTGCGCTTGCCGACGGGGTTCGGCGCCGACCAAACAACCAACCGTTCACGGAACAGGAAACCATGGCAAAGACCGCTAAGAAGGCTGCCCCGAAGAAGGCAGTGAAGAAAGTCGCGACGAAGGCAGCCGCCAAGCCGGCCGCTCCGAAGCCGATCAAGGAAGTGCTGACCAAGTCCGGCCTGGTTGCACACATCGCTGAAGCCTCCGGCGTCGTCGCCAAGGACGTCCGCGCTGTGCTGGCCTCGCTGGAAAGCGCCGTTGCCTCCTCGGTGCACAAGAAGGGCGCTGGCTCCTTCACCCTGCCGGGCCTGCTGAAGATCACCACCGTCAATGTGCCGGCCAAGCCGAAGCGCAAGGGCATCAACCCGTTCACCAAGGAAGAGCAGTGGTTCGCTGCCAAGCCGGCCACCACCAAGCTGAAGGTGCGTCCGCTGAAGAAGCTGAAGGACGCCGCGCTGTAAGCGCGCGCCCCAACGCGGATTCCGACGGGACGGCTCTGGCCGTCCCGTTTTCTTTTGCACGTTCCCGGCAGCAGGTCCACGCCACGGGTGGATGCGCCGCCCCGGGGCATCCGCAACACAGCGTTGCCGCATACTGGAAAATCCCCGTTCAAGCCCGTCGCCATTAGCCATGCGCGGCCTGGGCAGGCCCTGGAACGTACCGGGTGGAACACTGCGTGCAGCCCCGGCCATCGCCGCCGGGCACGGCCTTGCCTAAGGTGGGCACATCCTCCACAGCTACGGCGAGCATCCCCTCATGGCCAGCCCCTCCACCCGCTACCGGATCTCGGTGACCCCCATCGAAAAGGACGGGTTGCAGTGCACCGGGCGCTGCACCATCGAACTGGAACATCGCGCCAGCCGCGACCTGATGCGCCTGCTGGAAGCGGCGCCACGCACCGCTGGCATCAGCGGTGATGAACGCGCGACCCTGGTGATCGCCACCCAGCTGCTGCGCGACATCGTGCAGCGCCACGCAGAGACCGATGGACATGCGTTGGCCGCCATCGCCGGGCAGGTGCTGCCGGCACTGGATGCGCTGGAGCAGTTGCCCTCCTCCCGCTGATTCCCGCGCAGCCGATACACTGTCTCCCCCACATCGCCTCGGGGAGGAGGCATGCGCAGGACGCTTTTCCTGATCGTGCCCCTGGCGCTGCTCGGCTGCTCCAGGCCTGCGGCAGCGCCCGATGTTGCGCCAGCGCCGGCTGTCGCCAGCGCCGGAACGCAGGGCATCGCCGGCACCGAAGCGGCGTCCCTGCAGACACCGGCGATCGATCCGCTGTTCGCTGCGGTCTCTGCCGACGCCCAGCCACCATCGGTGATGCTGAACCGCTACGTGATCGCGCTGCTCAACCGCAACCGCAGCGCCAGCGACGCGGCATGGGCGATTCCACCGGCCGACCCGCACCGCGCAGATGACGCTGCCATACGCCAGCTGCAGGGCGTGCGTACGCTGCGGCTGGACAGCGAGCCCCCGGTGGCACGCGACGGCCAGCATCCTCCCCAGCTGCTGGAGGTGCCGGTGCGGATCCGCGCGGTCACCACCCAAGGGACCTTCCGCTTCGGCGGCTGGTACCGCGTGCAGCCCAGTGCTGATGGCCGCGGCTGGCAGATCCAGTCGGCGCAACTGCGGCCAACGCTGGACTGAACCATTGCAGCGGCATGCACGCGCGATTCAGCCGTCCCGGCTACTCTTTCCTCCATCCTTTCCCAGTCCAGCGGTCACCGCCATGCGCCTGCGTTCCCTGATGACCCGCCTCGCCGCCTCCACCGTGCTGATCGCCGCCGCGATCGGCGCGCAGGCCGCCCCATCCATTTCCGGCCGCGAACTGTCGGTCGGCGCCAGCGATGTGCAGCAGTATCTCGATGGCAGCTTCCCGCGCACCCAGGACGCGTTGGGCGGACTGATCGCCCTCACCATGAGCCACCCCCAGCTGAGCCTCCCGGCCGGCGAGCGCTTGAACCTTGGCATGGACGTGGCACTGGCCACTGCCGGTGGCAATCCGGCCAAACTGGGTACGGTGAAGCTCAGCAGCGGCCTGCGCTACGACGCGCAGACCCAGGGATTCCACCTGCAGCAGCCGAGCGTGGATGACTTCACACCGGCCAACCAGGGCGGTCGTCTCGACTCCCGTACCCGTGGCCTGCTCAACGCCTGGCTGAGCGACTACGCCCAGCGGGAGCCGATCTACAAGCTGGACCCGGCCGTGGCCGGCGTTCTTGGCGCGCTGCAGGTGCAATCGGCACAGGTGAAGAACGGCAAGCTGGTGGTCACCTTCAACCAGAACCTGGGCAACCTGGTGCCGGCAGGCGTGCTGGGCAAGTAAGGTGGTGCCGGCCAGCGGCCGGCACTACCGGCAGCGCATCAGGCGGCGAGTGCCTTGACCACCGCCTCACTGAAGGCTGGGATGTCGTCCGGCTTGCGGCTGGTGATCACGTTGCCGTCGACCACGACCTCGGCATCGCGCCACTTCGCCCCCGCATTGGTCAGATCCTGCTGCAGGGACGGCCAGGACGTCAGCTCGCGGCCATCGGCGAGGCCACTGTTGATCAGCAGCCACGGGCCATGGCAGATCGCCGCCACAGGCTTGCCGGCTTCGTCTACTGCGCGGACGAAGCCGAGTACAGCCTCGTCGGTACGCAGCGTGTCCGGATTGATGACCCCTCCCGGCAGCACCAGGGCATCGAAGCTGACCGGATCGGCCTCATCCAGCGGAATATCCACTGCAACGGCGTCGCCCCAGTTCTTCTCTTTCCAGCCCTTGATCGTCGCCTCCTTTGCAGGCGACACGACGCTGACGCGCGCGCCTTCGGCTTCCAGCAGACGCTTGGGTTCGGTCAGTTCGGACTGTTCAAAGCCGTGGGTGGCAAGGATGGCAATCTGCTTGCCCTTCAATCGTTCTGCCATGGGTGCACTCCGGTTGGGGGTGCCGACAGAATGGAAGAACGGCCCTTGCACGGCGGTGACCCTGCCGTGCACGGCAGGTGGAGAGCCTCCGGGTGGTGCCGGCCGCTGGCCGGCACCTGGATTGCGCCTTGCCGGCCAGCGGCCGGCACTACCCGGTACCGGTCAGCGCTTGGGCTGCAGCATGGTGCCGGTGCACTTGGGCGAGCCGCAGCGGCACTCCCAGATCTTCTTCAGCTTGGCGGTGTGACGCTCGGCCAGGGTGATTCCGTAGTTGTAGGTCAGCTCTTCGCCGGCCTTGATGTCACGCAGCGCCTCGATGAACACCTTGTCGCCACGGCTGTCACCGTCCTCGTCTTCCTCGATCACCGCCTCGCAGTTCGGGTCGCAGCTGTGGTTGATCCAGCGCGCATCGTTGCCCTTGTAGTTGGCATCGATCACCCAGTCATCGTTGAGGGTGAACAGGAAGGTATGGCCGCTTTCAACGTCGCCGCTGTCATCGGCATCAACGTCGCCGTGGCTGCGCAGCAGGCCCTTGTACTGGATCACGCGCTCGCCCTGCTTGATCGGGGCCACGGCGAACACGCCGTTGCCATGGATGGCGGACTTGCGGGCTTGGATCTTCTTCGGCATCGGCACGGGCTGTTTGCAGCGGATGGAACCGGGATTCTCGCCCATTCCGGGTGATTGCGAAAATCACCCCGTTGGCGCAGCATGGCGCCCCGGCGGTGGCCCCGGTGCGTCGTCCCGGTCCGTCCCAGCGCCGGCTGAATGCCCGGGTTGGATGCCGGCGAATAAAAGCGTACAATTTCAGTCCGCTTTAAGAACCGCTCGCATTCCCATGTTGCGTGTCACCAAGCTCACCGATTACGCCACCGTGGTGCTGACCGTGCTTGCCGCCCGTCCGGGCGAGGTGCTCAGTGCCACTGAGCTGGCCGAATTCACCGGCCTGGAGCCGCCCACCGTCAGCAAGGTGCTCAAGCCGCTGGCGCAGGCCGGCCTGGTCGAAGGCCTGCGCGGTGTCCGTGGCGGCTACCGCCTGACCCGCCCGGCCATCGAGATCTCGCTGTTCGAAGTGGTCGAAGCGATGGAAGGGCCATTGGCCCTGACCGAATGCAGCCACGACCACCACCAGTGCGGCATGGCGCCCAAGTGCGGCGCGCGCAGCAGCTGGCGGCTGATCAACGACGTGGTCTCCGAGGCCCTGCGCGATGTCACCCTCGCCCAGATCCTGCCCCCTCTTCCCCTTGCCGATGACGAACAGCGCCGCACCATCGCTGTCGACGTCGTCTCCTGATCCACAGGCAGCCCCCCATGGCCACCGAAACCATCGAAAACGTCGCCCACGACGACACCCCCAACCGCGAGATCCACGAGCAGCTCGGCCGCAAGTATTCGGCCGGCTTCATCACCGAGATCGAATCGGACTCCCTGCCGCCGGGCCTGGACGAGGACACCATCCGTGCCCTGTCGGCCAAGAAGGACGAGCCGGAGTGGATGACGCAGTGGCGCCTGGACGCCTACCGCCACTTCCTGACCATGCCGATGCCGGACTGGGCCAAGCTGGAGATCGCGCCGATCGACCTGCAGGCGCTCAGCTACTACTCCGCGCCCAAGGGCCCGAAGTACGCCTCGCTGGATGACGTGCCAAAGGAACTGCTCGACACCTACGACAAGCTGGGCGTGCCGCTGCACGAGCGTGCCAAGCTGGCAGGCGTGGCGGTGGACGCGGTGTTCGACTCGGTGTCCGTCGGTACCACGTTCCGCAAGGAACTGGCCGAGAAGGGCATCATCTTCTGCTCGATGTCCGAGGCCATCAAGGAACATCCGGAACTGGTCCGCCAGTACCTGGGCACCGTGGTGCCGGTAGGCGACAACTACTTCGCCGCGCTCAATTCGGCGGTGTTCTCCGATGGCAGCTTCGTGTTCATTCCCAAGGGCGTGCGTTGCCCGATGGAACTGAGCACCTACTTCCGCATCAATGCCGGCCACACCGGCCAGTTCGAGCGCACCCTGATCGTGTGCGAGGACAAGGCCTACGTGTCCTACCTGGAAGGCTGCACCGCGCCGATGCGCGACGAGAACCAGCTGCACGCGGCGGTGGTCGAGCTGGTCGCGCTGGAAGACGCGGAGATCAAGTACTCCACCGTGCAGAACTGGTACCCGGGCGACGAGAACGGCGTCGGCGGCATCTACAACTTCGTCACCAAGCGTGCCGAATGCCGTGGCGCGCGCAGCAAGGTCACCTGGACCCAGGTCGAAACCGGCTCGGCGATCACCTGGAAGTACCCGTCCTGCGTGCTGCTCGGCGACGACTCGGTCGGTGAGTTCCACTCCGTGGCGCTGACCCATCACCGCCAGCAGGCGGACACCGGCACCAAGATGATCCACGTCGGCAAGCGCACCAAGAGCAAGATCGTCAGCAAGGGCATCAGTGCCGGCCGTGGCCAGAACACCTACCGCGGCCTGGTGCGGGTGGACCGCAACGCCGATGGCGCGCGCAACTACACCCAGTGCGATTCGCTGCTGATCGGCAAGCAGTGTGGCGCGCACACCTTCCCCTACATCGAGGTGAAGAACCCGGGCGCCACCGTCGAACACGAGGCCACCACCTCGAAGATTTCCGACGACCAGCTGTTCTACTGCCGCGCCCGTGGCATCAGCCAGGAAGACGCGGTGTCGATGATCGTCGACGGCTTCTGCAAGCAGGTGTTCCGCGAACTGCCGATGGAGTTCGCGGTGGAGGCCAAGAAGCTGCTGGAAGTCTCGCTGGAAGGAAGCGTCGGATGATGCGTACGTCTTTGCCCGCACTGTTGCTGCTGGGCCTTTCGCCCTGGGCCCTGGCCAACGCGTCCTGCACCCCCGAAGACCTGGTGGGTGCCACCCCGGTCAGATTGCCCGCCAGCACGGTCATCTCCGCGCCGAAAGAATTCTCGATAGTGCTGACAACGGGGCAGGACGGCAGCTTCGGCGCGATCCGGGCTCGCCTGAGCTCGGGCAACCGTGAGCTGGATCGCGCCGCTGCCGAATCCATCCGACAGGCCTCCCTCGCAGTCTCCTGCCTGCAAGAACCCGGTGAAGAGATCATCGTGGTTTTCTCCGCCCTTCCCGCTCAACCTGGGCAGCCCGGCAACGGCACGGTGCAGATCGTCCGCATCGACCCCGCAGCCCCGAAACCTACCAAGCCATGACCATGCTGAAGATCGAAAACCTCCACGCCCGCATCGGCGACAAGGAAATCCTCAAGGGCCTGTCGCTGGATGTTAAGCCCGGCCAGGTGCACGCCATCATGGGCCCCAACGGCGCCGGCAAGTCCACCCTGGGCAATGTCCTGGCCGGCCGCGACGGCTATGAAGTGACCGAAGGCAGCGTGCAGTTCGACGGCGTCGACCTGCTGGAGCAGGACCCGGAAGCGCGCGCCGCTGCCGGCCTGTTCCTGGCGTTCCAGTACCCGGTGGAGATCCCGGGCGTGAACAACACCTACTTCCTGCGCGCGGCACTGAACGCCCAGCGCAAGGCACGCGGTGAGGAGGAACTCGATTCCATGCAGTTCCTCAAGCTGGTGCGCCAGAAGCTGGCCGTGCTGCACCTGAAGGACGAACTGCTGCACCGTGGCGTCAACGAAGGCTTCTCCGGTGGCGAGAAGAAGCGCAACGAGATCTTCCAGCTGGCCGTGCTCGAGCCGAAGCTGGCGATCCTGGACGAAACCGATTCGGGCCTGGACATCGACGCGCTGAAGAGCGTGGCCGACGGCGTCAATGCGCTGCGTGCCGCTGACCGTTCGTTCCTGGTCATCACCCACTACCAGCGCCTGCTGGACTACATCAAGCCGGACGTGGTGCACGTGCTGGCCGATGGCCGCATCGTCAAGACCGGTGGCCCGGAACTGGCGCTGGAACTGGAAGCGCACGGCTACGATTTCCTCAAGGATCGCGTGGTGCGCGAGGCGGCGGTCTGATGAGCGCCCTGCTCGACTCCATGGCCCAGGCCTTCTGCGGCAGCGACGCGCGCCGCGAAGTGCTGGACGCGGCCCTGCGTGACGGCCTGCCTGCCGCCCGCAACGAAGCCTGGAAGTACACCTCGCTGCGCCAGCTGGAGCGCCGTGCGTTCGCGGCTGCACCGCTGCAGGGCCCGGCGCTGGACGCCGCGCTGCTGGAGGACATCCCGGCACCGCGCCTGGTGTTCGTCAACGGCCGCCTGGATGCCGCGCTGAGCGACGTGCAGGTCCTGCCGGACGGCGTGCAGCTGCAGCCGCTGTCGGCCGCACTGGCCTCCGGCGAAGACGCCGTGCGTTTCCTTGGCCGCCGCTACGAGCGCAGCGAAGAGATCTTCGCCCGCCTGAATGCCGCGCTGGCCGATGAAGGCGTGGTGCTGCGCGTGGACGAAGGCGTGCAGGTCGAAGCGCCGCTGCAGCTGGTGTTCGCCAGCGTCGCCGGCGATACCGACCTGGCCTGGCACCACCGCCACCTGATCGAACTGCGTGCCGGCGCCAGCCTGGGCGTGGTCGAGCACCGCCTCAGCGTCGGCGATTCGGCGCACCTGGACAACACCGTGCTTCACGCCCATGTCGCCCGCGATGCCGTGCTCAAGCACGCCCGCGTGCAGGCCGGCAGCGCGCGCCAGACCAGCTTCCTGCGCACCGACGCCGTGCTGGCCCGCGACGCGCAGTACCACCGCGTCGATCTGGAACTGGGCGCCGCGCTCAGCCGCCATGAACTGAACGTGCGCCTGGAAGGCGACAATGCCCAGCTGACCGCCAACGGCGTGCTGCTCGGCAATGGCCGCCGCCACGTCGAAACCCGCCTGGGCATCGACCACATCGCACGCGATACGAGTTGCGAGCTGCTGTGGCGTGGCGTTGCCGCCAACCGCAGCCGCGTGGTGTTCCATGGTGGCATCCAGATCCGCGAAGGCGCCGACGGCACCGATGCGAACCTGTCCAACAAGAACCTGCTGCTGTCGGCCGACGCCGAGATCGATACCCAGCCGACGCTGGTCATCGACGCCGATGAAGTGAAGGCCGCGCATGGTGCCACTGTCGGCCAGCTCGATGCCAACGCGCTGTTCTACCTGCGCTCGCGCGGCCTGCCGCAGGCACAGGCGCAGGCACTGCTGAGCGCCGCGTTCTGCCACGAGCCGCTGAAGATCCTGCCGGAAGCCCTGCGCGAGCAGCTGGCACGCCGTTTGGACAAGGCCCTGGCCGAGGCGGGTGTGGCATGAACCTGTCCACCCCGCGCCCGATCGAAGAACGCACCGGCGCGCCCGATTGGGATCGCGTCCGCCTCGACTTCCCGCTGCTGATGCGTGAAGTGCACGGCAAGCCGCTGGTCTATTTCGACAATGCCAACACCGGCCAGAAGCCGGTGCAGGTGATCGGCGCGGTGGACGAGTTCTACCGCCGTTACAACGCCAACGTCAGCCGCGCGGTGCATGCACTGGGCAGCGAAGCCACCGACGCCTACGAAGGCGCGCGCAACACGCTGGCACGCTTCCTCAACGTGCGCCCCAGCGACCTGGTGCTGTGCAGCGGCACTACCTTCGCCATCAACCTGGTGGCGTATTCGTGGGCCCTGCCGCGATTGAAGGCCGGCGACGTGATCCTGATCACGCGCATGGAACACCACGCCAACATCGTGCCGTGGCAGCTGGTCGCACAGCGTACCGGCGCCACCATCCGCGTGGCCGAGATCACGCCTGACGGCGCACTCGATCTGGATGCGCTGCGCGCGGCGATGACCCCGGAGGTCAAGCTGCTGGCGGTCACCCATGTCTCCAACGTGCTGGGCACGGTCAACCCGGTGCGCGAGATCTGCCGTGAAGCGCGCAAGCGCGGCATCATCACCGTGGTCGACGGCTCGCAGGCCGTGCCACACCGCAAGGTCGACGTGGCCGCGATCGGCTGTGACTTCTACGCCATCACCGGCCACAAAATGTGTGGTCCGACCGGCACCGGTGCGCTGTGGGCCCGCCGCGAGCACCTGGATGCGATGCCGCCGTTCCTTGGCGGCGGCGAGATGATCAAGGAAGTCAGCTTCGACGGCACCGTGTTCAACGATGCCCCGCACAAGTTCGAAGCCGGCACCCCGAACATCGCCGGCTTCATCGGCCTGGGCGTGGCCGCCGACTACCTGCAGCAGCTTGGCCAGGAGAACGTGGAAGCACGCGAGGCTGAACTGCTGGCGCATTTCACCGAAGAGCTGCGCCGCGTCGACGGTCTGCGCATCATCGGCGAAGCACCGGAGAAGGCCGCCGTGGTCTCGTTCCTGATCGACGGCGCGCATGCCCACGACCTGGCAACCCTGCTCGACCTGGAGGGCGTGGCGGTGCGCTCCGGCCAGCACTGCGCGCACCCGCTGCTGCAGTACTTCGGCGTCGCGGCAACCTGCCGTGCCTCGCTGGCGTTCTACAACACCCACGCCGAGATCGAGCGCTTCATGACCGCGCTGACCAAGGTACGGAAGCTGTTGGGCTGAGCCGGCACACCGGGGTCAGATCCCTTTCGCGATGCGAAAGGGCTCTGACCCCACCAGCATTCCCGACAGCCGCCGTTGCGACTGCAATGCCCGCCGGATCGCGACCAGATGAACCCGGCATACCGCCCGTAGCACACCGGGGTCAGATCCCTTTCGCGACGCGAAAGGGCTCTGACCCCATCAGCATTCCCGACAGCCGCCGTTGCGACTGCAATGCCCGCCGGATTGCCAGCAGATCCCCCGCCGGAATGCCCGCCTCGATGAACTCCACATAGCGCCTGCGCCGTTCATCCGCATCAGAACCCATCAGCTCGAATGCCGAATGCGGCTCGAGCAGCGCATTGGGCCTGCCACGCGCATTGGCGCGATAGCTGGACCAACGATAGTCGCCGGGATGCGCCACCTTCCCCGCCCGAACCGGGTTGAGCTCTATGTAGCGCTGGCAGGCCAGCAGATAGCGATCCGAATCCACCACCGTGGAGTGGAAGCGCCCCTCCCATAACGTGCCGATGCGGCCCTGCCGATCATTCACCCGACGTACGTAGGTCCGGCTCACGGCCTGCATCATCCGTGACAGCCCGCCGCAGACATCAGGCGTTGCCAGAAGATGGACGTGGTTGCCCATCAACACATAGGCGTGAACCCGGCAATGCTGCTGGTGCGCGTGATGACACAGCAGGCGAAGGCAGGCGGCGCGGTCGCCATCGGTGAAGAACACGGGCTGGCGATTGTTGCCGCGCTGGACGACATGTTGCGGGTATCCGGGCGCATCGACCCGTCGTGGCCTCGGCATGGGCAGCTCCTGGTAACAGGGGGTCAGATCCCTTCCGCGTTGCGAAAGGGATCTGACCCCTCCCCCCATTTGCGCCCGCCCACGCCCCACCTAGAATGGGGCCATGAGCACCCTGACCTTCCGCGCCGCCACGCCGGCCGACATCCCCGCCCTGATCGCCCTCGTCACCTCGGCCTACCGTGGCGACGCCAGCCGCGTCGGCTGGACCACCGAAGCCGACCTGCTGGATGGCGCCCGCATCGACGCCGAAGGCATCCAGGCCGACCTCGACCGCCCGCGCTCGACCATCCTGCTGGCCGAGCGCGGGGACCAGCTGGTGGCCTGCGCCCACGTCGCCGATGTCGACGGCAAGGGCTACTTCGGCATGTTCTCGGTCGATCCGGCCCAGCAGGGCGGCGGCGTCGGCAAGCAGCTGATGGATGCCGCCGAAGCACACGCCGCGCGCGAATGGAACGTACCGGTGATGCAGATGACCGTCATCGACGTGCGCGACGAGCTGATCGCCTTCTACGAGCGCCGCGGCTACAGCCGTACCGGCATCAAGAAGCCGTTCCCGTATGGCGACGAACGCTTCGGCATCCCGAAGCGCGACGACCTGCGCTTCGAGATCCTGGAAAAGCCGCTGAACGGAGCCGCCGCGTGAGTGAGGCCTGGACCTTTGTCTGTGCCGGCAACGAGCTGCTGCCGGGTGAAATGAAGAGCGTGTTCGACGAAGTGACCGGCACGCCGATCGTGGTATTCAACCTCGACGGCGAGCTGTACGCACTGGAAGACCAGTGCACGCATGAAGAGTTCGAACTGTCCTCGGGCGAGTTCAACACGACCGAAGGCAGCGTGGAGTGCGTGCTGCACGGCGCGCGCTTCGACGTGCGCGATGGCCGCGCCCTGTGCGCCCCGGCCTACAGCCCTGTGCCCAAGTTCCCGGTGAAGCGCGAGCACGACGCGGTCTGGACCCGCGACGACCGGGATTGAGGCGGCGCTCGGCCCGGAGAGCCCCCAGAGGGCGCCTCGCGGGAGAGCATCCACCCATGGGGTGATCCACTGGAGTGCACTGAGGGGCCTTCCAGGGCCCTTCCAGACCATCCGGACCGCCCGCCGGATTGCGCATATGCGAATCATTATCGTTGATGTTATTCTACGTAACATCTTCGTAACGACATCGCTCCTGCGCCATGGCTTCGCCCGCGCCCACCGCCACGCTGTGCCAGCTCGCCCGCCAAGGGTGGCCACTGCTCGTGGCCGTGCTGCTGACGTTGCTGCTGGGCTGGTCGGCCTTGCACGAAGGGCGTGGCGGCGATCCGGCCGCGCACGGCTGGCAGGCACACGCTGAAGATCTGCTGCAGGCGATGCCGCTGCCGCAACCGCCAGCCGACGAATGCCCGCAGCACCCCGCACCAGCACCGGAGCCTCCGTTCGATGGCGAGGGCACCTCGCCCTGCACCGGTCTGGTCCCTGCACGCGCCGCTCTGGTCGCGCGTATCCCGCTGTGGCGCTCCGATGCCCTGCGCTGGCAGTTGCATGATCCCGCGCTGCGGTTGAACCCCGGCCACGCACCGCCCGCACCGCACGCCAGCTGAGGCGCCCTGCGGCCGTTGCCGTGCGCCTGATTGCGTTTCCCGCCAGCCGAGCCTGGCTCGGCTCTACAGCACCCACTTCCCGCCTGTCGCCGCATGCCCATCTGCGCCGGCTCGCGCTCGCCCTTTCCCGATCCAAGCCACTACCCACAGTCATGACCCACATCACGTCCCGCAAGCACGCCCCGCGCGTTTCCCTGCTCGCCACCGCCACCCTGGCCGCGGGCTTTGCTCCGCTGGCTGCGCAGGCTGCCGACGGCGCCGACGCCGGTTCCCGCAACGCCACCGAGCTGGACAAGGTGCAGGTGCGCGGCAGCTGGTTCAACCCGTCCTCGCCGAAGTTCACCGCCGAGCTGCTGGACACCCCGAAGTCGGTGTCGATCGTGTCGGAGAAGCTGATCGCCGAAACCGGTGCGACCAACCTGCAGGATGCGCTGCGCATGGTGCCGGGCATCACCTTCGGTGCCGGCGAAGGCGGCAACCCGACCGGTGACCGCCCCTTCATCCGTGGCTTCGATTCGCAGAGCAACGTGTTCGTCGACGGACTGCGCGACGTCGGCTCGCAGACCCGGGAGATCTTCGACCTGGAGCAGGTGGAAGTGGTCAAGGGCCCGAGCTCGGCCTACGGCGGCCGTGACTCCGGTGGTGGCAGCCTGAACCTGGTGAGCAAGACGCCGAAGCTGAAGAACGAGACCAGCGCCAGCATGGGCATCGGTACCGACAGCTACGCGCGCGGCATCGTGGACGCCAACTACGTGCTGGGGGATGGCATCGCCGCCCGCCTGAACCTGATGAAGCACGAATCGGACATCGCCGGCCGCGACGCCGCCAACGTCAGCCGCTGGGGCATCGCGCCGTCGATCGCGTTCGGCCTGAACGGACCGGCGCAGCTGATCGCCAGCCACTACCACATGCAGAGCGATGACCTGCCGGACGCGGGTGGCTTCCCCTACAGCAATCCGTTCTCCAGCGGCCCGAACGTGGCCAAGAACGGCGATGGCCGGCCGATGGTGCCGGACCGCAACAACTACTACGGCCTGGTCGACCGTGATTTCCAGCGCACCCGCGCCGACATCAGCACCCTGGATGCCAGCTACGACTTCGGTGGCCACAAGCTGCGCAACATCGCGCGCCTGGGCAACACCAGCAACGACTACCTGTGGACCCAGCCGGACGACAGCAAGGGCAACCCCAACCTGTACGGCACCTTGTGGCGTCGCACCAACACCCGTGCGGTCGACGTCAAGAGCTTCGCCGACCAGCTGGGCCTGACCGGTGCGTTCCAGACCGGCGCGCTCAAGCACAGCTACAGCGCGGGCGTGGAGTACAGCGACGAGAAGATGACCCGTGGCAGCTACCTGATGTCGCCGGGCACCGCCAATCCCCTTGAAAACAGCGCCAACAGCACTCGCTGCCAGGTGTCCGGCGCGGCCACCGGCTACAACTGCACCGACTTCAACAATCCGAACCCGAACGATCCGTGGGCGGCCGGTCAGATCGTCTATCGCAGCGACAAGGCACTGGACGTCGAGCAGCGCACCAAGACCACCTCGGCCTACGTGTTCGACACCATCGAGCTCAATGAGCAGTGGATGATCAACCTCGGCCTGCGCTACGACGACTTCCGTACCACCCTGACCACTCCGGTGGCCGGCAAGGCACCGACCCGCGTGCGCAACAGCAACGACTTCCTGAACTACCAGGCCGGCGTGGTGTTCAAGCCGGCCGCCAACGGCAGCATCTACCTGTCCTGGGGCACCTCCTCGACCCCGCCGGGCATGGACGGTGGCGACGGTTCGGACGGCCTGAGCGCCGCCGTGGCCGACCTCAAGCCGCAGGACACCAGGAACCTCGAACTGGGCACCAAGTGGGACCTGTTCGACAAGCGCCTGAACCTGACTGCCGCGATCTTCCACACCGTGATGAACAACGCACGCGTGACCATCGACAACGGCACCAGCCAGAACGCCGGCAAGAAGGAAATCAACGGCTTCGAGCTGGGCTTCACCGGCCAGCTGACCGATGCCTGGAGCCTGTACGGCGGCTACACCTACCTGGACTCGGAACTGAAGGACAACGGTTTCGTCTGTGGCGCACCGGTGGGCCGCACCTGCCCGTCCAACGTCTACGTGCCGTCGCCGAACAACGGCAACGTGTTCCCGAACACCGCCAAGCACAGCGCCAACCTGTGGACCACCTACCGCTTCCCGATCGGCCTGACCATCGGCGCCGGTGCGTTCTACTCGGACAAGCAGTACGGTGACGTCGCCAACACCAAGTGGATTGCCAGCTACACCCGCTTCGACGCGATGGCCAGCTACGCGATCCAGGACAACATCAGCCTGCAGCTCAACGTGCAGAACCTGACCGACAAGACCTACTTCACCAAGGCCTATGCCTCGCACTACGCGAGCATCGCCCCGGGTCGCTCGGCCACCCTGGCACTGAACGTGAAGTTCTGATGTAACTGCGCTCCACCACGGCGGCAGGCTCTCCTGCCGCCGTTTTTGTTTCCGGCGATACTCACCCCATGGCAACCCGTACCCCCATCGACAGCGATGCTCTGGCCGAGCTGCTGCAGCACGATCCGCAGGCTGCCTTCGCACGCGTGCGCGACGCCGCGCAGGCCGGACAGGTCGAGGCACAACTGCTGCTCGCGCAGATGCACATGGAAGGCAAAGGCACCGCACAGGACGCCTCGGCGGCACGGCTCTGGTACGAGACCGCCGCCAACAACGGCGCGCCGATGGCGATGAACATGCTGGGCCGCTGCCACGAACTGGGCCAGGGCACCGCCCCCGACCCGACACTCGCCGCGGTGTGGTACCGGCGCGCGGCCGACACCGGCCTGGACTGGGGCCTGTACAACCTGGCCAACCTGCTGGCCACCGGCCGCGGCGTGCCCGAGGACCGCGCGCAGGCACTGGCCCTGTACACCCGTGCCGCACACCTGGGCCATGCCAAATCGATGAACCTGCTGGCCCGCCACCTCGAAGACGGCCTGGAGATCGAGCGCGATCCGCAGGCAGCGCTGGCCTGGTACCAGCGCGCGGCCGAAGCCGGTGATTTCCGCGGCCAGGCGAACTACGCCTCTATCCTGCTGCAGGCCGGACAGGTCGAGCAGGCCGTGCACTGGCTGCGGCTCGCACTGGCCCACGGCAGCCCGGCGTTCATGGCGCACATCGCGCCGGAACTGGCCGCGTCGCCGCATCCACAGGTCCGCGCCCTGGTCGCGCCGCCGTCCCTCTGAGGAGTCCCGCATGCTGCTGCACATCCCCGACATTCTCAGCGCCGACCAGGTGGCCGACTTTCGCCGCCGACTCGATGCCGCCGACTGGACCGATGGCCGCGAAACCGTCGGCCATCTGGGCGCGCAGGCCAAGCACAACCAGCAGCTGCCCGAGGCCTCACCGCTGCGCCGCGAACTGGGCGAGATCATCCTCGTCGCGCTGGCCCGGCACCCGCTGTTCTTCAGCGCCGCGCTGCCGCTGAAATACCTGCCGCCGCGCTTCAACCGCTACAGCGGTGGCGGCACCTATGGCTTCCATGTTGATGGCGCGGTGATGAACCTGGCCAACGGCGAACAGCTGCGTTCGGACATTTCCTGCACCCTGTTCCTGTCGGCGCCGGACGAGTACGAGGGCGGCGAACTGATCATCAGCGACACCTACGGCGAGCACGAAGTGAAGCTGCCGGCCGGCGACCTGATCGTGTACCCGTCCAGCAGCCTGCACCAGGTGCGCCCCGTCACCGCCGGCGCGCGCGTGGCCTCGTTCTTCTGGGTGCAGAGCATGGTCCGCGACGATGTGCAGCGCCGCCTGCTATGGGAAATGGACGGCTCGATCGAGCGCCTGCGGCAGACCGGCGGCGACGCCGAGGCGGTGCTGCAGCTGACCGGCGTGTACCACAACCTGCTGCGGCGCTGGAGCGAGGTCTGAGCCTCAATCGGCCAGCCTGAGACGTTTTGGCAATCATTCTCATTTGCAACAGCTAACAGCTCTCATTACAATCACGCCCCGTTGATGCCGGCCGCTGCCGGCAGAGCCCTGGGGACCCCTGCTTGCTGCGCCCGCTTCGCCCTCGTCCACTCATCCATCGCAAGATGGGCACCGCCATGCGCGGCCAGCGTCCTGCGCTGGCCAGCCTGCTGGCGTGGGTGGCGATGCTGGCCCTGCTGCTGGGCACCCTGCCGCTGCTGCCACACGGCCAGGCCGGAATGGCCGTGCAGATGCCGCTGGAAGAGCGCGGCGGCGAAGGCGCCTTGCAGGAAGAGGCACCGGCCAAGCTGCGCCGCTGTGCTGCCGCTCCGGTGAAATCAGCCGAGAAGGCACGCCCGCCGTTGCTGCTGGCCAGCCAATGGCTGCGCACCGAGCTTGAACTCGTACCCGCCACGCCGGCCATGCCCGGCGTGCGCCCGGACTGGCCGCTGGCCGCTCCGGACACGCCCTGGGCCGATGCGCCCGGGCGCCGCCAGCAACGCGGCCAGGCGCCGCCGCTCGCCTGATTCACGGCCCAGCGTGACCGCCTGCGCGGTCGCGCCCGCGCGCCGCTGCCTGCTTCATCCCTGCCGCCCCTGACCGGGCCTCCCCGTGCATGCCGCGCCGTTCGCGCCTGGCATCGCACCACCCTGCATCCTTCGAGGTTACTGCCATGGCCCAGCGCCATCGTGTCCGTTCGTCCCTGTCCCGTACCCTGCTGACCAGCGCCGTGCTGGCGGCCATGACCGCCCCAGCCTTCGCCCACGGTGACGCTTCCGGCGCGCCACAGACGCTGGACAAGGTGGTGGTCACCGCCTCCGGCTTCGAGCAGAAGGTGATCGATGCACCGGCCAGCATCAGCGTGGTCAGCCGCGAAGAACTCAGCAAGCGCCCGTACACCAACCTGGTCGACGCGCTGCGCGACGTCGAGGGCATCGACGTCGGCCTGGAGGCCACCGACAAGAACGGCCGCGCCACCATCTCCATGCGCGGCCTGCCGTCCGAATACACCCTGGTGCTGATCGACGGCCGCCGCCAGAGCAATGTCGGCCAGCTGTACCCGAACAATTTCGGTGGCGGCCAGTTCGCCTACCTGCCGCCGCTGGACGCGATCGAGCGCATCGAAGTCGTGCGCGGCCCGATGTCCACGCTGTATGGCTCGGACGCGATGGGTGGCGTCATCAACATCATCACCCGACGCAACCAGGACCGCTGGCACGGCACCGTGACCCAGGGCTTCACCGTGCAGCAGGACGACCAGTTCGGTGATGCGCGCACCACCGACCTGTATCTCAGCGGCCCGCTGCTGAAGGACCGCCTCAGCCTGGCGGTGCGCGGCAGCTACTATGACGCCAAGGCCTCCAATCCGGAGTGGGACGCACTGACCCTGCCCGACGGCAGCCTGTGGGAGCGCAGCATCGGCTTCGGCGGCGGTGGCAAGTCGGTGGCCAACACCAACTGGAATACCGGCGTGCGCCTGGACTTCCGGGTCAACGATGACCACGAACTGTGGCTGGATCACGACGTATCGCGGCAGAAGTACGACAACAGCGAAGGCCAGACCGGCACGCTGGACAGCCTGGCCAGCCTGTGGCGCGTCGGCAATGCGGTCATCCCCAACCCGAACGGCAGCGGCACCGTCACCCGCCGCGTGGTACAGCCGCGCGTCGGCTACACCGCCTACCAGCGCTACGAGCGCGATCAGCTGTCGCTGACCCACCAGGGCCGCTACAGCTTCGGCACCTGGCAGACCTCACTGACCCACAGCAAGAGCAGCAACCTGGGTCGTTCGCTGCCGCTGACCCTGGACGAGCGCGCCAACCTGCAGACGCTGTGGAATGACGTCTGCCGCCGCACCGGTGCCGCCAACAACTGTGCGGCCGGCCGTGGCAATGCCCTGGCCGCGCTCAACCCGGGCGAGATGGCGCGCCTGCAGGCGTTCCTGCCGCGTCCGCTGCGCACCATGGAACTGGAAGGCTACGTGCTCGACACGATGCTCGACCTCGACTTCGGCGCGCACAAGCTGACCGTCGGCGGCCAGTACAACGACACCGACATGATCGACGGCGTGTTCGGCATGGATGGCGCCGGTTATCGCAGCAACACCAGGCAGAAGCACCGCATGTGGGCGCTGTTCGCCGAGGACAACTGGGCGCTGACCGATACCCTCACCGCTACCTTCGGCCTGCGCTACGACGACCACAACGTGTTCGGCAGCCACGTCAGTCCGCGTGGCTACCTGGTGTGGAACGCCAGCGATGCGTGGACCTTCAAGGGTGGCGTCAGCACCGGCTACAAGACCCCGCGACCGGACCAGTTGTTCCCGGGCATCACCGGCTTTGGTGGCCAGGGCGTGCTGCCGCTGGTCGGTTCCCCGAACCTCAAGCCTGAAACCAGCACCAACTACGAGCTGGCCGCCTACTACGAAGGCCAGCGCTGGGGCTTCAACGTCACCGGCTTCTTCAACACGTTCGAAGACAAGATCGCCAGCGGCGGAACGTTCCCGAACTGCGAAGTGGCGCGCGCCGGCAGCGGCTACTGCGTGGACATCGGCCCAGGCTGGGCAGCACTGGGCTACAGCACCTTCACCCAGAGCGTGAACATCGACAAGGCCGAGACCCGCGGCGCGGAACTGGCCGGTCATGTCGACCTGCTCGACACCCTGCAGCTGCGCGGCAACTACACCTGGACCAGGAGCGAGCAGACCAGCGGCCCCGACAAGGGACGCCCGATCTCAGGCACCACGCCCGCAAAGCACATGGCCAACGCCAGCCTCAACTGGCAGATCAACGAAGCGATCAGCCTGTCGCTGATCGGCGAAGGCCGCTACGACCGCTATCGCGACACCCTCATCGACAGTGCCGGCGCCCGCCACGTGCGCTATTACGACGACTACACGATCTTCCACCTGGGCGGCAGCTGGAAGGCCACGCCGTGGCTGACGGTCAACGCACGGGTCAACAACCTGTTCGACAAGGACTTCGTTTCGCAGTCGTGCCTGCTGCTCAATCCCAGTGAGTTCAGCTGCGTGGACGACTACGCGACCAAGGACCAGCGCCGCAGCTACTGGATTTCGTTGAACGCGAAGTTCTGATCGCCGCGCCCGGCCCCGGTGGGTGCCGACCTTGGTCGGCACCGCTTCATCCACGCATGGCGTGGATCTACTGATCGGTAGTGCCGGCCGCTGGCCGGCAACCCGTAATACCTGCTCCCGGGATACAGAACGACACGCAATTGCGAGCTATTCTCATCAATGATGTAATGGGCAGTCCCCGTCCGCCTCGAACCCTGCCGTGAGCCGTCCTGCCTCTTCCACCGTGCAGCAGCAACAGAACCGTGGCTTCTGGCTGCGGACGCTGCACCAGTGGCACTGGATCAGCTCGGCGGTGTGCCTGATCGGCATGCTGCTGTTCGCGGTGACCGGCCTGACCCTCAACCATGCCGCGAAGATCGAGGCCAAGCCCGAGGTGCAGAACCAGCATCTGGAACTGCCGGCCGCGCTGCTTGGACAGCTCGGCACGCGCGAAGACGGCAACGCACCGATTCCGCGCCCTGCCCGGCAATGGCTGGACACGCAGCTGGGCATCGCCATCGGCGGGCGACCGGCCGAGTGGTCGGCCGAAGAGATCTACCTGTCGCTGCCACGACCGGGTGGCGACGCCTGGTTGAGCATCGATCGCGAGACCGGCGCGGTGGAATACGAATCGACCTCGCGCGGCGCGGTGTCCTACCTCAACGACCTGCACAAGGGCCGCAACGCGGGCCCGGCGTGGGGCTGGTTCCTGGACCTGTTCGCCGTGGCCTGCCTGGTGTTCTGCATCACCGGCCTGTTCCTGCTGCACCTGCACGCGCGGCAGCGGCGCATGACCTGGCCGCTGGTCGGCCTCGGCCTGATGATCCCGCTGCTGATCGCCCTGCTGCTGATCCACTGACTTTTCCCCGTTTCCGGAGCCGCCCCATGCGCGTCACCCTGACCATCGCCCTCAGCGGCCTGCTGGCCACCTCGCCGGCCTATGCCACCACCCTCGACATCAACGTCGAAGTGCCCAAGCTCAACGTGGCCGAATACCACCGCCCGTATGTGGCCGTGTGGCTGGAAGGCGCCGACCAGAAGGTCGCGGCCAACCTCTCGGTCTGGTACCAGCAGACCAGCAACAGCGAAGGCCACGGCACCAAGTGGCTGCCCGACCTGCGCCAGTGGTGGCGCAAGAGCGGCCGCACCCTGCAGGTGCCGGTGGACGGCGTGACCGGTCCGACCCGCCCGGCCGGCAAGCACGCGCTGTCGTTCAATGACAGGCAGCCGGCACTGAAGCAGCTGGCCCCGGGCAACTACACCCTGGTGGTGGAAGCGGTGCGCGAAGTCGGCGGCCGCGAACTGCTGAAGATCCCCTTCACCTGGCCGGCCACCGCCGCGCAGAACGGCAAGGCGCAGGGCGCCACCGAACTGGGCCAGGTCACCCTCGCCGTCAAACCGTAATCGCCTGAGCCGGGGTCGAGTCCCTTCCGCAGGAAGGGCTCTGACCCCATCGCCCTGTCCCCCGGGGTCAGAGCCCTTTCCGTTGGAAAGGGATCCGACCCCTTCCAACTGGAGTCTTCCGCATGAAGCGCACGCTCGTCCTCGCCGCCGCCCTGGCCGCTGCCCTTCCCTTCTCCGCCCTGGCCCACAAGGCCTGGCTGCTGCCCTCGCAGACCGTGATCGCCGGCAACGCGCCGTGGATCACCGTCGACGGTGCGGTCTCCAACGATCTGTTCTACTTCAACCACGTGCCGCTGCGCCTGGAATCGCTGGTGATCACCGCACCGGACGGCAGCACCGTGCAGCCGCAGAACGCGTCGACCGGCAAGTACCGCAGCGTGTTCGACATCGAACTGAAGCAGCCGGGCACCTACCGCATCGCGTCGGTCAACGATGGCCTGTTCGCCACCTACGAGCAGAACGGCGAGCGCAAGCGCTGGCGCGGCAGCGTTGCCACCTTCGGCGAACTGCCCAAGGACGCGAAGAAGCTGGAAGTGAGCCAGTCGGTCGGCCGCGTGGAGACCTTCGTCACCAACGGCGCGCCGAACGATACCGCGCTGAAGCCGACCAACCGTGGCATCGAGCTGGTCGCCGTCGGCCACCCGAACGATCTGTTCGCCGGCGAGGAAGCCACCTTCCGCGTGCTGGTCGACGGCAAGCCGGCCGCCGGCCTGGAATTCGAGATCGTGCGTGGTGCCACCCGCTACCGCAACGCGCAGGACGAGCTGAAGGTCACCAGCGATGCCAAGGGCGAGATCAAGGTGACCTGGCCGGAAGCCGGCATGTACTGGCTGGAAACCGGCACCGAGGACAACAAGACGTCGGTGAAGCAGGCCGCCAAGCGCCGCCTGAGCTACGTCGCCACGCTGGAAGTGCTGCCGCAGTAATGACGTGGACCGCGATGCCGGGCAGCCCGGCATCGCACCCGCAACGCATCACAATGACCGACTCCCTGCTCGACATCGCCCGCCTCGGCGGCACCACCATGGGCACCACCTGGAGCGTGTCGCTGGTCGCGCCGCGCCAGCGCGACCTGCACCCGCTGCACGCCGGCATCCAGGCGCGGCTGGACGAAGTGGTCGCGCAGATGAGTACCTGGGAGCCCGGTTCGGACCTGAGCCGCTACAACCGCACCGACGCGGGCCAATGGTGCGTGCTGCCGGCCGAGACCCGCCACGTTGTGGCCTGCGCACAGGCGATCGCGTCCACCAGTGGCGGCGCCTTCGATCCCACCGTCGGTCCGCTGGTTGCCCTGTGGGGCTTCGGTGCACATGCCGGTGAGCGCCGCCAGCCCGACGACGCTACCCTGCAGGCCACGCGCGATCGCTGCGGTTGGCAGCGCCTGCAATGGCAGGACGATGCGCTGCTGCAACCGGGTGGGCTGGAACTGGATCTCTCCGCGATCGCCAAGGGCTTTGGCGTCGACCATGTCGCTGCGTGGCTGCGCACACAGGGCATCACTGCCGCGCTGGTCGAAGTCGGCGGCGAACTGGCCGGCTACGGCCGCAAACCGGACGGCCAGCCGTGGCGCGTGCTGGTGGAGTCCGCTCCGGAAGAAGATGCGCACACCAATACCCCGCCGCGGGTGCTGGCGCTGGAGGGCAAGGCGGTGGCCACCTCCGGCGATCGCTGGCACCAGTACCAGGTCGATGGCGAGGCCTACAGTCACAGCCTGGACCCGCGTTCGGGCAGACCGGTGCGCCAGGTTGCGGCGGCAGTGACGGTGGTTGCCGATGACGCGATGCATGCTGATGCCTGGGCCACTGCGTTGACCGTGCTGGGCCGCGAACAGGGCATGGCGCTGGCCGAACGCGAAGGCCTGGCTGCACGCTACCTGCAGCGTGCAGCAGACGGCCCGCAGGAATTCCTCAGCAGCGCCTTCCAGCGCCTGCTCGACGAGCAGAGCCCATGAGTACCCGGCCGTCGCGCGCGTGGCTCGGCAACGCGCTGGTCCTGCTTCTGCTGGCGCTGATCGGCTGGGCGCTGCTGCGCCTGCACCTCGGTGAGGCCTGGTGGCAGGGCGCGCCACCGGCGCGGCAGTCGCAGATCGCGGTGCTCTCCACGGTGCTGTACGCGCTGGCCTGCGCTGCATTGTGGTGGCGTGGGCGCCCGCGCGACGATGCCGCAAGCGGAGACACCGCGCCCATCCTGCTGGTCTGGTCCAGCCAGACCGGCTTCGCCCGCGAACTGGCCGAACGCAGTGCCGAGGCCCTGCGCGGTGCCGGCGTGCCCGTGCGCGTGCGCGGACTGCATGAGGTCGACGCCGTGTTGCTGGCCGGCAGCCAGCGCGCGCTGTTCATCGCCAGCACCACCGGCGAAGGTGATCCGCCCGACCACGCCCTGCCGTTCCTGCGCGGGGTGATGGCCACGCCGCCCTCCCTGCAGCATCTGCACTACGGCGTGCTCGCACTGGGCGACCGCAGCTATGGCCACTTCTGCGGATTCGGTCACCAGCTCGACCAATGGCTGCGCCAGCACGGCGCGCATCCACTGTTCGATGCAATCGAAGTCGACAACGCCGATCCGGCAGCGCTGCGTCATTGGCAACAGCTGCTGGGACAACTCGGCGATAGCGCCAGCGAACTGCCCGACTGGAGTCCGGCCGAGTACCAGCCGTGGACGCTGCTGCAACGCGAGCATCTGAACCCGGGCAGCCCCGGCGGCCCCGTGTATTGGTTGCGCCTGCAGCCCCCAGCCGATGCAGAGGCGCAATGGCAGGCCGGTGACATCGCCGAGATCGGCCCACAGCACGCATCGCACACCGTGCGTGCCTGGCTGGACACACAACGCTTTGACGCGGACATCGTGCTGGATGACGGACAGACGTTGCTGGCACGCGTCGCGCGCTCGCACCTGCCCTCATTGGTTCCCCCGGGTGATCTGCCTGCATTGCTGGCGACCCTGCAGCCGCTGCCGCACCGCGAGTACTCGATCGCCTCGGTGATGGCCGACGGTGCGGTGGAGCTGCTGCTGCGCCGCCAACTGCGCGCCGATGGAACACCGGGCATCGGCAGTGGCTGGCTGTGCGACCACGCGGCCATCGACGAACCGGTGCAGCTGCGTCTGCGCCGCAACGACAATTTCCATGGCGTGCCCGCCGATGTGCCGCTGCTGCTGATCGGCAACGGCACCGGCATCGCCGGCCTGCGCGCGCATCTGCACGAACGTGCCCGGAGTGGCGCGCGCCGCACCTGGCTGCTGTTTGGTGAGCGCACCGCCGCGCACGACTTCCATTTCGGTGAAGAACTGCAGGCGATGCTGGCCGACGGCACGCTGGCGCGGCTGGATGCGGTGTTCAGCCGAGATGGCGGCGCGCATCGCTATGTGCAGGACCGGCTGCTGGCCGAAGCGGCAACGCTGCGGCAGTGGGTGGATGAAGGCACGACGATCCTGGTCTGCGGCAGCCTGCAGGGCATGGCCCCGGCGGTGGATGCGGTGATCGAGCAGGTGTTGGGTACTGCGGGCAAGGAAGCGCTGTTGCTGGCCGGTCGTTACCGGCGCGATGTGTATTGAACGAACCATCGGGGTCGGAGTCCTTTCCGCAGGAAAGGGCTCTGACCCCAATCACAGCCGCACCATGACGGCGTGCCCAGGCATGGTGACAACCGCACAGCTGTAGATCCACGCCATGCGTGGATGGCGCCCACCGGCGCCCAGGAATCATCCCGCTGCTGCACTGACCCGTATCGCCAGCAACTCGCCACCGCCCTGCAACGCGTGCCGCTGACGTTCGCCGGCCGCCAACCATGCGGTATCGCCCGCCTGCAGCGCCGGCAGCCCGCTGTCGGCACCAAACTCCGCCTGACCGGCCAGCAGATGCAGCGCCCAGGCCACGCCCGGTTCGCAGAAGAAGAACATCGCGCCCACCAGCGGCCGGTGCAGCAGTTCGGCCTGCAGCAGCTCGCGCTTCCACATCAGGTTGAAGTCGTGGGTGATGCCGTCCACCAGTTCGCCGTGCAATGTTTCCTCGCCCGCAAAGCGCACCCGCCCATGCGGTGGCAACACTTCGGCCACGCGGCCATCGTCGAAGCGCAGACGCACGCCATTGCCCTGCAGCAACACCAGTTCGCGCTCCACGCCGGGGAAGGCAGAGAACGCGGCATCCTGCTCGATTTCGGCCACCGACAGGCGCAGCGCCCAGTCATCCCCCTGCGCGGGCAGGCGCAGGATCTCGCGGGTCCAGCCCAGGCCGTTGCGCCAACGTTCGCGGCGGTAGTCCAGGCTGGAGATCACCTGGCTCGGAGTGTGCAGCAGGGAGTCGATGTTCATCGGCGCATTGCATCATGCCGCGCGCCGTCGTGCATCACCGCGTGGCGAGCGTGCCCTGGCCACCGCACCCGCCGGCCAGCAGCTGCGAGTGCTTCAGCCAATCCTGGTCGGGGTAGTAAGCAAACACCATCGTGCCGCCACGCAACGCATCGATCAGCGGCCTGGCCACCGACAGGCGCACCGCCGGGCAACCCAGGCTGCGGCCCAGCCGCCCCTGCAGCTGCGCGGCAGCCGGGTTCACGTATGGCGCACCATGGATGACGATGGCTCGGTCACGCGCGCGGTCGTTGAAGCCCGGTTCCAGCCCGGCCAGGCGCAGCGAATATCCATTGCCACCCATGTAGGTCTCCTGCGCGGTGAACGCGCCGAGACTGGACATGAAACTGCCATCGCGGTTGGAGAAGTGCTCGGTGCGGTTCTCGCCACTGTTGCGGCCATGCGCCACCCACTCCTCGAACAGCAGGCGCTGGTGGGCCAGGTCGAACACCCACAGGCGCGGCTCGGTGGACGGGCGCGAATAGTCGATCACGCTGAGGCGATCACCATTGATGCCCAGTTCCGGCCGCTGCAGCGCACAGCGCATGGCGTGCGCCGCCAGCTGCAACACGTGGCGGTCGGCCTTGGGCGCACTGCGCGACAGCAGGGCAGCCAGATCATCGGCGCCGGTGGCAAGGGCGGGCGTCTGTGCCAGCGCCGGGGCGCTGGCCGAGGTCGCCAGCAGGCCGAACGCGGCCAGCCGGCACAGGCGGGATGCAGTCATGGGCACAACGAGGGCACTCAGTTGCCCTTGAGGGTGGACCCTGGCGGCTCGGATTCCAAGACCGGCTGCATTCCGGATTCAGCCGGGCTTGGGCGGACCGCCGGCAGCGAGGTCACCAGCAGGGTCGTGCCCGGCACCAGCACCTGGTACAGCTGGCGGGCGAAATCGGCCGGCAGCGCCATCGGCAGCGAGGGCGTGGCCAGCAGGTCCGGCGTGGCCTGGGCACGGTCCTGGCCCAGCAACGGGTAGGCCGTCCACTGGTGCAGGCGCTGGTTCACGTCCAGCGGGCTGGGGGTGTCGCTGTAACCCTGCCCCATCACGAACAGCGTGGTGCCCTGGAACGCCGGCAGGGCGTCAGCCTTCAGCGGCGACTCGCCGATCATCACGCCATCGCGCAGCACGTACAGGCGCTGGTCGTGCAGGCTGACCAGGATGCCGACCTGCCCGGCCGGCGCCGCGCTGTCGTCCCACCAGGCCTGTGCCGGGGCTCCGCCCTCGGCCTCCGGCAGGGCCTGGCCGCGCGCGTTCACCGGCGCCAGCACCGACGGATAGGCCAGGGTCATCGGTGAGCTCTTGGCATCGGCCACGACCACGGTATCGCCGCGCTGGGTTTCGCTGAACAGCTTCTGCGCGAAGGCCTGCGGCAGGCGCACGCAGCCGTGCGAGGCGGGATGCCCGGGCAGGCTGCCGCCATGCAGGGCGATGCCGTCCCAGGTCAGCCGCTGCATGTACGGCATCGGCGCGCTGTTGTAGAGGTTGGACCTGTGGTCCTTGTCCTTCTGCAGGATGGTGAACACGCCGGTTGGCGTCTCGTGCCCGGCCTTGCCCGAGCTGATCGTGGTCAGGCCGATGGCAATGCCGTTGCGGTAGACGTAGGCGCGCTGCTCATCGAGGCTGACCACCAGCACGATCGGGCCGGTCGGCGAGATTTCCGGATGCCAGAGGTATTCGCCCGGCTTGAGGTCGGTCGGCCCGCGCACTTCAGCGCTGCTGGCTGCGGCAGCCGTGGGCTTGGCAGCCGCTGTCGGCGCAGCGGCATGGGCCAGCAGCGGCAGGGCCAGTGCAAGGGCGAGCATCAGGGTGGTGGGGCGGAGCGGGAGCATCCAGCGGGGGTCCTTTCCATGCGGTGCGGCCACCGTACACCATCGGCCCGTGGTGGCCGCGGCAAAACCAGGCGCCGGAAATGAAACTGCCCGGCGACACAGCCATGTGTCGTACCGGGCAATCGTTACGTCCTTGTCGGCCTGCTGCCGCCCCCTCGCATCCTGCGCTGTGGGGGTAGCGTTGCATCCTGCACGCGGCCGCGTCTGTCCTGTTTGTATCTCAGCCCCTTCCACAGGTCTGTGATGCCACCATCCTGGTGATTGGTGCCGCGTCCTGCGGCGGTCGGTGGTCACGGCCGTCCTGTCCGTGACCGCTGAACCAGCTTCCTGCCGGTTCCGACGATTCCTGCTGTCAGCGCCTCGGTACGGTTCGCACCGGTACCGATCCGGGTACCGGATCCGCCGGCAACAACCTGTTGCCTACGGTGATCCGCTGTCGATTCCGTTCGACGATTGCTTTCCCTATCCCCTTCACCTGCGTCAGGTCCTCGACGCGATGAAACGGGCCGTGTCTGCGCCGGTGCTCGACGATCGCCTCGGCCTTGGCGGCTCCGACCATCGTCAATCCCTGCTGCAGCGCCTGGGCATCGGCGCGGTTGATGTCGATCGGTTCGGCGGCATGCGCCCCAGCGATCCCCATGACCAGCACCAGTGCCCTCAACACGACAAACCAAGGCACAACGTGTATCTCCCTGTGATTCTGGCCGCCCCGACCGGCAATCCCGTCGGTAGGAACAGTGTCCGTCACCACATGCACACAGCCTATCGGTTTCCCGGATTTCCGTAAGCCAGCCAAATACCCGACGTGATGTAGGAAAAACCCTACCCGTGGCACAGGCGTAGAATGGCCGGATCAGCCCATGCAACCGGAGTTTCAGATGGACAGCGCCAAGCTCGGCCAATTCGTCAATGACAAGTGGGACAGCGAGATCGTCCCGCAGTTGGTCGACTACATCCGCATTCCCAACAAGTCGCCGATGTTCGACGCCAATTGGGTGCAGAACGGCTACATGGAACAGGCGGTCACGCTGATGGAGAACTGGGCCAGGGCCCAGCAGCTGCCCGGCCTGAAGGTTGAAGTGGTGCGCCTGGAAGGCCGTACCCCGCTGATCTTCCTGGAAATTCCGGCCACCGGCGCCGAGACCGGCGACGACACCATCCTGCTCTACGGCCACCTGGACAAGCAGCCGGAAATGACCGGCTGGGACGACGACCTCGGCCCGTGGACCCCGGTCCTGCGCGGCGACAAGCTGTATGGCCGCGGCGGCGCCGATGACGGCTACGCCATCTTCGGCTCGCTGGCCGCCGTGCTGGCGTTGCAGGCCCAGGGCCTGCCGCACGCGCGCTGCGTGGTGCTGATCGAAGCCTGTGAAGAGTCTGGCAGCTACGACCTGCCAGCCTATGTCGACCACCTCGCCGACCGCATCGGCAAGCCGTCGCTGGTGGTCTGCCTGGATTCGGGCTGCGCCAACTACGACCAGTTGTGGTGCACCACCTCGCTGCGCGGCCTGACCGGCGGCAATTTCACCGTGAAGGTGCTCAACGAAGGCGTGCATTCCGGCGATGCCTCCGGCGTGATCCCGTCCAGCTTCCGCCTGCTGCGCCAGATCCTTTCGCGCATCGAAGACCAGGAGACCGGCCGCATCCTGATCGACGGCATGAACGTCGAGATCCCGGCCGAACGCCTGGAACAGGCCAAGCGCGCCGCCGAAGTGGTGGATACCGAGATCTTCGAGAAGTTCCCGATGGTCGACGGCCTGCGCCCGATGAACGAGGACCTGACCGAGCTGGTGCTCAACCGCACCTGGCGCCCGGCGCTGTCGGTCACCGGCGTCGGTGGCATGCCGCCGCTGGAATCGGCCGGCAACGTGCTGCGCCCGCAGACCTCGGTGAAGCTGTCGCTGCGCCTGCCGCCGACGGCCGATGGCAAGACCTGCGGCGAGCTGCTGAAGGAAGCGCTGCTGCGCGACCCGCCGAATGGCGCGCAGGTCAGCCTGGACCTGGAAAAGGCCTCCACCGGCTGGAACGCCCCGGCGATGGCGCCGTGGCTGACCCAGGCCATCGACGACGCCAGCCAGGCCTTCTTCGGCAAGCCGGCGATGTACATGGGCGAAGGCGGCTCGATCCCGTTCATGGGCATGCTGGGCGAGAAGTTCCCGGGCGCGCAGTTCATGATCACCGGCGTGCTCGGCCCGCACTCCAATGCGCACGGCCCGAACGAGTTCCTGCACATCCCGATGGGCAAGAAGGTCACCGCCTGCGTGTCCAAGGTGATCAGCGAGCACTACGCGGCCAGCCTGCGCGGCGAGACCAGCGGTTCGCCGGTGGCTGCCGACAGCGGCACCCGCCACGGCGACCACGGCTGCTGCTGATCCGGCACCCGTGACGGACGCAGCCTGGCCTTGCTAGGCTGCGTCCACCCTTGGCGGAAATCGCGCGCATGAATGGTCTGTTCGGCAGCAGCAGCTGGCTCTACATCATCCTGGTCGGATTCTTCGTCGGCCTGCTCGGGCGTTTCTTCATGCCCGGCAACAACCGCATGGGCTGCCTGCTGACCATCGTGCTGGGCATCCTTGGCGCCCTGGTGGCCGGCTGGTTCGGCCAGTACATGGGCTGGTACGCCCCCGGTGAGCCGGCCGGTTTCCTCGGTGCGGTAGTGGGTGCGGTGGCCGTGCTGGCCGTGCTGCGCCTGTTCAGCGGCCGTCGCTGACCCCGCTCCCCTTCCCTTCCTGTTCCCGACGTTGGCGCGCCCGGCGCGCCCGGATATGCCTGCATGACCGAACCCGCCTCCGATCCCCAGCGCAGCGCGCAGCGCCTGCAGTGGGCCCGTACCCAGCTCGATGATGCCAACGCGGTGGTCGAACGCGCCTCGGTCGATGCCGGCATGCGCAGCTACTGGCGCACCACCAGCACCGGTGGCAGCCACATCGTGATGGATGCCCCGCCGGGACTGGAAGATCCGCGGCCGTGGCTGCGCATGCGCGGCCTGCTGCACGACCACGGCCTGCGTGTGCCGGCCCTGCTCGCGCAGGATCTGGATGCCGGTTTCCTGCTGCTGGAAGATCTCGGTGGCCCGACCCTGGCGAAGATCCTCGATGAGCGCAACGCTGACGACTGGTTCGGCCGTTCGATCGAACAGCTGCTGCGTCTGCAGGCGATCCCGGTGCCGACCGACTTCGGCCAGTTCGGCGAAGCACTGCTGCAGCGCGATGCCGGCCTGTTCGACGAATGGTTCCTGCAGCGCCACCTGAACCTGGAGCTGGACTGCGGCGAGATCGAAGGGCTGCAGCTGGTACACCGCCGCTTGATGGACAACGCGCTGGGCCAGGCCCAGCTGATGACCCACCGCGATTACATGCCGCGCAATCTGATGCCGGTCGAAAATGGTCCCGCAGTGCTGGATTTCCAGGACCTGGTACGCGGCCCGATCGCCTACGACGCGATGAGCCTGTTCAAGGACGCCTTCCTGAGCTGGCCGCTGCAACGCGTGGACGAGTGGCTAGCGCAGTATCACGAGCGCGCCCGCGACGCCGGCCTGCCGGTGCCCGACCGCGCCACCTTCCTGCGCGATGCCGACTGGATGGGCATCCAGCGCCACGTGAAGATCCTGGGCCTGTTCTGCCGGCTGCGTTACCGCGACAACAAGGGCCATTACCTCGACGACGCACCGCGCTTCATCACCTATCTGGATGAAGTGCTGCCGCGCTATCGGGAACTGGCACCGCTGCAGCAGCTGCTGGACGAGCGCATCAAGCCGGCGCTGGCCGAGCTGGGTGCACCAATGCGCGTGGCCCGATGAAGGCGCTGGTCTTTGCCGCCGGCCTCGGCGAGCGCATGCGCCCGCTGACCCTGCACACGCCCAAGCCGCTGCTGGAAGTGGCTGGCAAGCCGTTGATCGTCTGGCACCTGGAACGCCTGGCCGCACTCGGCGTGCGCGAGGTGGTGGTCAACACCGCATGGCTGGCCGAACAGTTCCCGGCGACGCTGGGCGATGGCAGCCAATGGGGCCTGCACCTGCATTTCCTGTACGAAGGAGCGACCCCGCTGGAGACCGGCGGTGGCATCCTCAACGCCCTGCCGGTGCTGGGCGATGCCCCGTTCCTGGTGGTGAACGGCGACATCTGGACCGATTTCGATTTCGCCACGCTGCCGCGCGAGCCGCAGGGCCAGGCGCACCTGGTGCTGGTCGACAATCCGGTTCAGCACCCGCACGGTGACTACCGCCTCGATACGCAGGGGGTGCTGCACCACGATCGCGAAGGCCCGTGCCTGACCTATGCCGGCATCGGCGTGTACCGTCCTTCGATCGTGGCCGACTGGCGCACGGTGATCGGCGAGGCGCCGGGCAGCGAGCGGCTGCCGCCGAAGTTCTCGGTGGTGCCGCTGCAGAAGCACTTCATGGCGCAGGGGTTGATGACGGGGCAGCACCATCGCGGGCGCTGGACCGATGTCGGCACTGTGGATCGCCTGCGCGCGCTGGATGTGGAGTTGGCGGCGAACGGCTGAGCCCCTCGTGGCTGGTCGCGTAGAGCGGATCGCGTGCTTGGCCGGGCGGGTGGGCCATGCAGGGGACGCTGCAAGTACGTCCCTGTAAGCTCGATGGCGCCATCCATGGCGCCAACGCCCCTGCATGGCCCACCCGCCCGGCCTCTGACAGTTTCCGTGCGCGTCCAGCCACGGAAGAAAGAAAGAAAAGCAAAAGCGGGTCGCGTCGCTGCGCTTGCTCTGGTGACGACCAACGGTCGTCACCCACCACAAGCAAGACACGTGTCGACCAAGGTCGACACCCACCAACAGCAGTCAGCAGTCAGCAGTCAGCAGTCAGCAGTGCAGTACGCAGTCCCGGCAGATCGCGGCCAACTGTCGAAGGCGGGGTGGGTCCGGTTGCGGGGGCGTGAGCCGCATGGATGCGGCGACCGAGCTTACATGGACGTACTTGCAGCGTCCCCCGCAACCGGACCCACCCCGCCATCCCACGGATAGCCAGCTTTTGACGTTGACGTTGATTCGGCGGGTGCAGGGCGCAGCCCTGCAAACAAACCCCACCCTCAGTAGCGGGGCCGGCCTTCTTCCAGCACCTGGCGCAGGAACGGCACGGTGATCCGCCGCTTCGCCGCCAGCGACTCGCGGTCCAGCCAGTCCAGCAGCGTGATCAACCCACCCAGTTCGCGCCCGGTATGCGACAGCAGCCACTCGATGGATGCCTCGTCGATCGCCAGGCCGCGTCGCAGCGCGCGCTCGCGCAGCACCGCTGCCCGCCCCTCCTCATCCAGCGGCTGCAGCAGCACGCGCACGCACTGGCCCAGCCGTGAACGCAGGTCCGGCAGCACCAGGCCCAGCGCTTCCGGGGCCTTCTGCGCCGTGTACAGCACGGTCACGCCTGCAGCGCGCGCGCGGTTGTGGAAATCGAACAGCGCGATCTCGTCGTCGCGGTTGCCGGCAACCTCGTCCAGGCCGTCCAGCGCCACCAGTTCACGCGCCTCCAGCCCATCCAGCGCCGCACGCACGCGGCCGGCGGCACTGGCCAGCGGCACATAGGTCGGCAGGCGCCCTGCCTGCTCGGCGCTGGAACACATCGCCAGCGCCTGGTGGGTCTTGCCCGTGCCCGCCGCACCTTCCAGGTAGACCCAATCGTGGCTGGCACCCACCGCGATCGCGCGCAGCTGCGCCAGCGCGCCATCCGGCGCGCCGATGAAGGTCTCCAGGCGCTGGTCCCGCGGGTAATGCAGGGCCAGCGGCAGTTGCGGCACACCCATCACTTCAGGTCGGGGCCTTTTTCGTTCGGAACGATGATATGGGGCGCATCGACCACGCCGTCAAGCACGATCGCCGGCTTCTCGCCCACGTACAGCTCGCTCTGGCGGTAACGCTGGTGCGCGTAGCGCAGCAGCACGTTGGTCACCGCCGCCACCGGCAGCGCCAGCAGCATGCCGAGGAAGCCGAACAGCTGGCCGCCGGCCATCACCGCGAAGATCACCGCCACCGGGTGCAGGCCGATCTTGTCACCGACGATGCGTGGGGTCAGTACGTAGCTCTCCAGCAGCTGGCCCACGGTGAACACCACGCCGACCAGGATCAGCAGCTTCAGGTCGAAGCCCTGTGCCTGCACCAGCGCGGCGATCACCGCCATCAGCACGCCGGTGGTCGCGCCCAGGTACGGGATGAAACTGATCAGACCGGCAATCAGGCCGATCAGCAGGCCCAGCTTGAGGCCGACCAGCGACAGGCCGCCGGCATAGATCACGCCCAGTGCCAGCATCACCAGGAACTGGCCGCGGATGAACGCACCCAGCACCTCGTTGGACTCACGCGCCAACGCGCTGATGGTGCCAATGTGGTTGCGCGGAATCACCGAGGCCACGCGCTCGACCAGCTTGTCCCAATCACGCAGGAAGTAGAACGCCAGGATCGGCAGCAGCAGGATGTTGACCACCCAGGTCACCATCGCGAAGCCGGAGCGCGAGACGTAGCCCATGAACGTGGTGGCGAAGCCGCCGGCCTGCTGCCAGTGGCTGCGCACCCATTCGATCAGGCGGTCCGGGTCCAGCCACTGCATCACTTCCAGGCCGGTCTTCTGCTCGAACCAGGGAATCCCCTTCTCCATCAGCCACGCCTGTGCCTGCGGGGCAACCGCGATCAGGGTGGTGATCTGGCGCTCGATCATCGGTACCAGCACCAGCAGCAGCGCCACGATCACCAGCACCATCGCCGCAAACACCAGCACCACGCCCGTCATGCGCGAGCGGCCGGTGGCCTCGATGCGGTCCACCAGCGGGTCACCCAGCCAGGCCAGCGCCAGCGCCAGCACGAACGGGGTCAGGATCGGCGCCAGCAGCCACACCACCCAGCCGATCAGGCCGGCGAACAGGATGTATTTCAGGCGGCGCAGGAACTGCGCGATTTCCGCTTCCGGGGTCAGAGTCATCGCAGGCGGTACTCGTTGCTGACCGGGGCGGCCACCGGAGTACCGGTGGTGTCGTCGATCGGAGCGGGCAGGGCCGGCAGCGGAGCGCTCGGCGCCAGCACGCCGTTGTCGCCCAGCATGCGGTTGAAGCCGGCCAGGCCGGTGGTCATCTCCAGGTTCAGCTCCAGCTGGCCAGCCGAGGCATGCAGCGGGGTGACATTGCGCACCACCGGCACCTCGCGCAGGCCGGCGGCCAGACGCAGGTAGTCGTCGGCGCTGTTGATGCCGGTGACCACCACACGGTAGGTCCCGGCCTGACCGACGGCGGCGCCGGCCTTGGCATAGCGTTTGACCAGCGCATCGGCGGCGCCGTCGGCACCGGCCGCCATCGCGCGCATGGCGTTGGCGTCCTTGCTGGTCCACTTGTTCAGTTCACGGCCGTTGTCGACGAACACCCAGTCCGCCTGCCAGCCGCCATTGGCGCGGTACAACTTGCCGATCAGCTGCATCGGCGGCGAGTAGCGCGAGGAGGCACGGGCCACGGCGGCACTGTCCTGGCGCCAGATCGCACCCGCCAGCGCCTGTTCGGCGGCGCCACCACTGGGCAGGCCCAGCTTGTAGCCGCGCTCGATGGCGCGGTTCAGCAACGGCCGGGCGGCGTTGGCCTGCTGCACGCTGACCAGGCGCGGGCCACTGCCATCGTCGACGGCCAGCCACAGCACCGGCTTCGGTCGCGGCTGCGGCCACAGCGGCAGGCCCAACGCCGACACCAGCGAGTCGACATCATCCTCGCGGAAGCGGGCCACCAGCAGGGTACGGAAGCTGGGGGCGCCACTGGCGCCCACGCTCTGGTCCTGCTTGTAGTCGTAGCTGGCCACGTAGTCCTTGGCGTTGCGCAGCGCCTGCACCACGCCGGGGCGGGACATCACGCTGCGGTCGCCGGACAGCTTGCCCAGTACCACGCTCAGGGCGCGGGCCAGGGCGCCGTTGCGATCGGCCTCGGCTTGGCTGTTGACGGGCACTTCGGCCTCGTACGCGCCACTGGCGGTGGCGACATCACCCTCGGTGCGAAGGCCGCTCTGGGCCATCGTGGCCACCGGCAGGCTCAGCGCAAGGAGCAGGGTCAGAATCAGGCTGCGGCGCATCAGGACATCCATTGGCTCGACGTATCCGGGGGAATTGTTGCCCGAATACGGCCTTTGCGCCAATGCGGCCTGTTAAAATCGCCCGTTCAACCCCTGCCAGCGCCGACGCCCGTGACCAACACCCCGTCTTCCGCCCCCTCCCCCCTCACCTACCGTGACGCGGGGGTCGACATCGACGCCGGCAATGCGCTGGTCGAGCGGATCAAGCCCCTGGTCAAGCGCAGCTTCCGCCCGGAAGTGATGGGCGGCCTGGGTGGCTTCGGTGCCCTGTTCGACCTGTCCAACAAGTACCGCGAGCCGGTGCTGGTGTCGGGTACCGACGGCGTGGGCACCAAGCTGAAGCTGGCCCACCAGCTGAACCGCCACGATACGATCGGCATCGACCTGGTCGCCATGTGCGTGAACGACGTGCTGGTGCAGGGCGCCGAACCGCTGTTCTTCCTGGACTACTTCGCCACCGGCAAGCTGGACATCGACACCGCCGCAGCGGTCGTGGGCGGCATCGCCAACGGCTGCACCGAGGCCGGCTGTGCGCTGATCGGCGGCGAAACCGCTGAAATGCCCGACATGTACGCCCCCGGCGAATACGACTTGGCCGGCTTCACGGTCGCCGCGGTGGAGAAGAGCGAGCTGAAGGACGGCGCCAGCGTGGCCGCCGGCGACGTGCTGATCGGCATCGCCTCCTCCGGCCCGCACTCCAACGGCTACTCGCTGGTGCGCCGCATCTACGACCGCGCCGGTCGCCCGGCCGATCTGGAGCTGGAAGGCGGCGTGAAGCTGGTCGATGCGCTGATGGCACCGACCCGCCTCTATGTGAAGCCGATCCTGTCGCTGCTGAAGTCGCACGGCGAGGCCATCCATGGCATGGCCCACATCACCGGCGGCGGCCTGACCGAGAACATCATCCGCGTAGTGCCCGACGGCCTCGGCCTGGACATCCAGGCGTCGTCATGGGCCCTACCGCCGGTGTTCCAGTGGCTGCAGAAGGAAGGCGCGGTGGCCGACAGCGAGATGTGGCGCACCTTCAACTGCGGCATCGGCTTCGTGCTGATCGTCGCAGCGGACCAGGTGGCTGCCGTTTCCGATGCAGTCAAGGCGCAGGGCCTGGAGCACTGGACCATCGGCCAGGTGGTCACCGCCGAAGGCGCCGAACGCGTCCACATCGGCTGACGCCGGCAACCCAGGAGCCCCGCATGGACGCAACGCCCCCTTTGTCGCCCGCCCCCGTGCCGCCGCCGCTGGCGGCGGTACCGCCGTTCAGCGCGCAGGATGCCGACCACCTGCGCATGCTGGCCATCGCACACTACGTGGTCGGTGGCCTGATCGTGCTGTTCTCGCTGATCTTCATCCTGCACATCGTGATCGGCATCGCCGCGTTGACCGGCAGCCTGCCGATGAAGTCCGGCGGCGAGCCCTCCTCGCTGGAGGAACAGCGCCTGATGGGCTGGGTGTTCACCGTTCTCGGCTGCGTCGTCGTGTTCGGTGGCATCACGCTGGGCGCGTTCGTGGCCTATGCCGGCCGCTGCCTGTCCCGCCGCCGTCGCCATCTGCTGTGCCTGATCGCGGCTGGCCTGGCTTGCCTGTTCACGCCGGTCGGCACGGTGCTGGGGGTGTTCAGCCTGATCACCCTGCTGCGCCCGCAGGTCAAGGCCGCCTTCGACCTTCCCGCCGCGACCGCATGACCGCCTCCGGCAATCCACCGCCGCTGCCGCATCAGACCCTGGCACAGCTGCAGCTGACCAGCCATCTGCAGACACTGAGAGTGCTGTTCTACGCCCTGGCCGGTTTCCACTGGGTCGCCACAGTGGCGTTCCTCGGCCTCAGCGGCTGGGTGGCCCAGTCGCGCGGGTTGGAGGATGCCTGGATGCTGACCACGGTCTATGCGTCCATCGCCGTGCTGGCCGCCGTGCTGGGGTTCGTGCAGCTGCACACCGCGCGCCAGCTGTCACATCGCACCGGGCTGGCCTGGTGCCAGCGCGCGGCGTGGCTGGGCGTGCTGGCTGGGCCACTGGGCATGGCGTTGGCCGCCTATGCCTGGGTGTTCCTGTCCAAGCCGGAAATGGCTGCGCTGTTCGACCGCGGTGATCACCTCAGTGCCTGAACCTGGCGGCAGACGCCGCGCCCTATCCTGATCGATTTCCCATGTCCGCGCCTGCCCTCCCGACGTCTGATTCGCCCACCACCCGCCGCTTCCAGGGCCCGAAGAAGTGGGCTTTCGCTGCCGTACTGGCGGTCTTCGCGATCAGCTGGATCCACCCGCTGTGGCCCATCGAGCAGGCCCTGCACAGCACGCTGACCGTGGTCGGTCTGGCCGCCCTGCTGTGGGTCGACCGCCGCGGCGGCTGGCTGGGCAACGGCGCCTTCATCGCCATCTGCGGCTTCATCGCCCTGCACTGCGTGGCGGCGCGCTGGCTGTATTCCAACGTGCCCTACGACGCCTGGGCGCAGATGCTGACCGGCTGGTCGCCGAATGCGGCCTTCGGCTGGCAGCGCAACCATTTCGACCGCCTCATCCACTTCCTGTTCGGCGTCTGCTTCACTCCCGCACTGCTGCAGCTGGCCCGTCACGCGTGGCCGGCGCTGCGCCTGGGCCAGGCCTTCACCCTGGCAGTGATGACGGTGATGTGTGCCAGCCTGGTCTACGAATGGTTCGAATGGGCCATCGCGCTGGCGCTGTCGCCGGATGCCGCCGAAGCCTACAACGGCCAGCAGGGTGACATGTGGGATGCGCATGCCGACATGCTGATGGCGACCGTCGGCAGCCTGCTGACCTGGCCTCTGATCCGCCGGAGTTCCCTGCAATGACCGCCCCAACCCGCATCGCCGTGCTCGCCTCGGGCCGCGGCAGCAACCTGCAGGCCATCCTCGACGCGATCGGCAGCGGCCGCCTGTCGGCCGCGGTGGTCGGCGTGTTCTCCGACCGCCCCGCCGCAGAGGCCCTGCTGCGTGTCGATGCCGGCCTGCGCTGGGCGCATGCACCGAAGGAATTCAGCGACCGCGCCAGCTACGAGCAGGCGCTCGGCGATGCGCTTGCCGCGGTACAGCCGGACTGGATCGTCTGTGCCGGCTACATGCGCATCCTTGGTCCGGCCTTCGTGCAGCGTTTCGATGGCCGCCTGGTCAACATCCACCCGTCGCTGCTGCCGCTGCACAAGGGCCTGGACACCCACGCGCGGGCGCTGCAGGCCGGTGACGCCGAGCATGGCGCCAGCGTGCACCTGGTGGTCCCCGAACTGGATGCCGGCGCGGTGCTGGCGCAGGCCCGCGTGCCGGTGCGGCCCGGCGATGACGCGCAGGCGCTGGCCGCACGCGTGCTTGCGGTGGAGCATCCGCTGCTGATCGCCACACTGCAGCTGCTGTGCGAGGGCCGCCTGGCTGAACGGGAGGGTCAGCCCTGGCTGGACGGTCACCCCCTGTTTAGCCCCTTGGCCCTAGATTCCGCCGGAAACCTGAACCGGTAACGCTCTTGCACACGCCCCGCTGACTGCGGGGCTGGCATCCTGCCCCCTCCCGCGGTTCCTGTCCTCCATGAAGACCACGACGCTGCTGTCCACTTCACTGCTGTTGTCGCTTGCCGTGCTTCCCGCTGTGGGCTGGGGCCAGGCGCAGCCGCCTGCGGCTTCCCCGCCGCCCACACCCGCTGCGCTGCCACCGAACGAGCCCAGTGTGCCGCTGTTGCCGGCACTGGCCTGGGAGCCGCCGCCGCTGCAGCCGTTCACCGCCACCTACCAGGCCTTCTACAAGGGCAAGGAAGCGGGTGATGCCAGCATGCAGGTCACCCACACCGGCGGCAGCCAGTGGCGCGTGGACATGCAGGTGGTCGGCCGCCGCGGCTTTGCCAGCGTGCTCGGCCTGAACATCGAGCAGAGCACGGTGTTCGAGGAGCGCAGTGGCGTCTACGCACCGCTCAGCCAGAGCACGGTGCGCAAGGGCCTGTTCCTGGGCAAGAAGGCCGTGGGCACTTACAACTGGCAGGCCGGCACCGCGCAATGGACCGGCGACGTCAAGAAGGAGCGCGCGCAGCCGATCCCGCTGCGGGCCGGCGACCAGAGCGCGCTGCTGATCAACCTGGCGATCATGCGCGATGCGCGTCCGGGCGCCACCATGCATTACCGCTACGTGGACATGGGCAAGGTCCGCGAACACGACTACCAGGCCGCGCCGCAGACCGAGAACGTCGAGGTCGGCGACCTGTCCTACAACGCGCTGCGGGTCTACCGGACCAACGGTGGCAGAAACGAAACCATTCTCTGGATCGCCAACGGTGTCCCCACCCCGGTGCGCATCCTGCAACGCGAAGACGGCGAAGACCGCGTCGACCTGCGCCTGATCGAATACCAAGGAGTCTGAGCATGAATACCCTGACCCGCCCCCTCACCTGGATCGCAGCCGCTGCCCTGACCGTGGCCAGCCTGCCGGCCATGGCGCTGGAACCGTTCAAGGCGGATTACCTGGCCAGCTACATGGGCATGCAGGCCAACGGCACCATGACCCTGGCCAGCGAAGGCAGCAACAAATGGCGCTACAGCCTGCAGGTGAAGAACCAGCTGGCCGACCTCAGCCAGAGCACGGTGTTCGAGGAAGTGCGTGGCCAGCTGCGCCCGCTCAGCAGCCAGGATCGTTCGGCACTGCTGGTGAAGAAGCGCAACGTGCAGGCCAACTACAACTGGACCAGCAACCAGGCCACCTGGACCGGCGACATCAAGCCGGACCGTGCGGGCCCCATCGCGCTGAAAGCAGGCGACATGGACGCGCTGCTGATCAACCTGGCGATCGCCCGTGACCTGGCCGCCGGCAAGCCGCTGACCTATCGCATGGTGGACGAAGGCCGGATCAAGAACATGACCTACCGCGTGATCGGCAAGGAATCGATCACCGTGGCCGGCAAGAGTTACGAGGCGACCAAGGTCTCGCGCGCCGATGGCAACAAGGAGCTGATCGCCTGGATCGTGCCGGACTTCCCGGTGCCGGCGCGCATGCTGCAGCGTGAGAGCGGCCGCGATGCGCTGGACCTGACCATCAAGGCGATGAACTGAGTGCCGGGGTCGGATCCCATCCCCTCGGGGATGGGCTCTGACCCCGGGCCCCGCGAAAAGAAAACGCCCGCTTTCGCGGGCGTTTTTCTTACTTCTTTTCCTCGGCCGCCGCCGGCTTGAACTCGGTGCGGCAGTCCACGCGGATCTGCTCACCGGTGCTGCGCCAGACAAAGGTGCGGCAATGACGGTTGCCGTCCTGGCTGTCGTTCACCGCGACCGCATAGAACGACTCGATGATCTCGTCACGCGTGACCGTGCCGTCGCCGTTCCAGTCCATGTCCTTCTGCTCGATGCCCTGGGTGATGGCGATGTTGGCGTACCAGGCATAGCCCAGCCACGCCAGCACGATCAGCACCAGGGCCAGCAGCGCCTTGCGACGCGGGCTGAACTTGCCGCGCAGGATCATGGCACGCGCCGGATGGTGGCGCCGAGTGAAGACAGCTTCTCTTCGATGTTCTCGTAGCCACGATCAAGGTGGTAGATGCGGTCGATGGTGGTATCGCCGCTGGCCATCAGGCCGGCCAGGATCAGCGAGGCCGACGCACGCAGGTCGGTCGCCATCACCGGTGCGCCGCTCAGGTGCTCGCTGCCACGCACGATGGCGGTGTGGCCTTCAACCTGGATGTCCGCGCCCAGGCGCAGCAGTTCGTTGACGTGCATGAAACGGTTCTCGAAGATCGTTTCGTTGATCACGCCCACGCCATCGGCCACGCAGTTGAGCGCCATGAACTGCGCCTGCATGTCGGTCGGGAATGCCGGGTACGGCGCGGTGGTCAGGTTGACCGCCTTCGGCCGCCTGCCCTGCATGTCCAGGGTGATGGTGTCGTCGGTGGTCTCGATCTTCGCACCGGCCTCGACCAGCTTGGACAGCACCGCGTCCATGGTGTTCGGGCGCGCACGGTTGACCGTGACCTTGCCACCGGTCATCGCTGCGGCCACCAGGAAGGTGCCGGTCTCGATGCGGTCGGGCAGCACTTCGTGGCGGCCACCGGACAGGCGCTCGACGCCCTCGATCACCAGGCGGGCGGTGCCCAGGCCTTCGATCTTCGCGCCCAGCGCGATCAGGCAGTGCGCCAGGTCGGTCACTTCCGGTTCCATCGCGCAGTTGTCGAGGATGGTGGTGCCTTCAGCCAGCACCGCGCCCATCAGCACGTTCTCGGTGCCGGTGACACTGACCATGTCGAAGGTGAAATGGCCACCCTTCAGGCGCTTTGCGGTGGCCTTGATGAAGCCGTTCTCGACCACGATCTCGGCGCCCAGCGCCTGCAGGCCCTTGATGTGCTGGTCGACCGGTCGCGAGCCGATCGCGCAGCCGCCCGGCAGCGACACTTCGGCGGCGCCGAAGCGGGCCAGCAGCGGGCCCAGCACCAGGATCGAGGCGCGCATGGTCTTGACCAGCTCATACGGTGCGACGTGCTGGTTGACCGGACGCGGGTCGACCACGATCGCGCTGCCGCGCGACAGCGTGCCCTGGTCGATGGTGACATTGGCGCCCAGCTCGCCCAGCAGCTTCACCGTGGTGACCACGTCGTGCAGGTGCGGCACGTTGGTGATCTCCACCGGCGCATCGGCCAGCAGGGTCGCGCAGAGAATGGGGAGGACGGCGTTCTTGGCGCCGGAGATGCTCACTTCACCGTGCAGCGCAGCGCCGCCGGTCACAACGATCTTGGCCATGTATTCGGGATCTTCTGCGGTTCAGCCGGCTTCGGCCGGGGTCACGGTTTTCAGCGCCAGCGCGTGGATCGCGCCGCCCATCAGGTCGCCCAGGGTGGCGTACACCATGCGGTGGCGGGCCAGCGGCATCTTGCCGGCGAAGGCCTCGCAGACCACGGTCGCTTCGAAATGCACGCCATCGTCGCCCTGCACGTCGGCGCGGGCGCCGGGCAGGCCGGTTTCGATCAGATTGCGGATGGTGTCGGCGTCCAACGGGCTTTCCTAATAAAATGTGGGTCCATTCTACTTCCGCTGCGTGGCGTCCGCATGGCCGAATCCCTGTTGCCCCCCCGTTCCGTCGACCCTGCCGGTCTGGTTGCCAGTGGCCGCCGCGTGTTCGAGATCGAGCGGCAGGCCCTGGATGCCGTGGCCGACCGCCTCGGCGAGGCCTTCCAGCAGGCCTGCCAGGCGATCCTGGCCAGCCGCGGGCGGGTGGTTGCCACCGGCATGGGCAAGTCCGGGCATATCGCGCGCAAGATCGCCGCCACCCTGGCCTCTACCGGTACGCCGGCGTTCTACGTGCACCCCGGTGAAGCCGGCCACGGCGACCTGGGCATGATCACCGAGGACGACGTCGTGCTGGCCCTGTCCTACTCGGGCGAATCGGACGAGGTGCTGATGCTGCTGCCGGTGCTCAAGCGCCAGGGCAACCTGCTGATCTCCATGACCGGCCGCCCGCAGTCCAGCCTGGCCACCGCCGCCGACATCCATCTGGACGTGAGCGTGCCGGCCGAGGCCTGCCCGCTGGCGCTGGCACCGACTTCCAGCACCACCGCCTCGCTGGCGATGGGCGATGCACTGGCCGTGGCCCTGCTCGAGGCACGTGGCTTCACCGCCGATGACTTCGCCCGCTCGCACCCGGCCGGCAGCCTCGGCCGTCGCCTGCTGCTGCACATCACCGACGTCATGCACACCGGCGACGACCTGCCCAGCGTGGGCGCCGACGCCAGCCTCAGCGAGGCGCTGGTGGAAATGAGCCGCAAGCGGCTGGGCATGACCGCCGTGGTTGACGCCGACGGCGTGCTGATCGGCCTGTTCACCGATGGCGACCTGCGCCGTGCGCTGGACAGCGCGCTGGATGTGCGCACGGCGAAGATCGCCGACGTGATGACCCGCAACCCGCGCACCATCGGCGCCGACCAGCTGGCGGTCGAGGCCGCCCGCCTGATGGAGACCCACAAGATCACCGGCCTGATCGTGGTTGATGGCCAGGGCCGCGCGGTTGGCGCGCTGAACATTCATGACCTGTTGCGGGCCCGGGTGGTTTAACCGACAGTCCGTAGACCCCATTCAGTCTGTAACGCCGCACCTGCCCATAACGAGCCTGCCGCCCTGATGCCCTGGTCCCCCCTGCCCGCCTTCCCCGCCCACCTGCATGCCGCTGCGGCCCAGATCCGCCTGGCCTGCTTCGACGTGGACGGCACCCTCACCGATGGTCGGCTGTACTACGACAAGGACGGCAACGAGAGCAAGGCGTACTTCGTGCAGGATGGCCTGGGCCTGAAACTGCTGCAGCAGCACGGTATCCACCCCGTGCTGATCACCGCGCGCAACAGCCAGTCCGCGCTCAAGCGCGGCGCCGACCTCGGCATCGATACGCAGATCGCCGTGGGCGACAAGCTGGCCAGCGTGCAGGCGCTGTGCGCGCAGCACGGGATCGGCCTGGAACAGGTGGCGTTCATGGGCGATGACCTGCCCGATCTGGCGCCGCTGGGTGCGGTCGGCCTTGCGGTGGCCCCGGCCAATGCCCATCCGTGGATCGCCGAACGCGTGCATTGGCAGACCCGCGCCGAGGGTGGCCGTGGCGCCGCGCGCGAGCTGTGCGACATCCTGCTGGCCGCCCAGGGCCGCGCGGATGCGGTGCTGGCGAGGTTTGGCGCATGAACCTGCCCACCTTGAACTGGCGCACCGTGCTCGGCATCAGCCTGCTGCTGGCCGCCCTGCTGAGCAGCTGGGCGGCGCTGCGCAACCGCGACAAGGGTCCAGCCACGGGGGGCCAGGAAATCGGCGTGGATTACATCCTGCATGACTTCCAGATCGTTGCCCTGGATGAGCACGGCAAGGAATCGACCACCCTGCGCGCACCGCGGCTGGAGCGCCAGCGCGGCGACCAGACCATCAACATCGCCACCCCGCTGTTCGAGATGCCGGACAAGGATGGCAAGCACTGGACGCTGCGTGCCGAGACCGGCTGGCTCAGCGCCAAGGGCGACGAGATGAAGCTGCGCGGCAAGGTCGCCGGCGACAGCCCGGCGGGCCCGGGCGTGGTGCCGACCACCTTCCGCACCGACCACCTGGACGTATTCCCGAAGGAGAACCGCGCCCGTACCGACGCCCTGGTGACAATGACCCGCCCGGGCATGGAACAGTCCGGCGTCGGCTTCGAAGTGGATTCGAAGAACAACACGTATCATTTCCTCAGCCAGTCCAAGGGCCGTTACACGCCCAGACGCTGATTCCGCCGCCAGCCCGCGACGTCTCCGGACAGGCGCAGGGCCGGCAGCCCCACCCTCCGCCCCCGGCCCGCCCGGCAGGCCCCCACCGGTAGAACGGACCCCGATGAAGATTCCCTTTGCCGCCGTACTCGCGCTCGGTCTTCTTGTCCCCAGCGCCGCCTTCGCCAAGTCCACCGACCGCAACGAAGACATGCACATCGATTCCGGCGCCCAGTCCGGCATGCTCACCGGCGACGGCAAGACCGTGCTGTCGCAGGGCGTGATCATCACCCAGGGCACGCTGGACCTGCGTTCGTCCGAGGCCGAGATCTACCTCAAGGACGGCGAGGCCGTGCGCGTGGTGTTCACCGGCAAGCAGGCCAAGATGAAGCAGCAGCTTGATGACGGCACCTGGATGGATGCGCTGGCTGATCGCATCGACTACGACATCAAGACCGAGATCATCACCCTGACCGGCAACTACAAGGTCACCAGCGCGCGCGGCACCAACGCCGGCCAGCGCATGGTCTACAACACCCGCACCGGCGAGATGAACTCCGGTGGTGACGGCAGCCGCGTGCGTACCGTCATCCCGCCGAAGAACAAGACCCCGGCCGCGCCTGCGGCACAGCCCAAGGCCACCACGCCGGCACAGCCGGCCGGGAGCAGGAAGTAATGCTCGTCGCCAAGGGCCTGCGCAAAAAGTACAAGCAGCGCGAAGTGGTCAAGGACTTCGGCCTGACCCTCGATGCGGGTGAAGTGGTCGGCCTGCTCGGCCCCAACGGTGCCGGCAAGACCACCTGTTTCTACATGATCGTCGGTCTGGTGGCCGCCGATGCCGGCAGCATCGTGCTCGACGGCAAGGACATCACCGGCGACCCGATGTACACCCGCGCCAAGCAGGGGGTGGGCTACCTGCCGCAGGAACCGTCGGTGTTCCGCAAGCTTACCGTGGCCGACAACATCCGCCTGGTGCTGGAACTGCGCGAGGACCTGGACTCGGCCGGCCGCGAGCGCGAATTGAACGGCCTGCTCGACGAACTGCAGCTGGGCCATGTCGCCGACCAGCTCGGCGCCAGCCTGTCCGGTGGCGAACGCCGCCGCTGCGAGATCGCCCGCGCACTGGCCGCACAACCGCGCCTGATCCTGCTCGACGAACCGTTCGCCGGTGTCGACCCGATTTCGGTCGGCGAGATCCAGCGCATCGTCACCCACCTCAAGCAGCGTGGCATCGGCGTGCTGATCACCGACCACAACGTGCGCGAGACCTTGGGTATCTGCGACCGCGCGTATATCCTCGCCGAGGGCAGCGTGCTGGCCCAGGGTTCGCCGGAGGCGATCCTGGACAACGCCGATGTACGTCGCGTCTACCTCGGGGATTCCTTCAAGCTGTGAAGCAGTCGCCGGGTCCCTTTCCTTCCTTTCGGCACAGGCATGAAGACTCGGCTGCAGACATCGTTGGGACAGCAACTGGTGCTCACGCCCCAGTTGCAGCAGGCGATCAAGCTGCTGCAGATGTCGGCCACCGAACTGGAGCTGGAGATCGCGCAGGCAGTGGAAAGCAACCCACTGCTGGACTGGGCCGACAGCAACGACAGCAGCGCCGCCAACGAAGGCAGCGATGGCAACGACAACGAAGCGCCTGCAGAGCGCAGCGATGAGGGCGACGACTGGGCGCCGACCGAACTGGACTCGACGACGACCGGCAGCGGTGGCAGCTTCGATGATGACGACGACAACGGCAGCGCTGCCGAGCGCGTAGCCGAAACCGAAACACTGGCCGACCATCTGCTGTGGCAGCTGCATCTGTCGCATCTGTCCTCGCGTGATCGCAGCATCGGTGCCGCGCTGATCGATGCACTGGACGACGATGGTTACCTGCGCGAGCCGCTGGCCACCATCGCTGAAACCCTGTTGCCGGCGATCCACGCCGACGAGGACGAGATCCTCGCCGTGCTGCATCGCATCCAGCGCTTCGATCCGGTGGGTGTGGCTGCACGCACGCTGGGCGAATGCCTGCTGCTGCAGCTGGATGTGCTGGCCGGCGACACGCCCGGCCTGCTGCTGGCGCGACAGATTGCCGCAGGCCCCCTGGAACGTTTGCCGCGCAGCGGCGTCGCCGGGCTCGCCCATGAGTTGAAGCTGCCGCTGGACGAGGTCGAGACTGCCGTGGCGCTGCTGCGTTCGCTGGACCCGCGCCCGGGCACGCAGATCGCGCCGCTGTCGCAGGACACCTATGTGGTGCCGGATGTGGTGGTGTGGCGGCAGAACGGCGTATGGCGCGCAGCGCTGGCCGCGCATGCCGGGCCGAAGGTGGTGATCCACCGCGGCTACGAACAGCTGATCCGACGTTGTGGCGACGCCGATGCCGGCTACCTGCGTGCCCAGCTGCAGGAAGCGCGCTGGCTGCTGAAAGGGCTGCAGCAGCGTGGTGACACCCTGCTGCGCGTCGTGCGCAGCCTGATCCTGCAGCAGGCCGGCTTCCTCGAATTCGGCGAGCAGGCGCTGCGTCCACTGACCCTGCGCGAGATCGCCGCCGAGCTCGGCCTGCACGAATCCACGGTCTCGCGCGCGATCGCCCGCAAGCACGTGCGTACCCCGCGAGGCACCCTGCCGCTGCGCGCCTTCTTCGCCTCGGGCATCGATACCGAGAGCGGTGGCGAGGCGTCCAGCACCGCCATCCAGGCGATGATCCGGCGCCTGATCGACGACGAGAACCCGCGCAAGCCGCTTTCTGACGCCAAGCTGGCTGACCTGCTCAAATCGTCGGGAATTCCAGTAGCGCGACGCACCGTGGCGAAGTATCGTGAAGCCATGAACATTTCCGCCTCGCACGAAAGGGTCAGAATCGCTTGACGCGCCGCCGCGCCCGGCGGAGAGGTTCATTGGCACATCCGAACACAGGAGAAACCCGATGCGCATCGAAACGTTTGGCAAAGATGTCGAAGTCACCCCGGCCCTGCAGTCCTATGTTGAGGAGAAGCTGGCCCGGATCGGAAAGCACTTCGACCAGCACTGCGAAGCGCGGGTGACCCTCAAGCTGCAGAAGACCGAACACCACGTCGACGCCAGCCTCAACATTCCCGGCCAGACCCTGCACGCCGAGGCCAATGCCCAGACCATGTATGCCGCGATCGACCTGCTTGCGGACAAGCTTGACCGTCTGGTGATCAAGCACAAGGAGAAAAAACAGCAGCACGCACCGCTGCCGGTGGGCGACAATGGTGGCTGATCGCCACCGTTCCCCGCAGACATGCCCCTGACTGACCTCCTGGCGGCCGTGCAGACCCAGCTCTGTACGGCCACCGACCGTGACAGCGTCCTGCAGGCCGCCGCCGGGTTGCTGGCCTGCCGCCAGGCCAACGCCGAACAGATCTATCTGAACCTGTGCCAGCGCGAAGCGCTGGGCAGCACCGCCATCGGCCACGGCATCGCCATTCCCCACGGCCGCGCGCCAACCCTGGACCGCCCCCGCGGCGCCCTGCTGCGGTTGGCCACCCCGGTCGATTTCGGTGGCGAGGAGCCGGTGGACCTGGTGTTCGCGATGGCTGTCCCCGCCCACTACACCCACCAGCACCTGATGCTGCTGTCCGAGCTGGCCGAGCTGTTCTCGGCGCCGGACATCCGCCAGGCCCTGCGCGAAGCGGGCGATGCCCGGGCGCTGCGCGAGGCGCTGGACATGACCCCACCTGCGAGTGCCGCATGAATACCAGCATCACCGCCCGTGAACTGTTCGAACAGCAGCGCGAGCGGCTGGGGCTGCGCTGGGCTGCCGGCAAGTCCGGCGAGAAGCGCGAGCTGGAGGCCGGCAACACGGTCTCGCGGCGCCCCTCGCTGGCCGGCTACCTCAATGCCATCTATCCCAACAAGGTGCAGATCCTGGGCACCGAGGAACTGTCCTGGCTGGATGCGCTGGAACCGCGCCAGCGTTGGGAGACCATCGAAAAGATCATGCAGTCGCACCCGCTGGCGCTGGTGCTGACCCGCAACCAGGCCTGCCCGGAAGACCTACGCGCTGCCGCGGACGAATCCGGCACGCCGCTGTGGCTGTCGCCCAAGCGCGGCCACGAACTGCTCAACCACCTGTCCTACCACCTGGCGCGTACGCTGGCGCCGCGGGTGATCCTGCACGGCGTGTTCATGGAGATCTACTCCATCGGCGTGCTGATCACCGGCGAAGCGGGATCCGGCAAGAGCGAACTGGCGCTGGAACTGCTCAGCCGTGGCCATCGCCTGGTGGCCGACGATGCCCCCGAATTCACCCAGATCGCACCCGATGTACTCGATGGCACCTGCCCGGAGCTGCTGCAGGACCTGCTGGAAGTGCGCGGCCTGGGCGTGTTGAACGTGCGCGAGATGTTCGGCGACACGGCTGTAAAGAAGAACAAGTACCTTCGGCTGATCGTCCACCTGACCAAGCCGATGACCGAACCCACCCCGCATGGCTACGAGCGCCTGACCGGCGATTCGGGCACCCGCCATGTGCTGGACCTGGACGTACCGCTGATCACCCTGCCGGTGATGCCCGGCCGCAACCTGGCCGTGCTGACCGAGGCGGCCACCCGCCTGCACATCCTGCGCACCAAGGGCATCGACCCGGCAGCCATGTTCATCGCCCGCCACAGCAACCTGCTGGAACGGCGAACACCCTGATTTCCCTGCCCTTCGAAGAGCCTGTCCATGAGCACCGTCACCCCCTCCGCCCCGACCCTGATCATCGTCAGCGGCCTGTCCGGCTCGGGTAAATCCGTCGCCCTGAAGACCTTCGAGGACCAGGATTACTACTGCTCGGACAACCTGCCGATCAATCTGCTGCCCGACTTCGTGCGCAGCCTGCTGACCAACCACGACGGCAGCGCACCACGGCGTCTGGCCGTAGGCATCGACGTTCGCGGCCAGGCCGACCTGAGCCAGCTGGGCGACTGGCGGCAGCTGGCGGCCGACGCCGGCGTGGACGTGAAGGTGCTGTTCTTCGAGGCCAGCGACGAGGCCGTGCTCAAGCGCTACGCCGACACCCGCCGCCGCCATCCGCTGAGCCAGCTGGGCCTGTCGCTGCCTGAAGCCATCGCCCGCGAACGCGAGTTGACCGCACCGCTGCGCCGCGAGGCCGATGCGGTGATCGACACCAGCAGCCTCAACGTGCATCAGCTGCGGCGGCGGATCATCACCGAGTTCACGATGGACCATGCCACCGGCCTGTCGCTGCTGTTCGAATCGTTCGCCTACAAGCGCGGCGTGCCGGCCGAGGCGGACTTCGTGTTCGATGCGCGGGTGCTGCCCAATCCGCACTGGGACCCGGACCTGCGCGCGCTCAGCGGTCGCGAACCGGATGTACGCGACTACCTGGAAGCGCAGCCGGACGTGCAGCGCTACCTGGCCCAGCTGATGGACTTCCTCGATACCTGGCTGCCGAAGCTGGGCGATGGCACCCGCAGCTATGTGACCGTGGCGTTCGGCTGCACCGGCGGCAAGCACCGGTCGGTGTTCCTGGCCGAGCGTCTGGCCCGGCATGCCCGCGAGATGGGCTGGGAAGACGTGGCGACGTACCACCGCGAACAGGATTGAGGGGGGTCGGCCGGGCTGCGCCCGGCACCCGCCGGTAGTGCCGGCCGCTGGCCGGCAACAGCAACAGCAACAGCAGAAGCGGGATTTCGTGGGATGGCGGGGCGGTGTGGGTCTGCAGGACACGCCGTGAACCCCGCTCTGCGGTCCGGCCCAGCCGCTGGCGGCTGGGCGTTCGGGCGCTTGCGAAGCAGTGCTTCGCAAGCAAAGCGCCCTCACCCCTGGGGGCTCGATGGCGCCATCCATGGCGCCAACGGTCCTGCAGACCCACACCGCCCCATCTCTGACAGATTTCTGCTGCGGTGGGTGTCGACCCTGGTCGACACGATGGATCCACGCCATGCGTGGATGAATCGCTGTCAGGCATCGAAAAACGGATGGGGTCGGATCTCTCTCTCAACGGAAAAGGCCTCCCCTGGGAGCAACGCTGAATACGGGACACAGTGCCCCTCTCCTGCTGCTATCGCCAATTCACCTTGACCTGTTAACGTGCAGTAATGACCTGTGGCATTCTCCTCGTAACACATCCCGGGGTCGGGACCGCCCTGCTTGACGTGGCGACCCGGCTCCTGCGGCAGTTGCCGCTGAAAACCGAAGCTTTCGAAGTACCGTTCGACGCAGACCTGGACGCCCTGCTCCCGCTCGCCTCGGCCGCCCTGCGGCGGGTTGACGGGGGTGATGGTGTGCTGATCCTGACCGACCTGTACGGCGCCAGCCCTGCCAACCTTTCCGGGCAGCTGGCCCGGCTGGGGACCCCGGTTCGCCGGGTGTCGGCGCTGAGCCTGCCGATGTTGCTGCGGGTGATGAATTATCCGGAACAGGGACTGGATCAACTGCCCGCCACAGCCGCGGCGGGTACCCGTAATGGAGCGATAGTCGACGATGCTTGAACGAGAACTCACCGTGAGCAACCGCCTGGGCCTGCATGCCCGGGCCACCGCCAAGCTGGTGCAGACCCTGGCGCCGTTCCGCTGCAACGTGACCATGGCCGCCAAAGGCCGTGAGATCAACGCCAAGAGCATCATGGGCGTGATGCTGCTGGCCGCCGGCCAGGGCACCCCGGTCACCGTGCGGATCAACGGCGAGGACGAAGCCGCCGCGATGGAGGCGGTGGTCGGCCTGTTCGAACGCCGTTTCGACGAGGACAGCTGAGCGTGCCACGCGCACGCGCCGGCCAACCCCCTTCCGGCCAGCGGCCGGTACTGCTGCTGGCCGGGCATGGTGCCGCCCGCGGCACGGCAATGGGCCGCGCCCGCGTGCGCCTGCCGCATGCACTGGAAGTGGCCGAGCAGCGCGTTGCCGCCCACCAGGTCGAGGCCGAGCTGGCGTGCCTGCATCGCGCGGTGGACGCCGCGCGCTCGGAGATGCACGAGCTGCGCCAGCGCCTGCATGGAGCGCTGAACCAGGAAGTGGGTGAGTTCCTCGACCTGCATGCGCTGCTGCTGGACGATCCCGAGCTGCTGTATGGACTGGACGAACTGATCCGCAGCGGACCGTACAGCGCCGGCTATGCGTTGCGCCTGCAGCGCGACCGCCTGGCCAAGGTCTTCGACGGCATGGACGATGCTTACCTGAAGAGCCGCATGGACGACCTCGACCATGTGATCGGCCGCATCCATGCCTTCCTGCAGCCCGAACGCCCGCCAGCGGTGAAAGGCTTGGCCGGCGAGATCCTGGTCTGCGACAACATCGCGCCCTCCGAACTGGCACAGCTGCAGGCGCAAGGCGTGGTCGGCATCGTCACCGCCGCCGGCAGCGCGCTCTCGCACAGCGCGATCCTTGCGCGCAGCCTGCACCTGCCCTTGATCGTCAACGTGCCGCAGCTGCTCAGCCGCATCGCCGATGGCGACGTGCTGATCATCGACGGCGCCGACGGCAGCATCACCGCCAATCCACAGGCCGACAATCTGCGCGACTACCGCGCACGACTGAAGGAACACGCGCGCGAACAGCGCGAGCTCGGCCGCCTGCGCAGCAAGCCCAGCCGCACCCGCGACCAGGTCGACATTGCCCTGCTGGCCAATGCCGAGTCGCTGGAGGACGTGACCCAGGCGCATGCGCTGGGCGCCCACGGCCTGGGCCTGTACCGCACCGAATTCCTGTTCCTGCAGCGCAACGAGCTGCCGGATGAAGAAGAACAGTTCCAGACCTACCGCGATGCGGCACTGGGCATGAGCGGGCGACCGGTGACCATCCGCACCCTCGATCTGGGCGCGGACAAGGCCGACCGCACCGGCCTGACCCTGAGCAACGAAGAAAACCCGGCGCTCGGCCTCCGCGGCGTACGCCTGTCGCTGGCACGGCCGAAGGTAGCCGACACCCAGCTGCGCGCGATCCTGCGCGCCTCGGCCTACGGCAAGCTGCGGGTGCTGGTGCCGATGGTCAGCACCCGGGAGGAACTGCTGGCGGTGCGCCGCCGCATGCTCAAGCTGACCGAACAGCTGCGCGGCGAAGGCCACATGGTGTCCGACCACGTGCCACTGGGCGCGATGATCGAAGTCCCTGCTGCGGCGCTGGCGCTGGAGAGCTTCATCGACCTGGTCGATTTCCTGTCGATCGGCACCAACGACCTGGTGCAGTACCTGCTGGCGGCCGACCGCAACAATGAAGCACTGGGCGAGCTGTATTCGCCGTTGCACCCGGCGGTGCTGCGGCTGCTGCAGATGGTGATCGAGACCGGCGCGCGCCACCGCATCCCGGTGGCGGTCTGTGGCGAGATGGCCGGCGATGCGCGGATGACCCCGCTGCTGCTGGCACTGGGCCTGACCGAGTTCAGCCTGCACCCGGGCACGCTGCTGGAAGTACGCCGCGCGGTCCGCGAGGCCGACCTGGCCATGCTGCGCGCGCGCGCACCGAAGCTGCTGGCCGCGCGCGACCGCCGCGCGATCGAACGCTGGCTGGCACTGGTGGCGGATACGCCCTGAGCGCCAAGGGTGGTGCCGGCCGCTGGCCGGCAGCCTCCCCATCGAAGACCAAGTGGTTGCCGGCCAGCGGCCGGCACTACCGCCACCCGGCGGCTATGCGTTGAAACATCGCCTTGCGATAATGACGCGCTGAACACCCCTGTTGCCGCATCCTTGCCGGGATCGCGGCTTTTCTTATCCCCGCGGGAGCTGCGATGGCTGAAGCTGTACGCCACGACAAGACTGCGCGCCAACTGCGGATGCTGTCCGATGCACTGGACAGCGGCCGGCTGGGCCCGGTACGTCGCCTGGTCAACACCCTGGCCCCGGCCGAGATCGGCAACCTGCTCGAATCGTTACCGCCGGGCAAGCGCGAGGTGGTGTGGGGACTGGTTGATCCGGAAGACGACGGCGAGGTGCTGGTCCACGTCGGCGACGACGTGCGCGAAAGCCTGCTCGCGGACATGGACCCGGACGAGATCATCGCCGCGGTCGAAGACCTGGACATCGACGATCTGGCCGACCTGGTCGAAGACCTGCCGGACACGGTCATCGACGAAGTCCTCAAGTCGATGGACCGCGAGAACCGCGAGCGCCTGGAACAGGTCCTGTCCTATCCCGAGGACAGCGCCGGTCGCCTGATGAATCCGGACGTGGTGACCGTGCGCGCCGACGTCAATGTCGACGTCGTGCTGCGCTACCTGCGCCTGCGCGGTGAACTGCCCGACCACACCGACCACCTGTTCGTGGTCAGCCGCCGCCATCAGTACCTTGGCCGCGTGTCGCTGGCGGCACTGGTGACCCACGAGGACACCACCCCGATCAATCGCCTGATCGACGACGAGCAGCCAGCCATCGACGTCGGCGAGAGCGACCAGGAAGTCGCCCGCCAGTTCTCCGACCATGACTGGATCTCCGCGCCAGTGGTGGATGACAACAACATCCTGATCGGTCGCATCACCATCGATGACGTGGTCGACATCATCCGCGGCCAGGCCGAGCACCAGGCGCTGGGCGCCGCCGGTCTGGACGAGGACGAAGATCTGTTCAGCCCGGTCTGGCGCGCGATGCGCCGCCGCCTGATGTGGCTGTCGGTGAACCTGTGCACGGCCTTCCTGGCCTCCAGCGTGGTCGGCCACTTCGAAGGCACCATCGACAAACTGGTGGCGCTGGCGGTGCTGATGCCGATCGTCGCCGGCCTCGGCGGCAACGCCGGTACCCAGGTGCTGGCACTGATGGTGCGCGGCCTGGCGCTGGGCCAGGTGGGCGCCTCCAACGCCCGCACCCTGCTGTGGAAGGAAGTTCGGGTCGCGCTGTTGAACGGCGTGATGCTGGGTTCCGTGCTGGGCCTGATCGTGCTCGCCTGGTTCCACTCGCCCGGGTTGTCGGCAGTGATCGCCATCGCGTTGACCTGCAACCTGTTGTTTGCTGCGTTGGCCGGCGTGCTGGTGCCGTTGACGTTGAAGCGCTTCGGCTTCGACCCGGCGCTGGCCAGCGGCATCTTCCTGACCGCCGTGACCGATTCGATGGGCTTCTTCACCTTCCTCGGCCTGGCCACCCTGGTGCTGCTGCACTGACCATCTCGACGGTCGGATCCCCACTGCGCGGCGCTCTGACCCGATCCCAACTGGATCCCCCCATGGCAACGACAATCGAAAACTACTTCCAGCCCGGCTGGCGCGACCAGCAGCACACCTGCCCGGCCTGCGAATGGAAGGGCAGCTCGCGTGCCATGGAGATGGAGCTGGACGAGGACGCCACCGAGTACGACTGCCCGGTCTGCGAGAACCCACTGCTGGTGGTCCTGCACCCGGACATTGCGCAGGTGCAGGCCGCCGCCGCCGAAGGCAATGCCGAGGCACAGGAGCAGTTGGAGATCATCGCCAGCTTCCCGCGCCCGCAGTGACGCGGCGCACGATGCCGGGCCGACGTCGGCGGACTACGATGCAGGCGATCTCGCCGCTTCGGAAAATCCCATGGTCCGTTTGCTGTCGCGCTGGCTGCCACTGCTGGCCCTTCTGATGATGAGCGGTTGCACTTCGCTGCCGGACAGCGCGCGTGGCCGCTTCGAAGCACGTGCGGTGAAGGTGGACGGGCAAACGGCTTACTACCAGGTGTTCATTCCGGCCGGCGTGCAGGCCGCCGCTCCCACCCACCTTCCGGTCGTCCTGTTCCTGCACGGCTCGGGCGAGCGCGGCGCCGATGGCGTCAAGCAGACCCACGCCGGGCTGGGGCCTTACCTGCGCGCGCATCCCGATTTCCCGGCCCTGGTGGTGTTCCCGCAGGTACCGGGCCACGAGGAATGGAGCGGCCGCAACAACCGTGCGGCAGTGGCCGCGCTGGACGCGACGATCGCCGAATTCGGCGCCGACCCGGCGCGGCAATACCTGACCGGCATGTCGATGGGCGGCTATGGCAGCTGGAACATCGCATTGGATGACCCACGCCGCTTTGCCGCGATCGTCCCCGTGTGCGGCGCGGTGCTCGCCCCGCGTGCGGTACGCCCGACCCTGTTCGTCGAGCAGGTCGCGCACGAAGCGGACCCGTACGCGGTGATTGCCCAGCGCCTGCAGCACACGCCGATCTGGATCTTCCACGGCGCACTGGATGACGTGGTGCCGCCGGACGACGACCGCAGACTGCATGCCGCATTCCAGCGCGCCGCCGCACGCGACGTGCGCTACACCGAATACCCGGAAGGCAACCACAATGCCTGGGACGCCACCTACGCCGCCCCGGCAATGTGGGAATGGCTGTTCGCGCAGAAGCGCTGAACCGCAGCTTCTGCTGGGAAACACCTGTTGGTGGATGCCTACCGTTGGTCGGCTTGGGTATTGGTGGGTGCCGACCGTTGGTCGGCTTGGGTATGGGTGGGTGCCGACCGTTGGTCGGCACTACCTCTCCGCTTCGGGGTAATCCATTGCCTGGTACCTCTCATCGATCTCCCATCGGCACCAGGCATACGGATACTCTCCCACGCAGCTCGCCAAGTTCGCCCTGACCGGGTTGGCGACGATGTACATCGCATGGCGAAACAGTGATTCTTCAGAACGAATGGCGTGATCGTGATAGCTCGATTGCCAGAATGGTCCTGTCCTACCCAGCATGCGGTTGATCCGCAATGCACTGCTCGATTTGAAGCGTTGCATGATGTAGTCCAGCGAGAACGCACGGATCTCCACAAGCCAATGGATGTGGTCCGGCATGACCACATAGGCAAGTGAGTGCGTCAGGCCCTCAGCATCAATGCGACGGAACACATCCATCACCTCCTGTGCCGCAGTGGCATCATCGAAGTAGCGTCGACGCTCCTGGATGACGGTGGTCAGGATGTAGGATTGTCCGATCCGGGAATGGCGGCCAAGGCGTAGGCGTGCGCGGCTCATGGGCCCAAGCGTGCGCCTGCCGCCGCCCCTGTTCTATCGGGCAATCACGTCAGTAAAGATAGGCCCGGAACCATTCAATGGCTAGGCCCGCACTTCACCGCACTGACGGTTCAGTGCCGACCAACGGTCGGCACCCACCGGATCGGATAAGGACAGATCAACCATGCCGACCAACGGTCGGCACCCACCGGATCGGATAAGGACAGATCAACCGTGCCGACCAACGGTCGGCACCCACCGGATCGGATAAGGACAGATCAACCGTGCCGACCAACGGTCGGTACCCACCGGATCGGATAAGGACAGATCAACCGTGCCGACCAACGGTCGGCACCCACCAGGGCAGGTCAGCCCAGCAGGGTTTCCAGCACGGCCATGCGCACGGCGACGCCGTTGGCGACCTGGCGCAGCACCCACGACTGCGGGCCGTCGGCCACCTCGTCGGTCACTTCCACGCCGCGGTTGATCGGGCCCGGGTGCAGCACCGCTGCATCCTTGCCCGCGCGCGCCAGGCGTTCGCTGGTCAGGCCGTACTGCGCGTGGTACTGCTCCAGCGACGGCACCAGGCCTTCTTCCATGCGCTCGCGCTGCAGGCGCAGCATCATCAGCGCATCGACGCCTTCCAGCATCGCGTCGAAATCATCGCCGACCACGCAGCCCTTCAGGGTCTCGTCGTCCGGCAGCAGCGACTGCGGGCCACACACGCGGATCTCGCCCACGCCCAGCGTGCGCAGCGCATGCAGGTCGGTACGGGCCACGCGCGAGTGCTTCACGTCGCCGACGATCACGACTTTCAGTTTCGAGAAATCCGGGCCCTTGGCCTGGCGCAGGGTCAGCATGTCCAGCAGGCCCTGGGTCGGGTGCGAACTGCGGCCGTCACCGGCATTGATCAGCGCGGTGCCCTCGCCTGCCGCATCGGCCAGTGCGGCCACGGCGCCGTCATCGGGGTGGCGCACCACGAAGCCGCGCACGCCCATCGCTTCCAGGTTGCGCAGCGTGTCGCAGGCGGTCTCACCCTTGCGGGTAGAGGAGGTCGAGGCGTCGAAATTCAGCACGTCCGCCCCCAGCCGCTGCGCGGCCAGCTGGAACGAACTGCGGGTGCGCGTGGACGGTTCGAAGAACAGCGTGCACACCGCCGAACCGGCCAGCACGTGGCGCTTGTTGCCGACGCGGCCGACTGCGGCATCGCGGATCTGCCCTGCGCGGTCGAGCAGCTGCAGCAGCGTTTCGCGCGGCAGGCCCTCCAGGGTCAGCAGGTGGCGCAGGCGTCCGGAGGCATCGATTTGCTGGGCGGTCATGGCGGTGTCGGGCAGTCAGGGAATGGGGGTGGCGTCGTCCGGCGACGACAGCCAGCGATCGATGATCACCGCTGCGGCGACGGCATCGAGGGCAGCCGCATCACGGCGGCGCTTGCGCCCTTCGGCGCGCTCGACGGCGAAGCGGCGTGCGGCCTCGACCGAGCTGGAACGCTCGTCGATCATCACCACCGGCAGCTTGAAGCGCTCCCGCAGCTGGCGGGCGAAGCCCTGCGCGCGCTTGCGGTTGGGCTGGTCCTGGCCGTCCAGGGTCAGCGGGTCGCCGACCACCAGGCCGTCGGGCTTCCATTCCTTGAGCAGGCGTTCGATCGCGGTCCAGTCCGGGCCGTTGCCGTGCACATCGACCACGGCCACCGCGCGCGCATGCGCGGCGAAGGCACTGCCGATGGCCACGCCGATCCGTCGCGAGCCGACATCGAAACCCAGAACGGTGCCATCACGGCGGATCGCCGGGGCAGCAGAATCCGGCGCGGGCGTGATGGGCTCAGACATGGCCGCTGTAGTCGGTCAGCCGGAACAGGTCCACGCCGATGCGCGAGGCCGCACCCTGCCAGCGCTGCTCCAGCGGCAGCTGGAACACCAGCTCGGCATCGGCCGGCACGGTCAGCCAGCTGTTCTCGGACAGCTCGCTTTCCAGCTGCCCGGCGCCCCAACCGGCACAGCCGAGGGTGACCACGGCATTGGCCGGGCCTTCGCCGCGCGCCATCGCTTCGAGGATGTCGCGCGAGGTGGTCAGGTACAGGCCGTCGCCCACGGTCAGGCTGGAATCCCACGCCCGCGCGTCGTCATGGATGACAAAGCCGCGCTCGGGATGCACCGGGCCGCCGTTGAGCACCATGCGCGCCTGCAGGTCGCCATCACCGGTGGTGATGTCCATCTGTGCAAGCACTTCACCCAGCGTGTACTCGGAAGGCTGGTTGACCAGCACGCCCATCGCCCCGTTCTCGTCGTGCTGGCAGATCAGCGCGACGCTGCGGGCGAAGGTCGCGTCGAGCAGCGACGGCAGCGCGACGAGCAGGTGATCGGCAAGGGAGGTCGGCGTTACAGGCATGGTCCTATTCTACCTGCTGGGGGCGGGATGGTCGCGCGATGGCGTCGAACAGCGATGGGCTAGGATGGTGCTTTGCCATGGAAGGTCATCGATGCAGTCTTCAACGCCCCTGACCCTGCCGGCACGCAGCGCCATCGTCCTGCTTGCCCTGCTGCAGGGCCTGATGCTGTATGCCGCGCAGGAACTGTCCGATGCGTGGCCGTTCCGCGATATCGGCTGGCGCTACTGCTGGTACGCCTGGGTGCTGGCCATTCCCAGCGCGGTGGCGCTGAGCCTGGTGGAGCTGGGCCAGCGCCGCCTGTGGCTGCAGGCCGTGCTCGGCTCGACGGTGGTGCTGGCGCTGGCCGCCTGGATCGGCTGGAACCTCACTGGCGAGACCTCACTGGAATCGGGCGCGTTGCAGCTTCCGTTGACCCTGGGCATTGCCGTTGCGGTGTTCGTGGTCCTGCCCTGGTGGCAGTTCCAGCTGCAGCACGGGCACTGGCGTGCCAGTTACCCCGAGCTGTTCGAGCGCGCCTGGCAGAATGGTTTGACCCTGGCCCTGGCGGCACTGTTCACCGGGCTGACCTGGCTGCTGTTGTGGCTGTGGTCGGCGCTGTTCCAGCTGCTCGACGTGACCGTCTTCCGCGACCTGTTCCGGCAGGACGCGTTCATCGCACTGGCCACCGGCAGCCTGGCCGGGTTCGGCGTACTGATCGGGCGCACCCAGCACCGCGCCATCCAGATCACCCGCCAGGTGCTGTTCGCGATCTGCCGTGGGCTGTTGCCGCTGCTCTCGTTCATCGCCGTATTGTTCGTGCTGAGCCTGCCGCTTACCGGGCTGGAACCGTTGTGGAAGACCCGCTCGGCCGCCGGCCTGCTGCTGGTGCTGTCGCTGCTGCTGGTGACGTTCACCAACGCGGTCTACCAGCAGGGGGAAGAGAGCGCCCCCTACCCGCTGCTGCTGCGCCGGCTGGTTGAAGCCAGCCTGCTGGCGCTGCCGGTCTACGCCGCACTGGCGCTGTACGCACTGGGGCTGCGCGTGGTGCAGTACGGCTGGACCGTGGACCGGTTCTGGGCGGTACTCGTCGCAGTGGCCGTGGCCGGCTATGCCGCGGGCTACGCGCTGGCGGTGCTGCGCCGGCAACGCCGCTGGTTGCAGATGCTGGAGCCGGTCAACCGCTGAATGTGCTGGGCGGTGCTGGCACTGGCATTGCTGGGCAACTCGCCGCTGCTGGACCCGGTGCGGCTGACCCTGTCCAGCCAGCTGGCGCGCCTGCGTGCGGACCCGCCTGCAATCACCAGCAGTGACGTCAACGTGCTGCGCTTCGATCTTGGCCACCGCGGCGTGCGGGCGCTGCGCGAGCTGCAGCGTGATCCAGCCATCACCGCCGATGCCAACGCGCCACAGGTGATCGCTGCCGCGCTGGCACGTACCTCGCGCTGGGATGACGGCCACCGCCTCGACAAGGGGCCGCAGGACGTCGTCGCCCTGCAGCGCGCGTTGAAGCTGGCCAAGGGATCCAGCTCGCCACCGGACGATTGGTGGCAGGCACTGGCCACGCGCGCGATCGATGGCGAATCCTGCGCCCAGAGCGAGCGCGACTGCCTGATCGTGCATCGCGACCTGGACGGCGATGGCACTGGCGAAGTGCTGCTGTGCGAGCTGTACACCCACCGTGGGCCGGACTGCGTGCTGTACGCACGTGGCAGGGATGCCCACTGGCGCCGGGCCGGTTCGCTGTTCGGCACCGTCAGCGGCCAGGCCGAGGCGATCAACCAGGCCCTGCGTGGTGGCGAACTCACTCTCGTGCCACCGCGCTGGCCGATGCTGTCCATCGGCGGGCGCCCTGCGCTGGCCATCGATCCCGAATCCGAATCCACCGAGTCTTCCCCATGAGCGGCTACTGCCTCATCGCCCCGGGCCATCCGGTGCACGACTACTACCACGCCAACGAGTACGGCTTCCCGCAGCGCGATGAGCGTGAACTGTTCGAGCGGCTGGTACTGGAAATCAACCAGGCCGGGCTGAGCTGGGAAACGATCCTGAAGAAGCGCGAGGGCTTCCGCGCGGCCTACGACGGCTTCAATGTGGACCGCGTGGCCGCATATGCCGAGCAGGACATCGAACGCCTGCTGTCGGACGCGGGCATCATCCGCAACCGCCTGAAGGTGCTGGCGGCGATCCACAACGCGCAGGTGATCCAGCAGCTGCGGGCCAGCCATGGCAGCTTCGCGGCGTGGCTGGATGCGCACCACCCACGCAGCAAGGCCGACTGGGTGAAGCTTTTCAAGAAGACGTTCCGCTTCACCGGCGGCGAGATCACCGGCGAATTCCTGATGAGCCTGGGCTACCTGCCCGGCGCGCACGCCGAGGATTGCCCGGTGCATGCGCGGCTGCTGACACTGTCGCCGCCCTGGTTGCAGGCCGCCGCCCGCTGACGCATCTCCGCCGGGCATGGCCCGGCGTCATCACGCGTGGGTTCCGGCGGGGCCGGCCGTCGAATCGTCATACGCCCATGTAACGGCCGGGGCGGTGGTTGAACATCAGCACCAGGCTGAGCACCACCGCGCCGATGGCCGAATACAGCACCTTCGACGGCGACAACACGAAGAACGCGGCCACCATCAGGCAGGCGTCGTAGGACATCTGCACCTTGCCCGCGCTCCAGCCGCGGGTGCGCTGCAGGTACACCGCCAGGATGCCGATGCCGCCGAGACTGGCACGATGGCGGATGAAGAACAGGATGCCCAGGCCGGACAACGCACCGCCGACGATCGCCGAATACAGCGGGTTGATGTGCGAGAAGTCGATCCAGCGCGGCAGCAGGTCGGTCAGCACGCCACAGGCGGTGACCGCGGCGAAGGTCTTCAGGGTGAATTCCCAACCCATGCGCCGCAGCGCCACCCAGTAGAACGGCAGATTGACCAGCACGAACACCAGGCCGAAGTTCCAGCCCATCGCGTAGTGCAGCAGGAACGCCATGCCGGCCATGCCGCCGATCATCAGCCCGCCCTTGGCGAAGATGGCCAGGCCCAGCGAGGCCACCATCGTGGCCAGCACCATGCCCTGCACGTCCTCGGCGATCGAGTGGCGCAGCGCTTTTTCGTCGGCGGTGGTGCCGGCGCTGTCGGGCGGCGGGGTCAGCGGACCGGCGGTGACCAGGTGGCCGTCAGCGTCGTCGCACGGCGCGGGGCCATGGGAGGGAAGGGACATACGGGTGGGGAACAGCAGGTGGGGAGCGGTATTAGACACGATCTGCATGACAGTTGCAGATGAAATCGTTCAGCTGAATGCGCCCCGCCCGATCTCCGGCCCGCCGCTGCTCAGCCCCTGCCGGCCAGATGGTGCGCCACCAGCGCGTTGGCATGGCCATGGCCCAGCCCATGCTCACTTTTCAGGAAGCTGACCAGTTCCATGTGTTTCAGGCCCTTCTTCCCGGCCAGCAGCCCGAACCAGTGCGCCACCGGCTGCCCGTAGGTCTTCTCGATGGAGGGGAAATACGAGGCCGGGCCTTTCGGCTTGGTGTCAGTGCTCATGTGCAGCTCCCGTTGAAGTCGTTCATTCGACGAACCACAGACGCAGAAATCGACATACCCACACGTCCGACCCAGTGCCGACCAACGGTCGGCACCCACCAAAGCAGAATGCCGTTCCAACAGCTCACGGGAAACTGTCGGAGGTGGGGTGGGTCCGGTTGAGGGGGCGTGAGCCGCATGGATGCGGCGACCGAGCCTACATGGAGGTATTTACGGCGTCCCCCTCAACCGGACCCACCCCGCCATCCCACGGAATGCACGCATCTGACGTTGACGTTGCCTTGGCTTGAAGCAGGTGCCGGGCGCAGCCCGGCCGTATCATCCCAGCATGCCCCGCGAAAACCTCAACGACCTGCAGGCCTTCGTCCACGTTGCCCGCGAGGGCAGCTTCACCAAGGCCGCCGCCCAGCTGGGCGTGTCCCAGTCCGCGCTCAGCCATGCCATGCGCGGCCTGGAACAGCGCCTGGGCGTGCGCCTGCTGACCCGCACCACCCGCAGCGTGTCCACCACCGAAGCCGGTGCCCGCCTGCTCGACACCCTGGGCCCGCGCCTGGCCGAGATCGAGGACGGACTGGCCGCGCTGGCCGAATACCGTGAACGCCCGGCCGGTACCATCCGCATCAATGCCACCGGCCATGCCGCCGAGTACATCGCGTGGCCACGGCTGGCGCCGCTGCTGCAGCAGTATCCGGATTTGAAGGTGGAACTGGCCGCCGACTACGGGCTGGCCGACATCGTGGCCGAGCGCTACGACATCGGCATCCGCCTCGGCGAGCGCCTGGCGCGCGACATGGTCGCCGTGCCGATCAGCCCGCCGCTGCGCATGCGCGTGGTCGGTGCACCCAGCTACTTCCACCAGCACGTGGTCCCACGCCATCCGGACGAGCTGGCAGGCCACAACTGCGTGACCCTGCGCCTGCCCACGCATGGCGGGCTGATGCCGTGGGATTTCGGCCAGGACGGCAACGAACTGAGCGTGCGCGTGAGCGGCCAGTGGACCTTCAACACCATGGGCATGACCCGCGCCGCTGCGCTGGCCGGCAGCGGACTGGCCTGGCTGCCGGAAGACCAGGTGCAGCCGATGCTGGACGATGGCCGCCTGCAGTCGGTGCTGGACGACTGGTGCCCGCACTTCGATGGCTACTACGCGTACTACCCGTCGCGCCGCCATGTGACCGTGGCGATGCGCACGGTGCTGGATGCGCTGCGCGGGCCGATGGCTGGATGAGGTGTGCGGACCAACGGTCCGCACCCACCTCGGTCCGCACCCGGTGATCAGCCCTTGGCCTGGGCCGCACGCTGGGCGTTGTAGCGCTCACCGACGATCGACACTTCATCCAGCGCCTGCGCGATGCGCTGCAGTTCCTCCGGCGCCAGCTGCAGGTCAGCCGCGCCCAGGTTCTCTTCCAGGCGGTGGATCTTGGTGGTGCCCGGAATCGGCACGATCCACGGCGCCTGCGCCAGCAGCCAGGCCAGCGCCACCTGCGCCGGGGTCGCGCCACGTGCGGCAGCAATCGTGCTGATGCGATCAACCAGTGCCTGGTTGGCGCGGCGCGCCTCCACTTCGAAACGCGGCACGGTATTGCGGAAATCGTTGGCGTCGAAGGTGGTGTCGGCGTTGATCGCGCCGGTCAGGAAGCCACGGCCGAGCGGACTGAACGGCACGAAGCCGATGCCCAGTTCCTGCAGGGCCGGCAGCAGTTCGCGCTCCGGTTCACGCCACCACAGCGAATACTCGCTCTGCACGGCAGCCACCGGCTGCACCGCGTGCGCACGGCGCACGGTGGTGGCGCTGGCCTCGGACAGGCCGAAGTGGCCGACCTTGCCCTCGGCGATCAGGTCGCGCACGGTGCCGGCCACATCCTCGATGGGCACGTTCGGATCGACACGGTGCTGGTAGAACAGGTCGATATGGTCGGTGCGCAAACGCTTGAGGCTGGCTTCGGCCACCGCGCGGATGTTCTCCGGGCGGCTGTCCAGGCCGGTATCGGTGCGCGCGTCCTCGAAACCGAACTTGGTGGCGATCACCAGTTTGTCGCGGTAAGGCGCCAGGGCCTCGCCGAGCAGGTCTTCATTGGTGTACGGGCCGTACACTTCGGCGGTGTCGAAGAAGGTCACGCCGCGTTCAACGGCAGCGTGCAGCAGGGCGATGCCCTGGCTGCGCTCGACCGGCTGGCCATAGGCATGGGTCAGGCCCATGCAGCCCAGGCCCAGGGCGGAAACCTTCAGGCCGCTGCGGCCGAGTTCACGTGTCTGCATCGTGGTGCTCCAGAGGGGGAACGCTGACGATACGCCTGCAGGGGCCGCCGATTGAATGGGCAGCATTGCAGTTGGTCATGACTGGAATTCATCAATCGCCAACGCGCCCGGTAGAGTCGACTGTTAGTCGACTGCTCTTTCACCGGCCGGGAAAATCCCGCGCTGCGCGCGAGAGTCGACTGACAGTCGACTCTACAGAGTCGCAGGTCACCGGATCTCGGAGATCTCCACGCCATCCAGGCCCTGTGACAGCGTGCGTGCGTCGCCGCCCTGGCTGAGCTTGATGCGCAGGCGCACTTCGTTCTGCGAATCGGCGTAACGCAGCGCGTCCTCGTAGCTGATCTCGCCGGCCTGGTACAGCTCGAACAGGCTCTGGTCGAAGGTCTTCATGCCCAGCTGGACCGAGTCCTTCATCACTTCCTTCAGCTTGTGGATCTCGCCGTCGCGGATGTAGTCCTGCACCAGCGGCGTGCCCAGCAGGATCTCCATCGCCACCTTGCGCGAGCGGCCATCGGGCGACGGCACCAGCTGCTGCGCGACCACGCCCTTGAGATTCAGCGACAGGTCCATCAGCAGCTGGTTGCGGCGGTCTTCCGGGAAGAAATTGACGATGCGGTCCATCGCCTGGTTGGCGTTGTTGGCATGCAGGGTGCACAGCACCAGGTGGCCGGTTTCGGCGAACGCGATGGCGTGGTCCATGCCTTCGCGGGTACGCACCTCACCGATCATGATCACGTCCGGCGCCTGGCGCAGGGTGTTCTTCAGCGCGGCTTCCCAGCTGTCGGTATCGATGCCGACTTCGCGCTGGGTGATGATGCAGCCCTCGTGCTTGTGCACGAACTCGATCGGATCTTCGATGGTGATGATGTGGCCGGTCGAGTTCTGGTTGCGGTAACCGATCATCGCTGCCAGCGACGTCGATTTACCGGTGCCGGTGGCGCCGACGAACAGGATGATGCCGCGCTTGGTCATCGCCAGCGTCTTGATGATCGGCGGCAGGCTCAGTTCTTCCACCGTCGGAATGCGCGTCTCGATGCGACGCAGCACCATGCCGACCTGGTTGCGCTGGTAGAAGCAGCTGACGCGGAAGCGGCCGACACCGGACAGGCCGATGGCGAAGTTGCATTCGTGGGTCTTCTCGAATTCCTCGCGCTGCGCCGGGGTCATCACGTTGAGGACCAGGTCGCGGCTCTGCTGCGGCGTGAGCGGGGTCTGCGTGATCGGCGAGATCTTGCCGTTGACCTTCATCGCCGGCGGCATGCCCGCAGTGATGAACAGGTCCGAGGCGCGCTGGTGCGCCATCAGTTTGAGGAACGAAGTGAAATCGATGGTGGTCGCGGTGGTGTTCACGGCAGGCTCCCGGAAAGCGGTTTACCAGGTAACGGTCGGTGGAGGAAACAACACGGGAACAGCAGCGCACTGGCGCACGCTGCCCCGCTACTGCCCCGCCTTACTCGAACAGGCGCTTGTCCTTGGCGTACTCACGGGCCTGGTTTCGGGTGATCAGGCTGCGCTTGACCAGGTCCTGCAGGTGCTGGTCCAGGGTCATCATGCCGTACTGCTGGCCAGTCTGGATGGCCGAATACATCTGCGCCACCTTGTCCTCGCGGATCAGGTTGCGGATGGCCGGGGTGCCGACCATGATTTCCCACGCTGCGGTACGGCCGCCGCCAACCTTCTTCAGCAGCGCCTGCGAAATGACCGCACGCAACGACTCGGACAGCATCGAGCGCACCATCGGCTTTTCGCCGGCCGGGAACACATCGATGATGCGGTCGATGGTCTTGGCCGCCGAGCTGGTATGCAGGGTGCCGAACACCAGGTGGCCGGTTTCCGCTGCGGTCAGTGCCAGGCGGATGGTTTCCAGGTCACGAAGTTCGCCCACCAGGATGATGTCCGGGTCCTCACGCAGCGCCGAGCGCAGTGCTTCATTGAAGCCATGCGTGTCGCGGTGCACTTCGCGCTGGTTGATCAGGCACTTCTGCGAGGTATGCACGAATTCGATCGGATCCTCGACGGTGAGGATGTGGCCGTATTCGTTCTTGTTGATGTAGTCGATCATCGCCGCCAGCGTGGTCGACTTGCCCGAACCGGTCGGGCCGGTCACCAGGATCAGGCCCTGCGGCTGCTGGATCACTTCGCGGAACAGCGGCGGGCAGGCCAGGTCCTCGAGGGTGAGCACCTCGGACGGAATGGTACGGAACACCGCACCGGCACCGCGGTTCTGGTTGAACGCGTTCACTCGGAAGCGCGCCAGCGATGGAATCTCGAAGGAGAAGTCCACTTCGAGGAATTCCTCGTAATCGCGGCGCTGCTTGTCGGACATGATGTCGTACACCAGCGCATGGACCTGCTTGTGGTCCAGGGCTGGGATGTTGATCCGGCGAACGTCGCCGTCGACGCGGATCATCGGCGGCAGGCCTGCGGACAGGTGCAGGTCGGACGCTTTGTTCTTTACGGAAAACGCCAGCAGTTCGGCGATATCCATGAGCGGCTACTCCCCAATAACGGCTTCGACTGGAAGGATCTTTCCCCGGGCGGCAGTATAGCCTCCTGATTCAACGGAACGCGTTACGTGGCCACTTCCCTGCCCCAGATCCTGAGCAACCTGCATGCCGCCGCCGAGGCCGCTGGCAGGCCCGACCCACGCCTGCTGGCGGTGTCCAAGACCCAGCCGGCCGAGGCCGTGGCCGCGCTGGCCGCGCAGGGCCAGCACGCCTTCGGCGAGAACTACGTGCAGGAAGCACTGGCCAAGATGCAGGCGCTGCAGCACCTGGCGCTGGAATGGCACCTGATCGGCCACCTGCAGTCGAACAAGGCCGAGGCCGTGGCCAGCCATTTCGACTGGGTGCAGAGCGTGGACCGCCCCAAGCTGGTGACCGCGCTGGCACGCCATCGCCCGGCCGCGCGAGGCCCGCTGAACGTGCTGATCCAGGTCAACATCGACGACGAATCCAGCAAGCATGGCTGTGCACCGGAAGAAGTGGATGCACTGGCCGCAGCGATTGCCGCCGAACCCACCCTGCGCCTGCGCGGACTGATGGCGATTCCCGCGCCATGGCCCGAAGCCGAGCGCCGTCGGGATGCATTCGTGCGCATGCGCACACTTTGCCAGTCGCTGGCTGCCCAGCACGCGCAGATCGACACGCTGTCGATGGGCATGAGCAGCGACTACGCCGAAGCCATCGCCGAGGGCGCCACCCTGGTGCGCATCGGCACCGCCCTGTTCGGCGCGCGCCCGCGCCCGGCCTGATTTTTCAAGGAGATTTCCATGGCAGCTGATTCCATCACCTTCATCGGCGGCGGCAACATGGCGCGCAGCCTGATCGCCGGCCTGATCCGCCAGGGCGTGCCGGCCGCGCACATCCACGTCGCCGAACCGGTGGCCGAACTGCGCCAGGCGCTGGCCGCCGACTTCGGCGTGCAGGTGCATGACAACGCGAGCGATGCCGCCGCGCAGGGTGGCACCTGGCTGCTGGCGGTGAAGCCGCAGGTGCTGCGCGAAGTCTGCCAGTCTCTGCAGGCGCTGGCACAGGCGAGCCGACCGCTGGTGGTGTCGATTGCCGCCGGCATCACCAGTGCGCAGCTGCAGCGTTGGTTGGGGGGCGACCTGGCAGTGGTGCGCGCGATGCCGAACACGCCTGCCCTGCTCGGCGCAGGTGTGACCGGCCTGTTCGCCACACCGTCGGTGGACACGCAGCAGCACGCGCGGGCCGAGCAGGTGCTGGCCAGTGCCGGGCGCACGGTGTGGATCGACAGCGAGGGGCTGATGGATTCAGTGACTGCCGTTTCCGGCAGCGGCCCGGCCTATGTGTTCCTGCTGGCCGAAGCCATGGAAGCGGCGGGTATTGCCCAGGGCCTGCCGGCCGACGCCGCGCGCACGCTGGTGGTGCAGACCCTGCTGGGCGCCTCGCGCATGCTGGATGAGGCTGGTGAAAGCCCGGCGGAACTGCGCCGCCGCGTGACCTCGCCGAACGGAACCACCCAGGCCGCGATCGAGAGCTTCCAGGCCGGTGGCTTCGAGGCCCTGGTGGATACGGCACTGCGCGCTGCGCAGGTGCGTGGGCAGGAACTGTCTGCGGCGAATGATTGATCCCGATGTGTGCCGACCAACGGTCGGCACCTACCATCATCCACGCATGGCGTGGATCTATTGATACCTGTCGCCGCTGGAATGCACGGTGCTCTGCTGTCTGCGGTGAATGATTGATCCCGATGTGTGCCGACCAACGGTCGACACCTACCATCATCCACGCATGGCGTGGATGCTCATTGCCCCAACGTGGTCATGACGAAATCGACGAAGCACTGCAACCGCGGGCGCGGTCTGCGGTCGGGCAGGTAGATCAGGTGCATCGGCCGCGGTTCGGGCAGGTAGTCGCGCAGCAGCGGCTTCAACCGCCCGGCTGCAATCTCCCCGGCCAGCAGTGCGGTCGGCTGCAGCACCAGCCCTGCCCCGGCCACCGCGGCTTCGCGCAGTGCAACACCATCATTGCAGGTCAGGCGCGCTTCCCAGTCCACCTGTTCACCGTTGGCCAGCTGCCAGCCGTGGCCACCGCGCCAGGCCAGATGGCTCAGGCAGTCATGCCCTTTCAGATCGGCGGGCGTACGCGGCGTGCCGCGCCGGCGCAGGTAGGACGGCGCCGCGCACAGGCTCATCGCATACGGTGGCAGCGGCCGCGCCACCACCTCCTGCGACGGCAGTGGCCCGACCCGGATCGCCACGTCGAAGCCGTCCTCGATCAGATCCACACGGCGGTTGCTCAGATCCAGTTCAACGTTCAGCTGCGGCTGCGCGCGCAGCAGGCCGGCCAGTTGTGGCGCCAGCACGCAGCTGCCCCAGGTGGTGGGTGCGCTGACCCGCAGCAGCCCGCGCGGTTGCACCTGCAGGCCGGCCACGTCGGCCTCGGCCTGCTGCACCTGCTCCAGCACCTGCCGGCACCCGGCCAGGTAGGCGCTGCCGGCTTCGGTCAGGCGCTGACGGCGGGTGTTCCGTTGCAGCACCGCGGTGCCCAGGTGCGCCTCCAGCTGCTGGATGTACTTGCCGACCATCACCGCCGAGACCTGCAACTGTTCAGCGGCCCCTGCAAAGCTGCCGCACTCGGCTACCGCGACGAAAGCCTGCATGCAGCGAAGGGTATCCATTGCTAATCCAGAGTTAGGAATCCGCAAAGCATACGCCGCTTACCTAACCCCACTGTGACGGCGCAGACTGCGCTTACTCCCTCACGCAAGGAACGGCCATGAAGATCCTCCTCGTTGGTGCCAGCGGCACCCTCGGCCAGGCAGTCGCCCGCCAGCTCGGCCAACAGCATCAGATTCTCGCCGCCGGCCGCAGCAGCGGCGAACTGCGGGTGGACCTGACCGACGACGCCAGCGTCGCCGAACTGTTCTCGCGTACCGGCCCGGTTGATGCGGTGATTTCCACCGCCGGCAAGCTGCACTTCGGTCCGCTGCAGGACATGACGCCGGCGCAGTTCAACCTCGGCCTGCAGGACAAGCTGCTGGGCCAGGTGCGGCTGGCACTGGCGGCGCAGCACCATCTCAACGCCGGCGGCTCGATCACCCTGACCAGCGGCATCGTCAGTGCACAGCCGATCCGCGATGGCGTCAACGCCACCTCGGTGAATGCCGCGCTGGAAGGCTTCGTGCGTGCCGCCGCGTTGGAACTGCTGCCGCGTGGCCTGCGCATCAACGTGGTCAGCCCGAACGTGCTGATCGAATCGATGGCGGCCTACGGACCCTACTTCCCGGGCTTTGAAGCGGTGAGCGCGCAGCGCGCGGCGCTGGCCTTCCAGCGTGCAGTGGAAGGCATCCAGAGCGGCGAGACGATCACGGTCTGGTAAGAAAGAAGGGACGGAGGGGATCAAGTCGTCAATGCACAAACGACATAATCCCCTCCGTCCCCTTTTCGCGGTTCACTCCCAGCGCATCGGGCCGTCGCCGCGTTCGCCAAGCACATCCCCCGGGTTGGCCAGGCGGCAGCGCTGCAGCGACAGGCAGCCGCAGCCGATGCAGCCGGTGAGCTCATCGCGCAGCAGTTGCAGCATGTGGATGCGTTCTTCCAGCTCGGTGCGCCAGCGCGCGGACAGCCTGGCCCAGTCGGCCTTGGTCGGGGCGCGGCCCTCGGGCAGGCTTTCGAAGGCACGGCCGACCGCTTCCAACGGCATGCCCACGCGTTGCGCGACGCGGATCACCGCCAGCCGGCGCAGCACGTCGCGGCTATAGCGGCGCTGGTTACCCGAAGTGCGCAGGCTGCTGATCAGCCCCTTGCGCTCGTAGAAGTGCAGCGCCGAAACCGCCACGCCACTGCGCTGGGAGACTTCGCCAACGCTCAGTTCCTGGGACACCATTGCTTGACCTCAACTGCAGTTGAGGTGTCATGCTGCTATCTTCGCCGCCGGTTGACAAGCGCGGCCCGCATCTGACCCGTATGCCCCCGACCCTCTCGCCCGCCGCCGCCCACCTGCCGGCTGACACCTCGATCCTGTCCGCACGCTATCGCGCGACCACCCTCGGCATGGTCGCGCTGGTCGCGCTGCACGCCTTCGAGGCATTGGCCGTTGCGGCCGCGATGCCCACCGTGGCCGAGGCGCTGGATGGCCTGCGCCTGTACGCACTGGCCTTCGGCGGTACCCTGGCCACCAGCGTGATCGGCATGACCCTGGCCGGGCGCCGGGCCGATCACCATGGTCCGGCACGGCCGCTCTGGTACGGATTGGCCTGCTTCGTGCTGGGCCTGTTGCTGGCCGGCTTTGCGATGCGCATGGGCATGCTGGTGGCGGGACGCCTGCTGCAGGGCCTGGGTGCGGGTGCGATCTCGGTCTTGCTGTACGTGATGGTCGGCCGCAGCTACCCGGAGCACCTGCGGCCGAAGGTGTTCGCCGCCTTCTCGGCCGGCTGGGTGGTGCCTTCGATGGTCGGCCCGGCGTTGAGCGGCCTGATCGTGCAGCACCTGGGCTGGCGCTGGGTGTTCCTGGCGGTGCCATTGCTGGCGGTTCCGGCAGGCCTGCTGCTGCGCCCCGCGCTGGCACGCATGCAGCCCAGTCCCCCCAGCACCGCCGACGATGGACGCGGCAAGGTGGTGCGCTGGGCCAGCGGCGCCTCGCTGGCCGCGTTGCTGCTGTACTTCGGCGGTCAGCAACCGGGCCTGCCTGCCCTGCTCTGCATCGGTGTGGCGGTGCTGGCGCTGCTGTTCTGCGTACATCGACTGCTTCCGCCCGGAACACTGATCCTGCGCCGTGGCCTGCCCAGCGTAATCGCGCTGCGTGGCATCGCGGCAGCCGCCTTCTTCGCCTGCGAGGCCTACCTGCCACTGCTGCTGCAGCGCGAACGTGGCCTTTCGCCTAGCTGGGCCGGTGCCGTACTCAGTCTCGGTGCGCTGGGCTGGTTCGCCGGCTCGTGGCTGCAGGGCCACCAGCAGCGTGGCTGGTCACGCCAGCAGCTGCTGCGCGCCGGCACGATGATGATGACGGCCGGCATCGCCGCCACGCTGGCCGTGCTGTTCAACGGCATGCCACTGCCGGTGTCGCTGCTCGGCTGGGCCGTGACCGGCTTCGGCATGGGCATGATCTACGCAAGCCTGTCGGTGTTGACGCTGTCGTTGTCGGCGCCGCGGGAGCAGGGTGCCAACACCTCGGCACTGCAGCTGAGCGAGGCCCTGTCGGTGACCACCGCGCTGGCGGTCTCCGGCGCATTGTTCGCGTTGTTCGTGGAAAGCACCCCGCACACCGGCTACCTGCTGTGCCTGGCCATCACCTTCGGCCTTGCGCTGTTGGCCACGGTGATCGCGCGACGGGTGTAGCGCCGCCGCGCATCGCGGTAGTGCCGGCCGCTGGCCGGCAACCTCACGAACGCTGGAATGTCCAGATGATGACGGCCAGGGACCGGCATTACCGCGTACCGGCCCCCACATCATCGATGTCCCGATGCAGGATGCGCCGCACTTCCAGCACCGCCTGCGGGGTCTCCTGCACGCTGTGGCCGGAGATGATCACCTTCTCGGACAATGCACCCGGCAGGTGCGCACTCCAGTACGGCACCAGCCCGTCATCGGATTTGTCCACCGGCAGTTCCGGTTTGCGTTGGGCGATGATCGAGTGGTACTTCAGGCCCGCTTCGATCGGCAGCTGTGCGGCGGCCTTCACGAACGGATCGCTGGCCTTGAGGTTGTCGATGCTGTTCGGAATCTTCGGCTTGGCCGTGCCATCGACCTGCTGTTCGGCCTGCGCCAGTGCCAGGAACACATCCTCGAATTTGCCGAGGATGGTCAGCGGCAGGCGTACCAGGCGACCGATCAGGCGCCCGACCTTGTTGCCGGCAATGTCGGTGCCCTGGTGCGGCGCGGCGATGAAGATCGCGCGTTCCACGTTCGGCTGCGCCTTGAAATGCAGCAGCGGCCCCAGCTTGTTCTGCACCCGCTTCAGGCGCTCGCCCTTCAGGTCGTAGTTGGCCAGCAGGTCATTCCACAGTACGTCGCCCGAGTCACTGACCAGCAGGCGCGCCAGCACGCCGCCCATACTGTGGCCGATGTAGACCATGTCCTCCGATGCACGCGTGCTGCCGTTGGGATCGAAGTGCTTCAGCGTGTCGTTGAACGCATTGGCGATCTCGTAGCGGTTCAACGCGATCGGCGCATTGGTCGGGTAGTAGACCTGCCACACCTGGAACTGCTGGCGCAGCTCGGGGTCGCCCATGATCTCGTTGGCCAGGTTCACCCAGGCTTCCGGGCTGCTGGCCAGGCCGTGCAGCATGAAGATGATGCGACGATTCGGGTCCCACGGCTGCATCAGGTAGATGTGCGGTTCGCCGATGCCCTCGCTCATGCCGAACAGGGTGCGCAGCGATTGCCGGGCGAAACCGCTCTGCGCCAGCCACAGGCCATAGGCGGCGGTGAAGTTGCCGGCCAGCGGCACCTGCTCGCCATGCAGGGTGATGCGCTCGGTGGCTTCGGGCGAGTAAGCGTCCAGCTCGACCCGGCGCGTACGCATCACATCGTCCAGGTTGCTGCCCTCGAAGCGCAGCAGTGCGGTGACGTTGATCGAGGACATCTCGCTGAACTCGGGCACCGAATCGTCATGGCGATGACGGCGGCCACGGCGTGCGTCGTCCTCATCCTCCTGCGGCGCCTCGGCCTTGGGGCCCTCGGGTGCGATCACCGGTGCAACCAGCTTCGGCGGGTCCATCACCATCACCAGCTCAGCACCGAAGCCATCGCGGCGATAGGTACTGCGCAGGCCGACAAAGCTGACCGTGCCGGCCGGCACCAGCTGCGCGGGAATGCTCTTCAGGTTCAGCTGCTGGTAATTGGAGGCCAGCGACCAGCTGCCGACCGTGAGCGGCTTCGTGTAGTCCTCGCCGGCCAGCGCAGCGGCGCGTGCGCGCACGAACAGCACCACTGCCGCCTTCTCGGCGGCGTAGTTGTAGTAGTCGCGCACCTGCGTCTGCCGATCCTCGAAGGCACGGTCGGACGGCGAGCGGCCGCTGTAGAACAGGTACGCATAGGCGTAACGCGCGGCTTCCAACCAGGCATCCAATGCCGCATCGCTCATCGGCGGATCGCCGGCAGCCGTCTTCTTCGGCGTCATCGCCAGCGCGGCCTTCACCCACAGTTCGGACAGCGCCGACAACCGCTGCTCGACATTGAGGTCGTCGGTCATCAGCAGCGTGCTGCGGCAGACCAGGAAGTCCTTTTCGCACTGCGACTCGTCCAGGCCTGCCGCGCTGAGCGTTTCGCGCGCGGCCGGACTGAGCTTGCCCGTGTTGAGCACGTCGGCACGCTTGTTGACCAGCGAATCGCTGGACTTGACCTGCTTGACGGTAACCATCGCGCAACCGCTGCTACCCAGCAGCAGGAAGGCAGCGAACAACACCGGCAGCAGGCGCTGCCAGCGGCTTGGGAGGAATCGGGTCATTACTGCGGGTCCTGCTCGGTGCCGGGCACGCCCTGGCGGATTACGGTGGAGAAGTGGTCGCCGCTGCCCAGGTCCAGCGCACGCTCGGTGATGCGGCCCTTGTCATGCAGCTCGGCGTACGGCACACCTGGAGCGAGCGCGCCGACCTCCTGCGCGTACTCGGCCAGGTAACCGGACAGCAGCAGGCGGTAATCCAGCGGCAGGCGCGGTGCGATGTGCCGGGCCAGGTCGAAGACGATGGTGGTGCAGTTGCTGGTCAGCGTGTTGTAGAAGCCGGGCTTGGCATCCAGTTCGCGGGCCTGCGCGATGTACGCTGCGAACAGCTCCTTCAGCTGCGCACGGTCCATGCCATGCAGGCGGTAGAGATAGACGTCCTCGCCGCGCGCGTTGGTGCGGGTGCGGATGATGTCGGTCTCCTCCGAAGCTACCAGGGTCATCTCGAACTTGCGGAAGAAGCCCCCCAGCGCCGAGAACGATTCACCGCGCTCCTTGCGGATCTCCAGCGAGAACACCACGTGGCGACCGTCCTCGAAACCAAACGAGATCAGGGTGTGGGCGATGGCCGGGCCCATCCAGTACGACAGCACCAGATCGGCCGAGCGCAACTGGTCCAGGTCGTACTCGCGGCGCACCCAGCGGGCGTCGTAGTCGGTTTCGCTGCGCCAGCTGAAGTCACGCACGTTGTCCAGCACGACGTGGCGGCCATCGAAGGACACCACGTGCAGGCGCTGGGCCACGTCATCGGCCCACACGCGGTCCTGGCGCGGGGTCAGCAGCAGCCACCACAGGCCGGCCAGCGCCAGCGATGCCCCGAACGCCAGGCCCAGGCGGCGCGAGGCACGGCCACGCGCGACCCGCCACGACACCCACAGCGCTACCAGCAGCCACAGCCCGGCGACGCCGGTAGCCAGCCAGCCCGGCCCCGGCAACTGATAGGCCAGCAGCCCGGTCACCCACAGCGCCAGCAGCGCCATGGCACTTCCTGTCATCCATCGTCCTGCGGCTTTCACTGGCATCCTGTCGCGGTCCTGAAGCCGCATAGTTAGCCACAAGCGGGTTCATCGTGGCATCTACGGCCCGTTCAGGCACACCGGCGCACCGTCTGCGGCGGCCCCCGCGGCCAGACGGATCACACAGGAGCAATGATGGGCATCACTTCCGTGGCCGGCGTTCCGGTCCAACCCCAGCACCGCGCAACCTGCCACTGCGGCACCGTCGAGCTGCTGCTGGACCTGCCGGACGGCATCGTCGATCCCCGCCGCTGCGACTGCTCGATGTGCCGGCGCCGGGGCGCCATCGCCGCCAGCGTCCCCCGCCAGGGCCTGCAGGTGCTGCGCGGGCAGAACCACCTGCAGAAGTACCAGTTCAACACCCATGTGGCCGAGCACTACTTCTGTGGCGTGTGCGGCATCTACACCCATCACCGGCGCCGCTCCAACCCCGACCAGTACGGCTACAACGTGGCCTGCCTGGAAGGCATCGACCCGTTCGCGTTGGGGGTGATCCCGGTCAGCGACGGGATCAATCACCCGTCAGACCGCAGCGACTAGTGGCGCGTGCGCCGCGGTGGCGTGGCGATCTTCTGCCAGGGCGCCATGCCGCTGCGCCCCGCCCGCGCGGGTCGTTTCAGCCAGGGCCGGCGCGGCGGTGCCGGTGGCGCATCCGCGGCCGGGGGAGGAAGCGGTCGGCGGCCAGGCCAGAGATGATCGAGCAGCCACATGGCAGGTCTCCGTGGGGGACGGGGACGACCAAGCCTAGGCCCGGTTGGGCATAGGCAGCGTGAGCGGGACACGACAACGGGATGACGGCGAAGGCGGGCGATGAGCCTGCTACGCAGTACGCCCGACCAACGCGTCTTTACGTTTCCGCAGCAACAGGTGCAACAACGCAGCACATGCGGCGGTCAGCAGCGCCAGTACACGCAGCAGTGTTGCCAGCGCCTCACTACTGACGTGCTGCAGCTGCATGCGACTCATCGCCGGTAGCAGTGCCTGCGCCTGTTCCCGCGCCCCCGTGGCCAGATAGGCACCGGCACGCGCCAGCGATGCCGGCGACGCGCCCTGCAGCTGATGGCCGATCAGCAGCGCAAGCAAGGCAGTGACTGCGGCCAATGCGATGCCTTTACCGGCTACACGCACGGTCCCGAAGATGCCGGCGGCCATGCCCGCACGCTGTACCGGCACCATGCTGACCGACAGCCCATCCATCAGCCCCCATGGCAAGGCCGTCCCTGCACCGACCAGCATCAGCCACGGCACCCACTGCGAAGGCGACGGCTGCGATGCATGGCGCGACAACAGGTACAGGCCAGAGGCACAGACCAGCAGTCCCAGCGTGCACAGCCGCGCACTTCCCACGCGCTCCGCCCAGCGCGCGGCCAGCATCGGCAGCACCAGCATCGGCGCGGACAGGGCCAGCATCTGCAGCCCCACCAGGGTCGCGCTCTGGCCGTGCACGCCCATCAACTGAAGCGGCAATACCACCAGCAGCACCACGTAGCCGAAGCAGGTTGCGACCGGCAGCAGCTGGACACCGAGGAACGCCGGTTGCGAGAACAACGAGAGGTCCAGCAGGGGTGAGCGGTGCAGTCGTTCGATGCAGATGAACGCTGCGCCCAGCAGCAGCGTCGCCAACAGCGCCAGTTGCACGCGCACGGTATGCAGGCCGAACTCGCCCAGCCACAGCAGGGCCAGGGTCAACGCTGCCAGCATCAGGCTGAAGCCCAGCATGCCGCCGACATCCAGCCGCCCGCGTTCACCGTGGCTTTCGGGCAACACACGCGCGCCCAGTACGAAGGCGGCGAATGTCAGCACGCCGCCGACGGCGAACACACTGCGCCATCCCAATGCCTGCAGCAGCAGACCCGCAAGCAGCGGCCCCAGCGCCAACCCCGCACCGAATGTGGCGCCCAGCAGGGCGAACACACGGCCACGCATCGGCCCCTGCCAGGCATGCGCGAGCGCAGCCGTGCCCGATGCCAACGCCGCTGCGGCGGCAACGCCCTGCAGCCCGCGCGCCAGATCCAGCCACAGCAGCGTGGGCGCGAGGCAGACGACGATCGTGGCGACGGTGAAGCCTGCTGTGCCCAGCAGGAACAACCGCCGCCGGCCATAGCGGTCGGCCAGGCCACCGGCAGCGAGCAGCAGGCTGCCGAAGGTGAGCATGAAGGCGTTGGTCACCCAGGCCAGCACGCTCGGCGACGACGCCACGGAACGGGCCAGCGCGGGCACCGCGACCGCACCGGCCGAGAAGGACAACGGCAACGCAAGTGCGGCCAGGCAGACGGCAAGCAGGGTCCAGCGCTGCTGCGTCTGGACAGGTACAGGGAGCATCGAAACCGGGGCCATGCGGGCCTCCATCCATCAGGGGCACTGATGATGGACAGGCCGCTATCCCTGAAAAACAGGCTCGATGGACGTTGATTGCGTCCCACTGTTCCGTAATCATGCCCCGCATGGACTCCATTTCTGCCCTGCTCGCCTTCGTCCGCACCGCGGAGGCTGGCAGCATCGTCGGCGCTGCGCGTGTACTTGGCCTGTCCGCGTCGGCGGTCGGCAAGCGCATCGCCCGTCTTGAACAGGAGCTCGGCACCCGCCTGTTCCAACGCACCACCCGCCGCGTGCATCTCACCGACGAAGGCGAACTGCTGCTGCAGCGCTGCCGGCGTGCACTGGACGAGCTTTCCGAAGCACAGGCGGACCTGGCGCAGCGACAGCACGCCCCCAGCGGGCTGCTGCGCATCGGCCTGCCCACCATCGGGTACCGCTTCCTGCTGCCGGTGCTGCCCGGCTTCCAGCAACGCTATCCGCAGGTGCAGCTGGAACTGGACTTCAACGACCGCATCGTCGATGTGGTCAGCGAAGGCCTGGACGCGGTGATACGCAGTGGTGAACTGGCCGATTCCAGCCTGACCGCACGGCGACTGGGCGGCTTTCGTTTCATCCTCTGTGCGGCGCCGGGCTATCTGCAGGCGCATGGCACGCCCGGCGATGTGGGCGAGCTGCGCCTGCATACCGCGCTGCGTTTCCGTTACCCCACCACCGGAAAGCTGCATCCGTGGCAGCTGCCGGGCATCGAAGGCGATGCGGGGGCACGCCTTCCCACGGCGATGACCTGCAACAACATGGAGGCCGTGCTTGCCGCTGCGATCGGTTGCATGGGCCTGGCCTGGATGCCTGACTTCCTCGCAGCCGACGCGCTGGCCGATGGCCGCCTGCAACGGGTGCTGCCAGCACTGCCCACGCACCAGGGGCAGTTCTCGTTGCTATGGCCCGGTGGGCGCCATCCCAGTGCACGCCTGCGGGTGTTCATCGACTACGCCGTTGCGCATCTGTTCCAGGGCGCCCCGGAAAAGGGGACGGAGGGGATTAAGTCGTTTCAGGCACAGTAGGACCGATTACGACTTAATCCCCTCCGTCCCCTTTTTCGCTCAGCGGCTGAAGCGGCGCGCGCCGGCGACGCAGATCACCGCGACCACGGTCACCAGCACCATGCTGAGGCTGACCGATTCATGCAGCAGCAGCGCAGCCAGGGCGAGGCCGAAGAACGGTTGCAGCAACTGCAACTGGCCGACGGCGGCGATGCCGCCCTGCGCCAGCCCGCGGTACCAGAACAGGAAGCCGATCAGCATGCTGAACACTGCCACATAGCCCAGCGCCCACCACGCCGAGGCACCGACCGCAGTGAACGAGGCCGGGCGCATAAGCACCGTCAGCGGCAGCATCACCGGCAAGGCCAGCAGCAACGCCCAACTGATCACCTGCCAGCCGCCGAGATGACGGGCGAGCCGGCCACCTTCGGCATAGCCCAGCCCGCACACCACGATCGCCGCCAGCATCAGCAGGTCGGCCTGCAACGACGCCTCGATGCCGTTGCGCACCGCATAGCCGACCACGCAGGCACTGCCCAGCAACGAAAACAGCCAGAACGCCGGGCGCGGCCGATCGCCACCGCGCAGCACGCCGAATACCGCAGTGCTCAACGGCAGCAGGCCGAGAAACACGATGGTGTGCGCCGACGATGCGTGGCGCAGCGCGAGTGCGGTCAACAACGGAAAGCCGACTACCACCCCGAGGCTGACCACTGCCAGGCCTGGCAGGTCACTGCGCCGCGGCCACGGCTGGCGCAGCAGAAGGAGCAGGCCGAGGCCGAGCACGGCGGCAATGGTCGCGCGTGCAGCGGTGACGAATCCGGCGTCCAGCTGCAGCACCGCCAAGCGGGTGGCCGGCAGGGAGCCGGCGAAGATCACCACACCGATGAAGCCATTGATCCAACCACTCGCCGACCGTTCCACGCCTGTACTCCTGAAGGTGCCGGACGATGCCCGGCTGGACCTGCATGGAAGCATCCGGCGCGGGAAGACCCCAGCTACAATCCAGTACAGTCGCAAGTAACTGTACTGCCCACACTTCCACTACGGTTCCACCATGCCGCGCCCGCTTACCCGCATCGAATCGGTCATCCAGACCGTCCGCACCCGCATCAGTGCACGGGTGGATGGCCCCGGCTCCCGCCTGCCTTCGGTACGTGCGCAGGCTGCGACGATGGGGGTTTCGGTCTCCACCGTGGTCGAAGCCTACGAGCGCCTGGCGGCCGAAGGCCTGATCAGTGCGCGCGCAGGCTCGGGCTTCTACGTCAGTGGCCCGGCCGCACCGCTGGCGCTGGCCGAACTGGAGCCACGGCTGGATCGCGCGGTGGATCCGCTGTGGGTATCACGGCAATCGCTGGAAACGCCTGCGGGCGACCTCAAGCCAGGGTGCGGCTGGATGCCCAGTGACTGGCTGTATCACGATGGCGTGCGCCGCGGCCTGCGCCGGCTGGCGCGTGCCGATGCCATGCAACTGGTGGACTACGCCGCCCCGCTCGGGCTGCCCGCGTTGCGCCAGCTGCTGCAAAGGCGCAGCGCCATGCTTGGCATCGATGCACCGGTGGAGCAGATCCTGTTGACCGAATCCGGTACGCACGCGGTCGATCTGCTCTGTCGTTTCCTGCTCAAGCCCGGCGACTGCGTGCTGGTCGATGACCCGAGCTACTTCAACTACCACGCGCTGCTCAAGGCGCACCAGGTGCAGGCCATCGGCGTGCCGTACACGCACAGCGGCCCGGACCTGGAGGCGTTCGCGCAGGCCCTGCAGGCACATTCGCCGCGGCTGTACATCACCAATTCCGGATTGCACAACCCGACCGGCGCGGTGCTTTCCGCGAGCACCGCACACCGCCTGCTGGGCCTGGCCGAACGCAGCGAACTGATCATCGTCGAGGATGACATCTTCGCCGACTTTGAACTGCAGCCTGCACCGCGACTGGCCGCGCTCGATGGACTGTCACGGGTGATCCACGTCGGCAGCTTCTCCAAGACGCTGTCGGCAGCGTCGCGCTGCGGCTACATCGCTGCGCGCCACGACTGGATCGAGGCACTGACCGACCTGAAGCTGGCGACCAGCTTCGGCGGTGGCCATCTGGCCGCACAGTTGATGCACATCGCACTGACCGACAGCGGTTACCGCCGCCACATGCAGTCGATACGTTCGCGCCTGGCCGATGCACGCCGGCACACGCTGCGGAAGCTGCAGATGCTGGGCATCACGCCGTGGCTGCAGCCGGAAGCCGGCCTGTTCCTGTGGTGCCAGCTGCCCGATGGCCGCGACGCCGCCGCACTGGCACGGCAATGCCTGCGCGAGGGCATCGTGCTGGCGCCGGGCAACGCGTTCAGCCAGTCGCAGCGCGCGGCCGACTATGTCCGTTTCAACGTTTCGCAGTGCCAGGACCCGAAGATCTGGCAGGTACTGGCGCGCGCGCTGCGTTGAGCTGGTAATGCGCGACCAGCGCATCCACCACCACGCGGACGCCCGGCAACTGGCCGCGACGATGCGGCAGCAACACGCTGGTGGTGACTTCGCCGGCATGCCACGCCGGCAGCACCTGCTGCAGGCGGCCGGCGGCGATGGCCGCAGCACACAGGCTGTGTGGCAGCACGGTGATGCCAAGACCCGCTTCTGCCGCCGCGATCAGCAGCTGCGATTCATTGCCGACCAGCGCCACCTGTGGCTCCACCTGCACAGTGCGGGCGTCGGCGCTGTGCAGCGTCCAGCGCGTTGCATGGCGCGCGGTCAGCAGGCCGGCATGCGCGCGCAGCTGCTCGGGCGTATCCACTGCCGGCGCGGCTGCCAGATAGCCAGGGGACGCCACCAGCACGATACGCTCGCTACCGAGCATGCGTTGCACCAACCCGGAATCGGGTAGCGGACCGAAGTGGCTGCGCAGGGCGATGTCGATGCCTTCCTGTGCCAGGTCGATGAAACGATCACTCACTTCAACTTCGATGCGCAGCCGTGGATAGCGGCGGGCCAACGCGGGCAGGCACGCGGCGAGCTCACCCTGCACCACCGGAATCGAAGCGCTGATCCGCACGGTGCCGCTGGGTTCGGCCTGGCGGTCGCGGACGATGGCCTCGGCGGCCTCGACCTCAGACAACGCTGCGCGTGCGCGCTCGAAGAACTCCTGGCCGACCTCGGTCAATGCGAAGCGGCGCGAACTGCGCTGCAGCAGCCGCACCTGGAGCTGCTCTTCCAGCAGGGCCACGCGCTTGCTCAGGGTCGAGCGCGGCAGGCCCAGATGGCGCCCGCCTGCAGCGAAGCCGCCCTGCTCCACCGCAGTCACGAACAGGGCCAGATCGTTGAGGTTGAGCATGCGCAACGTCCACAGATGTGGACTTCAGGATGCCATTCAAGCGGCTTCCGGGGCAATGTCCACGCAAGGCACGCTTCCCTCACCCGCCGCATCGCGGCTTGAACCGGAAATCTGCCATGACCCCGATCCTCTTCTACGGCGTGCCCTCGGGCTGCTCGTTCGGCTCCATCGTCGCCCTGGAATGGCTGCGCCAGCCGTATCACCTGTGCCGCATCGACATGCCCGGCCAGGTGCAGGGCGAAGACTACCGCCGTCTCAATCCGCTGGGCGAAACACCGACCCTGCGCACTGCGCAGGGCGAACAGCTCAGCGAGAGCCTGGCCATCCTCAACCACCTGGCCGCGCTGGGTATCGCGCAGGGACTGGGCTTCGCACAGGGCACGTCCGGCTTCGATCGCCTCAACCACCGGCTGGCCTATCTCAACACCAGCTTCTTCGGTGCTTATGCGCCGCTCTGGCACGCACTGGAGCATGCGCAAGGCGATGACGGCGAGGCGCTGCGTGCCTATGGCACCACCAAGGTGCGCCACGCCCACCAGGCGCTGGAGCAGATGATCGGCACGGGCCCGTGGCTGCTGGGCGAACAGCGCAGCTTCGCCGATGCCTACTTCGCCGGCATCGCGCGCTGGAATGACTATCACCAGGTGGTCGATCGTCGCGAGTTTCCCAGGGTGCAGCAGCTGTTCGAGCGCCTGCAGGACGACGCCGGCGTGCAGTTCGCCCACGCCATCGAAGCGCAGCAGCCGGCAACCAGCAGCGGTGGCTTCCTCGGCGAGGTGCGGCTGGAAGACGTGCTTGAGGCAGCAGCGGCCTGAGCCCTGTCCTGCCCGTGTGGCAGCGGCGCGCAATGCCTCTTGCGCGCCGCGCTACAGTGGTATGGCCCCCGCCGCAGGAATCCGCGCATGTCCACGTTCTCCGACCCGCAGGCGGTGGCCCGCTATGCCGAAGCGCCGCTGCGCCAGGTGCCCGGCTTCCTCGCCCTGCAGCAGATGAGCCGCCTGCTGCTGGCCGAACGCGTTCCCGCGCAGGGCCGTGTGCTGGTGCTGGGCGCCGGTGGCGGGCTGGAGCTGAAGGCTTTTGCCGAGGCGCAGCCGGGCTGGCAGCTGCTGGGCGTGGATCCGGCCGCGCCGATGCTGGCCCTGGCCGAGCAGACACTGGGTCCGCTGATGCCGCGCGTGCGACTGCTGGAAGGCTACATCGACGATGCGCCCGATCTGCGCTTCGATGGGGCCAGCTGCCTGCTGACCCTGCACTTCCTCGATGCCGCGCAGCGCCTGCACACGCTGCGCGAGCTGCACAGGCGCTTGCAACCCGGCGCGCCGCTGGTGGTGGCCCACCACAGCGTGCCGCAGGAACCCGCCGGCAAGCTGCGCTGGTTGCAGCGCTACGCAGCGTTCGCCGAAGCCTCGGGCGTTGCCCACGCCGATGCACAGCGCGCGATCGAGGCCATTGCCGAGCGGCTGCCGCTGCTGGCCCCCGAACAGGAAGTGGCGCTGCTGCAGGAGGCCGGCTTCGACGGCGTGGAGCTGTTCTACGCAGGCTTCAGCTTCAAGGGCTGGGTGGCGTACGCCGGGTGATGCCTACGGCACCACGGTGATGCCGATGCGCTGCATCAACAGCGCCACCTGCTGCACGTCCAGCGTGGCACCACGCAGGTTGGTGCTGCGCAGGTCCAGCTCACCCAGCTCCGAGTTGGTCAGGTCGCAGTCGGTGAAGTTGGCGCTGTTCCAGTCGATGCCCTCGAACTGGCCGCCGGACAGGTCCGAGCCGGCGAAGCTGGCGCCACTCACATTCGCGCCATCCCATCGGTTTTCCCACAGCTCGCACTTTTCCAGCGTTACCCGCGAAAAATTGGCATAGCGCAGGTTCGACTTCTTGATGAACGCGCTGCAGAACCAGCTGCGCGTGGTGATCTGGTTCATGAAGCTGGCGTTGCTGAAATCCGCGCCCTGCGCACGGCACTCGCTGATCTCCAGGCCCAGCGCCTTGATGAAATTGAAATGGCACATGCTGATATCGCAGCTGCGGAAACTGGCTTCCTTCAGCGTGGCGCCATTGAAGCGGCAGCCGGCGCGGCTGTCGGCATCGTAGAAACTGCAGTTGATGAACTCGGTGCCGGTCAGGTCCGCACCGGAGAAATCGCACTCGTGGAACTGCTGGTCGACCACTTTCTGGCCGGTGTACTGGTCCGCGCCGATGCGCAGCTTGCGGTGAACGGTGGGAGACATCAGGGATTCCATGCCAAGTGCCCCGCCATGATGCCGGGCCGCGAGGCCGATCCATAGACCCCGGGGGCGGGCGGGTTCACCGGCAGTCCAGCCGCCCTGTGCCCTACCGACCAATGCATGTTGTTGCACGATTATGCACGAACGTGCAGACTTGCGGCATGAGCGCCGACCCCAGCCCCCTACCCGCCCAGCGCACCCGGCAGATCCTCGAGGAGCTGCGCCAGCAGGGCCGCGTGGTCGCCGCCGAACTGGCGCGCCGTTATGCCGTCTCCGAAGATTCGATCCGCCGCGACCTGCGCGAGCTCGCCGCCCAGGGCCTGTGCCAGCGCGTCTACGGCGGCGCCGTGCTGCCGCCGCCCAAGGAACGGCCGCTGCGCGAGCGCCTGACCCGCGACCGCGGCGACAAGGCCGAGCTGGCCGCCCGCGTCTGCGCGCTGCTGCAACCCGGCCAGGTGGTACTGCTCGATGCCGGTTCGACCAATCTGGCGATCGCCCAGCAGCTGCCGGCCGCTCTCGGGCTGACGGTGATCACCAACGCCCCGCAGATCGCCACCGCCGCCAGCATGCTCGAAGGCACTTCAGTGCAGCTGATCGGCGGGCGCCTGGCCAGCGGTGGCGGTGCGGTCGGTGCCGAGGCGTTGGCCCAGGTGCAGCGCCTGCGTGCCGACGTGTACCTGCCCGGCCCCTGCGCGGTGGACGGCGACACCGGTGTGTGGGCAATGGATTCGGAAGAAGCCACGCTGAAGCGCGCGATGGTGGCCTGCAGCAGCCGCGTCATCGTCGCCGCCACCACTGAAAAGCTCGGTGCCCGCGGCAACTGGCAGATCGCCAGCCTGGACGAGATCGACGACCTGGTGCTGACCACCACCGCACCGCCCGCCTTGGCGGCTCGCTTCCACGCCGCCGGTATCGCGGTGCACCCCACGCCTCCCTGACCGTACCGCTCATGTCCCTTGCCAACCGCGCGCGTGCCGAACAGCACGCGACCCGCGCTGCGTTCTTCATTCCCGGCTTCGCCACCGCGTTGTGGGCCACCCTGGTGCCATTCGCCAAAGCGCGCACCGGGATCAATGACGCCACGCTGGGACTGGTGCTGCTCTGCCTCGGTGCCGGCTCGCTGCTGGCGATGCCCTTGTCCGGGGTGCTGGCCGCACGCCTCGGTTGCCGCCGGGTGATGGTGGCCAGCAGCCTGCTGATCTGCCTGACCGTGCCCGGCCTGGCACTGGCGGGTTCGGCCTGGACGCTGGGCGTGGTGCTGTTCGTGTTCGGTGCGGCCGTGGGCGCGATGGACTGCACGATGAACGTGCAGGCCGTCATCGTCGAGCGCGAAGCACGGCGGGTGATGATGTCTGGCTTCCATGCTTTCTTCAGCATTGGCGGCTTCCTCGGCGCGGCCACCATGACCGTGCTGCTGTCCGCACAGTTGCCGCCCTTGGCATCGGTGCTGATCGGTGTCGGCACCATGCTGCTGGTGATGCTGTTGTCGGCGACCTACTGGCACAGCGAACGCATGCCACACGACACACCGATGCTGGCCCTGCCGCATGGCATCGTGCTGTTCATCGGCGTGCTGGCGTTCGTCGCCTTCCTCGGCGAAGGTGCGATGCTCGACTGGAGCGCGGTGTTCCTCAGCGACGTACGTCGCGTCGATGCCAGCCTCGCCGGCGTCGGCTATGTGACCTTCACCCTGACCATGACGGTCGCGCGCCTGTTCGGCGATGCACTGGTGGCACGCGTTGGCCGCCAGCGCGCGATCGTGTTCGGCGCGCTGCTCGCCGCTGCCGGCGTGCTGGTGCTGACCCTGGTCACGCCGTGGCAGGCATCATTGGCGGGCTATGTGCTGGTCGGCCTCGGTTGCGCCAACATCGCGCCGGCGCTGTTCTCGCTGGCCGGCCACCAGACCCGCATGCCCGGCGCGCTGGCCATCACCGCCGTTTCCACGCTGGGCTTTGCCGGCATCCTTGCCGGACCGGCGTTGATCGGCTTTGCCGCCAATCATTTCGGTCTGATTGCTGCGTTCATCGGTGTGGCCACGGCCTTGTTGCTGGTGGCCGTGTCCACACGTTGGCTGCGGGTTTAGTCCAAGGCATCAGCGCCGCCTGCGCCGCAGCTTCATCCGCAACCGGCGGTAGCCGATCACCGTGGCCGTTGCACACAACGCAGCGCCAGCCAGGCTCAGCAGCAGCAACACCGCCAGCCGGGCGATGTCCTGACGCAGCATCGCCGGCAGGTCCCAGCTGTGCAGGAAGTAGAACAGCCAGCGACCCACGCGCTCGCGATGTCCCATCGTCAGCAGCGGATCGCCGGTGGCCAGGTCGAGATAGACACGCGTCGCCTCGGCATCACCGAAGTCCGCCACCGCCACCGGGAAGCGGCGTACGGCTGCACCGTGCATCGCTTCGGGTGCGCGCGGGTAGAAGTACGCGTCCGGCCCCTGCTGAACCGCGAACGCCTGCATCGGCGCATCGGACATGGCACGCGCCCTCTGCTGCAGCCAGTCCACAGGCAGTTGCCGCAGGACCCGCAGCTCTCCATCTGCACTGGACACGATGCGGGTATCGCCCCGTCCATCCAGCAACACCGCGAACAGCTCACCACCGATGCGTCGCCACTGGATCTCCACCGGCTTGAAGCGCGCGTCGTCGACGGCCGCCAGCAGCGCCGCCGGTTCACCCAGCGCGCCATCCACCGCTACCGCGCCGCCACGATAGCGTCCGCTGTCAATCGCCTCGCGCGTGCTGCTGAAGACGCCCAATGGATTCATCGACATCAGGCCGCTGAAGATCCAGGTGAACACGAATGCCGCTGCCACCAACCCGATCAGGTGGTGCCAGCGCATCCAGGGCTCGACATACGGCGTCTTCGCGCCAGTGCGGTAGTGCCCACGGAAGCGCCAGCGCCACACACCCACCACGATGCCGCTGATTGCCGCCACCGTGCACAACGCTGAGAGCACGATCACCATCCACGTCCACACCGGATCGACCGACTGCATGCGCAGGAAGTACAGCCAGTGCAGCCACGCACCCACGTAATTCCAGCGCTGCTGCACGCGCGGCGCGTCCAGCACCACTTCGCCGGTGTGCGAGGACACATACACATCCCCCGGCTGCGCACCGCCCACTTCAACCCGGTACAGCGGCCGATGCGCATCCAGCGCGCGCGAATGGGTCCAGCGGTCCTCATCCACGCGCATCGCACCAACGAAGGCCTGCCCACCGGCGAACTGCGCGGCCGCCGCTTCGGCGCGCTGGGCGGAAATCGGCAGCAGCGCCTGGCCGTTCCGTACCGACCACGCACCGACGTTGCTGCCGCTGCGCACCACATACGCCGCTTCACCGCCTACCGTGGTCAGGGCCACGGCTTCCGGCTCGGCCTGTACAGCATCCGGCAGCGCCGACAGTCCTCGCCAATCCCTTGCATCCCCCAGCACCGGCAACGCCGCCAGCCGCTCACCGGGTGTCAGCTTCGGGTAACCAATGAACAGCATCACCATGCCGCTGACAAACCACAGCAACATCAGCAGGCATCCGCCGATGCCCAGCCAGCGGTGCACCAGGTAGGTCCAGCGCTTGGCGGTGGATCGCAACGTCATCGCCAGCCTGCTCAGAAGCGATGGTCGACGGTGAATTCGACGCGCCGGTCCGCACCCAGCAGCCACTGCGTGCTGGTGTAGTACGCGGTGGCGTAGTACGCCTTGTCGAACACGTCGAACAGCCGCGCCGACAGCCGCGTGCGCGGTGCCGCCTGCCAGGTCAGTGCCAGGTCGGTGGTGCTGTAGCCGGGCAGCTCCAAGGTGTTGGCGTTGTCGGCGTAGCGCTTGCCGACGTAACGCACGCCACCCGCCGCACTCCAGTCCGGTGCGAACTGCCAGCTCAGCCACACATTGGCCAGGCGCTCGGCCACGTTCGGTGGCACGTTGCCATCACGCGACACCAGCACCGCCGGCGAACCGGTGGTTTCCAGGAAGTCCTCGAACTCGGCCTTCAGCACCGTGGCATTGGCATCGAGCGACCAGCGCGGCGCGAAGTTCCAGTTCAAGGACGCCTCAATGCCACGCGAGGTCTGTGCGCCCACCTGCACGCGGCGATCCGGCACCAGCGGATCGCGGCTGAGCAGCCCGGTCTTGCGGATGCGGTACGCCGCCAGCGTCCACTCGCCGCCATCGAAGGCCTGCTTCAGGCCCACCTCGATCTGCCGGCCCTTGGCCAGGTCGAAGACACCGTTGGCCGGGCTGATCATCAACAGGCCACTGACCGGGTCCGCCGCCTGCGAGTACTGCGCATACAGGCTCAGCGTCGGCCGCAACGCGAACACCGTGCCTGCACGCCAGCCTGTGCTGCGGTAGGTCTTCGAGAACGCGTTCTGGCCGCTGATCAGATCGGTACGATCAATGCGCGCGCGGTCGTGGCGCAGCCCACCCAGCACCGACCAGCGCTCGCTCAGCGCCAAGCGGTCTTCCACGAACAGCGCGTACTGCTCGGCACGATTACGGTAGCGCGGCAGGTTCGGCGCGTCGCTGGTGAACTGGCCCGGCACCGGATCGAACGGATCGACCGGGCCCGAGCTGCCGGCATAGGTGTTGTTGGTGTGCTTGAAGTGCGCGCGGTTGGCATCGAGGCCCACGGCGAAGCTGTTGGCCAGGCCCGCAATGTTCCCCTGTACCCTCAGCGTCGAGGTCAACCCGGTCTGGTCCTGGTCGTGGGTGATCTCGGTATTGCCTGAGCGATCGATCAAGCCGGTAGCGCGGTTGTAGACGTAGGCTTCGGCATTGCGCCAATCGCGCTGGCTGTCGATCTGGTAGAGGCGCGTGCGCCATTCGACGCTTGCGTTTGGCGTCCACAGCGCATCGAGCTGGGTCCAGCGGTCGCGGTAGCGGATGTCGCTGTCTTCCACGTTGTAGTTGCGGTGGCGCAGCGCCTCCAGCTGGCGGCCATCCACCAGTGGCGTGCCGAAGTAGCGCATCGGTTGCTGATAGCCTTCCGCATGGGTGAGCGACAGCTGCAGATCCGCACGCGGTTGCCACAGCAGTGCGCCGGAGAAGGTGGCATCACTACTGCGCCCGCGATCAACCCAGCCACCGCTGTAGTTGCCACTCACATCCAGCCGGTAGGCCAGCTCGGGCGTCAGCGCGCCGCCACTGCCGAAGCCCAGACGTGCGGTGTCCTCGCTGCCCGCGGTCACGCTGATCTCGTTCTCGATGGCACCGCGCGTCGGCTTCTTCGGCACGATGTTGATGACCCCGCCAATGGCACCATCGCCATGGATGACCGAGGCCGGACCGCGCAGCACTTCGATGCGCTCGATGGACCAGGTATCGAACGGAAAGGTGATGCCCACGCCGCCATACTGGCGCAGCCCGTCATACAGGCGCATCACGGAAGCGCCATCGGTGAAGCCACGGCTGGACAGCGCACTCAGACCATTGCCTGGGTGCGGCATGGCGCTGATCGCGCCTGCCCGGCTGATCGCATCATTGAGGTTGGTGTCGCCGCGCTGTTCCAGCTGCTCGCGCGAAATCACCGTCAGGCTGGCCGGTGTCTGCAGCACGCTCAGGCCCAACGCAGAGCCTGCGCTGGAGGTGGAAGACAGCTCGCCGCTGCGGGTATCGACCACGCGCACGGTATCCAGCGTGGTCGGGGGTGCCGCATCGGCGGCAAGTACAGAGGCGGTGTGCAGGAGCAACGCGCACATGGCAGGCAGCGTCGCCCGGCGCAGGCGCGCGGAGTTGGGGTTCGTTTTCATCTGTTCACGGCATGCAAGGCCACCCTGCAATGGCAGGGCAGCAATCAGAAAGGGACAGACACGCGCGTGCGGGCACCGGCCGTGGCCGGCAACCTCATGAAAAAAGATCAATGCACCGCGCGTGTGGCTCAGGCAGCCATGAAGGCCGGTGGCCCGCGCGCTCCCAATGTGCCGCTGACCCGCTGCGGCAACGCCTGCACTGCACCACGCAGCGCACGGCATATCGATACCATCGGTGCCAACAGCAGCAATGCCGCCACCAGCAGGGTGATCAGCCGCGCGGCGATCAGGCAGTAGTCGCAGTCCACGCCCATCTCATGCGCGGCGTGTGGATCGGCGGGCGGCTTCTTTGAGACCTCGCCCTGCTGCATCGCCATCGCGTGGTGGTCGTGATGGCCCTCCATCGCATGCTGCGCATGCTGGGAATGGTCCATCGCCGCTACCGGCACAGCCGCTGCAACGTGACCATGCGCCAGCCAGCGGCTCACCAGCGGGGCAAGCAGCACCAGCAGCATGGCTAGCCATGCCAAGGCCTGGAACCGGCGGTGGAGGACAGAACGACGCACCCGGCCATTCTACGGCCTGCGGTCAACCTTGGACCACGTTCAGGGTTGCCCGGCGGCCAGTGCGACGTTATGACGCAGCCTCCAGCGCAGGGGATCGTCCACTGCCCGAGGGGGACGGAAGGCAGCCTGGCCGGCCCCTTCCGCCCCCGCACCGGATGACTAGAACCGCGCCGGTTGCTGCACCGCGCGCTCCAGGAACATGAAACCCGCCTGCAGGCTGTTGCGGGCGTTCTCCAACCAGCGCTCCGGATCGGCTACCGCAAATCGCTCCTGTGCATCCACATCACCCGAGTCGGCCAGATCAGCCAGCTGCAGATGGATGTGGTTCTCCACCAGGCTCACCAGCACGGCGAGCTCGGCCGATAAACCGGCGATGCGTTCGGTGAAGCCAGCGTCGTTGCTGTTCAGAGACATGTCCCCTGTTCCTATGCGTTGCGGTGTTGATGGATGGCTTCGAAACGCTCGGCACAGGCAGGCCCGCAGAACAGTCTTGCCGGATCGTTGTCGAAGTCCTCGCTGCAGTCCGGGTTGTGGCATTCCCCCATGGGAGTGAGAGGGGCAACGTTGCTGGCCCGCGTTGCGTGCTGGGCCAGGGCGCGTTGCAGGTGGCGCGCTTCCATTTCCTGCGCTTCGTCGATGGTGTCCGTCATGCGGGTTGTATTTTATCGAGGGGTGGTCGCACCGGTTGAGAACGTCGCAACGACGGTCAACGACGCGGATTCCGCGGCGGATCGGCGTTCGTGGTTGCAGTGGATTTCAGGCATGCAGGCTCCTTGTGCACGGGCGCCCGAAGGCGCGATGGAGAGAAACGATGGGCCGTCGTTGACGGCGATCGCATCATCCGAAAACCGGTTCTCGCCAACTGCGACGCATCGGCACGATCACAGTGATCTGCGAACGCCATCGCAGATCCAACGCGTACTGGGCGGCGCCATCGCGGTCAGGGATGCAAGGTACTGGAAGGTGTTGCAAATGAAGCCCCGTTCCGACACCATGACCGTATCACCACTCCCATCACATCCTGACCACACTGCGTCGGTCGGCCGCTGCGTGACCTGCGCACGCCGGACACTGCACAGCACGTTGGCCGCCATCGGCCGCCGTGGACCGATCCACGTTCCCAGGGGCCTTGTCGAATGCACACACCGCATCCCACGCAGGACATCGTTCCCGCGTTCCTGCAGGCCATGCACGCGCACGGCATCGTGCCGGACGCGCGCGGCCGCGACGCGCTCAACGCCGATGGCACGCTGGTGCGCTTCCATGTGGAAGGCGACCGTCGTGGCACGCGCAATGGTTGGGCGGTGTTGTTTGGAGACCACGTGCCGGCCGGCGAGTTCGGCAGCTGGCGGACCGGCACCCGCCATGCCTGGTGCGCGAAATCGCCGACCGCGTTGAGCGCCGCCGAGCAGCGTGCCATCAGGCAACGCCAGGAGGCGGCCCGCAGCGAGCGCGAACGGCATCAGCGCGAACGCGAGGACGCCGCCGCCAAGGCGGCCAACGTGCTGTGGAACCGAGCCATTCCTGCCGATGCCCACCACCCCTATCTCGTACGCAAGGGCATCCATGCACATGGCCTGCGTGTGGCGCCATGGCCGGTGCGCAACAGCGATGGCCTTGTCTTCCGCCACATCGACAACGCCCTGCTGGTACCGGTAATGAACAGCGCGGGCCGTATCGTCTCGTTGCAGGCGATCTTTCCCCGCGTGGATCCAGCACTTGGCCGCGACAAGGACTTCCTTTCCGGTGGCCGCAAGCAGGGCTGCTTCCATGTCATCGGCAAGCCGATTACCGGCCAGCCGATCGCCATTGCAGAGGGCTATGCCACCGCCGGATCCATCCACCAGGCCACGGGCTGGTGCGTGGTGGTGGCCTGGGATGCAGGCAACCTTGGCGCGGTCGCCCGAGCCTGGCGCGGCGCCATGCCGGACGCGTCATTCGTGCTGTGTGCCGACAACGATCAGTGGACGCGGCAGCCGCTGGACAACCCTGGCGTCACCCTGGCCACGCAGGCTGCCGCGGACATCAATGCCCGCGTGGTCTGGCCCGAGTTCGCCACGCTGCATGGCGACGATGACCGCCCTACCGACTTCAACAACCTGCATCTGCGCGAGGGGCTGGACACCGTGCGTGCCCAGTTGTTGCCCCCCATGCCGCCGGCAGGGGGCGACGACGTGGCACTGGACGATGCGCCGTCATCGGCCAGCGCGCGCTACCAGGTGCCTGGCAACCTGTCCGCATTCGATGCCTTCACCCCGTTTCCCGATACCAACGCGCGCGGGCGGCCGTTGCCAACCGCCCGCAACCTGGCCGAGCTGTGCCGTCGTACCGGTGTGACCGTGCGCTACAACGTCATCCGCAAGGATCTGGAGATTCTGGTCCCTGGGCTGCAGACGACCGTGGACAACGCCAAGGAGGTCGCGGCGGGCGAAGTGATGGATTGCATGCACCGCGCCGGCATGGCCACCGCCAGCTTCGAGACCAACCTGTGCCAGGTGGCCGAAGCCAATCCCTACAACCCGGTCGCCAGCTGGATCACCTCACGGCCGTGGGATGGCCAGTCCCGCCTGCAGGCGTTCTTCGATACCGTGCTGGAAGCCAAGCCCACGCACATGGCCGACGGCCGCGTGCTGAAGGAAGTCCTGATGCGGCGCTGGCTGATCTCCGGCGTGGCGGCCGCCTTTGAGCCCGATGGCGTGGTCGCGCGCGGCGTACTGACGTTCGTCTCGAAACAGAACCTGGGGAAGACACGCTGGGCACGGCAACTGGCGCCGGCGGAGCTGCAACTGATCGCTGACGGGGTGGTGCTCGATCCGGCCAACAAGGACAGCGTCAAGCAGGTCATCTCCAAGTGGATCGTCGAACTGGGCGAAGTCGATGCCACCTTCCGCCGTACCGATATCGCGGCGCTGAAATCATTCATCTCGCGCAGCCATGACGAGATCCGTCGCCCCTACGCGCGCACCGAATCCCGCTATGCGCGGCGCACCATCCTGTTTGCCAGTGTCAACGACGAACGCTTCCTCCGCGATGCCACCGGCAACACCCGCTGGTGGACCGTGCACGCCGTAGCGTTGGGCGAACCGGCGCGGATCGACATGCAGCAGGTCTGGGCAGAGGCCCATGCGTTGTACTGCAGCGGCGAGACCTGGCACTTGAGTGCCGAGGAACTGGATGCGCTGAATGCAACCAACAGCGAACACGAACCCATCTCGCCGATCGCCGAACTGATCGATCGCCATTTCGACTGGTCGCTCCCTGCCGAACAGTGGAGCGCGCATTACCGCGCCACAGAGATCGTCATCGCGGTGGGCATCGACAAGCCCAACCGTCGCGAGGTGAACGAGGCCGCCGCCTACGTGGTCAAACGCCATGGCGTACGCACCCGCGTGGTGGGCAAGGAACGCGCCAAAGTCTGGCTGATGCCAGAGCGCAGACGCACTCTCGCCGAGCATGCGGCAGGCCCGTTCTAGATGCCACGCATCCATGATGGCCGCGACGTTGACAGCAGCAGCGACGACTGGCGCCTGCACTGCGAAGCACGTCGCCTGCTGCAACTGGACGGCTACCGGCGCATGGGCACCGACGGGCGCTGGACGACGGTCAGTCCGCGCCAGCACCGCCAACAGTATCTCGAGGGTGTCCTGGCCGCACGCGGCCCGGTTGAGCGTGAGCGTCTGGCAGCAGCGGCATTGCGGCTGTGGATCGCCAGCCCGCCCGCCCAACCGCACCATGACGCAAGTAGATGAAAGGTGTTGACTAGGAGCATCTACAGGGGCAAGATGCAGGTATCGGCCCGCCACCTTCCAGGAGCGCTTCCGCCATGTCCCGTCCCCGACTGCATGCCTTTGAAGGTGAGCAGCTGACCGTGCAGCAGATCCACCAGCGGGTACCGGTGCTGTCCGAGCGGACCATCCGCGACCACCTTGCTGCCGGCCGGCGTACCCGCACCGCCATGTTGTGCTTTGACCCGATCGCCGCAGCGGCCCGGGGCGGGCGCATCACCCAGCGCATCCTCCGCGCCCGCAGCGTTGTCGGTCGCGATTCCTGATCCTCCGGCACCTGCCGCATTTCTCCAGGAGTAGATTCCGCATGATTCCCGCCTCCCTCGACAGCGGTCATCGCCTGATTGCCGACACACTGGCCGCGTTCCGTGCCGGCCCTGCACTGGGCAGCGTTGCCCTGCGGCCGGCGCCACGCTCTCGTGTGCCGCTCTACATCGGCATCGCCGGCAGCAAGCGCTCGGGCAAGGACACACTCGCCAATGGACTGGCGTCGGCGTTGTCACTGCCATGCGACAGCTTCGCGGCCCCGCTGCGGCAATTGGTCGCCTCCCTCCTCGGGCTTTCCCTGCACGAACTGGACAGCCGCAAGGAGGACGCCATCGACTGGCTGGCCGAACTCACCCCGCGCCACCTGATGCAGACCGCCGGTACCGAGTGGGGGCGTGACCGCGTCCATCCCGAGCTGTGGGTACGCTCGCTGTTCGCACGCCTGCCCGAGGGCGGGCTGGTACCCGATGTCCGCTTCGCCAATGAGGCCCGCGCGATCCGGCGTCGTGGTGGTGTCGTGATCCGCGTCAATCGCCCAGGCCATCGCAGCAGCGACCCTCATGCCAGCGAGCAGCCGCTGCCGCATGAGCTGGTCGACATCGAAGTCGACAATGACAGCACCCCGGCCGATCTGGTCCGCAGATCGCTGGACCAGCTGCGTTCGCGCGGTGTGATCTGATCCGGAATGCCGGCCCGCCATCCGGTCCATCCCCCGAACCCAGCGCAGGCCCCGACCCATCATCGGCGAAAATGATGTAAGGTCATCCCCCATCACCGACGACACCTGTCGTCACCCTGCATCCCCAACCCATTTCGCAAAGAGGAAACGCCATGGAGGTCGAACAGTTCACGTCGACGCGCCTGAAGGCCATCGAGTTGTTCAAGTCCCAGCCCAAGGGCAGCAAGGACATCGTGAGCCTGGATGCGATCTTCATCTCGCTGTGCACGCTGGCCACTGCCCGGGCAGGCGCAGGCAGCGCCCAGCAGGCGCGTACCGTGGCCCGCCCGGGCAGCCAGCAACCGCCCGCGCCATGGTTCGTCGAAACCCTTGCGGCCCTGAAGGGCAAGGGCGAGTCGATCACCGTGGCGCGCTTCCTGATGTTCGCCAACCGCTTCCCGGTCAAGCGCATGGACCAGGTCAACGCGGCACGCTGGCTGCGCGACGCCGGGTACATCCCCCGCAAGACCGGCGGCAACCTGGTGTTCGATCTTTGATCCAGCGCCCCCTGCAGTCCTGAAGTCCCGGCATCGTCCGGGGCTTTTTCGTTTCCGGCCAGTACACGGCGCATGAGGCTGTGTGGCAGGTGGCCGTCCTCACCCTGTACCTGCCCCATCCCCTTGATCTGCCTCTGTTCCTGCCAGGTGAGGACAACGAGTACGGTTGTACAGGAAAACACCAGCGGCCAGAGCAAGCGGATTCGGATCACTGCAAGCAGGCGTGTCGTGCTCCTCCCCTCCTCACGCACGACTGAACGTCTTCAGCGCGCGGATATAAAAGTAGATGAAAGGTGTTGACTGGACAGGCGGGATGGCAACAGTGGAGATCAATGCCACTGAACACATCCTCCATGAACGCCCTGCCCGACAGCATCCAGACCCTGGCCGAGGTCATCGGCGAATCCGCAGCCCTCACGCTGGTGCGTGCCTGGCCGCCGACCACCTCCAGCACCACCGGCCGCCACCGCGTCATCGTCTACGTACCCTCCACCCTGCCCGACCAGCACCGGCTGATCGACATCCTTGGCCACGACGTCGCCCAGCGGCTGGTCGCGCACTTCGGCGGCGAACTGTTGTTCCTGGCATCCTGCTTCGCTGCCGGCGCGCACGAACGCCGCGAGCAGATTGCCCGCGCGGTCGCCAGCGGCATGCCACGCGACCATGTCGCGCGTGAGTTCGGCGTCTCACAGACCACCATCAAGCGCGCCCTGCGCGGTGCGCGCACCGCGTTGCCACCGGCTGTCCACCCGGCCCTGCTCAAGGGATACGCACGCGCATGAACGAGAGCGACCTGCTGGCCGGCGTGCCGGATTGGGCCAAGTACCTGGGCGGGACCTCGGGCGTGCTGATCGCGGTGTCGCTGTGGCTGCGCCAGTGGCTGTCATCGGCCAAGGTCGACCGCACCGCCGATGAAGCCACCAGCAACACCCTGCGCACCCTTCAGGAACAGCTCGCGGCCGAACGTACACGCGCCGATGGGCTGATGCACGAGCGCGAGGCAATGGCCCAGGAGATCGGGCAGCTGCGCGGTGAAGTCAGCGCCCTGCGTGCACAGATCGCCCAGCAGAGCGTACAGATAGACGCTCTGTTGAACCTGGTGCGCAAGCAGCCGGGGGCCGCCGCATGACCGCCGCTGCAGCCAGCGCCCTCGGTGGCGCCAACGTCGCCGCATTCCTGGACATGCTGGCGGTATCCGAAGGCACCGACATTTCGAACCAGCGCTCACGTGACCGCGGCTACGACGTCATCGTCGGTGGCCAGCTGTTCACCGACTACCGCGACCATCCCCGCGTGCTGGTGTCGCTGCCGCGCTACGGCATCAAATCCAGCGCCGCAGGCCGCTACCAGTTCCTGCGCAGCACCTGGGATGACCTGCGCGCGCGACTGGGCCTGCCTGACTTCGGCCCGGTTTCGCAGGACCGCGCGGCCGTGGCGCTGCTCAAGCAATGCGGTGCCTACGAGTTGATCCGGCTGGGCCGCTTCGATGCCGCCGTCACTGCGGCCCGGCGCATCTGGGCATCGCTGCCGGGCGCCGGCTACGGCCAGAAGGAGCACGCGCTGGAAACACTGCGCGCGGCGTACCGTGCCGCCGGCGGAGCCCTGCAGTGACGCCCGCGGCACTGAGGTTGGGCATCGGGCTGCTGGTCCTTGCCGGTAGCCACGCGAGCTGCGCCTGGCTGGGATGGACCCTGCGCGACCGCACTGCGGACCTTGCCGTTGCCACCACCCGGGCAGCGCAGCAGGAGGCCCGCACCGATGCAGTCCAGCGCGCGCACCAGCAGGCCCTCGCCAACAGCGCCGCAGGCGCGCAGGCCGAATCACAGCGCCTGGCCCACCAGGCCCGGCACACCGAACAGTTCAACACCCTGCAACGGGACATCGAGACCCATGCCAAGACTCCTGGTCGTGATCGCGGCGACGCTGACGCTGAGTTCGTGCGCATCTGGCGCGAGGCCAACGCCGGACACGCCCTGCCGCGCTGACCTCAGCATCGCACCTGCCCAGCTGCTTCCCCCACCCCGCCTGCCGGACCTGCACGCAGCCAGCGATGACGCGCTGCTGCGCAATCACGTTGCGGTCGCACAGCAGTACCACGCGCTGGCCGACCAGCTGAGTGCGCTGCTGTGCAGCCTCGGCAGCCAGCGCGGCATCACCATCAATGGCGCCGTGCCGGCAGCACCCGCCGACTGCGGCAGCAGTGCCACTCCCACGCACTGAGCCTGCCAGATACGGCCACGCCTGCAATGCCACCCCACTGCGGTGATGGCAACACTGGCTGCAGACCGCGCGCGCCGCACGGGCCACGCCCTTCTTCCCTTCCCTGCATGAGCTGACATGGCGAACGATTCCTTCCCTCCCACGCTCGATCCGCTGATTGCCGCGATCGAAGCCGCGATCCGCGCACGCTTTCCCGGGTTTGCAAGCGTCGAATTCCATCGCGACGCCAACGCTGAGGGGATGCCCCTGCCGGCCTGCCTGCTGGCGATGACCCGCTGTGACCGCAGCAGGGACAACAATGATGGCAGTGGCCTGCTGCAGGCCACGCTGCGCTTCGAAGCGCGCATTGCGCTGCCGGCAACCGATGCAAGCACAGCGCTGCGGCTGCGAAACGCGGCCCTCGCCCTGGCGACCTGGCTGCACCAGCTCGGCCGCTTTCCCGGCGTTGCCAGCGGCGCGATCGATGTGATCGCGGCATTGCCCGAAGACCCAGCAGCAGCACAGCCGGGCCTGCGCATCTGGATCGTCGAGTGGTCACTGCCGGTCGCGCTGGGCGACAACCCGTGGGACGACGCCGGTGGCGTGGTGCCGCAGGCGTCCTACAGCTTCGCGCCGGAGATCGGCCGCGTCCATGAGTCCCGCTACCAGCCATTGCCGGAGCCCGCACCATGAGCGCCGAACACGCGCGGTTGATCGGCAACCTGCTGATGATCGGTGTGGTACGCGAGCTGGACGAGGCAAACGGACGCGTTCGCGTCGATGCCGACGGCATGCTTACCGACTGGATTCCCTGGCTGGAACGCGGCGCGGGACCGGGCGTACGCACCTGGTGCGCACCCGAACCCGGCGAGCAGGTCGTACTGGCGTGCCCCTATGGCGACCCGGGCCAGGCGCTGGTACTCGGCAGCCTGTACCAGGACCGCTTTCCGCCGCCGGCCGACTCGCGCCTGCGGCAGCGCATCGAGTTCGCCGACGGCAGCAGCGTCGAGTACGACCAGGAAACCACCACGCTCAACGTCCATGTCGGCAGCGGCAAGGTCATCGTCACCTGCGCAAATGCACAGGTGATCGCCAGCGAATCGATCATGCTCGATACACCCTCGATCAAGGCGACCGGCGATCTGGATGTCAGCGGCGCGATCAGCGCCGGCAAGGACATCAGCACACCGGGCGAGGTCAAGGCCGGTGCCATCGGCCTGAAGGCACACACGCACACCGCACAGGGCCCAACCGCCCCGACCACGCCGGCCCAGGCCTGAGCGGCCACGCCTGCAATGCCCTGAAAAACCGCACTCCACGACGATAGAGGCCATGCGAGGAATCGACGCCAACACCGGCAAATCACTGGATGGGCTCGCCCATCTCCACCAGTCCGTGCGTGACATTCTCACCACGCCCCTTGGCTCCCGCGTACTGCGCCGCGAATACGGTTCACGCGTATTCGAACTGATCGATGCGCCGACCAACCGCTCGCTGCGCATGGACCTGATCGCGGCCACCGTCGACGCGCTGGCGCGATGGGAACCGCGTCTCCACGTCGAGAACGTCGACGTCTCCCTCCCCGCCCCCGGCGTGATGATCCTGGCAGTGACCGGGATCCACCTGCCGGATGGCGAGGCCATCACCATCGAAGGAATCGAGGTTCGCTAACCGTGGCATCCGGCTCGTTCACCAGTGTCAATCTGTCCCAGCTGCCTGCACCGGCGGTCATCGAAGTGCTCGATTTCGAAGCCATGTTCGATGAATCGCTGACCGCACTGCAGGCCCTGGATCCCACCTTCGACGCGCTGCTGCCGTCGGACCCGGCCTTCAAGATCCTGGAGGTCTGCACCTACCTGCGCCTGCTTGATCGCCAGCGTGTCAACGACGCCGCGCGTGGCGTGATGCTGGCCTATGCCGGTGGCAGCGACCTGGACCACCTCGCCGCGATCTTCGGCGTCGCCCGCCAGGTGCTCGACCCGGGCAGGCCGCAGGAAGGCATTCCACCGCGATATGAGAGCGATGAGGACTTCCGCCGCCGCATCCAGCTGGGCCCGGAAGGGTTCAGCGTGGCGGGGCCGGAAGGTGCCTATGTATTCCATGCGCTGAGCGCGGACCCGCGCGTGCTCGACGCCAGTGCGACCAGTCCCGCCCCGGGCGAAGTGGTGGTCTCGGTGCTGTCGCGCGAAGCGGATGGAACCGCCACCCAGGGCCTGCTCGACATCGTCGAGGCGAAGCTGAGCGCCGATGACGTGCGACCGCTGACCGACCACGTGCTGGTGAAGCCGGCCACGATCGTCACCTACTCGGTCGACGCCACGCTGTTCACCTTTGCCGGCCCGGATTCGCAGGTCGTGCTTGCCGAAGCGCGCACCCGCCTGGACCGCTACATCAGCGAGTCACATCGCCTCGGCCGCGATGTCACCCGTTCGGGGTTGTTCGCCGCATTGCATGCCGAGGGCGTGCAGCGCGTGGAGATCGTCCATCCGGCTGCAGATGTGGTGGTGGACCGAACCCAGGCCACCCACTGCGCCGGCGTGACCCTGACCCACGGCGGCACCGATGAATGAGCCGAGCACGCGCCTGATCAACGCGCGCCTGCGCGGCGCGATCGATGGCCGCAACCGCACCTTCCGCCACCCCGGCGGCGCGCTGGCGAGCCTGCAGTCGGTATTCCGCACCGATGCGCACAGCCGGCAACTGCTGCAGGGCGCCGTCATCGACGGCAGCAGGGTCACCCTGGCCGCTGCACCGGCGCCCGGCGAGGTCATCGATGGTGACGCCCAGGTGGTGATGCCCTCGGCGGCGAACCTGCTGCCCGCCAACGCCACCCACGCCGAGCGCGCGCTTGCCCGCGCCATCGTTGCGCGTCCGTTGCCGGTGGACATCACCGCGCTGTGGGATGCCGACCGCTGTCCGACCGCACTGCTGCCCTGGCTGGCCTGGGCACTGTCGGTGGACGAATGGAAGGCCTACTGGCCCGAAGCGGTGAAACGCGCACGGGTGCGCACGGCCATCGCCATCCAGCGCCGCAAGGGCACCGCCGGCAGCGTGCGCGACGTGGTGGCCGCCTTCGGCGGCTCGGTGCTGATCCGCGAGTGGTGGCAGCTGCAGCCCAGGGGCGCGCCGCACACCTTCGAAGCGGTGATGACCATCGCCAACCAGGATGGCCAGTCCGCCACGGCGATGTTCGTGGAGGACGTCATCGGCGAAATCACCCGGACCAAGCCGGTGCGCTCGCACTTCACCTTTACCCAGGGCATGCAGGCCGACGCCGCCGTCGGCGCACTTGCAGCCGCCCACGCCACGGCCTTCCGCCGCCTTCAACTGATCGGAGAGTAACCCCCGCATGCGCCTGAAAATCACCGATGCCGGCTTCGCCAAGCTGGTCAATCCGCCGAACACCGGCACCAACGCCGTCCTGATCACCCAGATCGGCCTGACCTCGACTGCCTTCGTGCCGTCGGCGGGGCTCGCCGCACTGCCCGGCGAGATCAAGCGCGTCGCCACCTTCGGCGGCCAGGCCGTGGGCGATGACACCGTGCACGTCACCATCCGCGATGACAGCGCCACCTCCTACACGCTGCGCGGTTTCGGCCTGTACCTGGCCGACGGCACCCTGTTTGCCAGCTACGGCCAGGCCGATCCGATCATGGAGAAGTCGGCCGCATCGATGCTGCTGCTGGCCACCGATACCCGCTTCAGCGGGATCGACACGACGCAGATCCAGTTCGGCGATGCCGGCTTCCTCTATCCACCGGCCACCACCGAGGTCGTCGGCGTGGTCGAGCTGGCCACCAGCACCGAAGCCGAAGATGCGACCGACACCCAGCGCGCAGTTACCCCGCGTGGCGTGCGCGCTTACACCGACAAGCGCTTCGGCGCCAGCGCCCCGACCGCGCTGGCGAAGACACTGCTGTCTGCGGCGAACACCGCGGCGGCGCGCACTGCGCTGGAACTGAAGAGCGCCGCACTGAAGGACACCGGGCAAGGCAACGGCCTGGACGCCGACACCCTGGACGGCAAGCACGCCTCCGAGTTCGCCCTGGCCGGTGACTTCGCCACCGTGGGCCACAAGCATGTGATTGCCGATGTGACCGGGCTGCAGTCGGCACTGGATGGCAAGGCGTCCAGGGGCGGCAACACGTTCACCGACCAGCAGTTCATCAGCGGCACGTATCCGTTGCTGGGCTTCGGTGCCGCCGGTGCCGAGCAGTCCTTCATTGGCGGCTGGGGAAATTCCAGCCTGTGGCGCGTATGGAGCGCGGACCGCAGTGCCAGCAGCGAAATCACCATCAAGCATGGTGATGGCCCGCGCTGGAATGGATCGGTGATGTGGCATGCCGGGAACTTCGCGCCTGAAGCGAAGATGGACAAGAGTGGCGGGACGTTCACTGGCGCGGTTTCCATCTCCAACAACTCGCTGCGCCTGTCCGGCTGGGGCAGCACGCTGACCGATGGTGTCATCTACTTCGGCACCGGTGACAGCTACATTTTCAAGTCAGGTTCCTCCTTCACCTTCCGCAATGTGGAGGGTGCCTATAGCGCAACGCTCAGCGCAGGCGGGAACATCTGGACCAGCGGTAACTTCGATCCCGGCGGGAAGATCAACAAAGCCGGCGACATCATGAACGGCACGCTGAACATGTATGTGGGTCAAGGCAGCACCCAGGTCGTGCACCAACGGTTCGGCTGGGGCAACAACGTGACCCGATGGGCGACAGCCATGGAGAGCGACGCCACACTTTCGCTTTACTCCTACGACTTCAATGGAGGAACTCCGACGCAGCGCGCGAGCTTCAGCAATGTCCAGTACCGGGAGAACACATTCGTCGGCGGCGTCACTTCCGCAGGTGGCAATGCCGCATTCATCATCAAGGACCGTGGGAACGCGAATCAAGAGTTCCACATCTACAACACGGACAACGTGTTCCGGATCTGGTCGTCCACTGCGCAAGTGGATCGACTGCAACTGAATGCTGCGGGGGCTCTCTGGACGGCCGGCGGCTTCGATACTGGCTCTTCGCGCAAGCTGAAAAACATCGAAGGCGCACTTCCCTATGGCCTGGCAGCTGTCGAACAGATGGAACTTGCAGCCGGCCACTACAAACCCGAGTACAACGACGACGGTCGCCGTCGCCTGTTCTTTGTCGCCGAGCAGCTGGCCGAACTGGTGCCGGAAGCGGTCGACCTGGAAGGCGTCGAGTTCCAGGGTGAGCGCGTGGCATCGGTCAAGCTCGACCAGCTGCTGCCGGTCATGGCCAAGGCCATCCAGGAACTGGCCGCCGAAGTGCGCGCACTGAAAGCGGAGCGCTGACATGCCCAGCGGATATCGCTCTTCCGGTGTCGACTTTGACGACCTGTTCGATCCGTACGTTGAAGGTCCACTGGCGCAGGATTCGGGCCGCCGTATCGGCGGCGGCGACCTGAGCCGCCGCTATGCCCACATCCAGTACGGCAGCAAGCGTGCCGACGTAGGCCATCGCATCAACGGCATGGACGTGTCCAACCTGTGGGCGGCCCGCGGCAGCGCCACCTACAGGCTGCCGTTCCATGGCAAGGGCTACTCGGCAAGCAATGGCGCCAAGACCAACTCCACCGGCTCCGTGTCGGCTACCGTCTCGATTCTGATCTATGCCGACGGCACCTATGCCATCCGCACGGGCGTCGCCGGTGGCGGCAATGGAGGAAGCTCAGTAGCAGCGTCGGGCCAGTGGCTTCCGGCAGGTGCAAGCGTTTCCGAGTACGAAGTGCAGATCACCGGCTCCTCGCCCGCTAAAGCCTCCTTCAGCACGAGTGCTCCCTCGTTTGTGCCGGCATCGGCGGCACCGTCGGCAGGCGTGTCGATCAGTGTCCCCGCCAGGTCCGCCAGTTACGAATCGGACAGCATCAGCATTTCCGTCGCGCTGCGCCGTGCCGGAGGTATCGCCCAGGTTTCCACCTTCAGCGCAAGCGTCAGCGCCTCCGGCTGGGTCTGATCGGTCAGCGGGCCACCGCTGCAATTATCGCGACCGCCACATTCTCCGAACATTACCCCGTCGCCTGCACAAGCCGGCACACACCCACACCGAGGAAGAATCCCGAATGACCGAATTTCTCCATGGCGTACAGGTCGTCAACATCGATACCGGTGCCCGATCGATTGCCATCGCCTCCAGCAGCGTGATCGGCATCGTCGGCACCGCACCGCTGGCCGACACCGAAGCGTTCCCCATCAACACGCCCGTGCTGGTGACCTCGCCGTCGCAGGCCGCCAAGCTGTCGGCCACCACCGGCACCGATGCCGGCACCCTGCCCGGTGCGCTCGACACGATCTTCGACCAGTCCAGTGCCGTCGTCGTCGTCGTCCGCGTCGAGAAGGGCGCCAATGAAAGCGCCACCCTGGCCAACGTGCTGGGCGGCGTGAACGCCCAGACCGGCGCCTACGAAGGCGTGCATGCGCTGCTGGCCGCCAAGTCCATCGTCGGCGTCAAGCCGCGCATCCTGGTCGCACCCGGCTTCACCCATGTGCACCCGGCCGATCCGGCCAAGCCGGAGGCCGTGCTGGCCAACCCGGTCGTGGCCGAGCTGCTCGGCATCGCCGACAAGCTGCGCGCGGTGATCATCAAGGATGGCCCGAACAGCAACGACGACGCTGCCAAGTCCACCGCCGCCCTGACCGGCTCCAAGCGTGTCTACGTAGTCGACCCCGCGCTGCTGGTGCAGTCCGGTGATGCCATCGTCACCCGCCATGCCTCCGGTGCCGTGGCCGGTGCCATCGCCCGCAGCGACAACGAGCGCGGCTGGTGGGCGTCGCCGTCGAACCTGGAACTCAACGGCGTGGTCGGTACCGCGCGTGCGATCGACTTCGGCCTGTCCGATGCCACCAGCCGCGCCAACCTGCTGAACCAGGCCAACGTGGCCACGGTCATCCGCGAAGGGGGCTTCCGCCTGTGGGGCAACCGCACCACCAGCATCGATCCGAAGTGGCAGTTCCTGTGCGTGGTGCGCACCGCCGACATCATCGCCGACAGCCTGGAAGCCGCCCACCTGTGGGCCGTCGACCGCGGCATCAGCAAGACCTACGTCGATGACGTGCGCGAGGGCGTCAATGCCTTCCTGCGCGGCCTGAAGACCCAGGGCGCGATCCTCGGTGGCAACTGCTGGATCGACCCGGAACTGAACGCAGCGGACAGCGTGGCCCAGGGCCGCTTCTACTGGGACTTCGACTTCACTCCGACCTACCCGGGTGAGCAGCTGACCTTCCGCATGCACATGAACAACAACTACGTCTCGGAGATCTTCTAAGCATGGCGCGCAAGATCCGAAAAAACTTCAACTTCTACGTCGACGGCAAGGGTTATGCCGGCAGCGTGATGTCCTTCACCGCCCCCAAGCTGTCGCTGAAGACCGAGGACTTCCAGGCCGGCGGCATGCTGGCCCCGACCGAGATCGTGCTCGGCCATGAAAAGCTGACCGCCGATGTGGAGTTCGCCTCCGACGACGCGGAGATCATGAGCAAGTTCCACGTCATCGAAAGCAAGGAATACGGCTTCACCGCCCGCGAGGCACTGGAAGGCGACGACGGCGAAGTGACCCAGGTCGTGCACAACATGCGTGGCAAGGTGAAGCTGCTGGACCGTGGCGAAACCAAGGTCGGCGAGAAGGGCACGATCAAGGTCAGCCTGGCGCTGAGCTACTACAAGCTGACCCATGGTGCCCAGGTAGTGCAGGAGATCGACGTGGTCAACATGATCGCCCGCCAGGGTGGCGTCGACGTCCTGGCCGGCATCCGCGGCGCGCTGGGCATCTGAGCCCACGCCGCACCGAAGAACCCGGGGGCGCCTCGCGCCCCCGCATCCATCGCACCGCATCGCATTCCAGGAACGCATCCATGTCCAGCAAGACCAAGACCCCCACCGACACCGTCATCGAGCGCGATGGCTTTGCCGAGATCACCCTCACCCGTCCGCGCCAGGTCAATGGCATGGAAACCGCCGTGCTGCGTATGCGCGAGCCGACCGTGGAAGACATGGAGCGCTACCAGGACGACAAGGGCAGCGACGCCCAGCGTGAGGTGCGGATGATCGCCAACCTGTGCGAGATCTCGCCGGACGACGTGCGCAAGATGCCGTTGCGCGACTACGCACGACTGCAGGCAGGCGTCGCGCTTTTTACCACCTGACCCTGCCACAGATCAGGCAGGGAGTGCTTGCTCTGGCCGGTCATACCGGCTGGGGCCTGCGCGAAATCATGACACTGCGGGTGTCGAAGTTCATCTGGTGGATTCAGGGATTGCCGGTACATGGCCAGTAACGTTCAAACGACAACGATCACGATCGGCGGTGAGGTGTCCAAGTCGCTGAAGGACGCATTGTCCTTCGCCAATGATGGCGTGAAGCGCCTCGGTGATGAAGCCGGCAAGCTGGAGCTCAAGCTCGCCGCGATGAAGAAGTCGGGCACCGCATACACCCGCCTGCGCGCGCAGGCCGATGCGCTGCGCGCCTCACAGGAAGCGCTGGAGCGTGTCGAAGCCAAGCGCACCGCCAACCTGGAGAAGCGCGAGAAACTCGGCGCCTCGTTCAAGGCAGCGCGCGGCACACTCGGCACCGCCGTCACCGCACTGGCCAAGCCGGTCGAGAACGCCTCCGGCTTCGCCCGCCAGAACCAGCAGATCGGCGTGGCAGCCAACCTCAGCCGCGCGCAGGTCAGCGCACTTGGCCAAGCGATCCTGGAACAATCGCGCGCAACCAACCAGGGCGCCGACAATCTGCAGCGGTCGATCAAACTGATGGTCGCGGCCGGCATGGACGCACAGTCCGCGCAGGCCAGCCTCGGCGCCGTTGGACGGACCACCACTGTCACCGGTGCCAGCATCGATGATGTGGCCCAAGCTGCGGCCGCCCTGCAGCAGTCGTTCGATATCGATCCCTCGCGCATGCAGAACGCGCTGGACGTGCTGGTGGTGAACAGCCAGCAGGGCAGCCTGGGCCTGAAGGACATGGCCCAGGTGCTGCCGGTGCTGGGTTCCTCGTTCGAGGCGATGAAGCTGCAGGGCACATCGGCGGCGGCTACGCTGGGTGCGGCACTGGAAGCCACGCTGGACTCGGCAGGTGGCGCCGACAAGGCCGCCAGCAACATGAAGAGCTTCATGTCCGAGGTGCTCTCGCCGGACATTCAGGAGAAGGCCAAGAAGAGCCTGAACCTGGATCTGCGCAAGATCATCGGCGATGCACAGACCAGCGGCGGCAATCCCTTCGATGCCGCCATGCAGGGAATCATCCAGGCCACTGCGGGCGACCAGAAGAAGATCGGCGCACTGTTCGGCGATGCCCAGGCGAAGAACTTCGTCCAGCCGATGATCGAGAACTGGGACACCTATGTTCGAGCCCGCGACAAAGCGCTGAATGGATCGGCGGGCACCACCGATGCAGCCTATGCCGATGCGATGCAGACCGACCCGCAGAAGATCGAGGGCGCCAAGATCGCCGTGGACAACCTGTCCAAGGCCTTCGGTGCCGCGCTGCTGCCCGCGGTGGGCGAGGCCGCGGTCAAGCTGACCGAACTGCTGAACGGGGTCACCTCGTTCGTGCAGGAAAACCCGAAGCTGATCGCCAACACCACGCAGATCGTGGTCGGCATGCTGGGCATGCGCACCGCGGTGCTCGGCGCACGCTACGCCTGGACCTTCCTGCAGGGCCCGATCCTGGCTGCGCAGAAGGCCTTCGAACTGTTCCGGGGCGGCAGCCTGCTGGCCCAGATGGGACGCTTCGGGCCGATGGCCATGCGCCTGGCATCGGGTTTCCGCATCGTCGCAACTGCCATTGGTGCCATCGGCGGTGGCCCCATCGCCGTTGCGGTCGCCGCCATCACCGCCGGCGCCCTGCTGGTGCGCAAGTACTGGGAACCGATCAAGGCATTCCTGGGCGGCGTCTGGGAAGGCCTGAGCGGTGCAGGCACCGCAGCGATGGGTGAACTGATGCGCGCGGTTGAACCACTGCGCCCCGCCTGGGAAGTCATGAGCGGGCTGATCGGCCAGGCCTGGGACTGGCTGTCGAAGATGCTGGAACCGGCGCAGTACACCGGCAATGAATTGTCACGCGTCGCCCAGATCGGCTCGCTGGTGGGTGAGGCGCTGCTGACCAACTTCCGGCTGGTGATCCAGGTCATCGGCGGCGTGGTGGAGGCGGTGGTGTGGCTGGGCGAGATGCTCGGCACCGTCGCCGGCTTCATCAACGAAACCCTTGGCAACATCTGGGAGTCGATCAGCCAGAAGGCGACCGCAGCGTTCGACCGCATCCTGGAAAAGCTCAAGCCAGTCATCGAAGGCGTCGGCTGGTTCATGGACAAGCTTGGTGGTGGCGTAGGGGCTGCCAACGACAAAGCGCTGGAGGTCGCCGAGGGCGGGCTGCAGACCGCAGTGGGCGCCGCCAACATCTACAGCGGCATGAAGGCGCGCGGCGGTGGTGGCATTGGTGACATGGCACGGATCGCATATGCCGTCGGCACCGACAGCAACGATGGCTTGAACCGGCGCATGGCTGAGCTGAGCGGTGCGCAGGGACGCGCTGCGCCGGCCATGCCCTCGCCCACCACCCGTGCACCCACCACCGTGCAGCAACAACAGACCAACAACATCACCATCCACCAGCAACCAGGTGAATCCAGCGAATCCGTAGCACGTCGCACCGCCGACGAACTGCAGCGTCGCAACGCCGTTGCCGCCCGTGGTGGCCTTGCAGACAGGAATTGAGCATGAAGCGCGAGTTCGTAACCGGCACAGTGGACAAGCTGCTGTCGCAGTTCAAAGCCAACGATTCCGGCAACGCTCCGGTGCTGCTGATGCTGGGCGGCTTCAAGTTCAGCCTCAACACCGCCGTGTTCCAGGACATCCAGCAGAGCAACGAGTATGGCTGGGCAGCGCAGGAACGCATCGGCCAGATGGCTGCGCTGCAGTACACCGGCCCCGGCAAGGCCAGCATGACGCTGCCTGGCGTCATCCACTATGCGTTCCGCGGTGCCGGCAATGAGCTCTCGCAGCTGCGCAAGATGGCCGCGCAGGGCAAGCCACAGCGGTTGCTGACCGGCAAGGGCGGGAACCTGGGGCTGTGGGTCATCGACAAGATCGACGCCACCGCCTCCGGTTTCACTGCCGATGCCGGAATCCAACGGCACGAATTCACCCTCTCCCTGCGGAAGCACAGCGATGGCACGAACGTATAACACCCGCGACGGCGACGTCGTCGACCGCATCGCGTACACGCACTATGGCGAACAATCACCGGCCATCCTGCGCGCGGTCTTCGACGCCAACCCGGGCCTTGCCGCACGCGGCGCGGTACTGCCTGCGGGCATGGCGATCACCCTGCCGGATGTGCAGCGCCCTGCAAACGAGCGCAAGGGAGTGGCCCTGTGGGACTGAACATCACACCGGCATTCCGCGTGGTGGCCAACAACCAGGACATCACCGACACCATCAGGTCGCGCTTCAAGTCGCTGCGGATCACCGACGAGACCGGCAACACGTCCGACACGCTGGAACTGCAGCTGGCCGACCACGATCCGTCCGATCCGATCCAGCTGCCACCGGTTGGCGCGGAACTGGAGGCCTTCATCGGCTATGACGGCGAAGTGCGGCGCGTAGGCCTGTACATCTGCGACGAGGTGGAGATCTCCGGCTTTCCCGGCAGCATGACGCTGCGCGCCCGGGCGGCACCGTTCGAGACCAGCAAGGGGGGCAAGAGCGACCTGCAGACGCAGAAGACACGCACCTGGAAGAAGGGCACCACGATCGGCGACATGGTGCGACGCATGGCCGGCGAGCATGGGCTGAACGCAGCGGTGAGCGCATCGCTGGCGTCCATCGTGCTGCCGCTGACGGTGCAGTCGCAGGAGTCGGACATGAACCTGCTGCTGCGCCTGGCCAAACAGCACGATGCCATCGCCAAGCCCGGAGGCGGGCGCCTGGTGTTCGTGAAGCGGGGCGAATCCACCAGCGCCAGCGGCGAGCGCATTCCCGATGTCACCCTCACCCCGGCCGATGGCAGCGACTATCGGGTAACCCTCGCCGCACGCGAAGATGCCGGTACCACCATTGCGTACTACCGCGACGTGCGCAGTGCCAAGCGCCAGGAAGTGAAGGTCGGCAGCGGTGAACCGATCATGCGCCTGCGCATGGCCTATGCCGACCGGGAGAGCGCAGAGGCGGCGGCGCGCGCCAAGCATCGCGAACAGGCACGGCAGACGCGGACGCTCAGCTACACCCTGCCCGGCCGCGAAACACTGATGGCCGAAGCCACCGTGGTGATGCAGGGGTTCCGCGAGGGCGTGGATGGCCAGTGGTTGGTCAAGCGTGCCGAGCACAGCATCGGCAGCGAGGGCTATGTCACCCGCATCGAATGCGAACAACCCAACAGCGCCGACGCAGTGAAAGCGGCCAGCAATGCCCCGGCCAGCGAAGGCGAACAGGTCGGCAGCGAGGTGTAGATTCACGCCATGCGTAGTGCTTTCCGCGCATCAACTCACGTACTGCGCCACGCCATTACCGAACGACCAGTTCTCCTTCTTTACTTCAACAAGATTGATGAACACATCCTCGCGGCGGATGCCCACCGCCGCGTGCAGTCCATCGGCGATGCCGGCGTACAACGCCTTCTTCTGCTCCAGCGCACGCCCTTCGTTCCAGGTGATCTGGATGCAGATGAAATCGTCGGTGCGGTCCACGCCCAGATAGCCGGGGTCGTGGATCAGCGTGCCGGCGTCGTGCTGCTGGAAGATCTGGAAGCGGTCGTTCTCCGGCACGCCCACCGCGCGCATGGCCTGGTAGATGGCTTCGCCGACACGTTGCAGGTAGTCGGCGGATTTACCTTTGCGAAGATCGATGCGGGCGAGCGGCATGGTGGCACTCCAGGGAATGGGGGCACGGCACTGCCTTGAGAGTACGCCGGCCGTGAACCACGGAACAGCGCATGGATGGAATCCTGTGCCCGCATCGGTGAAGTGCGTCCCCCGAGCGCTTCGCGCGGTTGAGGGAGCCGGTGAGTCGCGCTGCCAACGATGCCGGAAAGCCGCGCTGATGGTCAGGCAACAAAAAAGCCCCCATTTCTGGAGGCTTCTTTCGTTCTGCAACATGGTGGGCGGTACAGGGATCGAACCTGTGACCCTTGCCGTGTGAAGGCAATGCTCTACCGCTGAGCTAACCGCCCGGTGTGTTGCTGAGCCGCTCATTATAGGGGCTTTTCAGAGGCCGTCAACACTTTTTCACATTCGTGTTCACGGGCGTTTCGAGGCATGCAGCCGCATGGCCCGGCGCTACCTCACATCGTGTGGGTCGGCTTGTCCGAGCCGGTAAGCCCGGCCAGCAGAGTCTCGATCTTGTGGCGCACGCCCTCGCCTTCGGCACCGTCGGCGAGCTGCACGCCAATGCCGGCGGTGCGGTTACCCTGCGCGCCGGCCGGGGTCACCCAGATCACCTTGCCGGCCACCGGCAGGCGCTCGCTGGAATCGGGCAGGGTCAGCAGCAGGAACACCTCGTCGCCCAGGAAGTAGCGCTTGGGCGTGGGCACGAAGATGCCGCCGTTCTTCACGAACGGCATGTACGCGCTGTACAGCGCGGCTTTGTCCTTCACGGCCAGGGACAGGATGCCCTGGCGGGCGTTGCTGGCACTCATCGATTTCCCCTTGCGGCAGGCCGCTCGTTCACCTTGTTCCAGGCCAGCAGCAACTCGACCACCGCAAGGTCTGCACGCACCGTGGTGCGCAGCAGGTCGCGGGTGCGGTTGGCCGCATCGAACCAGGCTGCAAGCTTGTGCAATCGCTCCGGCGTGGTCAAGGCATCGGTGCTGGCCTGGGCCAGCGCCAGGTCGGCGGCAAAGCGCAGGCGCAGCGCCGCGTTGTCGTCACCACACCACTTCTGCGCCAGCTCCACCGCGCCGGTCTTGCCGGCGGCCAGCTGTTCCAGATCTCGACCGACTTCGCGGCGCAGGCTCAGGCCGTCTTCGCGCAGCCAGTTGTCGGCCTGGCCGGGATGGCCGCGGGCGGCCTCCAGCGCTTCGCGCGCCGATGCTTCGCTGTGGCCCTGCTGCTGCAGCCAGGCCAGCGCTTCGTGCTGCGGCGGCAGCTTGAATTCCAGGCGTTGGCAACGGCTGCGGATGGTCTGCGGCAGGCGCGCCGGGTCGCTGCTGATCAGCCACAGGTAGCGGCCGGGCTGCGGCTCTTCCAGCGTCTTCAGCAGCGCGTTGGCCGCCGAGCGGTTGATCGCATCGGCCGGGTCCACGATCACCACCTGCGCCACGCCGTACTGCGGGGTCAGCGCCAGCTTGTCGGTGATCTCACGCACCTGCTCGATGACGATCTCGGTGCGCAGCTTGTCGCCGCTCTTGTTCGGAATGAAGCTGACCAGCTGCAGGTCCGGATGGGTACCGGCGGTGATCAGCTGGCGCGTGCGCGTGGCATGCGCGGCATCACCGCGCGCCAGCACGTGGTCGGCCAATGCCAGCGCCACCTCACGCTTGCCCAGCCCGGCCGGCCCGCAGATCAGCAGGCCATGGCCGAGGCGACCGGCATCGAGCGCGGCCACGGTCTGGTCGAACGCGCGCTGCTGCCATGGCGAGAACGTGCTCATGCGCCCTCCCCGTCCTGCAGCCAGCGCTCGACACATGCGACCACATCGGCGGCGACGCGCGCCTGCTCCTGGCCCGCATCAATCAACGCAAAGCGCTGCGGATCCTGCTGCGCACGGCTGCGGAATACTTCACGCACGCGCTGGAAGAAATCATCCTGTTCGCTCTCGATGCGGTCCGGCCACAGGTCACGGCCATTGGCGCGTGCCCGGCCGACGGCCACGTCCACGTCCAGCAGCAGGGTCAGGCCCGGCAGCAGGCCCACCGCGCGGCGCTCCAGATCGGCAATCCACTGCGGGTCGAGGCCACGGCCACCGCCCTGGTAGGCATAGCTGGAATCGGTGAAACGATCGCTCAGCACATAGGCACCGCGCTGCAGCGCCGGCTGGATCACCTGGCGCACATGCTGCGCGCGCGCGGCGAACACCAGCAGCAGCTCGGCTTCGGCGCTGAGCGGTTCGGCGGCGATCTCGGCATCGGGCTTCAGCACCAGGCCACGGATGCGCTCGGCCAGCGGCGTACCGCCCGGCTCGCGGGTCAGTACCACCTCATGACCGTGGCTGCGCAGGCAGTCACGGATGGCATTGATGGCGGTGGTCTTGCCCGCGCCCTCGCCGCCTTCCAGGCTGACGAAACGCGGGTGGCGAAGCAGCGCGGGACTCATTGCGCCGGGGTCTCCTGGGTACGTTGCTGGCGCAGCTGCTGCAGGTAGCGGGCGACTGCGGCGTTGTGCTGGTCCAGGCTGGGCGAGAACACGTGCGCGCCGCTGCCATCGCCCACGGCGACGAAGTACAGCGCGTCGCCCGCCGCGGGTTGCGCGGCCGCCATCAGCGCGTCGCGGCTGGGCATCGCGATCGGGGTCGGGGTCAGGCCGGCACGGGTATAGGTGTTGTACGGCGTATCGGTGGTCAGGTCGCGACGGCGGATGTTGCCGTCATACGCGGCACCGAGGCCGTAGATCACGGTCGGGTCGGTCTGCAGGCGCATGCCGATCTTCAGGCGGCGCATGAACACGCCGGCAATCTGCGGGCGTTCGCTGGCCAGCGCAGTTTCCTTCTCGATGATCGAGGCCATCGTCAGCAGTTCGTAGGGCGTGTTGATCGGCAGGTCCGGCGCGCGGCTTTCCCACGCTTCGTCCAGCGCCTTTTCCATTGCGGCATGGGCGCGCTTGAGCACGTCCAGATCGCTGTCGCCACGCTGGTAGACATAGGTCTCCGGCAGGAAGCGGCCTTCCGGATGCTGGCCACCGAAGCCGAGGCGCTGCATCAGCGCGGCATCATCAAGATTGTCGGTGGTGTGCAGCAGCGGCTCGGCGCGCTTGAGCGCGGCGCGCAGCTGGCGGATATTCCAGCCCTCGACGATGGTGACGCGGTGCTGCAGCACCTTGCCGGCGCGCATGCGCAGCAGCAGCTCGCGCGGGGTCAGCTCGCCATTGAGCGCGTACTCGCCCACCTTCAGCTTGCCGGCGGCATCAAGCTGGCGCGCCAGCAGCTGCCACTGGGTGTCCTGGCCCTCGTCCACGCCGGCATCGCGCAGCTTGCGCAGCACGCTGTTCATGCCATCGCCGCTGGCGATGACCATGCTCTCGGCAGTCGGGGTGATCGGGGCATCGGCGAAACGCGTCTGCTGGTAGAAGAACCACGCGCCCACGCCGGCCACGACGGCTCCCAGCACCACCACCAGCGTTACCACGAACAGACACCCGCGCTTGGCTCCCGCCATGGACTACCTCTGAACTCGATTCCGTCGTGCAGGATACCGTGCCGGTGGATTGGGGTCATGACCGGGGCCACGCAGCCGTGCCGACCAACGGTCGGCACCCACCGGAACAACGGCACCCGCCGGTACCGGTAGTGCCGGCCGCTGGCCGACAATCGCGTGGATCGTGGATGAATGAGGTTGCCGGCCAGCGGCCGGCACTACCCCTGCTGGCCCAGTGCGCGCAGCAGGCCGCGGGCCTTGGCGCGGGTCTCGTCCAGCTCCTTGTCCGGGTCCGAATCGACCACGATGCCGGCGCCGGTGCGGAAGCTCACCTCGTGGCCATCCACTTCGGCGGTACGGATCAGAATGTTCAGGTCCAGGTCGCCATCGCGGTTCAGCCAGCCGAACGCGCCGGTGTAGGCACCACGCGGCACCTGCTCCAGCTCGCTGATGATCTGCATGCAGCGCACCTTCGGGCAGCCGGTGATGGTGCCACCCGGGAACGTGGCGGCGATCACCTCGCCGGGCGTGACCTCCGGGCGCAGGTGGCCGCTGACGTTGCTGACGATGTGGTGCACGTGCGCGTAGCTCTCCACGGTCATCAGCTCATCGACCACCACGGTGCCCGGCAGGCAGATGCGGCCCAGGTCGTTGCGCTCCAGGTCGATCAGCATCACGTGCTCGGCGCGCTCCTTGGGGTGACCGACCAGTTCCTGGATGCGCGCGGCATCGTCGTCGCCTTCGAAGCGTGGACGGGTACCGGCAATCGGACGGGTCTGCGCATGGCCGGCGTGCACCGACACCAGCCGCTCCGGCGAGGAACTGACCACATGGCGGCCGTGCGCGCTAAACAGGCCGGCAAACGGCGCCGGGTTGGCACGACGCAGCTGTGCGTACAGCGCCTGCGGGCTGACCGGCGCAGCGAACTGCGCGTTCCAGCGCCGCGACAGGTTCACCTGGAACACGTCGCCGGCGCGCAGATACTCGATCACCCGGCGCACGCCATCGGTGAAACGCTGCGGCGCGTCCTCGTCGACCGCCTGCGGTGGCTGCCAGCCCTGCCCGGCTTCGGGCAGCGCGGCCGAGGCCAGTGCCACCAGCGCATCCAGCAACGCCTGCTCGCCGGCTTCGGCGATGACGAAGCTGGCATCGTTGTGATGGTCATGCAGCACCGCGGCCGGGCAGCGCAGCGCCAGCGCGGTCGGGCGACCATCCCCGCGAGCACGCGCCGGCAGCACTGGTTCGATCTGGCTGGCCACTTCGTAATCGAGCATCAACGCCCAACCGCCGCGGAACGGCAGGCTGTGGCTGCCGTCATGCGGCAGGCGCTCAAGCTGCCAGGCGCGATCCAGTGCCTGCAGGAACGTGCCGGGCTGCACCACGTCGTGCTGGTCGCGCACCTGGCCGTCGGCATCCAGCCGCAGGCCATCGCCCTGCGCGACCAGCAGCAGGCTCCAGCGGCCCTGGGCGGTGCCCGAGGCGGTGGATTCCATCAGCAGCGGGAAGCGCGCCGGGTCGTGCTGCTGCAGGGCCAGCAGATCGATCGGGTGCGGCAGCGGGTGGATCAGCGGTGCGTGGGTCATGGCAGCCAGTTCGGGAATTCAGATGCACGGAAGCCGCCTTGCGGCGGCTCCGTGGTGCACGGCGTTGATCCGTTTGTCGGATTGCCGATGGGTAGAGTTGACTGTCAGTCGACTGCTTTCCCATCAACGATCACCGCGGCGGATCGAAAGGCAGTCGACTGACAGTCGACTCTACAACCTACCGCACCGGTCAGACGCGCTTGAAGATCAGCGTGCCGTTGGTGCCGCCGAAGCCGAAGCCATTGGACATCACCACGTCCACCTTGGCCTGGCGTGCTTCGTTCGGCACGTAGTCCAGGTCGCAGCCTTCGCCCGGCTGCTGGAGGTTGATGGTCGGCGGAATGACGTTGTCCTGCAGCGCCATCACCGAGAAGATCGCTTCCACGCCGCCGGCAGCGCCCAGCAGGTGGCCGGTCATCGACTTGGTGGAGCTGACCATCATCTTGTAGGCGTGGTCGCCGAAGGCGGTCTTCATCGCCATGGTCTCGCCCAGGTCGCCCAGCGGCGTGGAGGTGCCGTGCGCGTTGAGGTAACCCACCTGTTCTGGGCTCACGCCGGCGTCCTTCATGGCCATGACCATGCAGCGCGCGGCGCCTTCGCCGTTCTCGCTCGGTGCGGTCATGTGGTACGCGTCGGAGCTGGCGCCGAAGCCAGCCAGTTCGCAATAGATCTTCGCACCACGGGCCTTGGCGTGCTCGTACTCTTCCAGGATCAGGATGCCGGCGCCGTCGCCCAGCACGAAGCCGTCACGGTCCTTGTCCCACGGGCGCGAAGCCTGTTCCGGGGCATCGTTGCGGGTGCTCATGGCCTTCATCGCGCAGAAGCCGCCCAGCGCGGTCGGCGACGAGCCACGCTCGGCACCGCCGACCACCATCACGTCGGCATCGCCATACTGGATCATGCGCATCGCGGTACCGATCGAGTGGTTCGAGGTCGCGCACGCCGAGACCGCCGAGAACGACGGACCCTTCAGGCCGGTGATGATGCTCAGCTGGCCCGGCAGCATGTTGATGATGGTCTTGGGTACGTAGAAGGGCGAGATCTTCTTGCCCTCGTGGAACTCGATGGTCTGCTCTTCGATGCCGAGCAGGCCGCCGATGCCGGCGCCGACGATGGCGCCGATGCGCTCGGCATTGGCGTCGGTGATCTCCAGGCCCGAATCATGCAGGGCCATGAACGAGGCACCGAGGCCGTAATGGATGAACGGGTCCATCTTCTTGGCATCCTTGCCGCTGACCCGGAACTTGCCGAACAGTTCATTGTCGGCGGTGATGTCGAATCCCTTGACCTCACCTGCAATCTTGGTGGTGAACCGATCCACGTAGGCATCAGCAACGTTGGTCAGCGGACCGATGCCCGAACGACCGTGGGTGATGCCTTCCCAGCTGCTGGCCAGATCATTGCCCAACGGCGAGACGATACCCAGGCCGGTTACGACGACGCGACGCTTCATTGCTGTTTCTCCTGACCCGGATGATTTCTACGGGTAACTCGGTTTGCTTCGATGTGATGCCCAAACACACGGGGCCGCAACAGCGGCCCCATGGGGTGCGGTGCGCGGCAAGGAAATACCTGCACGCGCACTGCCGTCTGACATCAGGCCTTGACGTGGGCCTTGACGTAGTCGATGGCGGCCTGCACGGTGCTGATCTTCTCGGCTTCTTCGTCCGGGATCTCGCACTCGAATTCTTCTTCCAGGGCCATCACCAGCTCGACGGTGTCCAGCGAGTCAGCGCCCAGGTCATCGACGAACGATGCGCTGTTGGTGACTTCTTCTTCCTTGACGCCAAGCTGTTCGACGACGATTTTCTTGACGCGTTCTTCGATGGTGCTCATGGGATCTCGCTCCAGATGGAGTTGTGGTTCAAAAGTGGTCGCCATCAAAGGCGATGGCCGTGGGATAGTGTAGTGGAAACCGGCGCGGCCTTGCATCGCAGCAAAAACCTCAGCAGATCAACCACTTGCGGCGCAATCCCTGCGCCCCTTGCTTACGGCATGTACATGCCACCGTTCACATGGAGGGTTTCGCCGGTGATGTAACCGGCAGCCGGGCTGGCCAGGAAGGCCACCGCATGGGCGATGTCCTCCGGCGAACCCAGGCGTTCGAGGGCGATGTCGTTGATCAGCGCGGTGCGCGCTTCTTCCGGCAACGCCTTGGTCATGTCGGTGTCGATGAAGCCGGGAGCAACCACATTGACGGTGACACCGCGCGAACCGATTTCCTTGGCCAGCGACTTGCTGAAGCCGATGATGCCGGCCTTGGCGGCCGCGTAGTTGGCCTGGCCGGCATTGCCTGTCACGCCCACCACCGATGCGATGTTGATGATGCGGCCCTTGCGTGCCTTCATCATGCCGCGCATCACCGCCTTGCTGGTGCGGAACACGCTGGTCAGGTTGGTGTCGATGATCGACGCCCAGTCCTCGTCCTTCATGCGCATCAGCAGGTTGTCGCGGGTGATGCCGGCATTGTTGACCAGGATCGAGATCGGGCCGAACTCCTTGGCGATGCCGTCCAGCACGCTGTCCAGCGCGGCAGCGTCGGTCACGTTCAGTGCACGGCCGTGGCCGCCGTGGGCGGCCAGGCGCTCACCGATCGCGGCAGCGCCGGATTCGGTGGTGGCGGTGCCGATGACGGTGGCGCCCTGGGCGGCCAGCAGATCGGCGATGGCGGCACCAATGCCACGGCTGGCGCCGGTGACCAGTGCGATTTCACCCTGCAGGGGCTTGCTCATGATGTTTTCCTCAGGCTGGGGCGGCCGCCGTACCCGTACCGCGTGCAGCGGCCACCGGTACGGTCGGCAGGAACAGGGGGAGTCAGGCCGACCATGCCTCGCGGGCGGCTTCGAAGTCGCCCGGGGTGGCCAGTGAACGGCCGTCGATGGCCTTGTCGATGCGCTTGACCAGGCCGGTCAGCACCTTGCCCGGGCCGCACTCGGCGATCCGGGTGATGCCACGGCCGGCCAGCGCCTGCACGCACCCGGTCCACTGCACCGGCTGGTACAGCTGCTGGACCAGCGCGGTACGGATCGCGTCGATACCGTCATGCACCTGGGCATCTACGTTCTGCACCACCGGCAGCTGCGGCGCCTGCCAGGACAGGCCGGCCATCACTTCGGCGAGACGGTTGGCGGCTTCGCGCATCAGCGGGGTGTGCGAGGGCACGCTCACGGCCAGCTTGACGGCCTTGCGCACGCCCTTCCCGGCCAGCAGCGCCAGCGCGCGGTCAACCGCATCTGTGTCGCCGCCGATCACGATCTGACCCGGCGAATTGAAGTTGGCCGGCACCACCACCTGGCTGCCCGCGGCTTCGGCGCAGACGTCCAGCACCAGCTGGTCTTCAGCGCCGAGCACGGCGGCCATGGCGCCGACACCGGCCGGTGCGGCTTCCTGCATCAGCTGGCCGCGCAGGCGCACCAGGTGCGCACCGTCATGCAGGCTCAGCGCGCCAGCGGCGACCAGGGCGGTGTACTCGCCCAGGCTGTGGCCGGCCAGCACCGACGGGCGCGGACCGCCCACGGCGTTCCAGGCGCGCCACACGCCGATGCTCGCGGCCAGCAGGGCCGGCTGGGTGTATTCGGTACGGTTGAGCATTTCCTCCGGGCCACCCTGGGACAGCGCCCACAGGTCGACGCCGGCACCATCGGATGCTTCGGTGAAGGCTTCACGCACCTGCGGGTGCAGTTCGGCCAGCTCGGCCACCATGCCCACAGACTGCGAGCCCTGGCCGGGGAAGACAAAAGCGAGGGTGGATACGGTCACGCGGTCATCCGCTTGTTGCAATCGAAGCGGGCCATGATAAGGGCGAATCCGCTGTGTCGTCTGTACGTGCGCGTATGCAGGCGTATGGAGCGCCGCCGCGGGACAACCCGGCATCCGGTGCGGTGCCCCGCTCAGGTAGAGTCGACTGTCAGTCGACTGCCCTTCGATCAGCCGCTGAAAACCCGCGCTGCGCGCGGAAGTCGACTGACAGTCGACTCTACCGCAGCGCCAACCTGCCAGCAGCGCGAACCTGCCATCAGCAGAACAGCTGCAGCACGTCCAGGTCGCCGTCGGCGAGGAAGTCCACGCACAGGCCCACCAGCATCAGCACGCCCGCCGTGCTGGCGCCATGGGCGATGAAGATCGAATGCGCCAGCGCGCGCGCTGAACGGCCCAGCTTCATGCAGACCCGGGCCAGGCTGCGCAGGCGGCCGCTGACCGCGTGCACGTGTTCACGCACAGGCGCCTGGGCCTCGCCCATCGCCTCGGCCATCATCGCCTGCAGCTGCTCGGGGCGGTCGGCGTAGTACTTGGCCACGCCGTAACCGAACATCAGCCAGTCGCGGGCCTGCGCTTCGGACAGATCCATCACTTCCAGCGGATCTTCCTCGAAGTCGATGAAGCCCACCTTCTGCCCATCCCAGGTGAGGTTGCGCGGCAGCGGCTGGCCGAAATAGGCGCCGCGCGCATGCGCTTCGGCGATGGCCTGCATGGCCGCCATCACCAGCCGGTCGCGGCCGGCCTCGTCGGCCTGGCGCAGGCAGGTATTGAACGAGCTGCCGTTGTCACCGATCACCAGCGCGGCGTGGCCGCTGCCCAGCACGTCGGGCACGTTCACGCCCTGCGCCTGCAGTTCTCCCAGGCGACGGGCTTCGGTTTCTCGCGCGGCATCACCACCACGGTGCGGCGGTGGTCGCAGGGCGTCCAGATGGAAACGGCGGGCAACGAAATTGAGCAGGCCCAGGGCCACTGCGCGGCTTCCCTTGCCGTACTGCTTCAGCCAGGCGCGCTGCCCTTCGATGACGATGGGCTCAACCATGACGTGTACTCCTTTAAACGCGTTACGGCCCCAGAGGGGCCGTAACGACAAAACTTCACATTGTCGTAACTTGCACTATCAATAGCGCAGCAGGGCCGAACCCCACGTGAAGCCGCCGCCGAAGGCTTCCAGCAGCAGCAGCTGGCCGCGCTCGACGCGGCCCGAACGCACCGCGGCGTCCAGCGCCAGCGGCACCGAGCCGGACGAGGTGTTGCCGTGCTTGTCGACCGTCACCACCACCTGGTCCATCGACATGTCCAGGCGCTTGGCGGTGGCTTCGATGATGCGCAGGTTGGCCTGGTGCGGAATCAGCCAATCGAGGTCGGACTTGTCCAGGCCATTGGCGGCCAGGGTCTCGTCCACGACCGAGTCCAGCGCCTTGACGGCGTACTTGAACACGTCGTTGCCCTTCATGTTGATGGTGCCGCCACCGTTGGCACCGTCCTTGAAGCCGGTCGAGACGCCCACCGGGTTCCACAGCAGCTCCTTCTTGCTGCCGTCGGCATGCAGGTGGGTACTGAGGATGCCGGTTTCCTCGTCGGCCTTGAGCACGACGGCGCCGGCGCCATCGCCGAACAGCACGCAGGTGGTGCGATCGTTCCAGTCGACCATGCGGGTCAGCGTTTCGGTGCCGATCACCAGCACGTGCCTGCAGTCGCCGGAACGGATGAACTTGTCGGCCACGCCCAGCGCGAACACGAAGCCCGAGCAGGCGGCGTTGACGTCAAAGGCAGGGCACCCCGCAACACCGAGCTTGGCCTGGATCAGGCACGCGGTGGAGGGGAAAATGAGGTCGGGCGTGGTCGTACCGACCACGATCATGTCGAGCTGCGAAGCGTCGATACCGGCCGCTTCAAGTGCGCGCAACGCGGCCTGGTAGCCGAGGTCGCTGGTGGTTTCGCCTTCGGCCGCGATGTGCCGTTCACGAATTCCGGTGCGCGACTGGATCCACTCATCCGAGGTTTCGACCATTTTTTCCAGGTCGGCGTTGGTCAGGACTTTTTCCGGCAAATAGCTACCGGTGCCCGCGATCCTCGAGTAGATCCGCTTGCTCATCATGTTTCCTGTTGCGCGGGCCGCCGATCACCGGCACGCCCGGGAAAGAAGGCAAAGGCCGCTGCCCGGGGGCAGCGGCCTTCCCGGCACATCAATCTTCTTCGACGGCCGAGGTCTTGGTCTGGATGACCTTCTTGCCGCGGTAGAAACCGTCGGCAGTGATGTGGTGACGCAGGTGCACTTCGCCGGTGGTCGGGTCGGTCGACAGCTGCTTGGCGCTCAGGGCGTCATGCGAACGGCGCTGGCCGCGGCGGGACGGGGTAACACGGGATTTCTGCACAGCCATGGGATTGCTCCAAACTCGGTTCGTTTTGCTTCGTCGTATCGTCGCGCAGGACGCCAGCGCCCAGCACACTTTCGCTTTCGCCGCAGCCGCCGACGACAATCCGGCTGCTATTGTTTCTTCAATGCCGCCAATGCCGCGAACGGATTGGCCTTCTTTGTTTCTTCTTCGCTCGGCGCCCAGTCCTTGTCGACTGCTTCACCGTCGGGCGACAGCGGAACCACAGGCACCGCCAGCACCAACTCGTCTTCGACCAGGTCCAGCGGACGCAGCTGGCCGTCTTCCGGCACCAGCAACGCCTCGTACTCCTCCGGCAGGGACGATTCCTCGTCCTCGTCGCGGATCAGGCCAAGCCTCTGGGTCACCTTCACCGGCAACAGGAATCGCTGCATGCTGCGCTGACAGGTCAGCGGCAACGCGGTGTCGATGGTCAGTTCCACATAGGATACCCGCAGGACTTCGTCGCGACCGAATTCAAGCGAGTAGGAACACTCGCCGTCGGTATCTGCGACCAGCCCCTGCAGGCGGGTCAATTCAGCCAGGGAGACCTGGCCGTCGAAGCGCCTTCGCGCTACGACCATCCGCCAAGCATCCAGCGATTCGGGCACGTTCGCGGACATAAGCCGCTGAATACTAAGGATCGGGGGGCGCGCTGTCAAATGCCCGCCATACAGCACTTGCCGCTGGCGCTGCGCACAGGCCAGACTGCCGCACCCTGCCCCGGTATTCTCGCATGTCACTGGTCCTGGCCTCCACCTCCCGCTACCGCCGCGAGTTGCTGCAGCGGCTGGGCCTGCCCTTCGACTGCGCGCGCCCGGAGGTGGATGAAACCCCGTTGAACGGTGAGATGCCGCTGGCCCTTGCAACGCGCCTGGCCACGGCCAAGGCAACCGAAGTCGCCGCCCGCCACCCCGGCGCCTGGGTGATCGGCTCGGACCAGGTGGCGGACCTGAACGGGCAGCCGCTGGGTAAACCGGGCACGGCCGGGGCGGCCTGCGCGCAGCTGGCGGCGATGTCCGGGCAGACAGTACGCTTCCATACCGCCATCAGTCTCACGCGAGACGGAGAATCATTCAGTGCCGTGGATCTGACCGAGGTCCGTTTCCGCGCGCTGGGCCATGAGGAGATCGCACGCTACGTGGCCACCGAACAGCCCCTGGACTGCGCCGGCAGCTTCAAGTGCGAGGGCCTGGGCATCAGCCTGTTCGAAGCGATCGACAACCGCGACCCGACCGCGCTGATCGGCCTGCCGCTGATCGCGCTGTGCGGGTTGCTGCGCCAGGCAGGGTTCGCGGTGCCCTGAAGGCGACACACTGACTGCCGGCACCGATCGCGGAAACAGGCCGGACATGGGCCGGGTAGGACCTGAGCCGGGTAACGTCGACTGTCAGTCGACCATCGCGCCCAGCGCGGGGTTTTGCCGGCGGCTGGAAGAGCAGTCGACTAACAGTCGACTCTACCAACGTGGAGCACCCGACCAACCTGGAGCACGCAACCAACCTGGCGCGCGACCACCTGGACCGCGCTCCGCCTCAGCGCCCGCGAACCTCGAACGGCTGCTCCTGCCATTCCTCCACGCTGCCATCGCGACCGTGCAGGCGCAGGCCCAGCCAATGCCGTCCCGGCGCCAGCGTGCTCGTGTCCAATGAAGCATCGAAGCCCACCGCAGGATGCCGCGGATCGGTGCTGTCCGGCCAGGTCTGGCGCACGTCGAATGCGCGGCCATAGCGCGCATCCCCCATCGAGCGGCCATCGACCAGCACCTCAACCCGTGCCAGGCCGACACCATCCTTGAACGCCCATCCCTTGATCGCCAGCGTGCCAGACACCTTTTCGCCGTTGGAAGGCGTATCCAGCCACGCCATTGCCGGAGTCACGCACGCCCCCGGCGCGCGCTGCGCCGGCAGCCGGAACAGCAGGAAACGCTGGAAACCATGGTCACTGCTGACCACCCGCGGCGCCGGCAGCGGCCCCACCTGTCCGCAGATGGCGTGATAGCGCGCCAGCAGATCGCGGTAACGCTGGTCACTGGGTGAAAGCACCAGCAGCATCGGCGTCGAGCGCTTGCCCTCATGCAGCAGTTCCCACTGCGCCAGCTGCGCGGTGCGCCCATGCTTGTCGTTGAGCGGATGCGGCAGCACTTCGATATCGCCATTGCCGAGCTGGAAGCCCAGCTCGGCGCCAACCTTGAAGTTCCCCGCCAGCACCCGCGTGCCCGCCGGCATCTGCTGCAACTCTTCGCGCACCGTCATCGCCAACGGCTGCCAGCCAGCGAAATTGCGCGGGTAGTACTTGCTGCCTGCCAGCTGCTCACGCAACGCAGGCGTGGAGGCCATCAGGTAATAGCCGAACGCCAGCACCATGCCTGCGCCCGCCAGCCACCAGCCGGTGCGCCGCAGCCAGCGTGGCCAGCCGTTGAGCACCACCGGCACCGCCACCAGCAGGGCCAGATAGCCCGGCAGCGGCCAATGGAAACTGATCCGCTCGACGTCGGTGAAGAAGCCCAGCAGGAAGATGCCCAGCGTGGATACGCCCCCGACCAGGCCGAAGTAGCGCCACTGCACGCGCGTGCCGCCGCCCCTGCGGGTACCGGCCAGCGCCACCTTCCACATCGCCATGCACAGGATCGGGGTGACCAGCATGGGCTGGATCACCAGGAACCACAGCCCGTTCCATTCGAACGTCCAGGGATGGCGCTCGACCACCTGGAACTTCAGGCCGGCGTCGTGGTTGTCCGCGTTCCATGCCAGCAACGGCAGCCACGCCAGCACGCCCACCGCCAGCGCGACCCATACGCGCGGATCGGCCAGCATGCGCCGCCCCTGCGGCAGCGCCAGCAACGCGATGAAGCCAACGCCGATGACACCGATGAACCGGTAGTGACTGAGCGCACCGATCGACAGGCCCAGCGCAAGCTTCATCGCCGACGATGCATCAACGTTGTGCAGCAGCCGCGCACCGGCGTGCAGGCAGATCACCGCGGCCAATGCCATGGGCACATCCGGCACCGCCAGCAGGCCCAGCGTCGCCGACAACGGCATCAACAGCGTGAGGCTGCCCGCTTGCCAACCGGCCACATTGCCGAACCAGCGCGTGGCCGTGCGCACCACCAGCAACGGCAGCAGCGCGCCGATGGCCAGGAACGGCAGGCGCAACGCGAGCACATGGTGGCCACCGATCTCCACACCCAGGCGCGCCAACCACGCGGTCAGTCCGGGAAGGTCCGAATACGCAGCGGCCAGATGCTGGCCTTCCTGCCAATAGAACGCCTCGTCAACAAACAGTGGCAGCCGCGCAGCCACTACCAGCTTGGCCGCTGTGACCAGCGTCCATAACCAGAGAAATATTGTCCGCGCGCGCTGTTCGCCCTGCATTGCTCTATGGATAATCGAATGGATTCCAGACCTGAGACGATCATGCCAGCCTCGTCCCCCAATCCCAGCATGCTAACCGATCAACTGCGCCAGGCCCTGCGGGAGGCACAGGATCAGGTAAACGCACTGGTGCTGGGCAAGGTGCCGGAAGTCAGGCTGGCTTTCGTCGCCCTGCTTTCCGGTGGACATCTGCTGATCGAGGATCTGCCCGGCCTGGGCAAGACCACGCTGGCGCATGCGTTGGCCAGCAGCCTGGGCCTCAGTTTCCAGCGCGTGCAGTTCACCTCCGACCTGCTGCCCGCCGATGTACTGGGCGTTTCGGTATACGAGGCCGGCAGCCGCCAGTTCCAGTTCCACCCGGGGCCGGTGTTCACCCACGTGCTGCTGGCCGATGAGATCAACCGTGCGCCGCCGCGCACGCAGAGCGCGCTGCTGGAGGCCATGGCCGAACAGCAGGTCACCCTGGATGGGCAGACCCATCCCCTGCCCGATCCGTTCTTCGTGATCGCCACGCAGAACCCGGTGGACCTGTCCGGTACCTTCCCGCTGCCGGATTCGCAGCTGGATCGTTTCCTGCTGCGCCTGGCGATGGGCTACCCCGGTGCGCAGGCCGAACGCGAACTGCTGCGTGGTACAGACCGCCGCGACCTGATCGCACGTGCCGTACCGAAGCTGGATGACACCCAGGTACGCGCGCTGCGTGAAGCCGTCAGCCAGGTCCATGCCAGCGATGCACTGGTCGACTACGTGCAGGCCCTGCTGACCCGCAGCCGCCAGCACGCCGGCGTGCGCGTGGGCCTGTCACCGCGTGCCGGCCTTGCGCTGCTGCGCGCGGCCAGGGCGCATGCACTTCTGCTGGGCCGCGGCCACGTGGTGCCCGAGGACGTGCAGACCCTGTTCGTGGCGGTGGCCGGTCATCGCCTCGTGGCCGAAGCCGAGTCCAGCTCGGGGCCGGCACTGGCACGGGCCATCCTGCAGACCGTTGCGGTGGATTGAGGGTGGCCACGCGCTGGGCACGACTGCAACTGCTGGCACGCCCGCGCAGGCCTGAAGCACTGCCGCAGCGCCTGGACCGCCATCGCATCTACGTGCTGCCCACCCGTTTCGGCCTGTTCGTCGCCGCGCTGCTGGCGGCGATGCTGCTGGGCGCACTGAACTACAACAACAACCCGGCGTTGCTGCTGGCCCTGCTGCTGGCGGCAGCGGCGATCGCCAGCGCCATCGCCGCGCACCTGCAGCTGTCCGGCGTACAGATCGACGCGATCTCCGCCGAGCCGGTTCCTGCCGGGCAACCACTGCGCCTGCGCGTGGACCTGTCACTGCGTGATCCGCGCGCACGCCACGGCCTGCACCTGCAGCTGGGTGACAGCGAAGCCTGGACCTCGCTGCCTGCACACGGCCGCGGTGAAGTGGAGCTGCAGGTTCCCAGCGAACGCCGCGGCTGGCTGGAGCTCCCGCGCATCCGCCTCTCCACCACCCAGCCACTGGGCCTGGTGCGGGCATGGTCGTGGGTGTGGCCGGAACAACCGCTGCTGGTCTATCCGCAACCCGAGGCGCTGGCCCCTGCACTGCCGGAAAGCGGCAACGATCCGCTGCATACCCGGGCCCACGCCAGCGGCGAGGAACTGCATCAGCTACGGCCCTATCGTGCGGGCGATGCGCCACGCAGCATTTCCTGGAAGCACTCGGCACGCCGCGACAGCCTACTGGTGCGCGAGTACGAAAAGCCGGTTGGCATCGAAGTCATCCTCGATTGGCGCACGCTGTCTCCGCTGGGCCATGAAGCACGCATCGCGCGTTTGGCGCGATGGGTCGACATGGCCGAGCGCGAAGGCCGCCGCTACACCCTGCTGCTGCCTGCACACCCGCCATTCGGGCCAGGCCAGGGCGCCAGCCACCACCACCTGTGCCTGCGTGCACTGGCATTGATGCCGCATGACTGAGACCACGCCCGCGCTCGACCGCAATGCCCGCAACTGGACCCTGGCCAGCGCGGCGTTGGCGCTGTTGCCGTTGCTGCTGCAGTTGCCGCCCCTGCTGGCGGGCGTGATCGCGGCCGCAGCGCTCGTGACTGCGGTCCTGTCGTGGCGGAAGGTGCTGCCCATGCCGGTGCGCCTGCTGCTGGTGCTGGCCATGCTCGGTGCCATCGCCTGGCAGATGGGGATGGTCCGACCTGGGCGCGATACCGGTTGCGCCCTGCTGGCAGCGATGCTGGCGATCAAGTCCAGCGAACTGCGCAGCCGGCGCGATGCCCGCAGCTTGCTCGGGTTCGCGCTGTTTTCCCCGTTTGCGGCGTTCCTGCTCGACCAAGGACCACTGACCACGGTGTTGGCCGCACTGGCGGGGATCAGCGCGCTGCTCGCCCTGCAACGGCTGGCCGGGGATGAAGGCCACGCCGCGCAGCTGCCCTTGCGAGGGCAGCTGCGCGGCGTTGGCCGCCTGCTGGCGATCGGCCTGCCGCTGGCATTGGCCTGCTTCTGGCTGTTCCCGCGCCTGGCCACGCCACTGTGGGGTGTTCCCGAGCGCGCCGTGGGTACGCCGGGGTTGTCCGACAGCATGGAGCCCGGCCAGTGGCTGGACCTGATGGCCGACGACAGCCCGGCGCTGCGCGTGCAGTTCTTCGGCGCGGTACCCGAGCCGATGCAACGCTACTGGCGAGGACCGGTACTGACCGCCTTCGATGGCCGGCGCTGGACACGTGACCGCGCCAGCGAGCGACGGCCGGCGGCCGTGGTCGAGGCCGGCACGCAGGGCTGGGACTACCAGATCGACTACGAACCCACCGACCGCCGCCAGCTGGTGGCACTGGACCTGCCCAGCCGCGCGCCTGCAGGCAGCACGCTGGATGCGGACATGAGCCTGAGCAGCGAGCGGTCACTGGCGTCGCTGAGCCGCTGGCGGTTGCATTCGGCGCCACCACAACGCTTCGACAGCACGCTGTCACCCTATCTGCGACGGGCCGCGCTGCAGTTGCCCAGTGGCTTCAACCCGCGCACCGCCACGTTGGCGCAGCAATGGCGGCAGCAGGCTGGCAGCGATGACGAGGCCATCGTGCGCCGCGCGCTGCAGTGGATCACCACCGACTTCTCGTACACGCTGGACACCCCTGCGGCAGGGCGCGACCCGATCGACGAGTTCCTGTTCGGCTACAAGGCCGGCTTCTGTGAACACTTCAGCTCGGCCTTCGTGGTGTTGATGCGCAACGCCGGCGTCCCGGCACGGGTGGTGACCGGCTTTGCCGGCGGCACCTACAACCGCCTTGGCGACTACTGGGTCGTGCGGCGGATGGACGCCCATGCCTGGGCCGAGGTATGGCTGCCGCAGCGCGGCTGGGTAAGGGTCGACCCGACCGCAGCCGTGGCACCGGAACGCATTCTGGACACACTGGACGACCGCCTGCAGGCCGGTACGGACACGCCACTGCAGCAACGCTGGCAGCAGCTGGGGCAGATGGGCGACTGGCTGCGCCGCGGCTGGAACGACCTGGTGCTCTCGTTCGATGCACGCCGCCAGCAGCAACTGCTCACGCCGTTCGGGCTGGATGATCTGGGCCCCACGCAACTTGTCGCTGGCTTCGTGGTGGCAACGATGCTGGCCTTGGCGTGGATGGCCTGGCTGCTGGCCCGTGGCGAGCGCGAACGCGACCCGCTGCTGCGCGCCTGGCACCGGCTCGGACGGCGCTACGCCCGCCTCGGCCTGGCCCGTGAACCGCACGAAACCGCACAGGACTGGGCCCAGCGGGTGCACCGGCAGCGCCCTGACCCGGCCCTGCTCGCACTCAGCCAGCGTTTCGCCGACGCGCGTTACGCTGGAACTTGCACCGACCTCGCTTCATTATTGCGGGACCTGCGCAGGCATCGCCCGACTTCCGGAGCCTCCCCATGAACACCAAGTTCCTTCTCACCGCTGTGGCCACGCTGGCCCTGTCGGCCTGCGCCACGGCCCCCAAGCCGCTGCAGGGACAGTTCAGCCTGGTCTCCCCGCGCGACTCGGTCGCTACCCAGCAGGTCGGCACGCCGGTCCGTTGGGGCGGTCGCATCATCGAAACCAAGCCCGGCCAGGGCGAGACCTGCTTCCAGATCATCTCGCGCCCGCTCAATGGCAGTGGCCGTCCGAACACCACCTCGTCCGACGCCAGCGACGGCCGCTTCATCGCCTGCCGTGCCGGCTTCTACGACCCGGCCGTGTTCGAAGCCGGTCGTGACGTGACTTTCATCGGCAAGATCGACGGCTACCAGAACACCCGCATCGGCGAGTACGACTACCGCCTGCCCAAGCTGTCGGCCGATGTGATCTACCTGTGGCCGGAACAGCGCCAGGTCGACGTGGTGCCCTACCCCTATGGCCCGTGGGGCCCGGGCCCGTATGGTCCGTACTGGGGCGGCTATGGTCGCTGGGGCTGGTGGTGATCGTCACCGCACAGGCATGACGGAAAAGGCCGCCCTCGGGCGGCCTTTTTCATCCGCGCATGGCGTGGACAGGGGCTTCAACGCCCAGGCGCACCGAAATGCCCCAGCGGCGCACCGGCCAGCAGGTGCATGTGGATATGGAATACGGTCTGCCCGGCATGCTCGCGGCAGTTCATCACGATGCGGTAGCCGTCCTGTGCGAAGCCCTCGCGGCGCGCGTACTCGGCGGCAGCCAGCGCCAGCTTGCCGATCAGGTGCGCCTGCGACGGCTGCAGGTCATCCAGGGTCGGAATGATCTCGTTCTTCGGAATGAACAGCACGTGCACCGGTGCCTGCGGTGCGATGTCCTTGAAGCCCAGCACCTCGTCATCCTCGTAGACGATGGTGGCCGGGATCTCGCGACGGATGATCTTGCTGAAGAGGGTTTCGTTGCTCATGGTCGGCCTCGGCGGGGATGTCATCCGCATTGTAGGCCGGCCGCGCCGGGGGATGCCCGGCCGGCATTCAATCGCGGAATTCGCTGCGCGTTCCGAACGCGTGCGAGAGCGTGCCGCGATCGACGTGTTCGAGTTCACCGCCAAGTGGCAGGCCCTGCGCCAAACGGCTCGGCTGCACCTTGCGTGCGCGCGCCAGCTGCGCCAGGTAGTGCGCGGTGGCCTCGCCCTCGACAGTGGCGCTGGTGGCGATGATCAGCTCCTGCACCTCGCCTTCGGCCAACCGTCGCTCCAATTGCTCCAGGCCCAGCTCGCGCGGGCCGATGCCATCGAGCGGCGACAGCCGCCCCTGCAGCACGAAGTAGACACCGCGGAAGCCGGTGGCGTTCTCGATGGCCAGGCGGTCGGCCGGCGATTCGACCACGCACAGCTGGCTGCGCTCGCGGCTGCCGTTGGCACAGGTCGGGCACAGCTCGGTTTCGCTGAAATCGCGGCACTGCACGCAGTGGCCGATTCGCTCCACCGCCAATGCCAGTGTCTCGGCCAGACGTTGGCCACCTTCGCGCTCGCGCTCGAGCAGGTGATAGGCCATGCGCTGCGCAGTTTTCTGGCCGACGCCAGGCAGCACCCGCAACGCGTCGATCAATTGTTCAAGCAAGGGTGCGGACACGGCGGCATGCTTTCATGGCGTCGAGCACGCTCGACAGCTGTCTGTAGAGTCGAGACATGCTCGACCGAGGGTTGGAGCGGGCACCTGCAGCGGCAGGCGCCCCCTGGGAAATCAGAACGGCAGCTTCATGCCCGGCGGCAGCTGCATGCCGGCGGTGGCCGACCCCATCTTCGACTTCGACTCGGCATCGATCTTGTTCGAGGCATCATTGAAGGCGGCGGCGATCAGGTCTTCCAGCATCTCCGGGTCGCTGGTCAGCGACGGGTCGATGCGCACCTTGCGGCATTCCTTGGCACCGGTCAGGGTCACGCTGACCATGCCGCCGCCGGCGCTGCCGGTCACTTCGATCCTGGCGATTTCTTCCTGGGCCTTCTGCAGGTTTTCCTGCATTTTCTGGGCCTGCTGCATCAGTTGTGCGATGTTTCCGCGCATGGTGTCTTACTCGTCAAAAGAACGGATGGAATCGGAAACAACCCGGGCACCGTGCTGTTGGATCAGCACCTGCACTTCCGGGTCGTCCATGAAAACGGCCTCTGCCACCTGCTGCCGCTCACTACGCTGGCGGTCGGCACGCTGGTGCAGGGTCTCGGCCGGAACGTGTTCGGTTTCCACGGTCTCGACCACGATCTTCGGCGCCTGGCCGAGGGCCTTCTCCAGCATCTCGCCCAGGGCGGCCAGCGCGCGCTCCGAGCGCAGGTATTCAAATCCGGGCGAAAGGCCCAGTTTCAAGGTCCCGTGCTGGCAACTGATGAAGGCAGCGTTGGCGGCCAGCTGCCGCGACGGGCCGCTCAGGCCACTGCTGGCGACCAGATCCAGCCAGTCCTCGGCGCTGGCCAGGTCGCTCACACCTTCCAGCGGCGCATTCTCCTGCACTGGCGCCGGCTCGACCGGCGCGATGGCAATGCCTTCAGTGCGGAACGGGCGCTCGGGCGGTGCAGGCTCGCTGGGAGCCGCGACGGGAGCCGGCGGCTCATGCCAGGGCGCCACCATGGCAGCTTCCGGCCCAGCCATCTCGGCCGCCAGCGCCTCGTCACGTGCCTCGGCTTCGTCGGTGGCCCACGGCGGCAGGTCGTCGCCCGCTTCTGTTTCAACGGACGGCGGCGCCGCTGCTTCGGCCTTCACCGGCGGCGGCGACACCGGCTCTTCCACCGGAACCGGCTCGGGCTCCGGCGTCGGGTCCGGTTCGGGTTGCGGGGCCGGCTCAGGTTCGGGTTCAGGTTCGCGCGGCGCGGCCTGCACCGGAGCGGCCACCTGCGCCACCACGGCCGGGCTTGCCGAAGCGGCGGCAGTCGCCGGCGTCGCTTCGTGGGTACCCCCACCGGTGCCACCACCGGCAGCATTGCCACCCGGCACATTGCCTGCCCCCTCCACCGACTTCGGCACCGGCGGGACCGCCGCGGCCGGGCGGAACGCCAGCATGCGCAGCACGGCCATCTCGAAGCCCGCGCGCGGGCTCGGCGCCATCGGCAGGTCACGACGGCCGTTCAAGGCCATCTGGTACCAGAGCTGCACCACTTCCGGGCGCAGGCGCTCGGCGAATGCGGCGGCATCCAGGCCTTCGGCAACGGCCGCACCCGGTACCAGCTGCTGCACCTGGATGCGGTGCAGGCCTTCGGCCAGCGCTTCCAGCACGCCACTCCAGTCCGGCGAGAATTCGGCCAGCGCGGCCACCACCTGCAGCAGGCGCGGGCCATCGCCGTCAGCCAGCGCATCGAGCATCGCCGCCACCTGGGTGCGGTCGACCGTGCCCAGCATGGTACGCACCACGTCCTCGCGCAGCGCGCCGCCCGCATAGGCAATCGCCTGGTCCAGCAGCGACAGGCCATCCCGCAGACTGCCATCAGCGGCCTTGGCCAGCTGCACGATGGCACTGCCGTCGGCCTCGATCTCCTCGGCCGCCAGGATGCGGGTCATCTGGCCCTGGATCTGGTCCTCGTCCAGGCGCTTGAGGTTGAACTGCAGGCAGCGGCTGAGCACGGTGACCGGCAGCTTCTGCGGATCGGTGGTGGCCAGCAGGAACTTCACGTGCTCCGGCGGCTCTTCCAGCGTCTTCAGCAGCGCATTGAACGCCGCCTTGGACAGCATGTGCACTTCGTCGATCAGGTAGACCTTGTACTTGCCACGCGAAGGCATGTACTGCGCGTTCTCGATCACCTCGCGCACGTCGTCCACGCCGGTGTTGGACGCGGCGTCGATTTCCAGCAGGTCGATGTAGCGGCCGGCGTCGATATCCAGGCAGGCTGCACACTGTCCGCAGGGATCGGCACTGGTGCCCTGTTCGCAGTTCAGCGACTTGGCGAAGATGCGCGCGATGGTGGTCTTGCCCACGCCGCGGGTGCCGGTGAACAGGAACGCATGGTGGACCCGGCCGCTGTCCAGTGCGTTGCTGAGCGCACGGACCACGTGTTCCTGGCCCACCAGCTCGGCAAAACGCTTTGGACGCCACTTGCGGGCAAGGACGAGATAGGACATCAGGCCACCGTTTTCCATCGGATGTTCCATTGTGCCATGCCTGTCCAGCCCCCTCGCCTCCGGCACATCTTTCGCGGGTTCCTGGCCGGGGTGCTTGTGAAGTGCCGCGCAGCCCGCTAGAATCTGCGCCCCTGCTGAGGCGTTTGCCGATGGCAGGGATCCGGAGAGGTGTCCGAGTGGTTGAAGGAGCACGCCTGGAAAGTGTGTAAGCGTCTAAACCGCGCTTCGGGGGTTCGAATCCCCCTCTCTCCGCCAGATAACTGAAAAAGGCTGCCTTCGGGCAGCCTTTTTCAGTTATCTGGCTGGGGACGCGAAGTGCGCTGCGCGCGCTTCGCCCCAAACGTTGCTGCGCAACGTTCGGGCCCCTCCCCTTGCCGACCTCTCCCCGCCCCTGTCGGGGCAGCCCCTCAACAGAGGGGCTTGTTGCTCCAGATCCATCAATGGGTTTCCGCCACGCGGGGATACCTGATCGGCTGTACCTCGCAGAAGCCGCTGGCTGGGAACGCGAAGTGCGCTGCGCGCGCTTCGCCCCAAACGTTGCTGCGCAACGTTCGGGCCCCTCCCCTTGCCGGCCTCTCCCCGCTCCTGTCGGGGCAGCCCCTCAGCAGAGGGGCTTGTTCCTCCAGATCCATCAGTAGATCCACGCCATGCGTGGATGCTCTTGGTCGCCTTCCGCACGCTCCGGGCACCCTGAAACAAAACTGAACGAAACCTGAAATTTCGCTATGGTAGGCGCCTTCAACCGACGCCTGGCCCATTGCCCATGAGCTCGACCGACAGCGCTCACGCCGCCTGCGAGAACTGCAACACCGCCCTGCAGGGCCACTACTGCCATCGCTGCGGGCAATCGGCGCACAACCCGCTCAAGCACGTGGGCCACGCCATTGAAGAAGTGTTCGAATCCTTCTGGCACCTGGACGGGCGCATCTTCCGCACGCTGCGCGACCTCTGGGTTCCCGGCCGTATCACACTGAACTACCTCAATGGGCGTCGCGTGGGATACGTACAGCCCCTGCGGCTGTTCGTCATCCTCACTCTGTTTACCTTCTTCATCGGCAAGCTGTTCGTGCATGTCGACGACATCGACATGGGCGGCAGCAGCGGTTCGGCGTATACCAGGGCCACAACCGTGGAGCAGGTCGAAGCAGCGCGCGCGGAACAGCTCGCGACGATCGATCGCCAGCAGGCCAACTCACCCGCCACCGGCAACGCCGGCTTCGCCATGGCCAGGGCTGCAGTGAATGCCGCAGCCGCGCAGCGCAACGCCGAGCTCACCGGTGCCGGCAAGGAGGCCGCCACGACGGAAAACGGCACTTTCTTCAACCACACCGTCAACGGCAAACCGTGGGACGCTGACACCAACCCCATCGTGGTGGCCGGCTGGCCCCGGTTCGCCAACAACTGGCTCAACAAGCGCCTGCACAACGGCAACGCCAACATCCAGCGCATGGGAAGCAAGACCGATCTGTACATGCAGGCGATCCTGACCGCATTGCCCGGCGCCCTGTTTTTCCTGATGCCAGTGTTCGCACTGGTACTGCGCGTCGCCTACATTCCGCGGGCGATGGGGTATCTGGAACACCTGGTGGTGGCGCTGTACAGCCATTGCTGGCTGATGATGGTGCTGCTGGCAACCTTCCTCGTCGCCGGCATCAGCAGCGCGCTCGCATCACCCGCATTCGGCGCCGTCAGCCAATGGCTGTATGCACTGCTGTGGCTGTCAGTCCCGGTCTATCTGCTGTGGATGCAGCAACGCGTGTATGGCGGCAACAAGGCGCTGACCATAATTCGCTACCTGGCCATCGGCGGCGTCTACCTGTTCCTGGTGAGCTTCGTGGTCATGTATGCGGTACTGGCGGGAATTTCGGCCTGAATGTCGCGAACGACCTTGAGCTACATCAGCGGCTGGTATTCAATTGCGCTCCCCTGAAGGAAGCCGCCATGAGCCAACGCCCAGACCTGATCGCAATTGAGCATGACGACTACCATGCAGAACACGTCGGACAGACCGCTGACGGAAAGCAGTTCTTCCTGACGACCCCCTTCGTCCCCAGCTCCAGCGAAGGCGGCGGCGAGTACATTGCGCTCTATTTGTTCGACAACGCTGGAACCCTGCTTGAGGCCCGCATCGACGAACTTGGCCAGCGTGCAACCATGGACCGGGCAGAACGCAGGCGCCTGTACGAGGCGCGCCTGCTTGAGCTGGGCGAAGTCACCTATCAGAGGATCAACGTCGCTCCATTTGCTCTGGAACGCTTTGGCACTACCTTCGGCCTCGTAGTGCGACACCCCGTTGAGAAGGACGACATCTGGGCGGTTGAAATGCAGCCGGGCAACTACATGGCTTTCTTCGAGCCGTGGGACAGCGGAATCTATGACACCTGATTTACGCCTTTGGGCCCCGGATTGAGAAACACAGCCCCATGAACCTCCGCCTCTACCGCCCCGCCGATGCCAGCGCTTGCCTGTCGATTTTCGACAGCAACGTGCCCACCTACTTCGCGCCCGAAGAGCGCAGCGACTTCGAACGCTTCCTGCGCGAACAGGCCATGGACTGTGCATTCCAGGTCATCGAGCGAGATGGCAGCATCGTGGCGTGCGGCGGCCTGTCGCGACGCGGCGACGGCAGTGCCGGTTTCTGCTGGGGCATGGTACAGCGCGCGCTGCACCGGCATGGACTGGGCCGGGAACTGGCGCTGGCACGCCTGCGCCAGGCCGAAGCGGATCCCTCGATCAAGCGCATCACGCTCAGTACCAGCCAGCACACCCAGGGCTTCTATGCTGGCCTGGGCTTCCAGGTGACGCGGATCGTTTCCAATGGCCACGGCGCCGGGATCGATGCCGTGGAGATGGAGCGGAGGGTCTAGCCCTCCGCACCGCCCTGGATCCACGCAGGCGTGGATCCAACGTCGCCCCACTCTCCTCAGAAGCCCACACGCAGGTTGATCTGCCCGCCCACGTCGCGGCGGCCATCGCCGTGCTGGCCCTGCACGAACATCGACAGCTGGCTGTTGCGGCCGAGGCCCACCGCCACGCCCACCTGACTGACCAGCGCATTGCGTGCCATCACCGCGCTGTAGACGTCGAAGGCATTGCCGCCCACCGCGAAGCGGTTGCGGCTGGCCACATCGGTATCACCCGATGCATGCTGCCAGCCCAGGCCAACCGTCAGCTGCGCCGGGAAGCGCTCGCCGCTGCCCACATCCCAACGGCCGCGCACGCCCACGGTGCTGACATTGAGCGTGTCCTTGCCGCCTTCCAGCACCAGCGCAGCCGTGCCGCCCTGCTCCACCGCACGATCGCTGTCGACCCAGTGCCTGGTGAACTGCACATACGGCTGCAGTTGGGTCCTGCCATGGGTCCAGGTCCAGCTGCCCTCCACCTGCGCGATGGTCACATCCGAATCCTGGCGGCTGTACAGGGTCTGGCCCAGCAGCGGCACCTCACGCGTGGTACGCGTGCGGTAGTCACCGCGCGATACGCTGCCACCGACCGCAAAGCCGTTATTCCACTGGCCCTGCGCATACAGGCCGAACGTGTTGCCGCGCAGGCGGGCCCGCGAGCTGCGATCGTACAGACGCGTATCCAGCCGCTCGTTGCCTGCGGCCGCACCCAGCACCACGTGTTCGCCCAGCTGCCAGTCCACGCCCGCCATCAGTGCATTGCGGTTGGAGCGGATGTCGTCGCCGTTGCCGTCACTGTCCTGGCGGAACACCTTGCCGCTGCCGGCCAGCCAGGCCGAGGCACGCTCGCCACGCACGGTCGGCAGTTCGCTGCCGAGACGCTGGCGGATGCCCTCTTCCAGGTAGTTGTCGTACAGCAGCACCGCACGGCTGGCCGCATGTACCTCGCCGGACAACTGGTCGAACGCCGCACGCGCGGTACCCGCGTCATACATCAGCAGCGTGTTGTACAGGCCCAGTGCCGGACCACTCTGCGGCAGGCTGTCCAGCGCTGCAGCGGTGTTGTACTGGTTGCGCGTCTTCGCCGCCGTGGTGAATGCCGCGGTCTGCGCTACGTCGATCTGCAGGTTGGCCGTGTTGGCGGTATAGACCGGGGTGATGGTCAGGAAGGCCGACGGCGAGGTCGCCGAAGCGAACTGCCCGCTGACGCCACCACCCGCGTTGATCACGGTGTACTGCTGGCCCTGCTGGTAGCTGGTGTTCGGCGAGATGGTATTCACCTTGACGATGCTGCCACCCACGTTGGCGCTGCCGCCCACCTGTACCGTATCGCTGCCGGTGGCACCCAGATCGACGCCCAGCGTGCTGCCCGGCGACAACGTCAGGTTGCCGCCCACCGTGATCGTGCCGGTGCCATTGCCCGCACCACTGCCGTTGCCCGGGCCATTGCCCGGCGACAGCACGCCGCCGCTGGACACCGTCACGCCGCCACCCGTGCCACCGATGGTCCCGGTACCGGACAGCGTGGTACCGCTGCCGATGGTCCACTGGCCACCGATGTTGCCGGTGACATTCAGGCCACCGCCGGTGACCTGGCCGGTGCCGCTGAAGCCGCCGCTGTTGCCGCCCAGGTTCAGGCCGCCCGGGCCTGCCTGCACGATGCTGCCACCACCGCTGATGGTGCCGCCCAGCGTGGTGGTGCCGCCGGTGTTGATGACCAGGCCACCGTTGTTGGTGATGTTGCCGGTGATCGAGCCGCTGGCGCCGCCATTGCCGACCTGCACGGTGCCGCCGGCATTGATGGTGGTGCCGCCGGTGTAGGTGTTGTTGCCGGTCAGGGTGACCGTTCCGGTGCCGGCCTGGGTCAGGCCACCACTGCCGCTGATGGTGCCTCCGACGGTGGTGTTGCCGCCCACGTTGAACACCAGGCTGCCGTTGTTGCTGACGTTGCCGGCGATCGCACCGCTGGCGCCGCCGTTGCCAACCTGCAACGTGCCGCCGGTGTTGATGGTGGTGCCACCGGTATAGGTGTTGTTGCCGCCCAGGATCAACGTGCCGCTGCCGGCCTGGGTCAGGCCACCGCTGCCGCTGATGGCGCCACCGACCGTGGTATTGCCGGCCACGTTGAACACCAGGTTGCCGTTGTTGGTGACGTTGCCACCGATCGCGCCGGTCGCACCGCCGTTGCCGACCTGCAGCGTGCCGCCTGCATTGATCGTGGTCGGCCCGGTGTAGGTGTTGTTGCCGGTCACGGTCAGAGTGCCGCTGCCGGCCTGGGTCAGGCCGCCGCTGCCGCTGATGGTGCCACCCAGCGTGGTGTTGCCGGCCACGTTGGACAGCAGCGTGCCGTTGTTGGTGACATCGCCAATGATCGAGCCGGTCGCGCCGCCATTGCCCAGCTGCAGCGTGCCGCCGGCGTTGATGGTGGTACCCCCGGTGTAGGTGTTGGTGCCGGTCAGCACCAGCGACCCACTGCCCGCCTGGGTCAGGCCCCCCGTACCGCTGATGGTGCCGCCCAGCTGCGTGTTGCCGGCCACGTTGGAGATCAACGCGCCATTGTTGGTGATGTCTCCAGCGATGGCGCCGGTTGCCCCGCCGTTGCCGACCTGCAGCGTACCGCCGGTATTGATCGTGGTGCCACCGGTATAGGTGTTGTTGCCGACCAGGGTCAGCACGCCGCTGCCGGCCTGGGTCAGGCCACCGCTGCCGCTGATCGCGCCACCGACGGTGGTGTTGCCGCCCACGTTGAATACCAGGCTGCCGTTGTTGGCAACGTTGCCGGTGATCGCACCGGTCGCACCGCCATTGCCCACCTGCAGGGTGCCACCGGCATTGACGGTGGTGCCGCCGGTATAGGTGTTGTTGCCGGTCAGCACCAGCACGCCGCTGCCGGCCTGGGTCAGGCCGCCACTACCGCTGATGGTGCCACCGAGCGTGGTGTTGCCGGCCACGTTGGACACCAGCGCGCCGTTGTTGGTGATGTCGCCGACGATCGCACCGGTCGCACCACCGTTGCCGATCTGCAGCGTGCCGCCGGCATTGATGGTGGTCCCTCCGGTGTAGGTGTTGTTGCCGGTCAGCACCAGCGTGCCGCTGCCGGCCTGGGTCAGACCGCCATTGCCACTGACCACCGCACCCACGGTTGCCGTGGTGCCGAGGTTGTAGACCAGGCTGCCATTGTTGGTGATGTCGCCCAGCACCGAACCGGTGCTGCCACCGTTGCCGATCTGCAGGGTGCTGCCACCGTTGATGGTGGTACCGCCGGTATAGGTGTTGTCGCCGCTCAGGGTCAGCGTACCGGTACCTCCCTGCACCAGGCCGCCGGTGCCACTGAGGACGCCAGCGAACACGGTGCTGGCGTTGTTGCCGCCGGTAGTCAGCGTTGCGCCTCCCAGCGCCACCGTGCTGCCGGCCACACCGGCCAGGCCGCCGATGCTCTGGTTGCCACCGGCGCTGATATCCAGTGTGCCAGCACCGGCCAGGTTGACCGTGCTGGCACCGGACAGGCTGCCGCCGGCTGCTACCGCCAGCGTGCCGCTGTTGATGGTGGTGGTGCCGGTATAGCTGCTGGCACCGCCCAGGGTGACCGTCGCCGCGCCATCCTTCAGCAGGCCACCGGCACCGCTGATCGGTCCGTTCAAGGTCAGCGCGTTGCTGCCGGCCAGAGTTAGCGTGCCGCTGGCCAACTGCACGGTGTTGGCCAGAGTCAGCGCACTGGTGCCATCCAGGCTGGCGTTGCCGCCTACGGTCAGCGCGCCGATGCCCAGCGAACCGCCGTTGCCCAGCAGCAGGCCACCGGCATTGAGAGTCACGCCGCCCGTGAAGACGTTGACGCCCGTCAAGCCCTGGATGCCTGCGCCGTTCTTTACCAGGCCACCGGCCCCTCCGATGGTGCCGGCGAACGTGGTATTGCCCACGCCATTGAGGGTCAGCGTGCTGCCGCCCAGCGCCACGGTCGAACCTGCCACGCCTGCCAGCGAACCGATCGCCTGCGCACCACCCGCGCTGATGTCGAAGGTGGTACCGGCGTTGGCCAGGGTGACCGCACCGGTCGCTGCAAGGCTGCCGCCGGCACCGATCGCCAGCGTGCCGGCGTTGATGGTGGTGCCACCGGTGAAGGTGTTGGTACCGGTCAGCGTCTGCGTTCCCGAACCTTCCTTGATCAGGCCACCGGAGCCGGCCACCGAACCACTGAACGTGCCATTGGTGGCGTCTCCGATCGTCAGCGTGTTGGCGCCCAGATTCACCGTACCGTTGCCGATCAGGGTACCGAACTGCTGCGTGCCGCTGCCCGCCGACAGATCGAAGGTCGCACCCGAGGCCAGGTTGACGATGCCACTGGCGTGCAGGCTCGCGCCAGCACCCAGTGCCAACGTACCGGCATTGATGTTGGTGCCACCGGTGTAGGTGTTGGTGCCGTTCAGGGTCAGCGTCGCTGCACCCTCCTTGGTCAGACTGCCGGTACCGCTCAGGTTGCCATTGAGGGTGAGGTTGTTGCTGCCGAGGACGGTCAATGCGTTGTTGAGGATGAAGTTGTTGGCGAGGGTGACCGCAGTGTTCGAATCGAGCGTGGCAGCGCCTCCGACCGTCACCGTACCGGTGCCCAGCGCAGCATTGTTGCCGACCACCAGGCCACCGGCGTTGAGCGCCACGCCGCCGCTGAAGGTACTGCCGCCGTTGAGCGTCTGCACGCCTGCGCCGTTCTTGACCAGGCCGCCGTTGCCACTGATCGCACCGCTGAAGGTGCTGTCCACGGTGCCGCCCAGGGTCAGCGTGCTGCCGCCCAGCGCCACCGTACTGCCGGCGACGCCGGCCAGCGAACCGATGGCCTGGTTGCCCGCCGAAATGTCGAACGTGCCGGCACCGGCCAGGTTCACTGCGCCGGCCGCGGCGAGGCTGCCACCAGCGCCGATCGCCAGCGTGCCGCTGTTGATGGTGGTGCCACCGGTGTAGGTGTTGGCGCCGCTCAGGGTCACCGTGGCCGCACCGTCCTTGATCAGCCCGCCCGTGCCGGAGATTACGCCGCCCAGGGTCAGCGCCTGACTGCCGAGCAGATCGAGGTTGGCACCCGATGCGAGGTTGATGTTGTTGGCCAGGCTGACGCCGGTGGATGCATCCAGCGTCGCGTTGCTTCCCACCGTCAGCGCACCGCTGCCGAGCGCAGCATTGTTGCCGACCACCAGGCCACCGCCGTTGAGTGCAACGCCACCACTGAACAGATTGGCACCGCCCAGCGTGAGGATGCCGGCGCCATTCTTGACCAGGCCACCGGTGCCGGAAATCGCGCCATCGAAGAGGCTGTTGCCCACACCACCGAGTGTCAGGGTCTGTGCCCCCAGGCTCACCGTCGAACCCGCCACGCCGTTCAAAGAGCCGATGGTCTGGTTGGCGCCGGCAGCGGAGATATCGAAGCCCGTGCCTGCCGCAGTGAGCGTCACCGCACCGGTCGCGGCCAGACTGCCGCCGGGGCCGATCGCCAGGGTACCGGCGTTGATGAAAGTGCCGCCGGTGTAGGTGTTGGCACCGGTCAGCGTCTCGATGCCGGCACCGACCTTGGTCAGGCCACCGGTGCCTGCGATCGAGCCACTGAAGGTGCCATCGGTGGCGCCGCCCACTTCGATCGAGTTGGCACCGAGGTTCACCGTACCGTTGCCGACCAGCGTGCCGAACTGCTGCGTGCCACTGCCGGCCGACAGGTCCAGCGTGGCGCCGGTGGCAAGATTGACGGTACCGCTAGCGGCCAGACTGGCACCGGCCCCCAGCGCCAGCGTGCCGGCGTTGATGTTGGTGCCACCGGTGTAGGTGTTGGCGCCATTCAACGTCAGCGTCGCGCTGCCATTCTTGGTCAGGCTGCCGGCCCCGGAAAGGACGCCGTTGAGCGTCAGTGCATTGGTCCCGATTACGGTCAGCCCGGCATTGAGCGCGATGTTGTTGGCCAGCGTTGCCAGGCCGGTGGTATCCAGCGTGGCAGCACCACCGACGGTCAATGCGCCCGTGCCCAGCGCTGCGTCATTGCCGAGCACCAGTCCGCCTGCATTGAGCGTCACGCCGCCACCGAAGGTATTGGCGCCGGACAAGGTCTGTACGCCCGCGCCCACCTTGACCAGGCCACCGCCGCCGCTGATCACGCCATCGAACGCGGCGTTGCCAGCGGTACCGAAGGTCAACGAATTGCCGCCCAGCGTCAGCGTGCTGTCGCCCGCACCGTTGAGCGCGCCGATGGTCTGGTTGCCGCCGGCACCGGAGATATCGAAGCCTGCGCCTGCGCCCAACGTGACATCACCGACTGCGGCGAGACTGCCACCCGTGCCCAACGCCAGCGTGCCGGCGTTGATGGTGGTACCGCCGGTGTAGGTGTTGGCACCGGACAGCGTCAGCGTGGTGCCGCCATTCTTGATCAGGCTGCCATTGCCGCCGACCACGCCGGACAGCGTCAGCGCATTGCTGCCGGGCAGCGTGAGTGCGACGCCCGAGCCCAGCGTGACCGCATTGCCGAGTGTCACTGCAGTGCCCGCATCCAGCGTGGTGCTGGCATTGACCGCCAGCGCACCGGTACCGAGCGCACCATTCGCGCCGACCACCAGGCCACCACCGTTCAAGGTCAGGCCGCCACCGAAGGTATTGGTGTTGTTGAGGGTCAGCAGGCCCGCACCATTCTTGACCAGGCTGCCGTTGCCGCTCAGCACGCCTCCGAATGCAACGTCACTGGTTCCGCCCAGGGTGAGCTGGGTGCCGGCACCGAAGTTCACCGCGTTGGCCAGATTCAATGCCACCGTGCTGTCCAGCGTGGTGGTGCCGCCAATACCCAGCGCACCGGTACCAAGCGCACCTGCATCGCCCAGCACCAACCCGCCCGCGTTGAGCGCAAGGCCACCACTGAACGTGTTTGCACCGGACAGCGTCTGCACGCCCGTGCCGGTCTTGACCAGGCCACCGGTACCACCGATCACACCGGCAAAGCTGCCATTGCTGGCACCGCCAAAGGTCAGCGACTGCGCGCCCAGCGCCAGCTGGCTGCCCGCCACGCCATTCAACGCGCCGATGGTCTGTGCCGCACCGGCGGCGGAGATGTCCAGTGTCGCGCCCGCACCGGCAAGATTCACCGTACCGGCTGCGGCGAGACTGCCGCCTGCGCCCAGCGCCAGCGTGCCGGCGTTGATGGTGGTGCCGCCGTTGTAGGTATTGGCGCCCGACAACGTCAACCGCGCCGTGCCGTCCTTGATCAGCCCACCGGCACCGAATACCGGACCGGCCAGCGTCAGGTCATTGCTGCCCAGCACGGAAAGGTTGGCACCGGCAGCGAGACCGATGTTGTTGCCCAGCGCCAGCGCCGTTGTGGCCTCCAGCGAAGCGTTGCCGCCCACGTCCAGCTGGCCGGTACCCAGCGCCTGCGCATTGCCCAGCTGCAGCAGGCCCGCGTTGAGGCCGACGCCCCCGCTGAACGTATTGGCGCCGTTCAACGCCAGCGTCGCCGTACCGTTCTTGACCAGGCTGCCAGTACCACTGATGAGACCGCCCAGCGACACGTTCTGGCTGCCCAGCAGATCCAGCGCCGCGCCTGCCCCAAGGTTGAGGTCGTTGGCGAGGTTCAGCGCTACCGAACTGTCCAGCGTGGCATTGGCGCCCACCGACAGTGCACCGGTGCCCAGTGCGCCGGCGTTCCCCAGGAACACGCCGCCGCCGTTGACGGTCAGCCCACCACCGAAGCTGTTGGCGCCGTTGAGGGTCAACGTGGTGGCACCATTCTTCACCAGCCTGCCGGCACCGGACACCACGCCACCCAGCGTGATCGCCTGCGAGCCCGGCAGCGACAGCGCGGCACCCGCGCCCAGGGACACATTGTTGGCCAGGTTCAGCGGGGCGCCGCCATCGAGCGAGACGCTGCCGCCAATGCCCAATACTCCCGTACCGAGTGCGCCACTGTTGCCCAGCAGCAGACTGCCGGCGTTTGCGCTCAGTCCACCGCTGAAGGTGTTGGTACCGTTCAAGGTCAGTGTCGACGCGCCATTCTTGACCAGGCTGCCGGTGCCGGTGATGTTGCCGGCCAGGGCCAGGTTCTGGCTGCCCGGCAGGGTCAACGCCGCGCCGAGGTTGATCGCATTGCCCAGGTTCAGCGCAGCAGTGGCGTCCAGCGAACCGTTGCCACTGACGGTCAGCGCACCGCCTCCCAGCGCACCGGCGTTGCCCAGCACCAGGCCACCGGCGGCAAGATTCACCCCACCGCTGAAGGTGCTGGCGCTGGTCAGCGTCTGCACGCCGGTGCCCTGCTTGATCAGGCCACCGGTGCCGCCGATCACGCCGGCGAAGGTCTGGTTGGTGGCATCACCGAAGGTCAGCGTGCTGCTGCCCAGCGCCAGGGTGCTGCCAGCCACGCCGGACAACGCACCGATGGTCTGGTTGCCACCCAGCGAGATATCCAGTGCGCTGCCAGCGCCGGCCAGGCTGACTGCGCCGGTCGCCGCCAGGCTGCCACCACTGGCCAATGACACCGTTCCGGCATTCACCGCCAGCCCACCGGTGAACGTGTTCGCGCCGCCCAGCGTCAGCGTGGAGGCGCCGTTCTTGACCAGGCTGCCGCTCCCGCCGATGACACCGCCCAGCGTCAGCGCATTCGAGCCCAGCACATCGAGCGAACCACCGGCGCCAAGCGTGATGCCATTGCCCACGGTGAGGCCGGCGCTGGCGTCGAGCGACACCACGCCACCAACATTCAGCGCACCGGTTCCCAGTGCTCCACCGTTGCCCAGCACCAGGCTGCCGGCATTGAACACCACGCCGCCGCCGAAGGTATTGGCGCCATTGAGCGTCAGCGACGACGCACCGCTCTTGACCAGGCCACCGGCGCCACCGATCACGCCGTTGAACGTCAACGCCTGGTTGCCGAGCAGATTGAGGCTGGCACCCGAACCGAGGTTGACCGCGTTGGCCAGTGCAAGCGCCCCCGTGGTTCCATCGAGCGTCACGTTGCCGCCGACACTGAGCGCACCGCTGCCCAGCGCAGCAGCATTGCCCAGCAGCAGGCCACCGCCGTTGAGTGCCACGCCGCCACTGAGGTTGTTCACGCCCGACAAGGTCTGCACGCCGGTGCCCAGCTTGACCAGGCCACCCGTGCCTGCGGCGAACGTACCGCTGTAGCTGGTATCGCCCAGCCCCGCGAGGGTGAGCGTGTGGCTGCCCAGGTTGACCGAACCGCCGAGGCCCGCCAGCGAACCGATGGTCTGGTTGGCGGCCGCCGACAGGTCCAGGGTGGTACCGACGCCGACCGTGATCGCGCCGGTGGGTGACAGGCTGCCGCCCGCGCCCAGCGCCAACGCGCCTCCGGCCAGGTTGAAACTGCCGGTCAGCGCATTGGCGCCGTTCAAGGTGAGGGTGCCGGCGCCGCTCTTGGTCAGGTTGCCGGCACCGGAGATCGAACCGTTCAATGACAACGCATTGCTGCCCAGCAGGTTCAGCGAGCCCCCGCCATTGATCACCAGATTGTTGCCCAGGGTGAAGCCCGCCGTCGTATCCAGTGAAGCGCTGCCACCCACGGTCAGGTTGCCGCTGCCCAGTGCACCGGCATTGCCCAGCAGCAGGCCGCCGGCATTGAGGTTGACGCCGCCGGAGAACAGGTTTGCGCCGCCGAGCGTGACGATGCCGGTGTTGTTGACCGTCAGCCCGCCAGTACCGGACAGCAAGCCCCCCAGGCTGAACGCATTGGTCCCTGCCAGGGACAGATTGCCACCAAGGCTGAAAGGGTTGGCCAGGTTCAGACCGGCCGTGGCGGAGGCGATGGCACCGCCGTTGGCGGTGAACAGCCCTGTGCCGAAGGAACCGGCATTACTGAAATTGACCAGGCCATCGTTGAGCGTGGTCGTGCCCGCACCCGCCCACGCACCCTGCAGGTTCCAGGTACCGCTGTTGACGGTGAGCCTCTGGAAGTTGATGTACTGGTTCCAGCCCAGCGTGGTTACCGCTCCGCCGGTACCGCTGCCCGGGCCGGTGGCGCTGTTCTGCAGCACCAGGCTGTTGTTGGACGCCGAGCCACCGTCGACGATGCCGGCCGCGGCCAGATTCACCGCAAGCGCGCCGACCTGCCCGGCCACGCCGATACCGGCGGTATTGACGCTGGAACCAGACACGGCGGTGAAGGTGTTGCCGGCGACCGAACTGCCCAGGTTCACACTGCCGTTGATGGTTCCCGCGTTGAGGAAGGTATTGCCGGCCCCCGCCGTGGCCGAACCCTGGAACCCTATGCGGCCGGTAATGGTGCCGGTGTTGTTGAGAGTGGTCTGCGCACCACCGTAGCTTACGATCGATGCCGCATCGGCCGTGGTCAACAGGCCTGCACCAAAGATCGACATGTCCACATTACCGGCATTGACGATGTTGCTGACACCGCCGGAAGCGTTCTGCACCACCAGCGCCTGTCCGCCGAAACCGAGGATGGAGCCGATGTTGACCAGGCCTTTGATCGCCCCGCCTGCCTGATTGTTGACGCTGATGGTGTTTCCACCGACGGTATTGTTGCCCAGCACCATGCCCGACGCTGCCAGGCTCAGGCCACCGTTGATGGTGGGATCGACCGTGCCCTGGTTGTTCACGGTTATGCCGTTACCACTCAAATTCACTGCACTTCCGCCAACGATCGGCGGCACGCTGAGCTCGGCGCCGGTCTGGATATTCAGCGTCACGCCGTTGATGCTGTTGGTCAGCGAATTGGTATTGGAGCCGGTGGCGCAGGTCACCGTCGTACCTGCGGTAGTGCAGGCCGCAAACGCCGATCCGCTGGCCAGTGTGGCGGCCAAAGCCACCGCCAGTTGGTGCGCCCGCAATCGCGGCACCCGCCCTGCGCTGACCGCGCTTCCGCCGGGATTCCGGGCGACCTCCGAAGCAACCTGCATTACCCCAAGGGCACGATTGAAAACCAGACGGTAAATGCGGTTCATCGGTAAATCTCCATGAAAAGACCGGATGGCACAGCTGGCAGGTTTTTTGGAGACAATGCGGCCCACCCCGGCTCCCGATGTGGAAACAAGGTTCGAAGGCATTAACTCCTGAAAATCTTCACATCTTCACGCGGTCGCACCCGGCGACAGGTACGACAGCGTGTCCCTCAAGGCGAAAACTCCCCGGTTTCGCCCGACGAATGGCGGCACTGTGCGACCGTCGGTGCCAGCGGCATGTGAATCACGCTCGTTATTTTCATGACGTACGTCAAATAAAACGGGCGGACAAAATGGTCTTGCCGAAAATGCATATACCTGCTGGAAGCGGAGATTCCTTTCCCCGCCATAAGTAAATCATTCAGCTGCTCGAGATTTTCATCAGCACCAGGCCGGAAACGATCAGCACCGCTGCACCGATCCGCATCGGGCTGACCTGCTCGCCGAGGAACACGATGCCAACCACGAACGCACCGACCGCGCCGATGCCGGTCCAGATCGTATAGGCGGTGCCCAGCGGCAGGCTGCGCATGGCCACCGCCAGCAACCAGAAGCTGGCGATCATGCCGACGATCGTGACCACGGTGGGGGTGAGCTTGGTGAAGCCTTCGGACTGCTTCATGGACACGGCCCAGACGATTTCCAGCAGGCCGGCGAACAACAGATAGATCCAGGCCATGACGGCCCTCCTCTTGGTAGGGCCAGGCCGTCCTGGTCTTTGATTCCCGATGTGGGGGAGGCCGTTCCTCCTGGCCGGCATTCTAGCAACGGCGGGTGGCCCGGGCCGCCATGGGCGGGAACGGGTTACAGCGGATTCAGCGCGTGAAGCTGGCGTCGATGCACCTGCCTGCGCTAGACTACGCGTCTGCCATCGGCCAGCCGATGCGCAGTCCGGCTGTGGTCTCTGGCGCATCGCGCGCTGCTTCCCCTGGTCCGTGAACTGGCTGCCCTCCGGGCGGCCGACGTCTCTATGGTGGCCCCGTCGGCCCCTCGCGACGCTAGGTCGAAAACCCCGCCAGGGCCGGAAGGCAGCAACGGTATCGATCGACGCGGGCGCCGAGGTCAGCCGGCGGGGCCATCGCCTTTTCCGGCGACGCCCCCCTGGCAGGTGCCAACCCTGGTTGGCGCCCTTCGCCGGACATGGCCCGGTCCTACCGTGCCTCGGGCGTGCCCTGGTGGAACAGCATCCGCCATCCATCCCCGTGCCGGCGCCACAGCGAGCTGCGCAGCACCCAGCCTTGCGGCTGGCCGTCGAGGTAATGGCGGCTGCGATAACGCACCTGGGCCAGACCCTCGGCCAACAACCACACCGCGTACTGTTCCGATTCGATCAGCACCTGCGCGCGCTCCAACGGGATCTCCTGCAAGGCTGCATCACGGCCGTAGCATTGCCCGGAACTGCCGATCTCGCTGAAATCCTCGTCCAGCAATGCGTCAAGGCGCTCAGGATCGGCCCGCACCGCAGGCGCATGCAGCGCGCGCTCCAGCACCTCCAGTCCGGCGGCCAGCGCCGCGTCGGCGGGCAGGCCGGCACCGCTCACGGCGGATCCTGCACCAGCACGTGCGGTGCAGTGGGGGTCGCCAGCGGCACGCACTGCCCCGGCTGCGCCACGCGGTGGCCGCGCGCGGCCAGCGCCACGCCATCAGCCACGCTGGCGTAGTGGTAGAGCATCATCCGCGCCTGCAGTTCCGCGCTGTACTCGCGCTCCAGGTCGTCCACACCGGTATGCGACGGATTGCCGTGCAGGCCGCAGTCGTGGGCGATCAGTTCGTTGTCATTGGCGAAGCGGGCCAGCATCTCCGGAATCGGCCGGGTATCACCACTCCAGGTCAGCGCGCCCTGCAGGCGCAGGCCGTACGCCGTTTCCGGCCAGTGGTGGCGTACCGGGAATACTTCCAGGCGCACGCCCTCGTGCCAGAACGCCTCGCCCACCACGATCAACTGGAACGCATCCCAGAAGTTGGCACCGCCCTCGGCCAGCACGTTCGGGTAGTCACCGATGCGCTTGTGCAGCAGCGGCACCACGCTGGCAGGCACATACAGGCGCACCTTGCCGCGGCGCTGCGTGCTGAAGAAGGTATCGACGAACAGCCGCTCGAAACCGGCCACGTGATCCAGGTGCACATGGGTGACGAACAGTGCCTGCGGCATGTGCCCGTAGTGCGCCTTGAACGCGGTCAGGCCTTCGCCGCCGCAGTCGATCGTCAGCCATGGCCGCCCGTCCCGCTCGATCACCGACATCGGCGACCCCAGCTCGACCGCCGACGCGTTGCCGACGCCGAGGAAGCGCAACGACCAGCCCATCAGGTGCCCCGGTTCCAGGCCATGTCATAGGCGCGCCTCAGCCGCGCGTAGTCCTTCTGCACGTCCTCCACGCTGCGCTCGCCGCGCAGCTTGATCAGCGAGCGCAGCAGGCGCTTGAGGTTGCGTTCGCGCCAGGCGGTGGCCGGAATGCGGATCACCCCGCGGTCGAAGTCGATCAGCCAGCCATGGCCGTTGCCATCGAACAGGATGTTGTGCGCGTTGAGGTCGGCATGGTCCAGGCCGGCACGGTGGAAGCGGGCGATCAGCCGCCCGGTCTCTTCCCAGGGCGCGCCCCGTCCGGCGACCAGCGCACGGTCGGCCAGCGAGCGCACGCCCTCGATCCGCTCCATCAGGATTGCCGCCCGGTAGCGCAGGCCTTCGCGCATGTAGTACGCGGCGATCGGCCGGGGCACCGGCAGCTTCTTCTCGCGCAGGGCGCGCATCAGGCGGAATTCGGCAAAGCTCCGGGTCCGGTCCGACCCGCGCCAGAGGTACTGGTCATGGCTGATCTTCGCTGCCAGGCCGCCGCGCAGGTAGTGGCGCAGCACGCTGGCGCCGAACGGCGCATCGATGAACCAGGCGCTGCCGCGGCCGCCCTCGCCGACCGGCCGGGCCTTGCTGCCCCAGTGCTGGGGCGAGAACAGGCCAACCTCGGCTTGCCGCAGCCGCTCGCGGTCGAACAGAATGGCCCCGATGCCGCGACCCTCGCGGCATGGCGTCAGCGCTTCATTGGCGTCGAATGCGACCATTTCATTGAGTCTAACAACACATGGCATCAGCGTCCTCCTCCTTGTGCCTCCTGCGCCTGTCCGCACTCGGCGATGTCACCCACGTGGTGCCCCTGGTGCGCACCCTGCAGGCTGCGCGTCCGGACACGCCGATCCACTGGATCATCGACAAGGTCGGCCACAAACTGCTCGATGGCCTGCCCGGCGTCACCTTCCACGCCTACGACAAGAAGAGCGGCATGGCAGGGGTCAAGGAGCTGCGCAAACAGCTGCCACCGGGGCGTTTTGCAGCGCTGCTGCAGATGCAGGTGGCGTTCCGCGCCAACCTGCTGTCGGCGTTCATTCCCGCCGAGCGCCGCATCGGCTACGACCGCAGCCGTTCCAAGGACCTGCACGGGCTCTTCATCAACGAGCGCATTCCAGACCGCCCCGGCGTCCATGTGCTGGATGCCATCGGCAGCTTCTGCGAGCCGCTGGGCCTGCGCCAGACCGAGGTCAGCTGGGACCTGGCCGTGCCCCAGTCCGCATATGACTGGGCCGCTGCGCAATGGCAGGACGATGGGCGCCCGGTGCTGATGATCTCGCCCTGTTCCAGCCACGTGCGCCGCAACTGGTATGCAGACCGCTATGCAGCCGTGGCCAACCACGCCGCGCAGCGTGGTTGGCAGGTGGTGCTGTGCGGTGGCCGCAGCGAACTGGAGCGCAGCATGGCCGATGCCATCCAGGCACAACTACTCACGCCGGCGCTGGACCTGGTCGGGAAGGACACCTTGAAGCAGCTGCCTGCCCTGCTTGCCCGCGCCAACCTGGTGATGACTCCGGACTCGGGCCCGATGCACATCGCCAACGCGATGGGCGCCAAGGTGCTGGGCCTGCATGCGGCCAGCAACCCGAACCGCAGCGGACCGTACTCGGACCGCCGCTACTGCGTGGACCGTTACGACGACGCCGCACGCAAGTACCTGGCCAAGCAGGCTGCCGATCTGAAATGGGGCACCAAGATCGAGTTCGACGATGTGATGGAACTGATCACTGTCGAAGACGGCATCACGGCTTTCGAGCGTTACGTGGCCGATCATCTGGGGTGATGGGCCGGCCGGGCGTTGGCCTGCGCCCTGCGGTTTCATCCACGCGTGGCGTGGACCTCCCCCTTTTGGCCGCCGGGATTACGCGCGCTGCGCGTAATCCTGGTAGGACTTCTCTTCCACGTATGCCGAGCCCAGCGCCAGGTTGATCGCCTTCTTGATGCGCGCACGCTCGTCGTTGCGCAGGTAGACGCTGCGCGCCAGGTCGACGAAGCCCTGGTCGAACGCCTGCGCCTTTTCCTTCAGGCGGATGTCGTCCTCGATGTCCCACAGCTGCTCGTTGACCGCCTTCAGCTCGGCACGCAGCTTGGCGATGTCCTTCACCGCCGCCGGGTGCGCCATCCAGGTCTGCTCCAGCGCCGACAGCTCCCTGCGCACGTTGGCCAGCTTGCCCTCGTCGCTGATGCGCTCGGACTTGATCTGCAGGATCGAGATCTTGTCCAGCAGCTCGCCGAAGGACACGGGGACAAGGATTTCAGCGCTCATGGGGGAAGGCTCCAGCAGGTGATGCATACATGGTAACCCGCGCGGCGCAAACGCTGCGCCGCGTCGCCCGCAGGGTCAGCCGAGCGCGATGACTGGGGGAGATCCCCCCGCAGCTGCGTTAGCGGTCTGGAGAGGCGGCCTGTCGCCTCCTCGCCCGGCCAGTCCAACGGCCGAGCGCGCGCGACCCGCCCTGCCCACGCTGCAACGTGTCGAAACCACGCCGCATCAGCGTGTTCATGCAGCGAAGAAGGGGCGGCATCCGCACTTCACTCCTTTCCGTGGAACTCCGCATGCATCGATATCCCGCCCTCCCCACCCGTCGCGCCACCGTCCTCGGCAGTGCCCTTGTTGCAGCACTTCTCGGCATCGCTGCCTCACCGCAGGCCCATGCCAGTGCCTTCCACGTGAATGGAGACACGCTCTACTACACCGGCAATGTACTGGCGACCGATCCGCAGACGCTGGAGGTCTACATCCTGGCCGCGCAGGCCCGGGGTACGCCGCTCCGCCAGGTGGTGTTCCGCAACTCGCCCGGCGGGGCCGCCTCCGGTGGCGTGGGCATGGGTGCCATCATCCGCCAGCACGGGCTGGATACCGTACTGGACGGCGGCTGCTACTCGGCCTGCGCCGACGCCTTCGTTGCCGGCGTGAAGCGCAAGGTCACGCAGTTCGGCCTGCTGCCGACGCACGGCAACTACACGGAGACGGTGCTGGGCATCCATGGCGAATCCGGCCCGAACGGTCCTACCCCCTACCCGGGGCAGGACAAGTACATCAAGTATTACCGGGACATGTTCGGCCCGACCGACTTCGCGGTCATCGAAGCGCGCATCGTCCAGGCGCACTATGAACTGACCCAGCAGTCGGGCTTCCTGCGCTACTTCGACCCGAACGTGGCGGCCGTGGCCACGCGCTTCTGCCCGACCCGCGACCAGAGCGCGGCAGGCAACTGCACCGCGTATCCCGGTGTCACCTTCTACAGTGATCGCGTCGTTACCGAAGCCGGTTACGTCCAGCCTGGCGACGTGCTTTCCGTCGACAAGGAAGTGAGCGGAGACCTCAATCCGAACCTGGCCGTGCGCGGGCGCTACACCAATGCGCTGGCCAACCTGCGCTACTTCCAGCAATCGGCCCCGGACATCCGGCTGGACGACGCCTTCGGTGTGATCCGCATCGGCAAGGGCGGTGTCTGGTCACTGGATACCGCCTCCGCCGCCCAGTATGTGGTGGCCGATGGCGGCACCCTGCGCCTGCAGCAGAATGGCTGGATCCACCACGCCGAAGCCATCGGCGCCCGCAATGGCGGGCGCATCGAACTGCAGCAGGGCGCACTGCGCAGCCTGACCGTGATCGAACGCGGCGGCGTGCTGACCGGGCACGGTTCATTGAATGCCACGATCGACATCAACGAGGGCGGAACGCTCGCGCCGTCCGGCATCGTCATGCGCCCCTACTCGCTGGAAGCACTCGCGCCGGGTGGCGACGACGTGTTCACCAGCGAGCGCTTCCGGATCGGCAAGGGTCGCTACATCAACCTCAATGACGGTGCGAACCTGGCCTTCCAGGTCGACAGCCAGCGCACTGCACCGGCACTGACGCTGGAAGAAGCCCGCTACTTCCTGGTCGATGAGGACCGGCAGGCGGGTGACTACAACCTGTTCGGCAACATCAACCGCGCCGTGCTGAGCATTGCCCCCACCGCCAGGCTGACGCTGGACGTCAAGCAGGCGTTCTTCCCGGCTGGGCAGCAGAACCACCTGGTGGGGACCCAGGTGGAAGCCAGCGCCCTGCAGCTGCCCATCGCCCCCTGCAGCCCGTCGAACGGTGAGTACGCTGGCCTGTGGTGCCGCACCGCCACGCCCGATACCCTGACCCGCGCGGCGCCGGTGTCGGACTTCATCGAAGGGCGCTTCCAGTACGTCGAGCGCAGTGGCGAGGCCGGCAGCGCAGTGGACCTCACCGCTCCCGGCGCCGTGTTCCGCCCTCGCCACAATTCACTGCTCAGCTTCACCGTTAACCAGACCGGCAGCGGCCTGTGGCTGACCGCCAATCCGTCCTTCGACGACACACGCCTGTTCGGCAACGCCGCATCCGGCGACGGTCTGGGCATCGCACTGCAACAGGCCGCTGCGCAGCGCACCTCCTCGATGAGCGGACTGCTGGGTGCCCTGCAGTTCGCTGACCGCGATGACATCGCGCGCCAGGCGGGAGCATTGCGCGGCGACGCGCATGCCAGCCTGCGCCTGGCCGATTCCGCACTGGTCGGCAGCATCGGCAACGTCGTGCAGCAGCACCAGGCAGCATCACGCAGCGGTGGCGATGCGGACGGCCTGGCTGCACAGGCCGCACAGACCGCCTCGGCGCAATCGGTAACGACCGGCAGTCGCCTGTTCAACCAGCTGGCGATGCACCTGGTCGCACCGGCAGATGCGGGCAGTGATGCGGGCGACGCCGGACACAACCGCAGCTTCTGGGCACGCGGGTTCGGCAGCCATGGCCGTATCGAGGGTGGTGCGGGCGTCGCCGGCCTGAACCACACCATCGGCGGCATCGCGCTTGGTGCCGATACCCGTCTGGCAGACGACCGCGTGACACTGGGCGTGAGCCTTGCCGCGGCCGACATGTCGACCCGGTCCAGTGAAGGTGCAGGATTCAGCGGCGATGTCCGCGCGCTGGATATCGGCGGCTACGTGGACGCGCTCTATTCGCGTGGCTACCTGTCCGCCGCTGTCCGCTACACCGATCTTCGCCACGACACCCGTCGCAGCATCGAGGGGATCGAGGGCCTGCAGGCACCGCTGCGCGCGAAGTACAGCAACGACGCGATCTCCGCGCGCGTGGAGCATGCGTTCTCGTTCACCACCGGCAACGGCGTGGTGATACAGCCGCTGCTGCCGGTGATCGACTACATGCGCACCTCGGCCACGCACTTCAACGAAGGCCAGGACGCAGCCGCACTCATCGGCCGCAGTGGCAGCCTGGAGAGCATCCGCGTAGGCGCCGGCCTGCAGTTGTTCAAGACCTTCGACGGCAACAACGGCGAGCGCATCACCCCGCGGGCCCGCGTGGTCTGGCAGAAGGAGCTGGGCGATACCCAGGCCCGCTACAGCAACGGCTTCGCCGCCGCCCCGGACCTGCTGTTCAGTGCCAGCAGCCAGCCCGTCGGTGAGCAGGTCCTGGCCTGGAACCTGGGCGTGACCAGCCGTGCCAGCAAGCGCCTGTCGGTGATGGTTGATTACGTGGGCGAGCGGCGCGACGGCCAGACCCAGAACGGCATACAGCTGGGGCTGGGCTACACGTTCTGAGCACACGCCATTCGCACAGGGCATCGGTCCCCACCCTGTGCGAATGGCCTTGCCTTCCACGCCGTGCGTGGATGCACCCAGCGGGCAACGAGCGGCGCAACGTCTCGGGCGACGCGCGAAACGCGCGTCGCGTTCCCGCGCCTGATGGAAGAAGAAAGGCTGCCTTTCGGCAGCCCTATCCAGTCGAGGGGATGATCACCGAACTCATCCAAGCAATGACTTGCATCCGCCACACAGGGAATCGCCGGGTGAAACAAGCCCCTCTGTTGAGGGGCTGCCCCGACAGGGGCGGGGAGAGGCAGGCAAAGGGAGGGGCCCACGCGTTGCCACGCAACGTGTGGGGCGGCGCGCGAAACGCGCGTCGTGTCCCGCGCCAGATAAAAGAAAAGGGCTGCCTTTCGGCAGCCCTTTTCTTTTATCTGGCGGAGAGGGGGGGATTCGAACCCCCGAGGCGCTATAAACGCCTGCCTGATTTCGAGTCAGGTACATTCAACCACTCTGCCACCTCTCCGGGTGGTCCCCGGCGGACCGGGGACGCGCATCATACGAGGAAGTGAGGCCGACGACAAGTCATTCCGGCCAACGAACTGAAAATTTCCTGGGCGCATGCCTTGCCGGATGCCTGCGGCCACCCGATGATGCCTGTCTCCCCCGGCAATACCCCGCCCTGCCTACCATGATCGAATTCGGACACCTCACCCACCCCGGCATGCGCCGCGAGCTCAACGAGGACACCTACTACGGTGACAGCGAGCTGGCCCTGTGGCTGGTGGCCGACGGCATGGGCGGGCATGCCTGCGGCGAAGTGGCCAGTGCACTGGCACGCGAAACCATCGTGCGCGAGATCCGCCGCGGCGCACCGCTGGCACAGGCCATCCGCACTGCCGACGAAGAGATCATCCGCGCCTCGCGCCGGCGCAACGACACGTTGCCGATGGGCACCACCGTGGTCGCCGCGCGCGTGCAGGGCAACCGCTATGAAGTGGCCTGGGTCGGCGACAGCCGCGCCTACCTGTGGCGCGACGGCCAGCTGGCGCAGCTCAGCCAGGACCACAGCGTGGTGCAGGAACTGGTCGCGCAGGGCAACCTGACCGCCGAACAGGCACGCGCGCATCCGCATCGCAACGTGGTCACCCAGGCACTGGGCGTGACCGATCCAGCCCACCTGAACGTGGCCACCACCAGTGGGGAGCTGCGTCCGGGCATGCAGCTGCTGCTGTGCAGTGACGGTCTCACCGAGGAAGTGGATGACCGCGGCATCGCCCGCACCCTGGCATTCGAAGATGCCAGCGCGCAGGAATGCGTGGATACGCTGGTCGCCGCCGCACTCGACGGCGGTGGTCGTGACAACATCAGCGTGATCCTGGTGCGCTGCCATTAACCGGTAGAGCCACGCCATGCGTGGAGGCGGTAGTGCCGGCCGCTGGCCGGCTCACCCGGGGAACCTCGTATCACGACGATGCCGGCCAGCGGCCGGCACTACCTCGATGTATTACGCGCTGGCGGGCTCTTCCACCTTCGGGCCATCCCACAGCGCGTGGCCGGCCTTCTTGCGCAGCCGCTCCAGCCGCGCAGCGTGCGCTTCCAGTTCCGACGGCGTAGCCACCACGCGCGGACGCGGCAGCAGCTTGCTGGTATCGAAAGCCTGCAACGCCGCGCCGGCACCGCCGCCATCGTCATCGCCCAAGCCGAAGCCGATCTCTTCCTGGCCCGAGGTCAGTGCGATATAGACATCGCCGAGGATCTGCGCATCGAGCAGGCCGCCATGCAGCGCACGGTGCGAGTTGTCCACGCCCAGCCGCTTGCACAGCGCATCCAGCGAGTTGCGCTGGCCCGGGAAGCGCTCACGCGCCATCGCCAGGGTATCGATGACCGTGCAGCGGTCGGCGATCTTTCCGTACTGCGGCCCCAGCAGCGACAACTCGTTGTCGAGGAAGCCAAGGTCGAACGCCGCGTTGTGGATGATCAGCTCGGCGCCATCGATGAACGCCAGGAACTCATCGGCGATCTGCGCGAATTCAGGCTTGTCATCGAGGAACTCCAGGGTCAGGCCGGTGACTTCCTGCGCGCCCTGTTCGAACTCGCAGTCCGGCTTGATGTACTGGTGGTAGTTGTTGCCGGTCGGGCGGCGCTTGAACAGCTCCACGCAGCCGATTTCGACGATGCGGTTGCCCTTCTTCCACTCCAGGCCGGTGGTTTCGGTATCGAGGATGATCTGACGCATGGGCTCAGTTTACCGGGCTGGCGTCGCGGATCTGGATCGCCGCGTTGCGGGCCAGGGTATCCACCCGCTCATTGTCCGGGTCGCCGGAGTGGCCCTTCACCCAACGCCAGTCGATCTGGTGCCGCAGCGTGGCCGCGTGCAGGCGCTCCCACAGCTCGCGGTTCTTCACCGGATCACCGCCAGCGGTCTTCCAGTTCTTGCGGATCCAGCCGGGCATCCACTGGGTCAGGCCCTGCCGCACGTACTGCGAGTCGGTGTAGAGCACGATGTTGCACGGCTCGGTCAGCGTCTCCAGCCCGGAAATGGCCGCCATCAGCTCCATCCGGTTGTTGGTGGTGTGCGCTTCACCGCCACTGAGCTCGCGCTCGTGGCCCTTGTAGCGCAGCAACGCAGCCCAGCCGCCGGGGCCGGGATTGCCGAGGCAGGATCCGTCGGTGTGGATTTCGATGGTTTTCAATACAGCTCCAGAATCAGGTAGCAACGGTGCCGTGCCAGCGCACCGGCAGCGGTTTCGGCCCGGGCAGGGCCAGCGTGCGTTTCTCCGCATGGAACAGGCAGGCCGCGCGCAATGGCGCCCAGCCCCCCGGGCGACGGCTGCCGGCACCGCGCCAGAGCGGGCCGAGGTAGCGCATATCGTCGCACTCCAGGCCATGGCGGCCGAGCAGCAGGCGGATCCGCTGCGGCGTACGCACCACCAGCCCATGCTGCCGCCAGTGCGTGCGGTAGGGGCTGAACGGATTGAGGCTGCTCAGCCACAGATGGCCGCCCGGCATCAATACGCGCTCGCACTCGTCGAGCAGCAGGTCGGCATCGCCGGTGGTGACATGCTGCAGCACGATCGCATTGACGCTCTCGTTGGCCAGGGGCAAGGGCAGCCCGCAGCGGGTATCGCCGTCATAGCCCGGCCCCGCCCCCTGCCGGTACAGGCGCAGGCCGCGCCCACCCAGCTGCGCATCCTCCAGCCAGGCCGCACTCGGCGCGATCCACAGCCAGGGCTGCGCGGGCAGCGCCGACAGCTGCGGAAGCAGCAACTGCCGTTCCAGAACGCGCAGCGCCGCCGCCGGCTCACTGTCGAACCACGGGGTCTGGCTCGCTTGACGGGTGCTCTGCAGCGCGGGCATGGTCCAATTCTATGCGACTGACTGCCCTGCCCGCATTTGCGGATAACTACATCTGGACGCTGATCGCCGACGATGGCACTGCCGTGGTCGTCGACCCCGGCGATGCCGCGCCAGTGCTCGCACTGGCCGATCAGGGCCTGCGCGTGGACACGATCCTGCTCACCCACCACCACGACGACCACATCGGTGGCGTGCCCGCACTGCAGGCTCGTTTTCCCGGTGTACGGGTCATCGCGCCGGTCGAAGAGCGCATCCCCACGGCCACCGAACGCGTCGGCGAAGGTGAACGCGTTCAGGCACTGGGCCGGACGTTCCACGTACTATCCGTGCCCGGGCATACCCGCAGCCACATCGCGTTTCACACTGCTGAACATCTTTTCAGCGGAGATTCGTTGTTCAGCCTGGGCTGTGGACGTCTGTTCGAAGGTACGCCGTCCCAGCTGCTGGCATCGATGCGCAAGCTGGGTACCTTGCCCGCGCAACTGCTGCTTTGTTGCGCTCATGAGTACACCGTGTCAAATGCCGTCTTCGCGCGGCATGTCGACCCCGCCAACGCTGCCCTGTGGCAGCGCCAAGAGGAGGCTTTGGCCATGCGCCGCGATGACCGTTCCACCCTGCCGGTAACCCTGGCCAACGAATTCGACTGCAATCCCTTCCTGCGTGTGCACGCGGCGCCGATCCGTGCGTCGGTCTCGGCACACCTGGGCCGTGACGTCGTTGACGACGTCGACGTGATGGCCGGTCTCCGGCACTGGAAAGACGGCTTCCGCGCATGATGCGCCGAAGTCTGCCGCTGGCCCTGGGCCTTGCCCTGGGGCTGGCCGGAACCGCGGGCGCGCAGTCGCTGGGCGCCGGCATCAGCCAGAACCTGACCGCTGCCGCGGCCCTGCCGCTGGATCCGTCCGCGCTGCCAGCAGCCTCGGTGCGTAACGGCCAGGAGATCTTCACCAGCTTCCGCGACGGCCTGGCCGAACCCAGCTGCGACGCCGAGGCCACCAGCCCGCGCTGGCAGAAGCAGTTCGCCCACGCCCCCTCGCGCCTGGCCAACCAGGATGACGATGCGCTGGTGCTGTTCGGCTACGTGGTCGAAGAGCTGCGCAAGGCCGACCTGCCCACCGAGTTCGCGCTGATTCCCTTCGTGGAAAGCGGCTACCGGCCCAATGCCCGCAATGGCAGCGGCCCGACCGGCCTGTGGCAGTTCATCGCCACCACCGCGCGCAACCACCGCGTGCCGATGACCAACGGCTATGACGGCCGCCTGTCGGCGGTCGATTCGACCCAGGCCGCAGTGCGCTACCTGAAGACCCTGCACGGCATGTTCGGCGGCGACTGGCGCCTGGCCACCATGGCCTACAACGCCGGCGAGTACCGCGTGCTGCAGTCCATGCGCAAGGCTGGCATGAACGCGCAGAACGCCAAGCCTTCAGCGCTGCCCGGCCTGTCGCCGGTCACCCATGCCTACGTCGAGAAGCTGCATGCCCTGGCCTGCGTGCTGGAAGACGTGGAAGACCAGCCTGGCGTGATGGCCTCGCTGGACCGCACCGTGCCGGTGCTGAAGGACCACACCCTGCCTGCGGGCACCAGCGTGCAGCAGTGGGCCGCACAGCGCGCCCTGGACCCTGCCAGGATCGCCCGCCTCAACCCGGCCCTGGCCTCCGGTGGCCGCCCCTCGGGTACCACCCGCGTGCTGGCGCCGGTCTCGGCCGCAAATGCGACGGTAGCGGAGGCAGCGACCGCGCTGGTCGCCACCACCGCACCGGTGGCGGCCGCTGTACCGACGCCGCAGGTCACCAGAACCGTCGCCGCGATCGCCGACCGTCCGCGCAGCCGCCGCCACACCGTGCGTGATGGCGAGTCGGCCTGGACCATCGCCCGCCGCTACGGCATGCCGGTCAAGGCCCTGCTGTCGCTGAACGGCCTGAGCGGCAGCAGCGTGCTGAAGCCTGGCGCGGTGCTGCGCGTCGAGGATTGACGCACAGGCCAAGCGCCTCCCGTATAGAGCCGAGCCCATGCTCGGCTTTTTCATGCCTGCGCCCAGCGGATGCAGTCGAGCACGACTCGACCTTACAAAAGGCGGTCGAGCAAGCTCGACCACTACCAGAGGCCAAGCGCGCCACAAACGACGCGAAGACAAAAAAGGCCCGGCATTGCCGGGCCTTCTTCGATCCTGCACGCCGCGAGGCTTACAGGTTCGCTTCGGTGGTCTGGATCACGAACTTCTTGCGCATCGCCTCGACATAGGCCTTGGCCGCAGCCATGCCATCGATCTGGCTCAGCTGGTCCTTCAGCTGCTTCTGCTGCTCGGCGGTCACTTCCTTCACGTCGCCCGGGTTCACCTTGTTCACCGCGAACAGCAACGCATGGCCGTTGACATCGACCTTGCCGTAGCTCGGCTTGCCATCGGCCGGCACCGGCGCGCTGAAGATCGCGCGGTTGATTTCCGGGGTCGGCACTGGCTGGCTGCGCGGCAGGCCGGGCATCGGGCTCAGCTGCAGCTTCTCGCTGGCCGCCAGCGACTGCAGGGTGGCGCCCGCCTTCAGCTTGGCCAGCACGGCATCGGCCGCCTTGTCGCTGGCCTGGCGCTGACGGTCGGCACGGATCGCGGCGATCACCTGCTCGCGCGCCTTGTCCAGCGGCATGGCCTGTTCCGGGGTGTGCGCGGCCACGCGGATGACCACACTGTGGTTGGTCGCGCCGCCCAGCGCGATCGGGTCGCTGGCGGTCCCGTCCTGCACCAGCACGTCGGAGAAGGCGGCACGCAGCACGCCCGGGTCAGCGGCGATGCCGCTGGCGGTGGCACGGGTGATCGGGCCCAGCGTCTGCAGCGGCAGGTTCACTTCCTTGGCCGCGGCAGCCAGATCGCTCGGGCTCTTGTTGATGGCGTCGACCAGACGGCCGGCCAGTTCGTTGAAGCCGCGCTCGCCGTCGGCCTTCAGCTGCTCGGCAGCCAGCGTGTCACGCACTTCCTCGAAGGACTTGCCCTGGCCGCCACGAACCGCAGCAACCTTGATGATGTGATAGCCGAACTCGGTCTTGACCGGACCAATCACGTCACCGGCCTTGGCAGCGAACAGCGCATCTTCGAACGGCTTGACCATCGCGCCGCGTTCGACCCAACCCAGGTCACCACCCTGGCCCTTCGAACCCGGGTCTTCCGAGTTGGCCTTGGCCAGTGCAGCGAAGTCGGCGCCGGCGGCCTTGGCTTCGGCGGCAATCTTGTTCGCCTTGGCTTCGGCACCGTCGCCGGTGATCAGGATATGCGAGGCCTGGCGCTGCTCCGGCGTGGTGAACTTCGCCTTCTCGTCTTCATAGCGCTTGCGCAGGGTGGCTTCGTCGGCGGCGGTCGGTGCCGGCAGGTTCGCACCATTGATCTCGACGTACTCGAGCGAAACGCTCTCGGCCTGGCGGAAGTCCTTGCCATGGCTGTCGTACCACTGCTTGATCTGCGCGTCGGTCACCGGCGCGGTATCGGCCGGCACTTCCGGCAGCGCGGCCAGTTCGACATCGCGGGTCTCGCCCAGCAGCTTCAGCAGGCGCTCGGTCTCGGACTGGGTAACGAAGCCCGAGTTCTGCAGGCCCGACGGGATCACCGACTGCTGCAGGCTCTCACGCACCAGTTCCTGGAACTGGGTCGGCGTGCGCGGCGGATTGCCACCGGCAAGCGCCAGGCGGTAGTTGTTCTCGTTGAACTTGCCGTTCGAATCGAGGAAGGCCGGGATGGTGGCGATGTACTCGCGCACCGCGCCATCGCCGATCACGACACCGGCCTGCTCGCCGACCAGGCGCACGACCTGTTCGTCGATCAGCTGATCGAGCACGGCCAGCTTGTTTTCGGTGCTTTCAAACGCGCGCGGGTCGAAATTCTCGCCCTGCTGCTGGCGCTCACGCATGCGCTCCTGCTCGAAGCGGGTGCGGAAATCCTGCGCGCTGATCTCATGATGCTGCCACAGCATGCGCACCGGCCACCACGACGGTGCCGAACGCCACCAGGTCGGCGGCGCGGAAACCTTGGCCACGTTCTGTGCGCCAACGCCACCGAGGTAGCTGTTGTCGATCACGAACAGGAACGGAATCATCAGCAGCCCCAGGATCACGGTGACGATCCAGCCTGAGGTCTTGTCGCGGAGTTTCTGCAGCATGGTGAGGAATCACAAGGCCTGATTGGCGAGCCCGGCAGTGTAACCCGCTTCGTCGCAGGGACCAAAAGCAGCACCGGCGTGGCCTGCGCACCGCTTCCGACGGCACAAAGAAAAAGCCCCCGGCTTGCGCCGAGGGCTTTTAGAGTTGGCGGAGCGGACGGGACTCGAACCCGCGACCTCCGGCGTGACAGGCCAGCATTCTAACCAGCTGAACTACCGCTCCGCGCTGAAACTTTGCAGGCGCCCAGTATATCCGAAGACTCCCTGGAAACCCAGCCCGATGAACACTTTTTTCAAAGTTTTTTCACAGGGACTTAAGAATTCTGCAATGGCGGAGCGGACGGGACTCGAACCCGCGACCTCCGGCGTGACAGGCCAGCATTCTAACCAGCTGAACTACCGCTCCGTTCTTGCAAAAACCTTTCGCCTTCTTCCCGAGCCTTCCGGGGAGAAGACAAGGCCCCCGGCTTCAGGCCGGGGGCCTCGATGTAGTGGCGGAGCGGACGGGACTCGAACCCGCGACCTCCGGCGTGACAGGCCAGCATTCTAACCAGCTGAACTACCGCTCCGCATTGTTGCTTTTTTTGCTTTCCAGCCGGCCTGGACCGGGAAGAAAACAAAGCCTCCAGCTTTTGGCCGGAGGCCTCGTTGAATGGCGGAGCGGACGGGACTCGAACCCGCGACCTCCGGCGTGACAGGCCAGCATTCTAACCAGCTGAACTACCGCTCCACACTCAAACTTTTACCGCGGTGCTGTGGTGGGTGCTGAGGGTTTCGAACCCCCGACCCTCTCCGTGTAAAGGAGACGCTCTACCGCTGAGCTAAGCACCCCAGCGAGCCGCTTAGTTTACAGCATCCTTCAGGGCCTTGCCAGCCTTGAACGACGGATTCTTCGAAGCAGCGATCTTGATGGTGTCGCCGGTCTTCGGGTTGCGGCCGGTGCGTGCAGCACGGTCGCGGACCTGGAAGGTACCGAAGCCAACCAGGGTGACCGCATCGCCGTCCTTCAGCGCCTTGGTGATGGCAGCAACGACGGCATCGACAGCGCGGCTGGACTCGGCCTTGGTCAGGTCGGCAGCTTCAGCAACGGCATCGATCAATTCGGTCTTGTTCATTCTCTACAACTCCTTTGGCGGTGGGTTCCGCTTATTCGACAGGGAAGCAACCGCATGCCTTCTGCATGCGGCCACCATGTGGAAACGGTTCGCCGATTCAGTCATCGCTGACAGCGATCACTCATTCGCGAGTGCTGCTTTTATACCAGTGGCCCTACCCCCACGCAAGCTGGAAAGCCAGCAATGACGCGGGTTTCGGGCCATTGGACAGCGCGCGTCAATGCTTGACGCGCGCGCTTCCACTCGGTTTGGCCTTGCTGCGCACCGTGACACGCTGCGCACTCTTGCGCGCCTTCTTCGGTGCCAACGGACGCTCCAGCGCCAGGTCCAGGACCTCTTCGATGTACTTCACCGGGACGATCTTCAGATCGCGGGTGACGTTGGCCGGAATGTCGGCCAGGTCCTTGCGGTTCTCTTCCGGGATGATGACCGTGCGGATGCCGCCACGCAGTGCCGCCAGCAGCTTTTCCTTCAGGCCACCGATGGCGGTGACGCGACCACGCAGGGTGATCTCGCCGGTCATCGCCACATCGGCACGCACCGGCACCCTGGTCAGCATCGACACCAGCGAGGTGACCATTGCCGCACCGGCGCTCGGGCCGTCCTTCGGGGTGGCGCCATCGGGCACGTGCAGGTGCACGTCGTGCTTCTGCAGGAAGTCGCTGTCGATACCGAAGCCGACCGCGCGCGAACGCACCACCGACAGCGCCGCTGAAGCCGATTCCTTCATCACGTTGCCGAGCTGGCCGGTCAGGATCAGCTGGCCCTTGCCCGGCACCAGCGTCGATTCGATCTGCAGCAGGTCGCCGCCCACCTCGGTCCAGGCCAGGCCGGTGACCAGGCCGATCTCGTTCTCTTCCTCCGCACGGCCGAAGTCGAAGCGACGCACGCCCAGGTACTTGTCCAGGTTCTTGCTGGACACGCTCACCAGCGCCTTCTTCTTCGCGCCCTTCTTCGCCTTCACCGGCTGCGGGCCGGCCAGCGCGATCTCCTTCACCACCTTGCGGCAGATCTTGGCGATCTCGCGTTCCAGGTTGCGCACGCCCGATTCGCGCGTGTAGTAGCGCACGATGTCCTGGATGGCATCGCTGCCGATCTCCAGCTCTTCCGGCTGCAGGCCGTTGGCCTTGACCTGCTTGGGCACCAGGTAGCGGGTGGCGATGTTGAGCTTCTCATCCTCGGTGTAGCCGGGGATGCGGATCACTTCCATGCGGTCCAGCAGCGGGCCGGGAATGTTGAGCGAGTTCGAGGTGGCCACGAACATCACTTCGGACAGGTCCAGGTCCACTTCCAGGTAATGGTCGTTGAACGCGTTGTTCTGCTCCGGGTCGAGCACTTCCAGCAGCGCCGAAGACGGATCGCCACGGAAGTCCATCGACATCTTGTCGATCTCGTCGAGCACGAACAGCGGGTTCTTGCTGCCGACCTTGTTGAGGTTCTGCACGATGCGGCCCGGCATCGAACCGACGTAGGTACGACGGTGGCCACGGATCTCGGCCTCGTCGCGCACGCCGCCCAGCGACATGCGCACGAACTTGCGGTTGGTGGCCTTGGCGATGGACTGGCCCAGCGAGGTCTTGCCCACGCCCGGCGGCCCGACCAGGCACAGGATCGGTCCCTTCATCTGCTTCACGCGCGACTGTACCGCCAGGTATTCAAGGATGCGTTCCTTGACCTTCTCCAGGCCGTAGTGATCGGCGTCGAGGGTGTCCTGCGCAGCCTTCAGGTCCTTGCGCACCTTGCTGCGCTTCTTCCACGGCACGCCCAGCAGCCACTCCAGGTAGTTGCGCACCACAGCGGCTTCGGCCGACATCGGCGACATCTGCTTGAGCTTGTTCAGTTCGTTGCGCGCCTTGGCTTCAACGGCCTTCGGCATGCCGGCTTCGGCGATCTTGCGGGCCAGTTCTTCCAGCTCGCCCGGTGCGTCGTCCAGGTCACCCAGTTCCTTCTGGATGGCCTTCATCTGTTCGTTGAGGTAGTACTCGCGCTGGCTCTTCTCCATCTGCGACTTCACGCGGCCGCGGATGCGCTTCTCCATCTGCTGCACGTCGATCTCGCCGTCGACCAGGCCGACCAGCATTTCCAGGCGGTCGCCCACGGCCAAGGTTTCCAGCAGGCGCTGCTTGTCGGCCAGGCGCACGCTGATGTGCGCGGCGATGGTGTCGGCCAGGCGCGCCGGCTCATCAATGCCCGATAACGTCTGCAACAGCTCCGGCGGCAGCTTGCGGTTGGTCTTGACGTACTGCTCAAACAGCGACATCAGCGAGCGGGCGATGGCCTCGACCTCGCGCGCTTCGCGCTCGTCAGTGGCGTCGATCTCCACCGCCTGGCCGTGCAGCGAGCCGTTGCGCTCGTCGACGTGGGTGACCTGCACGCGCGACAGTCCTTCGACCAGCACCTTGATGGTGCCGTCGGGCAGCTTCAGCAGCTGCAGCACCTGCGCCAGCGTACCGACCTGGTAGAGGTCGGCCGCATGCGGGTCGTCGGTTTCGGCCGACTTCTGCGCCAGCAGCAGGATGCGCTTGTCCGCCTCCATTGCCTGTTCGAGCGCGTGCATGGACTTGTCACGGCCGACGAACAGCGGGATGACCATGTGCGGGAACACCACTACGTCGCGCAGCGGCAGGACCGGCAGGTCGAGGGTTTCACTTGGGGAACGGGCCATGGGGGCTCCAGGGAAGGGGGAAAACCGCCTCCGGGAGGGCATCTTCCGGAGACAAAAAAAGCCGATGGCCCCGTTATGGGGCCATCGGCTTTCAGATGCAAGGCATTCCTTGAAAATCCTTTCCAATCAACAACCTGGAAGGATCACTCGGCGCCTGCGGCCTTCTGTTCAGGGGCCGCCGGGGTCTGGTAGATCAGGTACGGCTCTGACTTGTGCTCGATCACCGACTCGTCCACCACCACCTTGCTGACGTTTTCCTGCGACGGCAGGTCGTACATGGTGTCCAGCAGGACCGATTCGACGATGGTGCGCAGGCCGCGGGCACCGGTCTTGCGCTTGAGCGCCTTGCGGGCAATGGCCGACAACGCGTCCGGGCGGAACTCCAGCTCGACGTTCTCCATCTCGAACAGCTTCTTGAACTGCTTGGTGATGGCGTTCTTCGGCTCGGTCAGGATCTTGATCAGGGCCGGCTCGTCCAGCTCCTCCAGGGTCGCCACCACCGGCAGGCGGCCGACGAACTCGGGAATCAAGCCGAACTTGATCAGGTCTTCCGGCTCGACTTCGGCCAGCACCTTGCCCACTTCCTGCTTGCGCTCGCTGCTCTTCACCTTGGCGCCGAAGCCGATGCTGCCGACGTCGGTGGAACGGGCCTGGATCACCTTGTCCAGCCCGGCGAACGCGCCGCCGCAGATGAACAGGATGTTCTTGGTGTCCACCTGCAGGAATTCCTGCTGCGGGTGCTTGCGGCCGCCCTGCGGCGGAACGCTGGCCACGGTGCCTTCGATCAGCTTCAGCAGCGCCTGCTGCACGCCTTCGCCGGACACATCGCGGGTGATCGACGGGTTCTCGCTCTTGCGCGAGATCTTGTCGATTTCATCGATGTAGACGATGCCCTGCTGCGCCTTCTCGACGTCGTAGTCGCACTTCTGCAGCAGCTTCTGGATGATGTTCTCCACGTCCTCGCCCACGTAACCGGCTTCGGTCAGCGTGGTGGCGTCGGCCATGGTGAACGGCACGTTGAGCAGGCGGGCCAGGGTCTCGGCCAGCAGGGTCTTGCCCGAACCGGTCGGGCCGACCAGCAGGATGTTCGACTTCGCCAGTTCGACGTCGTCGTTCTTCTGCCGGCTCTCGATGCGCTTGTAGTGGTTGTACACGGCCACGGCCAGGGTGCGCTTGGCGCGGTTCTGGCCGATCACGTACTGGTCGAGCACCTCGAGGATCTCGCGCGGCTTCGGCAGCGAACTGCGCGCCGACTGCGCCTTTTCCTCAAGCTCCTCGCGGATGATGTCGTTGCACAGCTCCACGCATTCATCACAGATGAACACGCTCGGACCCGCAATCAGCTTGCGCACTTCATGCTGGCTCTTGCCGCAGAAAGAGCAGTAGAGGATCTTGCCGGTGTCCGTGGAACGACCTTGGCGGTCTTCGCTCATGCTTCGCTTACCCAGTTACCCCACCCGCTGAACGGGGGTTCGATTCGAGAATAGCACAGGGCCGAGGGGACACCAGTCCCGCCCGACCCTGCAGGAACGAGGCCTCCATGGCCCCGTGAAGGCCGGTCAACCGGCCTGGATCGACTCATCCGGACGACGCTCCAGGACCTGGTCGACCAGACCGTAGGCCTGCGCCTCGAAGGCGCTCTTGAAGTTGTCGCGCTCGGTGTCGCGGGCGATCGTCTCCAGCGACTGGCCGGTGTGCTTGGCCAGCACCTCGTTCAGGCGCGAACGCAGGGTCAGGATCTCACGCGCGTGGATGTCGATGTCGGTGGCCTGGCCCTGGTAGCCACCCAGCGGCTGGTGGATCATCACGCGCGAGTTCGGCAGCGCATAGCGCTTGCCGGCTTCGCCCGCGGCCAGCAGCAGGGCACCCATCGAGGCAGCCTGGCCGATGCAGGTAGTGCTCACATTCGGCTTGATGTACTGCATGGTGTCGTAGATCGCCATGCCGGCGGTGACCACGCCACCCGGCGAGTTGATGTAGATGTTGATGTCCTTTTCCGGGTTTTCCGATTCCAGGAACAGCAACTGCGCCACCACCACGTTGGCCATGTGATCGTCGATCGGGCCCACGAGGAAGATCAGGCGCTCCTTCAACAGGCGCGAATAGATGTCGTAGGCACGCTCGCCGCGGCTGGTCTGCTCGACCACCATCGGAACCAGGTTCAGGGCTTTGGTTCGGTTGTCCATTACGTGAGGTACCTATCTTGGGGGGCAACAACCCCGCGCCGGCAAAGGCGCGGGGCATCCGGTGATCCGCCCGGCTTACTGGCGGATCGCGTCCTGGAACGACAGCTTCTCTTCGGTGTGCTGGGCACGCTCGGCGATCCAGTCGATCACCTGCTCTTCCATCACACGGTTCTGCAGGCCAGACATCAGCTGGGGGTCGTTGCGGTACATCTCAATGACCTGCTCCGGCTCTTCGTAGGTCGAAGCGATCAGACGCATCGTTTCGTTCAGGCGCTTGGCTTCCAGGCGCAGGTCGTTGATGCGGGCCACTTCACCGACCAGCAGGCCGACCAGCACGCGCTTGGCGGCCGCTTCCTTGAAGCCTTCGTGGGCATCGGCCGGGATCTCGCCGACGTTCTGGCCGTTGCGGCGGATCTGCTCGACCTGCTGGGCCAGCATGGCACGGGCTTCGTTCTCGACCAGGCGCGGCGGCATTTCCACCGAGGAATAGGCGGCGATCAGCTGCTCGCCCACTTCGCGGCGCAGGCGGTTCATCAGCGCGCCCTTCAGCTCGCGCTCCAGGTTGGCGCGGATGTCGCTGCGGAACTGCTCCACGTCGCCGCCCTTCACGCCAAAGCTCTTGATGAAGGCTTCGTCGACCGCCGGCACGACCGGCTCGGACACTTCGGCGACCTTGACGGTGACCTGCACGGTCTTGCCGGCCAGCACCGGCACGCGCCAGTCAGCCGGGAACTCGACGTCCAGGGTCTTCTCTTCGCCCTTGGCCAGGCCGACCAGGCCCTTTTCAATGGTCTCGAACATCATGCCCTGGCCGAGCACGATCGAACCCTTCTCGGTGCCTTCGGCCGGCAGGCGCTCTTCACCGGCCTGCGACCAGGTTTCCACCGCGACCAGGTCACCGTCCTGCGCGCCACGGCTGACCGGGGCCCAGGTACGACGCTGGTTCTGCAGGTTCTCGATCATCTGGTCGATGTCGGCGTCGGTGATCTCGGCGGTGTGGCGCACGACAGTCAGCTTGCTGACGTCGATGTCGCCGAAGTCCGGCACCACTTCCACGGTGGCCACGAAGGAGAATTCACCCTCGTCGCCCTTGTCGATGCGCGGGCTGCCGACGATGCGCAGATCGTGCTCGCGCACAGCCGCGTCGAAGGTTTCGCGCAGCAGGCCGTCCAGCGCCTCGCCACGGACCTGCGCGCCGAAGCGCTGCTCGATCACCTTGGCCGGCACCTTGCCCGGACGGAAACCCTTGATGCGGGTGGTACGGGCGATTTCGCCCAGGCGGCCGACGATGTGGCTCTGCAGACGGTCTTCCGGCAGCGAGAAGCTCAGGCGGCGTTCCAGGTTGCCGGTGGATTCGATCGAAGCTTGCATGTTGACTCCTGCCACCGGTGGCCCACGCCCCCGGCTCGATGATTGGGATGAAACGGTTGTAAGGACACGACGTCTGGGACGCGCCTGCTTGCCGCAGCCCTTTAGTTTCGCCCAATTCGGCCTGCACTGCCAGCGCGTGCCGGTCAAGGGGGGCAGCGGGGCCTGATCAGGGCGGGGGACAGGCCGGCACTGGTGCGAAAGGGGGGACTCGAACCCCCACGCCTTGCGGCACTGGAACCTAAATCCAGGGCGTCTACCAATTCCGCCACTTTCGCGTGGCCGGCACAGGCGTTCATTGTCGCAGGCGCCGGCTCGAATCGGAAGGCCTGCACAAAACTGAACATGACAGGCGGGCACATCGTCCGCGCCAAAGGCCGTCCCGAAAGTCAGGCGACCGTTCGGGACGGCAGCGACTCAGTGTTTCGCCGCGGCAGGAGGCGCAGATGCGTCAGCGCCCTGCCCAGCCGCATCCACCTTGCGGCTGTCCACGCCACCATCATCGGTGCGACGCAGGTCCACAGCCTCGCTGGCGGCCCCACCCTCCGCCAGCGATGCCGGCTGCGCGACTCCGGCGATCGGGCGCGCCGGAACGGCCCCGGTGCCCGCATCGCGCTCGACCGTCTTCGCCGGGTCACTGCCAGGTGCGCAGGCCACCAGCGCCAGCAACGCGAAAGGAACCCACGCCATCCGGGACAGTCGGTTGATATCGGTCATCAGCTTCTTCCTTCGTACATGCGCCCTCGGCGCGGAAGATCCATTGGGTGCGATGAAAGAGGCAATGCGGTGAGAAGCAGCGCACAGCATTGAGAACACTGATGACGCACATGCCCCTGGTTTCAGCACCGCTTCAGTAGATCCGCGCCATGCGTGGATGAAGCGCAACCCGGCAAACAGGCAAGAAAAAAGCCACTTGGCGAACCAAGTGGCTTTCGTCTGGTGGGCTGTCAAGGATTCGAACCTTGGACCTATTGATTAAGAGTCAACTGCTCTACCAACTGAGCTAACAGCCCGAAATCGGGGCGCGAATTATGACCCGATCCGCTCGGTGGGTGCAAGCACTTTTTTCAACATCGTTGAAACCAGCGCCGCAGTCCCGCTGCCGCTGCAGAACCCCGCCAGGCGGAGCGCTTCAGCGTGTGATCCATCGAAATGACGGGGTCACACTTATAAGAAAAAAGCCACCTGGCGTACCAGGTGGCTTCTGTCTTGGTGGGCCGTCAAGGATTCGAACCTTGGACCTATTGATTAAGAGTCAACTGCTCTACCAACTGAGCTAACGGCCCGTGAAACTCAGACGCACATTGTAACGTGCATTCTGTTTATTGCAATACCGCTCCGGCTGCGCCGATACGGTTGAAACAGTGGGGTGGCTGAGGGGATTCGAACCCCCGACCACCGGAATCACAATCTGATTCCGCTGATCTTGAACCCCAGCAAGTGCAAGCACTTACGAGACGCACATCGTAACAGGTGACATCACGGGTGACAACTAGGTGACGCCTAGTGCCGTCACAGGTGACGCGAGGTGACGCCGAATAAAGTGGTCATCTTCGGCGGACCTCCCCCCTAGGACAACCATTCAGAACTACTCATTGCTGTTCACCACCGAGGACTACTACAGTTCCACATAGGTCCACCCAGGACCAACAACCGAACCACTCAGGACCGTACCGGGCAGCCCCCGGTGCGGTCCTCCCGTTTTGACTTTTGCATCCCCCGAGGGCAAACGATGACGACTTGGCAAGAGAACGACCTGCACGCCGCCCAGCTCGAACTGGAGAAGGAAAGCACCAGCCTGGGCATTGCCCGCTACGAGAAGATCAGGGAGCAGCGCCAGGAGGCCGAGACCGGCCCCGGCCGCAAGCTGGTCATGGAGAGCATCGACGCCACCGCCGCCGCGATCATGGCGTTCGTGGCCGAAGCCGACACCGGCAAGCCGGGCAAGCGCCACGCCGCCCTCAAATTCATCCGCCACCTGAACCCCCACGCCCTCGCCTATCTGACCAGCTTCACCTGCGTCAACGCGCTGGTCGCCGATCACCGCAAGGCGGTGTCCGTGGCGATCACCCTGGGCCACGAGGTCGCCAACGAGATCAATTTCTCCCTGCTCCGCGAGAAGCACCCCGGCCTGTACCGGGTGGTCCAGGAGCAGCTCAAGAAGTCCACCTCGGCCCGGCACTCCACCGCCGTCATGCGGCACGTCATCGCCGACGCCGAGTTCGCCCCCGAGGACGACAAGCGCCTCTACCTGTCCGACAAGGACGCGCTGCTGGTGGGCATGAAGCTCATCGAGCTGTTCGTCGAGGCGACCGGGCTGGTCGAGCTGGTCACCGTGGCCGAGCGCGGCAAGCGCCACCTGCTCATCGCCGGGAATCAGAAGGTGCTCGACTGGCTGACCAAGGCCCACGACAGCGCCGCCCTGTACCAGCCGGTGCTGATGCCGATGGTCGTCCCGCCGCGTCCGTGGACCACGCCCCGCGACGGCGGCTACCTGACCGACATCGGCGGCCGGGCTGACCTCGTGCGTACCCGCAACCGCGCCTACAAGCGCGAGCTGGCGCTGGTCGATATGCCCAACGTCTACCAGGCCCTCAACGCCATCCAGGCAACCGCCTGGAAGGTGAACGTGCCCGTCCTGGAGGTCATGCGCGAGCTGTGGAACGCAGGCGGCGGTGTCGCTGGGCTGCCGGAGCGCGAGCTGCTGGACCTGCCGAGCCGCCCTGCCCTACTGGAGACCGACCCGGACTACTTCAAGGAGCACCACGCCGACGAGTTCAAGGAATGGAAGCGCGACCGCGCCAAGGTCTACGAGGCCAACGCGCGCAGCGTGTCCACCCGCCTCGCCGCCGCGCAGAAGATCGCCTTGGCGGAGAAGTTCGCCGAGTACCCCGCGATCTACTTCCCGCACAACCTCGACTTCCGCGGCCGGTGCTACCCCCTGCCACCGACGCTGACCCCGCAGGGTGATGATGCGGCCAAGGGCCTGCTGACGTTCGCCCAAGGCGTGCCGCTCGGCGAGGACGGTGCCTACTGGCTCGCCATCCACGTCGCCAACTGCTTCGGCGTGGACAAGGTGTCGTTCGAGGAGCGCGTGGCCTGGGTGCGCGAGCACGAGGAGCAGATTCTCGACAGCGCCCTCGATCCGCTGGACGGCCAACGCTTCTGGATGGACGCCGACAGCCCGTTCTGCGCGCTGGCCGCGTGCTTCGAGTGGCTCGGCTACAGCCTCAACGGCCGCGATCACGTCTCCCATCTCCCCATCGCGCTCGACGGCTCCTGCAACGGCCTCCAGAACTTCTCGGCCATGCTGCGCGACTCCGTGGGCGGCGCAGCCACCAACCTGATCCCGCAGCCGAAGCCCGCCGACATCTATTCGCGAGTGAAGGACGTGGCCCAGGAGAAGCTGCGCGCCCGTGCCGAGAGCGGCGACCCGTTGGCGATCAAGCTGGACGGCCAGCTCACCCGCGACATCGTGAAGCAGCCGGTGATGACGCTGCCCTACGGCGTCACGAAGTCGGGCATGCGTGCTCAGGTGCTCTCCAAGTTCAAGAAGCTGGGCATGGAGGACGATTGGGAAACCGCCGAGTACCTGGCGACCCTGCTGTGGGAGTGCATCGGCGAGGTGGTGATCGCAGCCCGCGCGGCAATGGACTGGCTCCGTGACGCCTCCAAGGTCGCCTCGTCGGCCGACCTGCCGGTGAGCTGGACAACCCCCGCTGGCTTCCCGGTCCTCCAGGAGTACCGCGAGGAGGAGGGCGTCCGCATCCGGCCGCACGTCGGAGGCCGCGAGGTGAATTTAGTGGTCAACATCGGCGGTACTAAGCTCGACCGTCGCAGGCAGACCCTCGGGATCAGCCCGAACTTCGTTCACTCCTGCGACGCCAGCCACATGATGCTGACCACCTGCCTCGCGGCAGAGAACGGCATCGAGTCGTTCGCAATGATCCACGACTCCTACGGTACGCACGCGGGCCAGGCAGCAATCCTCGCCGCCGCACTCCGACAGGCGTTCGTCGATCAGTACAGCGGCGACGTACTGGCCGACTTCCGACAGCAACTCGTCGAGCAGCTCCCGCCAGAAGCGGCAGAGAAACTCCCACCCCTCCCGCCGCATGGCGACCTGGACCTCAGCCTGGTGCTGGAGTCGCGCTATTTCTTTGCCTAGTCCATCCCCCTTTGGCAATTGATACCCCAAGCGAGAACATCAACATGAGCATCAACTACCAGCACGCACTGAACACCTACGTTGCCCAGGACCACTTCGGTGTGGTCCTCGGCATCTACAACCCGGCCGAACACGGCACGGTCGAGGAGTTCAAGCACCGCATGACGGAGCTGCACGCAGGTGCGTGATCGCGTCATCGACGGACTGCACTCACGTTCTGCCGAGAGCGCCGCACGCGGCGCTTTCGTCGTGATCGACAGCGTGCAGTCCCTCGGCCACCCGGCCGATCAGGTGATCGGCTTGGCGTGCGCCTTCAAGAACTTCTGCGAAGTGCTCGGCCTCGATCCGATGGAAGTGCTGCGGGTCGTCTCGCGCATGGAGCAGGACTGCCGCTACCGGCAGGTCAACACCCTCAACGCCGTGCGCCGCTACGCGGAGCGCGAGCTGAAACCGCACTACCCGTGATGCGTGACCCGATCACCGACGCCTTCATCGACGAGGCGCTCATCGGCTTCGACATCGACGAAGCCTTCGGCATTTCCGCCGACACCCCGCTGACCGCCGCCGCTGACCTGTGGCGCGCGGGCATCTATCTCCCGACCAACTACGAGACCGACAACTGATGGCAACCAAGAAGCGCGAACGATTCGTCTCCCCCAAGGGCACCGCCGTGTGGCCGCGCCTGAACGAACCGGACACCAAGTTCAAGCCGGAAGGCGAATACACCGTGAGCCTGGCGTTCGACCCGAACGACAAGGACTTCAAGGCCCTGGCGAAGAAGCTGGAAACCCGGCGCGACGAGCTGTTCCAGGAGTTCCTGAGCGAGAACCCGAAGAAGAAGAAGGGTGCCGAAGTGGCCCCGGTGTTCACCGAAGAAACCGACGAGAACGGCGATGACACCGGCCGCGTGCTGGTGAAGTTCAAGATGAAGGCCAGCGGCGTCAGCAAGCGCACCGGCAAGAAGTTCACCATGCGCCCGGACATCTTCGACGCCCGCGGCAAGAAGATCGACAACCCGCCGCAGATCGGCGGCGGCAGCGAACTCAAGGTCTCCTACGAGATCGGCGGCTCGTTCGTCGAATCGGCCAAGAAGTTCTACCTGACCTGCTACATGGTCGCCGTCCAGGTGATCGAGCTGGTCGAGTTCGGCCAGCGCAACGCCAAGGACTACGGCTTCGGCGAGGAGGACGGCTACGAGGCCGCCGACAGCGCGCCGTTCAGCGACAGCGATGACGACTCGGACGACGACAGCGACTCCGACGACGAGGGCGATGACGGCGACTACTGATCCGCTGTCGGTCATCGTGGACACCGCGAGGGGGGCCAAGCATTTGGCCTCCCTCACGTTCCCGTTTGACCCGGTGCCCGCCTCGCGCCCAAAGGTTTCGCGCTGGGGCGTCTACTACGGCAAGACCTACAAGACCTGGAAGGAAGCGGCAGAGAAGCATCTGCCGGCCGGTGACCTGGACCTGTCGCCGACCGATCCGGTTTTAGTGGTCATCATCGCGGTATGCAAACGCGCCAAGACCTCGAAGGCCGCGTTTCCCAAGGGCGACGTGGACAACCTCGCCAAGGGGCCGATGGACGTTGTGACCAAAGCCACCGGCTATTGGGCCGACGACAAGCAAGTCATGTGGCTGCTCTCCGGTAAGCGCTGGGCGCAGCCGGACGAAGAACCACGCACCGAAGTCCACCTCTACAAACTCTAAGTGCGCCTCAAACCTCTGGAATCGGTAGAGGCGCTGTTCGTCCTCGCCAGCATGACCCGCCCCGAGCAGGTCACGACCGGCGAAGAACTCGCACGCCTGCACCGCTCGCAGGGCTACTCGAAGATCGCCGTCCACTTCGTCATCGAACGTGACGGCTCGATCTACGACGGTCGCCCGCTGAATCAGCCCGGCGCTCTCGCCGGTAAGCACAACCAATCCGCATACCAAGTCTGCCTCCTGGGCGGCGTCAACGACGCCATGCAGCCCGAGGACAACTTCACCGAAGCCCAACACGCCGCGCTGCGACGCCTGCTCGCCGCCTACGGCAAGCCCGTCGTGTGGGCACCTGACTTCCCTCGATAGGAGAACCCAACGTGAAACCGCTGCCCCCGCAAACCCAGGTCGTCCTGGATCACCTGCGTCGCCACTCGCACCTGACCTCGTGGCAGGCCGAAGGCGTCTACCGCATCCGCCGCCTCGCCTCGCGCGTCGATGAGCTGCGCGCTGCTGGCTTCGAGATCGAAACGCAGACCTGCGAGGACGCCTCGGGGCAGCGGTACACGCGCTATCGCCTGTCGCGCCGTCAGCGCCGCAGCAAGGCTCCGCTCCTGGAAGCGCGCCGCGCTCCGAAGCAGTACCGCGTCGATGCGCTGCTCCAGCTCTATCGCAACTACTGCACCGACGAGCTGGGCCTCGACGCCAACGATGCGACCGAAGAAGTCGCTGCATTCACCAAGTTCCTGCTGGAGAAGAACGCATGACCAACACCGCCACCACCGTCATTCCGTCCGCGATGCGCCTGGCTTTCGAGCGCGCATGGGCGCGCGCCGACAAGCCGTTCCGCGGCCTGGGCCGCACCGTCAAGGGTGCGCTGAATCGTCGCCTCGGCATTTCCTACCGCAAGCGCATGTGGTCCGTGGAGCGTGCAAAGCGCTGACTCCGAATACCTCCACAAAGAGCCGTGCCCGAACTGCGGCAGCAAGGACAACCTTGCGCGCTACAGCGACGGGCACGGCTACTGCTTCGGCTGCGGTCACTACGAGCCAGCCGAAGGCGAGGAGGTCTCTCAACCCACCAGCAGGAAAACCATGAGCGACTTTGCGAAGGGTGAACCGCAAGCCCTGGCGAAGCGCGGTATCACTGAGGAAGCATGCCGTAAGTACGGCTACTGGATCGGCAAGGACAAGCACGGCAAGACCGTGCAGATCGCCAACTACAAGCGCGATGGCGGCATCGTCGCGCAGAAGCTCCGCTACCCCGACAAGAAGTTCTCGTTCATCGGCGACTCGAAGGCGTGCGGGCTGTTCGGCCAGCACCTCTACGAACCGGGGCGACGCCTCGTCATCACCGAAGGCGAGATCGACGCGCTCTCCGTGGCGCAGGCACTCGGCCTCCGCTGGCCGGTGGTGTCCGTCCCGAACGGGGCGCAAGGCGCGGCCAAGTCCATCAAGCGCGAGCTGGAGTGGGTCAACGGCTTCGACGAGGTTGTGCTCATGTTCGATATGGACGAACCGGGCCAGGCCGCCGCGCAGGAAGTGGCGCTGCTGCTGACTCCCGGCAAGGCCAAGATCGCACAGCTCCCGGCGAAAGACCCGAACGAGCTGCTCCAGCGTGGCGATGCCGAGGCGATCACTCGCGCCATCTACGAAGCGCAGACCAAGCGCCCCGATGGCGTGGTGACGTTCGGCTCCCTCAAGGAGAAGGCACTCAAGCCGGTCTCGATGGGCATGCCTTGGCACGACCCGCGCCTCACCGCGCTGACCTACGGCAAGCGGTACGGCGAGGTCTACACCTTCGGCGCGGGCACCGGCATCGGCAAGACCGACTGGCTGATGGAGGAAGCAGCCTTCATCGCGCAGGAAACCGGCGACCTCGTTGGCCTGTTCTTCCTGGAGCAGCAGCCGGTCGAGACGGCGAAGCGCATGGCAGGCAAGGTCGCAGGCCGCCGATTCCACGTCCCCGATGGAAGCTGGACGCAGGAGGAACTGGAAGCCGCGTTCGAGATTCTCGACAAGGGCCAGGTGTTCATCTACGACCACTTCGGCTCGTCCGAGTGGGACGTGATCGAAGCCAAGATGGCCCACATGGTCGTCGCCGAGGGCGTCAAGCACATCGTCCTCGACAACCTCACGTCGTTTGCGGCCGGTGCCGAGGACGAGCGGAAGATGCTGGAGGACACGATGGCGAAGATCGCGCAGTTCGCGCAGCGCCACCTCATCTGCATCTACCTGGTCTCGCACCTCGCCACGCCGGAAGGCAAGCCCCACGAGGAAGGCGGGCGCGTGATGCTCCGTCACTTCAAGGGCAGCCGCGCGATTGGCTTCTGGACGCACTTTGCGTTCGGGCTGGAGCGCAACACGCAGGCCGAGAACGAGGCCGAGCGCAACTGCACGACCTTCCGCGTCCTCAAGGATCGCTTCACCGGCCAGTCGAACGGCCAGGTTCTCTACTACAGCTACGACCACGCATCCGGCCGTCTGCTCAATGCAGATGCTCCGGGCGAATACGGCGACTTCGCCGACGAGTCATCCGATGTATCCACCTCCGACTACTGACGGCCGCTCGGTCGTCGGCTTCATCCCATCTGATGCGCCGCTCTCCTTCGCTGAGAGCCTCGTTCTCCCCTACCAACTCCCGCGCTCCGACCAAGCCTGCCGTGTCATGTACGGCAAGCCTGGGCGGCGCGTGGTCATCCACATCAAAGCCGAGGAACTACCCCAATGAAAGAGATCGTCGCCATCGCAATCGACCTGCTGACCGCTCCGTTCCGCAAGGACACCGTGACCGACGTGGTGAAGGTGCTGGAGGGCCAGGTGGACAAGCTGTTCAAGATCAGCGCCGACCGCATCGCCACCGCCTCGACGCTGCGCGACAAGGCCGATGTCCTGCACTCGCAGGCCGACGAGCACGAGGAAGAAGCCGAGCGCGCCCTGCGCGTCGCCGAGCGCTTCACCAACCTGATCCGCTAAGGGACCAACCATGACTGCCGAGCAACACGCTCGGTCCCTGTTCGACGTGTTGCCGGCCGAAGTCCGCCACCTGGTGATCCTGGGTGGCGGAAGCCTGCGCGCGTTCTACGACGGGACCGAAATCAAGGACATCGACTGCTTCTTCGTGTCACTTGCGAGCTACACCTACGTGGCCGCGTACCTGAGCGGCCGCAGCGACTGGACCAGCGAGGCCGCCCCAAACGGCATCCGCAACTTCCGCTCGCCCGAGGGTCACCTCGTGAGCCTGATCGGCTTCGAGTTCGGCACGCAGCACGAGCACTGCGCCCGGTTCGATCTGCGGTGCTGCGCCCATGTCGCCATCTACGAACCCAGCACCGACGAGGTGGTGGTCGTATCCCTCGAAGGCGCGGTTGCCGACGCATCGGAGAAGCTGCTTTTCGTGCTGAACAACAACGGCACCGAGCGCACCATCCGCCGCATCACGCACTACGTCGAGGACTACGGCTACACGCTGCATCCCGACCAGCCCGAGCAGGACGAACTGTTCGAGGACGACGACTTCCCCGGCCACGCGCCGCAGGGCGTCCGCACGCCGCCGAAGGCCCCCGAGCCGGAGTACATCCTCCGCGCCCGTCGCCGCGTCCGCGCAATCCCCGTAACCAACCACGGCTACCCGTAAGGAGGACCGCCGTTGATCCTCGTATTCGACTGCGAGACCAATGGCCTCCTCGACGAACTTGACACGATCCACTGCATTTCCCTCCAAGAGGTAGATGAGACCGGCGCACCGCGCGGTCCCATCCTGTCCGCCAACGATCACGGCACGGGCGAAATGACAGTCCGTCAGGCGGTCGAGAGGCTCAAGAAGGCCAAGCGCGTTGTCGGCCACAACATCGCCGGATTCGACATTCCGGCCATCGCCAAGGTGTTCCCGGACTTCAAGGTCCAGGCGTACTTCGACACGCTGCTGATGTCCACGCTGGTCTACCCGGACCTCAAGGACCGCGACTTCAAGGCCCGCAAGAAGCAGGGAGCGAACCCGGTGTTGCCGGGCAAGCTGATTGGCCGCCACGCACTCGAAGCGTGGGGCTACCGCCTCGGTCGCTGGAAAGGCGACTACGCGGCGCAGATGGCCGCACGCGGCCTCGATCCCTGGGCACAGTGGTCTCAGGAAATGGACGACTACTGCGACCAGGACGTTGCGGTCACGCAAGCGCTGTTCGCGTTGCTGATGAGCAAGGGCCTCCCTACCGAGGCCATCGAGCTGGAGCAGGCCGTCGCGCCGATCCTCTCGCGTCAGCAGCGCTACGGCTACCTGTTCGATCAGGAGAAGGCGCGTGAGCTGGAGTGCATCCTCGTGTCCCGGCGCACTGCGCTGGAGGCCGAGTTGCGCAAGGTCATTCCGCCGTGGAAGGTGGTGAAGCGCAAGTTCGTACCGAAGCGCGACGACAAGCGCCGCGGTTACGTCAAGGGCGTGGAGGTCACGACCTACAAGGACGTGGTGTTCAACCCGGCAAGCCGCCAGCACATCGCTGACCGCTTGACTGCAATGTACGGCTGGCAGCCCCAGGAGTTCACCGAGAAGGGCCAGCCGAAGATCGACGAAGAAGTCCTGGGCGCGCTCAAGTTCCCGATCATCCCGCTCCTGCTGGAGCACTTCATCGTCAACAAGCGCCTCGGCCAGCTCGCCGAAGGCGACGAGGCGTGGCTCAAGGCCATCAAGAAGGACGGCCGCATCCACGGCAGCGTGAATCAGAACGCAGCGGTGACCGGCCGCATGACGCACTCGAAGCCGAACATCGCTCAGGTGCCGAAGGTCCAGCACTCGAAGGAGAAGGGAATCCTCAAAGGTCAGGAAGGCGGCTACGGATTCGAGTGCCGCTCGTTGTTCTGCGTCCCAACAGGGAAGCTCCAGGTCGGCGCGGACGCCTCGGGATTGGAGCTGCGCTGCCTGGCGCACTTCATGGCAAAGCACGACGGCGGCGAGTACGCCAAGGTCATCCTCGAAGGAGACATCCACTCCGTCAACCAATCGGCGGCAGGACTGCCCACCCGCGACAACGCCAAGACCTTCATCTACGCCTTCCTCTACGGGGCAGGCGACGCGAAGCTCGGCTCCATCGTGGGTAAGGGTCGCCAGGCCGGGGCGAAGCTCCGCTCGAAGTTCCTGGCCGGGCTGCCTGCGCTGGAGAAGCTGGTACGCGGGGTCAAGAAGCGCGCGGCCGAGAAGGGATACCTGATCGGTCTCGACGGCCGGAAGCTGCACATCCGCAGCGACCACGCCGCGCTCAACACCCTGCTCCAGTCGGCCGGTGCGCTGGTGATGAAGAAAGCCCTGGTGATCCTCGACGCCGACCTGCAAGCCGCAGGGTTGGTGCCGGGCGTCCACTACGAGTTCCTCGCCAACGTCCATGACGAGTGGCAGATCGAAGTGGACGAGGACAAGGCCGAGTTTGTGGGCAAGACCGCCCAGGCTGCCATCCGCAAGGCTGGCGATTACTTCGGCTTCCGCTGTCCACTCGATGGCGAGTTCAAGATCGGAAGGAATTGGGCCGAGACGCACTGACCCGCGGCAAGCGGGACATTGCACTCGCCCTGGTGCGCCAAGCGAAACGCCGGGCAGCAAGGAAGGGACTGCCGTTCGACCTCACGTCGGACGACATCGTGGTCCCCGACTTCTGCCCGGCGCTGGGCATCCCGCTGTATCGCGCTGTCGGGCGCAAGGCCCAAGGCCCCAACTCACCCACGCTCGACCGCATCGAACCTGACCTCGGCTACGTCCGGGGCAACGTGCGCGTGATCTCCGCACGCGCGAATCAGATCAAGTCCGACGCGACTCCCTCGGAGCTTCTGCGAGTCGCCTGTTACGTCCAAGAGAACCGATGAACCCAACCAACATCCTGCGCGCCCTCGCGGCGCTGCTGGTCGTTGCCGCGCTCGCGGCTGGCGGCTTCGCAGCCTGGAAGTACACCGCAATGGCCCAGCGCGTGACGGAGCTGGAGGAGTCGGCAAAGGAACTGGCCGACCTCAAGCAGACCGTCGAGACCCTCAACCGCGAAGCCGTGCGCCGCTCTGCCTTCGATGCAGCGCTGCGGAACGCCCGCGCCACCACCCACCGCTCTGTGGAGATTGCAGCAAATGCTGACCCGGAAACTGGCGATTACCTGTCTCGCCGCATTCCTGACGAGCTGCGCCGCGCGCACCTCGAAAGTCGTGCCGGAGCAGTTCCTCCAGCCGACCGTCATTGAGGGCACGCACTCCTCACTCGACGCCGTGATGGCTGACCCGACCACCACCACCTACGACCTCTACCGCTTCGGCGGCAACGCCGAGGACGGCCTCCTGCGCTGCAACGCCGACAAGGCGAGCGCCCTGGAAGTCCTCAAGGAGAACCGAAAGTGACCCGTCCCTACACCCTTCACCTTGTCGGCGGTCCCGCTGACGGGCAGAAGCACCTCGTCCGTGATTGCTCTGGCTGCTTCCGCGTCGCTGAGGCGCCCGAGCTGGAAATGTGGCGGCAGGGTGAAATCACGCCCGACCGCGTGCTTGCCAAGGTCCACACCTACGTCATCCGCCAAGTCGGCCGCAACTGCGTCGTCGGCATCCACGAGAGCATGGCATGAAGCGCGCACTTCTGATCTTGGCGCTGTGCGCTGGCCTCGCTGCGTGCGACATGAAGCCCTGGCCGCCGCGCGAGGACTTTGGCTCGTGCCTGAAAGGGCACAGCGAGTACTCCTACATCATCACGTGGCAGTCGATGTGTGCGGGGAACTCCTGCACGCAGATTCCGTACACCATCCCGACCACCGACTTCGTGTGCGACGAGCATGAGTACCCGCTCGGCGACGGCCCGGAGTACCAGGCCGGAATGAAGCGCTACGCCGCCGAGCTACAGGCGTGGTACGAGCGCCACCCGGAGGAGCGGCCGTGACTTCCTACGTCACCTATCGGCCACCGCAGGCGGCCGGTTCCTGGGCCATCGGCGGCAACTTCTTCGTGCAGGTCGGGGAGCGTCCGAACTGGCTGCACCGCTGGTTCGCGCTGGCGTTCCTGGGATGGCAGTGGGTGGACGCATGAGTCGCCAGGCCGAAGCCCGAGAGGCTCAAGGGTATACCCCCAAGCACACACCCACCGTGTGTAGGAACTGCGCCTTCTATAGCTCGCAGGTGCGTGAGGAGGAGACGGCATACGGAACGTACACCCATGAATCCCGTCTGCGTTGCAGCAAGGGCGGATTCGCCGTGAAGAAGATGGGGACGTGCAACGAGTGGGTGAGCCGCCGATGAACAAGCGCGGCCCCCTGCTGCTGATCGACGCCGACGTGCTGCGCTACCAGCTCGCGTTCTCGAACACCGCGAACATCGACTGGAACGGCGACGGCAACAAGGTCGAAGCGATCCAGCCCGAGCGCGCGAAGGCGAAGCTGGAGGACTACATCGACGAGATCGTCGAGAAGTTCGGCGCGCGTGATTACCTGCTGGCCCTGTCCTGCAAGAAACACAACTTCCGCAAGGACATCGACCCGACCTACAAGCTCAACCGTGCCAGCAAGGACAAGCCTGCCCTGTGGTACGTGCTCGACGAGTTCGTATACGACGAGTTCGGCGACAAGATCGTGGAGATCGAGAACCTGGAAGGTGACGACGTGCTTGGCCTGCTGGCCTCGCACCCGAATCCGAAGCGCGCGCCAGGCAGCCGCATCGTCGTGTCCATCGACAAGGACATGCAGACGATCCCCGGCATCCGTCTCTACAACCCCAACCGTCCCGACGTTGGCGTCCGGCCGATCTCGGCTCACGACGCTGACCTGTTCTGGATGAAGCAGGTGCTCACGGGCGACCAGGTGGACAACTACCCCGGCTTCCCCGGCATCGGCCACAAGGGCGCGGACGAGCTGCTCATGCCAATCCACGAGGCGTACCGCGATTCGTCCGTCGAGGAGCACCTCGGCGCGCTGTGGAACACCGTCGTCACCACCTACACCACCCGCATCCCCCGCAGCGGCACCGAGCCGCTGACGGAGCATGACGCCTTGGTGCAGGCGCGCCTCGCGCGCATCCTGCGCTACGGCGACTACAGCCCCTCCAATCGAACAGTGAGGCTGTGGTCGCCCCCGGTTACTTCCGGTCCAAGAAGCAAATCTGCGGCGGCTCGGCGAGGATCACCTGACCGTTATCCAACTCAACGATAGCGCGGGTTACAGGAATTGCGTTGTTGCCCTCGTCGTAGGTGACGTCGCGGCCCCACTCGACGAATGTCCCCTTCTCGGTCTTGTGGACGTACTTGATCTCGACGCGACGCTTTTCGTCAGCCATTTGCTTTTCTCCTTGTTGGTTGTGACCCCGGCATTCCGGTGCCGTGGCGATTATGTCCGAACGGACGCACGTCAGGGAATCGGCAATGTGCGAAAGATGAACAAACTTATCCAATCTCAGCAACATCGCCCTCCGGCCCGCCTCGTGCGGGCCTTTCCTTTTCTGGAGTCCCCATGAAGATCATCGGAATCACCGGCCGCGCCCGTAGCGGCAAAGACACCCTGGCCGAGTTCCTGGTCAGCGACCACGGCTTCGTGAAGCTGTCCTTCGCGGCCCCGATCCGCGCCTTCGTGGCGGACATCACCGGCCTGCCGGTGTCCGCGATGGAGGACGGCCCGCTCAAGGAGGAGCCGCTCGACTGGCTCAACGGGCAGACCCCGCGCCGCCTGATGCAGACCGTGGGCACCGAGTGGGGCCGCGAAATGATCGACCGCGACCTGTGGGTCAAGGTGGTCGCGCAGAAGATCCGTCAGGCCCGCCGCGACGGCGCTGCTGGCGTCGTGGTGTCGGACGTTCGCTTCGACAACGAGGCGCAGTTCATCCGTGAGTGGGGCGGCCAGGTGGTCCAGGTGCTCCGCGACAGCGCGGCCCCGGTCTCGGCGCATGCCTCCGAGGCAGGCGTCCACGGCGACCTGATCGACACCGTGATCGACAACAACGGCCCGATCCACCGCCTGCGGATGGTCGCGGAATCGCTGGCCCGACTCTAAGGGTTTAGTGGTCATCATCGGGGGAAACGACAGTTTCCCCACCTATTCATAACCCAGGAGTTCTATGCAAATCCCTCTGCACTCCTACGACCTGATCGACCTCCTGGACGAACTGCACCCCGAAGTGATCTACGACCCCGCCCAGCCGAAGGAGGAGTTCCTGCTCCGGCAGGGCGAGCGTCGCCTGATCCTGCGGCTCAAGGCGCTGCGGAAGGTCGAGCAGATGGATCACCGCGCCCGCTAACCATGTGCAGCAAGCCCAACATGCCGGACCAGCAGGAGAAAGACCCGATCCTGCTGACCCGCCAGGACACCCAGCCGACCGGCCACGCGGCCGATCAGCGGCGTAAATCCAAGGTCCGCCTGGACCTGAACAACGCAACGCAGTACCAAGGACTGACCATTCCGAATGGCTGACGCCAAGCAGACCTCGGCCGAGAAGCAGACGGCCGCGAAGCGCTACGGCGATCTCAAGTCCAACCGCAAAGAAGCCGAGACGCGCGCCAAGCGCTGCGCCAAGGTCACCCTGCCCCGCCTGTGGGTGGACGAGGGCGCGAAATCGCGCACCCCCGGTTCCGCCTATATCGACACCGGCCCGAAGTGCGTCAACGCCCTGGCCTCGAAGATCGTGCTGGCCTGGCTCCCACCGAACGCCTCGGTATTCAAGCTCGCGCCTGACCAGGCCGTCGCCGAGAACATCGCCGAGCAGGCTGGCGTGGAGACCTCCGAGCTGGAGGCCGCGCTGGTGGACGTGGAGCGGGTCATCGTCAACGACCTGGAGACCAGCGGCGTCCGCCCGGTCCTCAGCGAGGCAGCCAAGCACGCCATCGTCCTCGGCAACTTCCTGCTCTACGACCCCGACGAGGGCAAGCCGAAGCTGTACCCGCTGACCTCCTACGTGACCGACCGCGATGGCCTGGGCAACGTTCTGGAGATCATCACGCTCGACAAGATCGCCCCGGCCATGCTGCCGGACTCGATCCGCGCGGCGGTGATGCAGAAGCTCGCCCAGGAACGCGACGAAAAGACCAAGAACGACGACGTGAACCTCTACACCTGGGTGCGTCGCTCGGAAGATGGCAAGCAGTGGGAAGTGGTCCAGGAGGTCGAGGGCGTCGAAGTCCCCGAAACCGTGGGCACCTACCCCATCGACGCCTGCCCGTGGATTCCCCTGTGCGCCCCGCCGTCCCTCGTGGACGACTACGGCGAGGGCTTGGTCTACGACTACGTGGGCGCGTTCGAGTCGCTGGAGGCGCTGCGCAAGGCAATCCGCAAGGGTGCCGCCGCGCTGGCGAAGATCATCATGTTCCTCAAGCCGACCTCGACGATCCGCGAGCGCCAGCTCACCGAGGCCGAATCCGGCGCGGTGCTGCGTGGCGAGGCCAGCGACGTGACCACGCTCCAGCTCCAGAAAGCCTACGACCTGAACTTCGTGCGTCAGGAGGCCGAAGGGCTGGCGAACTCGCTGGAGCTGATCTTCGGCGTGAAGTCCGCCGTGCAGCGCCCCGGCGAGCGTGTGACCGCCTACGAAATCCGGGTGCTCACCCAGGAACTCGACGACGCCCTCAGCGGCTTCATGGCGATGTCGGGCGAGCAGCTCTTGCTGCCGCTGATCCGCCGCCGCCTTCACAAGCTCCAGAAGCAGGGTCGCCTGCCCGAGCTGCCGCAGGAACTCATCAAGCCGCGCATCACCGTTGGCATCGCCGCCCTCGGCCGCGGTCACGACCTGAACAAGCTGATCGAGTTCGGTCAGGCAGTGGATGCGCTTGTCGGCGCAGAGGAGAAGGCACGCCGCCTCAACAGTGGCGAGGCGATCTCCCGACTGGCCGCCGCTTCCGACATTTCCACCAAGGGCCTGATCCGCTCCGACGACGAGCTTGCTGCCGAGCAGCAGGACGCCTCGGCGCAGGAGGCGATGGTCCGTGCCGCTCCGAATATCGCCTCAGCGATGACCCAAACCCCGTAACCCCGAGAAGGACGCAATGTCGAACGAACCCACCGAGAAGCCCGCCAAGCCGACCAAGGAAGCCCCGAAGGCTCCGAGCGTCGAGCGTAAGGGCAAGGCCGAGATCACCCGCAAGACGAACGGCCTGGTCATCGTCAACTACAAGCCCGAGGACAAGTAATGTCGCAGCCGGGCAAGTCCGAAGTGATCGTCAGCCTTGACGGCATCAACGGCCAGCCGACCCCAGGTCAGCAGCCGCCGCAGAACTCCCAGGACACCCAGCAGCCCGCAACGGGCGCGCAGGGTGGCACCGATGGCGAGCGCCTGTTCGGCGGCAAGTACAAGACCGTGGAGGAGCTGGAAGCCGCCTACGCAGAACTGAGCACGCCAGCCGACGACAAGGGTGGCAAGGGCGGCCCCGCGACCATCGACGACGCCACCGCGGATGATGCGCGTGACGCCTTGGCGCGGGCTGGCCTGAACCTGGACGACTTCGCCACCGAGTTCAACTCGAACGGCTCGCTGTCCGAGGAGAGCTACAAGAAGCTCCAGGATGCGGGCTATCCGAAGGAGCTGGTGGACGTGTACGTCGATGGCCTGCGCGCTCGCGTGCAGACCTACGAGAACGCCGTCTACTCGCCAGCAGGTGGCAAGGCCGGTTACGACGGCCTGGTCCAGTGGGCCAAGACCAACCTGAGCGCCGAGCAGAAGCGGGCGTTCAACGAAGCGGTGCAGTCCGGCGACGCCGGCCGCGCAGCGCTGGCAGTCCAGGGCCTCGTCGCCCTCCGTGGCGGCAACGGCCGCCTTCTGAACGGCAAGACCGCGGCGAACGCCGATGCTGGTCCCAAGCCGTTCCAGTCGCAGGCGCAGGTCGTCGAAGCGATGCGCGATGTGCGCTACCACCGTGATCCGGCTTACCGCGCGGAAGTCTCCGCCCGCCTGGCCGTGTCGCCGCTGTTCAAGTAATCCACTCAACCTCAAGCAAGGACTAAATGTCGGACGCAATCCCCTCCCGCCTGGGTCAAGCCCAGGCCAACGGCGACGCCTGGGCGCTGTTCAAGCAGAACTACACTGCTGAAACCATCACCAGCTTCGTCGAGAACTACAAGCTGGACGGCCGCGTGTCGGTGCGCAATATCGAGAGCGGCAAGTCCGCCTCGTTCCCGAACGTCGGCACCATCGGCTCCGAGTACCATGTGCCGGGCACCGAGATCAAGGGCTTGGTGGTCGAGCACAACGAGACCATCATCACCCTCGATCCGATGCTGATCTCGCACGCCTTCATCGCCAACATCGACGAGGCGATGAACCACTACGACGTGCGTTCCGAGTACACCCGTCAGCAGGGTGCGGAGCTGGCGCTCAAGCGCATGCAGAACGAGCTGCGCTGCGCGATCCTGGCCGCTCGTACCACCGAAGGCAAGGTCGAAGGCCAGCCGGGTGGTGCCATCATCAAGGCCGCCACGATGGCCTCTGATCCGACCGTGCTGGCCGATGCGTTCCGCAACGCCCGCATGCTGTTCGACGAGAAGCTGCTGCCGGACAACCCGCAGGAGTTCACTGGCGCACTGGCCCCGGCTCAGTGGTATCTGCTGACCGAGAACAAGGACTTGATCGACCGCGACATCAACGCGGAATCGAACGGCTCCTACGGCCAGGCGATCATTTCCTCGGTCGCCCGCATCCCGCTGGTGAAGATCAACGCGATGCCGCGTGTCGATGAGTCGTCCCTGGCCTCGATCCCGGCCAAGTACCGCGGCAACTTCGCGGACACCGTTGGCGTGATCTTCCACCGCTCGGCGGTCGGCACCCTCAAGCTGCTGGACCTGTCCCTGGAGGACGTGTACCAGGGCGAGAAGCAGGGCACCCTGATGCTGGCGAAGTACGCGCTGGGTCACGGCATCCTGGCTCCGCGCGGTGCCATCGAGCTGTCGAAGGCCCCGTAAGCAACACAGCGCCGTTGGGCAAATCCCGCGGCGCTTCAATCTCTCTCCATCTACGGGGGACATCCACATGGGTGTCCCCCGTTTTTTTGCCCCGAATCCATGAACCTCGAACTCACTCCGACCACGGAACTCGAAGCTGTCAATGTGCTGCTCGGTGCTATCGGCGAAGCGCCGATCAGCGACCTCGAAGCGCTCGGCAACCTGTACGCCTCGCAGGCGCGCGACACCCTCCGCGCGGTGAGCCGCGAGGTCCAAACCGCTGGCTGGTGGTTCAACACCAGCGAGTCGTTCACCTTCACGCTCAACGCGGAAGGCAAGGTGCTGCCGCCGCAGTCGATCCTCAAGCTCGTCCCCGCACGCGGAAGCGAGCCGCTGGTGATCCGAGGCACGCGCCTCATCAACCCGCTCACCCTCGCCGACACGTTCTCGTCGGCACCCACCGCCGACTTCGTGACCTGGTTCCTCGCCTACGAGGAGCTGCCCGAGTCGGCCCGCCGCTACATCGCCGTGCGCGCTGCGCGTCTGTTCCAGACGAGCGTGCTGGGTAGCGACCAGCTCTACGTGTTCACTGAGAAGCACGAGGAGGAGGCATACCTCATCTTCGCGCAGGAGCACGCCGACTTCACCTACGCCCGCGGCCACAACTTCCTCAGTGGCTCGACGGACGTGTCTGATATTTGGGACCGCTGATGCCGCTAATCACGGGGGACTATCCCTCGTTCCTGGGAGGCGAGTCGCAGCAGGACGATACCGTCCGCTCGCCGAACCAGCTCACGAAGGCGATCAACGCCTGGCTGCATGCCGCAATGGGCGCTGGCAAGCGCCCGCCCGCCGAGTTCGTTGCTGGCCTTGGCGTAACCCTCGATCACGACTGCGCCTTCCACTCCATCGTCCGCGATGAGAACGAGCGCTACATCGTCGCCGTGGGTCACCGCAGCATCCGCGTGTTCGACCACGAGACCGGCAAGGAATACACCGTCAACGCCACGGGCGACGCGCTCAACTACCTGGACACCCAGGGACAGCGTGCGTGGTCGTGCTTCGCGCTGGCGACGTTCTCCGACACCACCTTCATCGTCAACCGGCTGGTAGACGTGAAGCAGAGCGATGAGCTGTCGCCCGGTTCGCTGTACGGATCGGCGCAAACGATGTCCGACCTGCCGAAGCCCGGTGACAAAGGCTCGGCCGTTGTGCCGACCGGCGCGGTCTACAACATCATCGGCTCGTCCGAATCGCAGTTCGACGACTACTACGTCCAGAAGCAGTCCTCCTCGGTCTACCTGGAGGTCGCCCGGCCAGGCATCAAGCACCGCTTCGATGCCAAGACGATGCCGCACATCCTCAAGCGCATCCCTGATCCGGTGCATGCGGACGGCTTTTGGTTCTCCTTCGGTGGACCTGAGTGGACCGCGCGCCTCGCGGGTGACGAGCAAAGCAACCCGTTCCCGTCCATCGACGGTCAGCGCATCCGCGAGGTGTTCAAGCACCGGGACCGCCTGGGCTTCCTGGCCGGGGAGAACGTGCTGATGTCCGAGGTCTCCGATCCGTTCAACCTCTGGCGCACTTCGGTGACCCAGGTGCTCGACGCCGACCCCATCGACGTGAGCGTCAGCGGGTCGAACGGCGTCACCACGCTCTACCACGCAGTCCCGTTCCAGTCGGCCCTGTTCCTTGCCGCTGCAGGCGGCCAGTTCCTCCTGACCGCCGAGCCGTACCTGGCCGCCAAGAACGTCAAGAGCGATCCGGTCAACAGCTACAGCAGCTCGCCGTACATCCGGCCGAAGCTGATGGGCGAGTCGCTGTACTTCACCGAGGACAGCGGCGCATACGCCAGCGTGCGCGAATACTTCATCGACGACCTGTCGGTGACCGGCGACGCCGCCGACGTGACCGCGCATGTGCCCAAGCTGATGCCGGGCCGCATGCGAGCGATGGCGAGCGCAAGTGGTGCCGACTGCGTGTTCTTCGCTCCTGACGAGCCGACCGACGCGCAGCTCTACGTCTACTTCGTCCGCTGGATTGGCGACGAGAAGCAGCAGTCCGCATGGACGCGCTGGTCAATCTCCGGCGTCGGCCGCATCGTCCACATGCACGCCATCAACGACGTGCTGTACGCCGTCGCGGAAGCTCCGGGCGGCGGCTGCGAGCTGCTCAAGTTCCGTATGGTGCTCAACCAGCACGACGCGGATGCCACGGGCGACTACAACTTCCTGCTCGACCGCATGCTGGTGGTGCAGCCCACCTATCAGCAGTTCGGCAACGAGACCTGGATCGACCTGCCCTACATCGTGCCCGATGGCATGACGGTCACCGTCCTCAAGACGGACGACTGGCAAGACCCCGGCGCGTACCTCGACATCACCAAGGCGCGCTGGGACAACGCCCGCACCCGCCTCGCGCTCCCCGGTAACCACACCGAGGGCCGCGTGGTCGTCGGCATGGACTACGAGCACCGCCTCACGCTGACCAAGCCCATCGTTCGCGGCGGGCAGAACCAGGCCGTGCTGGTGGGCCGCACGCAGGTGCGTGACATCGAGGTCGCCTACAAGGACGGCGCTTACTTCGAGCTGGAGGTCGAGCAACACGGCAACGGCCGAGTCGAGACCTACGTGGCGTCGCACTCCGGTGCGTACACCGCGCGCGTCCTCAACGACTCGGTGTTCCGCACCAGCGCCCCGACGTTCCACTCCGGCTCTCGCCGGTTCCCCGTGCTGGGCGACGCCAACAGCGTCCGCATGCACCTCGTCAACCGCCTGCCGTTCCAGTGCTGGTTCCAGTCAGCACAGTGGCGCGGCATGTTCGTCTCCCGCAGCCGAGTATGACCCTGACCTATCGAAGCCCCACCGCCAGCGACATCCTCCACGTCGCCGAGAACATGCGGCAGGAGGACATCCTGGAGGTGGCGGCTTCGCATGGTCACACCCCGCTCCAAGCGCTCGCATACGCAGTCACCGCGAGCGACCGCAGTTTCGCCGCGATGCACGACGGTTCTCCCGTGTGCATCTTCGGCTTCACCCAGCACGCCGAGGGTATCGCCTCGGTTTGGCTGCTGGGCACCGACGCCCTGGTGGCTCCCCCGTTCCGCCGCACGTTCCTCCGAGAAGCTCGGCGGATCAGCGACGAGTGGGCGGCCACCTTCGGCACCATCTTCAACTTCGTCGATGTCCACGCCGTCACCACGCGGCGATGGCTCGGCTGGCTTGGCTTCCGCGAGAGCGGCGTCGAGTCCGCCTACGGCTTCGCCAAGACACCCTTCGTCCGAGTAACCAAGACCCCATGTGCAACCCCGTAGCAGTCCAGGTCGGTATCGCCGCAGTCAGCGCGATGGCGACCATGTACGGCCAGAATCAGAACAACAAGGCCATCGAGGAAGCCGCGGAGCGTCAGCAGGAGCAGATCAACGACCAGGCCGCCGAGCGCACCCAACAGCGCATGGAGGAGGCCCGCGCACTGCGATCCGCGATGCGCGCCTCCGCAGCAGAAGCGGCAGTGTCCGGCAACTCGGTCGAGCTGCTGGCGAACGACATCATGGCCCAGGCTGGCCGTGACGTGGCCCTCATCGAGAAGAACCGCAGGAACGGAGTCGTCGAAAGCGGCTCCGAAGCACGCGCTCGTATCCGCACCGGCAATGCCGAGGCGCTGGGTGGCGTGATGCAGTCAGGCGCGAACGCCTACAGCAACATCCAAACCTACAAGCGCTATTCCATTCCCGGAGACGAGTAACCCGTGGCTCGCACGAAACCCCAAGAGATCATCCGCCGCGCGCAGGTGCCGCAGCGTCTCGCCGAGCGCCCCGTCCTGGCGGTGCAGGCTGACCAGGCGTCCTCCGCTGGTGCCGGTGCCCTCTCTCGCACCGCAGCGGCGGTGCTGACGCGCGTCTCGGATTCCGTCAACTCGCAGATGATCTCCAACAGCCGCGAGCAATACAGCGCCGCGGCGACCCAACGTATGCAGGAGGACGCCGAGGGTACGCCCCGGCAGGCCGAGGACTTCGTTGCCCAGCAGTCGGAGTCATGGCGTCGCGGCTACCTCAAGGCTGACGGCATCATCCGCGTCCGCGACTGGCAGATCGAAGCGGCCAAGGAGATCGCCAAGGCCGAACCCGGCACCGACATCGAGCCGCTCATCAAGGAGCGCATGGCGGCGCTGACGCAGAACCCCGAGTTCCAAGACCCGCAGGTCCGCAAGGCCCTGATGCCGGTCGCCATGCGCGCCGCGCAGCAGGTCCGCCAGCAGTGGCAGGCCGACTCGATGCGGGAAATGCTGATCCGGCAGAAGGAGTCGCTAACCGCGATCATCCGCGACGGCATCAAGGGCGGCACGTTCCTCACCTCCGAGGGCATGAACGGCCTGTACGCGATGCTGGACCAGGAGGAGTACGCCTACCTCAACAAGCGCGACGTGGACGAACTCTACGTAGAAGCCGCCAAGGAGGAGCTGGCTGCGGGCAACCGCGATCCTCAGTCGATCCTGGCGTTCCTGGAGAAGGACCGCGGCGACGGCCAGCCCGGCTTGATGAACACCGAGCACGGCGACGAGCTGCGCGCGGCGGCTGCCGCTGGTGCCCGCGTAATCGCACACCGCGAGGACGAGGCACGCAAGCAGGCGATGGCCGAGGCGGAGTGGACGCTCCAGGGCCTCGCGGATCGCGGCCAGCTCACCCACAAGACCATCGACACCTGGGCCAGCAAGTTCGGCCTGAGCGGCGGCGACCTCCAGTCCTTCAAGCGCTACTGGAACAACCAGCAGGAGCAGACGCTTCGACGCTGGGAGCAGGAAGCGAAGGAGCGCGCCCGAGAGCAGCGCATCCGCAAGCTGGTAGCCGGAGGCAATCCCTACGAGATCAGCGACGCCGACCTCAAGAAGCAGGCAGGTAAGGAGTGGGAGGAAACCCCGCAGGCCGCACGCGGCCAGGTGCTCCAGAAGTGGGCACGGCAGGGCATCGTCATCCCCCAGCTCGAACGCATCCTCAAGCGCGCTGACCCGGCGTTCCAGGAGAACTTCCAGAACGCCGCGACGCTGTACGAACAGCTCCGCAAGGTCTCGCCCAAGTACGCCGATACGGTCGCTGGCGGCGAGGCTGCCGCAATGCTGGACCAGTACCTCTACGACACCCGGCGCAGCGGTCAGTCTCACCAGGAGGCCGCTCGCGTCCTGACGCAACCGAAGCGCGAAGTCGAGGAGGCCCGCTCGGTCATCAACGACACTTGGAAGTCCGGCATCAAGGACTACCTGGAGATCGACGGCAAGCCGCGTGACCCGCGTGAGCTGCATCGCATCCGCCAGGAAGCTGAGCGCATCGCCTCGCGCGGTGGCGTGTCCGGCGAAGCTGCCATCCGTGCAGCGGTCGGTCAGATCGACGCCCAGCGCACGACCGTCAACGGCCGCCGCGTGCCGAACATCGGCATGCCGCAGGGTGCCGAGCCAGCGGTAGACGAGCTGATCCAGACGGTCGCGCGCAAGCTCGGCCGCGACCCGGATGAGCTGTCGGCCCTACCGAATCCCCGCAATCCGGGGCAGTGGCAGATCGTCGGCCCCGACAACTGGCTGATCCCTGACCCTGACACCGGCCGCGCCATCGGTTTCGACCCGCGTGCCATCGCAGCACAGCACCAGCGCTGGAAGGGAGACCTTGCGGAATCCCAGGCGCGTCGTCGGGTCGAGCAGCGCACCACCTGGGCGGACCAGTCCCGGAACATCCGCGACCTGCGCTCGCAGTCGGCGACCACGGAAGTCCCCGCGGCCATCGCCAAGCGCGACGCCAGCGCAGCCGAGGCTCCCGCCTTCGACCTGCCCAAGTTCGACCTCACCAAGCCGCTGGTCCCCAACGCGGGCACCAAGCAAACCACCACCACCCCGGCAGTCCCCGAGGACTTCCTGGAGTACCTGACGAGGAAGTAAGACCGCATGTTTGAATCCCTACCCGGCGCAGACGAGAACATCGTCAAGCCGGCAACACAGCAGCCCATCGTGCAAGCCGTGCGCGAGCGCAAGGAGCAGCGAGAGGCCGCGCAGCGCCGGAAGGATCAGACGACCGTATGGGACGGATGGGGCGCTGCCCAGGCAAAGGGCGGCATCGGCTTCATCGACCGCTTCATCACCGAGCTGGGCTACGAGCCGCAGCAGGGCTATCGCATTCCCGCAGACGCGCGCAAGCGCTGGGAGTCGATGGGCCTGCGCCCGGAGCAGTGGGAGCTGTTCGGCCGGGCCACGTCCGACGAGCACCTCTCCTATCTGGAATCCGTGGCCTTTATGAATCAGATGGCGGACGACGACCTGGCGCAGTTCGGCCTGGGCGGACAGATCGCCCTCGGCTTCACCGACCCGGTGGCAACCGGCCTCGATCTCGCCACGGGCGGCCTGGGGTACGCAGCCAAGGCCGGACGCCTCGCCAACGCGGTGCGCTCCGGTCTACAGGCAGCGGGCACCTCCGCGCTGATGTCGGCCGCAACCTCCACCTACGACCCCGAGCAGACGCTCGCGGATGGCGTGCAGAGCGCCGCCCTGTCGTTCGCGTTCGGTGGTGCCCTCGGCGCTCGCCGGGGTGCCCTGTTCGATGGCGACGTGAAGCCTGACGTGGTGAAGCGGCTGGCCGGTGACGACTCGCTGTCCGCCGCCCGCGTGGCAGGTACCGCCGCCAACGACCCCACGCCAGGCGTCCTCCCGCTGCGCAACGAGAGCGCATTCGAGCAGGAGTTCACCGACAAGGCGCTGGTCAACGCGCACATCACGCCCCACTTCGCCACCGTCCGCCGCGACCTTGCTGCCCGCATGGGTAGCGCCAAGTCGCCGCTGGTGCGCGAGGCGGGCCGTCTGCTGTTCCGCGATGGCGTCGGCTACACCGATCGCTCCGTCGCTGTCCAGGAGTCCACCAGCGAGTTCGCCAAGCGCCACCTGGCCGTCATGGAGACGGAATGGCGGAGCGGAGTGAACGCCGCGTGGGACGCCTACAAGCAGCGGACGGGCACGCACTGGTGGAACTTCTCCGAGCGCGCCAAGTTCAACGAGGAGGTCGGCCGCGCCGTGCGCGGTGCGCCTGACGTGTCACCGGAAGCAGCCAAAGCTGCCGGAAGCGTCGCCAAGGCGATGCGGGATGCGCTCAAGCTCGCGCAGGACAGCAACCTCGACGGCTTCGCCAACGTGACGAAGAACGGCAACTACCTGCCGCGCTACTGGAGCGGCAAGGGCTTCAAGCGCCTGTTCGGCGAAATGCAGCTCCACCAGGACGACGTGATCGACCAGCTCATCAAGCCCGCCATGCGTCGCGCATGGGAGGCCGCCGCCGACGAAGGCGACGAGATCGACGACGAGCTGCTCGGTGCGGTTGCGCGCTCCTACCTCAAGCGCGCTCAGGCGAACTTCGAGGGCGACGGGATGGACCTGCTGGTCCGTCCGCTGGACAGCGATTCGGTCGAGGAGATCGGCAACATGCTGACCGAGGCGGGCGTCTCGCCCGTGCGGTCGCAAGAGCTGCTGTCCAAGCTGGAGCGCAAGACCTACGAGTCGGGCAAGCTCGACCGCGCAAAGAAGCGCATCGACCTCGACGAGACCTACTCCACCACCATCCGCAACGAGGCTGGCGAGGACGTTCAGGTCTCGATGGCCGACCTGTTCGACAACGACGTGGACTCGGTGATGACCCGCTACATGCGCGAGATCACCGGCTGGTCGGCGCTGTCGTCGAAGGCTGGCATCAAGAACCGCGCGCAGCTCGACCGCTTCGTGTCGAAGCTCAAGAGCGACGCTCGCAAGTCCGGCGACGACGTGAAGGACATCGAGCGCCTGATCGACATCGGCCTCAAGTCCACCTTCGGCCGCAGCACCGAACTCGATCCCGCCAGCCGTGGCGCACGCTACGCGCGGTTCCTGCGCAACTGGAACTTCGCCCGCGTGATGAACCAGGTCGGCTTCTCGCTGTTCGCCGAGCTTGGCCCGACCATCGCGCATGCCGGTCTCCGCAACTTCTGGAACTCCGTGGGTGCCGCGCGCGACTTCCTGGTGCGCGGCGCTGACGGCAAGCTGTCCTCGCAGGAGGCGCGCGTGATGGAGCGGCTGTTCGCACCCGGCACCGACTGGCTGCGCAACCCACCGTTCCTGCGCCTGGACGAGGACGCGCTCGTGCCGCAGACGTTCAACGTCAAGCACGGCGAGAAGATCGACAACGCGATGAACATGGCGACGCACGTCACCTCGGTCGCGTCCGGCATGGCCCCGATCAACACGATGCTCCAACGCATCGCCGGTCGTGCCACGCTGCTGCGGCTGCTGGACATGGCGAACGCCAAGAAGCTGTCGGACGCCGAAGTGGCCCGCCTGCGCACCTGGGGCCTCGACGAGAAGGCCCAGGCCGACGTGTTCGGCTACCTCAAAGGCAAGCGGCAGATCGAGCAGATCGACCCGGACAAGCTGCCGTTCCAGACGCGCGAGCGCATGGCGGCCTTCCTGTTCCGCGTGACGCGACACCAGGTTCTCGAAGGTGACGCCTCGGACAGCATCGAGCTGATGCACTCCACCACCGGCCGCATCGTCACGCAGTTCCGCAGCTTCATGGTCAACAGCTACACCCGCCATTTCCTGAACTCGGTCCACCACTACGACGACTGGCGCACCTACGCGATGGTCGTGCTGTCCACCTCGGCAGCAGGGATGGGCTGGGCGGCTCGCACGTACATCAACACCGCTGGCAATCCCGAGCAGCGGAAGAAGCAACTGACCCAGGCGAACTTCTACAAGAACGCTGTCGCGCAATCGAGCTGGTCAAACGTGATCCCCGCGGTCACCGACGCCGTGTGGGCGGACGCCTTGGGCAACGATCCGGTGTTCGCCAACAACCGCTCGACCGGCCTGGAGAACGGCGTGATGGGCATCCCGTCCATCGACCTGTTCAACAAGGTCTACGGCAGCACGCGGATGATCGGTTCGGCCATCCGCGACGACGAGGAGATCACCGAGAAGCAGATGCGCGACTTCTGGAAGATTTGGTGGTTCAACAACATGACGGGCGTCCGCAACATCGCGGATCAAGCCCTACAGCAGTTCCCCGACCGCAAGGACGGGACTGATCGACCGTAACCAGGAGGCCCTTCGGGGCCTCCACCTTTTTGAGGACGCATGATCGAACTATCGCGCGGCCTTTCCTTCGTGCTCTACACCTACGAGGGAGGCCCTACGCGGTTCACCGTGCCGTTCCCGTACATCGCCCGCGAGCACATCCGGGCGTTCGTCGGTGAACCGGACGCGGCCCGCGCTGTCTCCGTGTCGTGGGTGGACGCCAGCACCATCGAGATTCCGTCGCAGGATGGCGTGCTCGACGCACCCTACACTGTGACCATCCGGCGATTCACGCCGATTGACGCCCTCCTGGTCAACTACAAGGAAGGCGCAAACCTCCCGGCGCGCGACTTGTCCAAGTCGTTCCGCCAATTGCTGTACGCACACCAGGAACTCGCCGAGTTCGGTGGCGGCAGCGGCCTCCCCGGTGGCGGCCCCGGTAACCCCGGTGGCAACCCGGACCTCAATGCAATCATCGAGCAGCTCCTCCGCTCGCCAGCACTGCAAGACCTGCTGACCCGCATCGACCTCATCGACGTGAACGCCGAGGCGATCCTGGAGGAGATCATGCGCTCGCACGAGTTCTTCGACGTGCAGCGCGACTACGGCGACAAGATCAGCACGGCCACTCATGAGATCGGGCTGCTGACCGAAGGCAACAAGGTCATCGCGCAGCAGATCATCGACCTGTTCGCGCGGGTGGATCGCGGTGAGCAAAGCAACCAGGCCCGCTTCCTGGAGGTCAACCGTGCCATCGCCGACGAGCACTCTGCGCGCGTCGAGGCGATCACTGAGCTGCAAGGCCAGGTGGTAGAGAACGGCAAGACGATCTCCGCTGCGCTCAACCAGCGCATCGACGAGGTGGAGAGCACCACCGAAGCGGCGCGTGCGGCCACCGAGCAGCGCCTCGGCGCAGAGATCGAGGACAGCGCGGCGCAGGTCCGCACCGCGGTCATGGCCGAGGTTGACGCAACCAAGGCCCGCGTGTCCGACGTTGAGACGGCTGTGGTTCGCCACGGCGAGAACATCGCGGGCCTGGCCGAGACCACGGAAGCCCTGACGGACGCCGAGGGTGCCAACACGGCATTCCGGCAGCAGATGGCGGCGAGCTACGGCGCGAACGTGCCGCAGGGGATCGCCAACGAGATCGACGGCCAGGTGTCAGCGGTTTCGGCTGCCTTCGAGCAGCGCATCGATACCGAAGCGTCCGCACGCGAAGCCCTGGCTTCCCAGGTATCCACGCTGGAGACCAGCACCGCGCCGACGATCTTCTCGGACGCGCAGCCCTCCCCGCCCGCTGGCGGCTTCAAGGTTCCGACCTTTTGGGTCAAGACCGGGCAGACCGGGGCGTACCTGACGCAGATTTGGGATGGCACCGGCTGGCGCAAGGCCGACCTGGATGTCACCTCTCCGACCGGCGCGCTGGTGCAGCAGCTCAACACCACCAAGATCACTGCCGAGCAGGCACAGGCCATCGCGGCCACGCAGGTGCAGGCGTTCAAGGACGGCGACTTCGCCGCCATCCGGCAGGAGTTCAACGTGGTCGCCGGGCAGCACTCCGGCATGTACGGGCAGTGGCAGGCCAGCTACTCGGTCAAGATCAACGCGGGCACCATCAACGGCGTCCCCGTGGTCGCCGGTATCGCCCTCTCCGCCAACCCTCAGACCGGCAGCGACTTCATCGTCACCGCAGATCGCTTCGCCTTCGTCCACCCGCAGTACACCTCGGGCGGCACCCTGGCGAGCATCAAGTATCCGTTCGTGATCGGTACGGTCGGCGGCCAGTCCACCGTGGGTATCCAAGGTGCGCTGGTGGTGGACGGGACGATCACTGCGGACAAGATCAGGGTGAACTCCCTGGCCGCGCTCACGGCGAACGCGGGCACGATCAACGGCGGCACGTTCAAGACCCACACCCTCGACGGCAACGGCAACATCGTCAACGCCGCCGAGTTCCGCGTGGAAATGTCCAACATCGGCGACTGGCCCCTGTGGGTCGGCTCCGGTGCGAAGAACGCCAACAACGCGGTGTTCTACGTGGACCGCAACGGCGGCGCGTTCTTCCGTGGCCGTGTCAATGCGCCCAACATCGTCGGACAGTTCCAGTCGGCGACCGGCGTGTGGTGGACCGGGGCAACGAGCCTCTGCTACCAGGCAGGCAACAACTTCATCCCGCTCGGCGATTGGGTGGCGATCCATGAGTTCTGGCTCGGCGCTCCTGTGCTGGCTGGTGAGGGTCACACGCCCTCCGTGTCGGTGACCGTCACAGCGAACACGCGCGTCTACGGGCTGCACGTCATCCTGGAAGAGCTGCGCGACTCCGTGTGGGTCGTCATCGCCTCGCACGAGCCGCCGATGTACCGCGCGTTGATTCAGCAGATGGGTGGCGACGGCAACACCTTCACCGCGTCCAACTTCTTCACCTACGAGCAGTCGGTGACGCTCTCCGCGTCCGGCGCGTGGACAGGTGGTGCCCGCGCATTCCGCGTGCGTTGCCGCGCGTCCAGCCCGCCTCCGCAGGTCCACGGCTACGACGCCCCGGCCTACCCGAACTACCTCATCACGTCGATTGGCGGCTTCGCCTTCGGCATCCGATAACCCTCAGAGAGAACCCAACCACCGCATGAGCACTACCCCCGGCTACGTCTCCAACGCCGAGCTGGCCTCGCGCCTCTCGACGCTGGTAGACCGCTGGAACCGGCGCGAGAATCAGATGATCGCGCTGCTGACTCAGGAGGAAGGCACCGTCGTCGTGACGGACGGCCTGGGCAACAACCACACCCTCCCCTCGTTCCCGCAGCTCCAGAAGGACGTGGCCGGGCTGACCGACGAGCTGACCGGATCGGTCGTGCAGGTGCGCGACCTGGTGTCCGTGGCAACCGGCATGGCGAACGCCGCGCAGGCGTCCGCAGATGACGCCTCTGGCTTCGCCGACGCTGCCGAAGCATCCGCCGTGCGCGCTGCGGAATCCGCCGCGAGCATCGACGACGACGTGCAGGCCACCGCCGACGCGGCGACCTTCGCTGCTGCCAAGGCGGCTGAGGCTGCCGACAGCGCCACCGAGGCGGCAAGCTCCGCAGTGGAGGCCGCCGCTTCGGCAAGCGCCTCGGCCACCTCGGCGCTGGCTTCGGCTGGCTCCGCAGGCCAGGCGGGCACGTCGGCCACCGCAGCGGGTCAGGCGCGTTCCGACGCGCAGGCAGCGGCGACTGCTGCGGCCACGTCACGGGATCAGGCGCAGACCATCCTGGGCTATGCGACCGACGCGGCCGACCGCGCGGAAGCTGACGCCACCGCTGCCGCAGCATCGGCTGCCGCAGCCGCCGACAGCGCGACCGCCGCAGCGACCTCGGTCACCCAGGCTTCCACCCAGGCCAACCGGGCGGAAGCCCAGGCGTCCGCCGCGGCGACCAAGGCTGGCGAGGCTGCTGGCTCGGCGACCACCGCGGCCGGTCATGCCTCCGCTGCGTCCGGCTCGGCGTCGGCCGCCTCGACCTCGGCGCAGACCGCGTCGTCGGCCAAGGCCGCTGCCGAGGCTGCCCGCGACAAGGCTGGCCTGTACGCGAACGCGCCACAGGGCACCGAGGTATCGCCGGGCGAGTTCTCGGCGAAGCATTGGGCCGCCCAGGCGCAGGCTGCCGTCACCGGCTCGCTGGTCTACATGGGATCGTGGGATGCCGGCACTGGTGCGTTCCCGGCCAACCCGGTGAAGGGCCACTTCTACAAGGTGGTCGGCGAAGGCACTGTGGGCGACGTCCACTGGCGCGTCGGCGACCAGGCGCTCTACGGCGCTACCTGGGAGAAGATCGACAACACCGATCAGGTAACCAGCGTCGCCGGGAAGCAGGGCGACGTGACCCTCGTGGCTGGCGACATCGGCGGGCTGGGCGCGCTGGCGACCCGCAACGACGTGGACTTCAACACCCACGTCACCGGCAAGCCGACGACCTACCCGCCGAGCACGCACACGCACACCAAGGCGCAGGTCGGCCTCGACAAGGTGGACAACACCGCCGACCTCGACAAGCCGATCAGCACCGCGACGCAGACGGCGCTCGACGGCAAGGCGGCGGCGTCGCACACGCACGCCATCGCCAACGTGACCGGCCTCCAGTCCGCGCTCGACGGTAAAGCGGCGGCATCCCACTCTCATACCATCGCAAACGTCACCGGCCTGCAATCGGCTCTCGATGGTAAGTCGGCTGTGGGACACACGCACAACTCCACCGACATCGCCAATGTAGTCAACGTGACCGACGATCAGCCTGTCGGCGGCGTCAAGACGTTCACCTCCGGGCAGATTCGCGCCCAGGGGTTCGGCGGCAATGATACGTCCGGCGTCATGTACCTGGGCGCGCTCGACCGCTACGTCTACGTTCCCCCGGCCGCAAACTCGCTGGAGTTCCGATTCGGCGATGGCACGGCAGGCGTCGCTACTCTCAACGCCAGCGGCGCCATCTGGACCTCGGCGAACTTCAACCCGGCAGGAAAGGCCGACGCCGGTCACACGCACACCATCGCAAACGTCAGCGGCCTCCAGTCCGCACTGGACGGCAAGGCGAGCCTGGGCGGCGCAACCTTCACCGGGCAGGTCACTCTGGCCTACGCCGCGCCGCTGCGGTTGACCGGCATGGGTGCAGCGGGAACCGCGTACATCCACGGAACGAACGGCGCTGGCGACGACGTTTGCTCGATCACCCGCGTGAACACGAACAGCTGGTACAACCTGTACTGGAACGGCGCTGCGAATATCGCGGGCCGCCTGACGGCTGGCGATCAGATTTACCTCAACGCGGGCTGGTTCCGCTCCCAGCAATCCGGCACCGGCTGGTACTCCGAGCCGCATGGCGGAGGCTGGTTCATGCAGGACAACACGTACATCCGCAGCTACGGCAGTAAGCGCGTGTTGATCTCGGCGGGCGGCGGCTCAGAAGGCGACCTCCGTCTGGAAAGCTACGCCCCGACCATCGCCTGCTACGACACCGATCAGGGCACGATGCACTGGCTCCACTGCAACGACAACAATCACGGCTTCCTCGCCAGCAACGCCTTCTCGTGGTGCGCCTACCGCGACGCAAGCAACAATTGGGTCGCCACGGGCAACATCGTTGCCTATGCGTCCGATGCGCGTCTCAAGAAGAACATCGTGGATGCCTCGGCATCCAAGGTGGCTGACTTCTTCGACCGCTTCCGCGTGCGAGAGTTCGATTGGGACGACGAGGCAATCGCCGAGCTGAATCCCACCTTCCACCCGAGCGCGGATCACGAGGTCGGCGGTATCGCGCAGGAGGCCGAGGAGGTCTACTCGCTGATGGTTGCCACGCACGCGAACGGCATCAAGACGATCCAGTGGGAGAAGGCTGTTCCCTTCCTGATCGCTGAGGTGCAGGCACTGCGCAAGCGGGTTGCCGACCTTGGGGGAGGTGCCTAATGGCCCTCCCCGGCTCCGGCCCGATCTCCTGGGAAATGATCCGCGCCGAGTTCGGCGGCGGCTACCCGATCTACGCGGACCAGTATTACCGAGGACGTGGATTGGTGCCCGACGTTCCGGCCAACTACGGCGTCCCCACGAGCGGCCCGATCTACGCCTCGCAGTTCTACAACGCGGTCAAGGCGACGCCGTTCCAAGCATCGCTGTCGCCGAGCTACCTGATGGGTAACTGGCCTCAGTCCACCAACGGCACGGTCAGCGAGTCGTTCAGCGTCTATTGCTCGGGCGGCACCGGCAACTACTCTGTGGTCTCCCGCTCCGTCACAGGCGGCGCGTCGATCTCCGGCAGCGGCCTCGGCGGCACTGTGACCGCCTCGGGGCGGAACACCTCCCGCATGGGGCAGTTCACTGTCGTCGTCACCGATGGTGTCACGCAGATCACCCTGACCGGCAACTACGAGTACAGCTTCGGTCGTCCGCTCTAACGCATCCACCACCTACAAGAGACCTAATGCACGATGAAGTGAAGCTGGTCGGCGCTCTCGCGGGCGTCGGCCTCATCGTGGGCATCGCAAAGATGCTCACGTCGAACGACCCGATCACCTGGAAGCAGGCGCTCGGCCGCGCAATCCTCTCTGGCGCTACCGGCCTTGCCGCTGGTGCCATCGTCATTTTCATCCCCGGCGTCTCCTTCGTCGCCCAGGTCGCGCTCGCGTGCATTCTGGCGTCGCTCGGCACGTCTGCGCTGGAGACCGTACTGAACCGCGTCGTCAACAAGTGACCGCCCCGAAGGATGCCTTGGAGCGACTGCACGCCGCAGTCGCGGACAAGCTCGCCGACACCATCGACTCGATGGAGTCGGACGCGAAGGGCCTGGCCTCGATCCTCAACGTGGCCCGGCAGTTTCTCAAGGACAACGGCATCGACGTTGCAGCCACCCCGCCCGGCTCACCGCTGGGCAAGCTGGCCGACAAGGTGTCCGAGTTCCCGTTCGATCCCGCTGAGGATGGGCGGCTGAACTGATGGAGGGCATGACGAGCCTCCACGTTCGTCACCCTTTCGAGGACTTCCGCAACTTCGCCTGGTACGTCTGGAAGGAGCTGGGGCTACCAAGCCCCACTCCGATCCAGTACGACATCTGCGAGTTCCTGAAAACCGGCCCGCGCCGTCGCGTCATCATGGCGTATCGCGGCGTCGGCAAGTCCTGGGTGACGGCCGCCTACGTCTGCTGGCTCCTCTGGAAAGACCCCCAGCACAAGATCATGGTGGTCTCGGCATCGAAGGAACGCGCCGATGCGTTCTCGGTGTTCGTCAAGCGCCTGATCGAAACCCTGCCTGAGCTGCAACACCTGCGCCCGCGTCCCGACCAGCGCAACTCGAACCTGGCGTTCGATGTCGGCCCCGCGCAGCCCGATCAGTCGCCCTCGGTGAAGTCGGTCGGTATCAACGGCCAGCTCACCGGCTCCCGCGCCGACACCATCATCGCGGACGACATCGAAGTCCCGAAGAACTCCATGACCGTCGTGCAGCGCGAGAAGCTCGCCGAGCTGGTCAAGGAGTTCGACGCGGTGCTCAAGCCGGGCGGCGAGATCATCTACCTCGGCACTCCGCAGACCGAGGAGTCGCTCTACAACAAGCTGCCCGAGCGCGGCTACGTCATCCGCATCTGGCCTGCGCGCTACCCGAAGGACACCAAGCACCGCCAGGTGTACGGCGACCGTCTCGCGCCGATGATCGCCGATGCGTTCGACGCGAACCCCAAGCTCGCCTGGAAGAACTGCGAGAGCGTCCGCTTCTCCGATGAGGACTTGATGGAGCGCGAGGCGTCCTACGGACGCTCCGGCTTCATGCTCCAGTTCATGCTCGATGCGTCGCTGTCCGACGCCGAGAAGTACCCGCTCAAGCTGTCCGACCTGATCGTGATGGACGTGGACCGCGAGGTCGCCCCGATCCGCGTGGTCTACAGCAGCGGCCCGGAGTACATCGTCAGCGACATCCCGTCCGTGGGCTTCACCGGCGACCGCCTGTACCGGCCCATGTACCTCGCCTCGGAAATGGAGGAGTTCACCGGCAAGGTGCTCGCCATCGACCCCTCGGGCCGAGGCGGCGACGAAACAGGCTACGCGGTCGTCGGCATGCTTCGCGGCATGCTCTACGCGCGCCGTGCTGGTGCGACCAAGGGCGGCTACGACGACGACACGCTGGAGACCCTGGCGCACATCGCGCGCGCCGAGAAGGTCTCCGCAGTCCTCATCGAGGCCAACTTCGGTGACGGCATGTTCGCCAAGATGCTCTCCGGCGTCCTGGCGCGCGTGTACCCGTGCTCCATCGAGGAGGTGAAGCACTACGGCACCTCGAAGGAGAACCGAATCATCGACGTGCTGGAGCCGGTGCTGAACCAGCATCGCCTGGTGGTCGATGCCTCGATCATCCGCGCCGATCAGAAGTCCGAACAGAAGTACCAACTGTTCTACCAGCTCACGCGCATCACGCGCGACCGCGGCGCACTGCGCCACGACGACCGCCTCGAAGCGCTGGCGATGGCCGTGAAGTATTGGGCCGACCAGCTCTCCCGAGACGTGTCCAAGGAGGAGCAGCGCTACCTGGAGGAGCTGCTCGACCGCGAGTACGCCTCCTTCATCCAGTCCGTGACCGGCCGCACGCCGTCACCCGACAACTACCTCGACATCCTGTAGGAGACCCAATGTCCAACACGCTCGCTGCGTGGCTGATGGCGCTCGCCGCCGCTGCCCTGCTGTACCTGTTCCTGCGCCGCAAGAACGACGACGACAACGACGGCCCGAGCGCACCCGCGCCGGTAACGCCGTGCGACTGCAACCACGCTCCGTGCTGCCACACCCAGGGCGGCCAGTCGAACCCCTACGCCCCGGTGTGAGCCAGGCTGTCCAGCTCGCGCGCCCTCTGACGATGAAGTCGGAGGGTCTGCGCCTGGTGGCCTACCTGTGCCCCGCAGACAAGTGGACCATCGGCTACGGCCACACCGGCAGCGACGTGAGGCCCGGCCTCCGCATCACCGAGGAACGCGCTGTGGAGCTGCTGGAGGCTGACCTCTCCAAGGCCGCTACGGTCGTCCGTCGATACGTGCGCGTGCCCCTCAGCGCGCCGCAGGAAGCCGCTCTGATCGACTTCGTGTTCAACCTTGGCGAGGGCAACTTCGCCAGCTCCACCCTGCTCCGCATGCTCAACGCGGGCGACTACGCGGCGGTGCCCGCACAGCTCCGCCGATGGACCAAGGGTCGCGTCAAGGGCGTGCTGACGGACCTGCCCGGCCTCATCGACCGCCGCGAGGCGGAAGCCAAACTCTGGAACTCCAAGTGACCATCAAGACCATCTACAACCGCGCCAGCGAGCGCCTGGTGCGCGCCTACGAGCGCGCCAAGGGGTACGTAGCGCTGCGCATTGCCCTCGCCTCGCAGTGGCTCCTGGAGAGCCTGCGCGAGACCTCCCGTCGCACCTACACCGGCTGGCTGTTCGTCGCGGTGTTCCTGGCGCTGCCCTACGTCGTCCTCGGCGGCCTGTGGGAGCACCTGCGGAATGCCGCGGAGCGCCTGTGGGATGACGTGAGCGACATCGAGTGGGCTGCGTTCACCCCGAGCTACTGGCGAGAGCACATCAAGCAGTGACCACGCTGGCCTTTGACGGCCGGCTCGTTGCTATCGACTCGCAGGTCACCGCTGGTGATCTGCGGTACGAGGAGGAGAAGTTCTACCGCACCACCGACACCACCGGGCGCGACCTGGTGGTGTTCGGCGCGGGCACCACTTCCCACATCCAGCGAGCCGTGCGCGAGCTGTCGGAGGGATTCGACGAACTGACCAAGGGCGAGTACACGATCCTCGTGGTCGGCCTGCGGGACAACCCGGTGGCCTTCTATCACGACGGTCTCCCTCTCGACCTCCGGCGCGACTTCCTCGTCGCCGGTAGTGGTGGTGCGATTGCCCTGGCCGCCATGAAGGCAGGCCACAACGCGACCGAAGCAGTCCTCATGGCCTGCTCGACGGACCTCTACAGCGGTGCTCCGGTGCAGACCTACGACACCAAGCGGCGGTCCTTCCTCAAGCTGAGGACGTGAAACCAGGAAGGGGACGGCGGTGGGAGACCACCCTGTCCCTGCCCCCTTGACAAGCGTGGTATCATAGTAAGACCTAAGTATTACTATAGTGGGACTGTAGAGTTCTATTCATTGGTATTAACCACCAAGTAGAACTACAGTCCTCCTATGCACTCCTGGGGTGTTCCTCTGTCCTCCTTGGGTGCCACTGCGGCGGAACTCCCATGCACCGACTTCTCCTGATCCTGCTCATCGCGGGCGTCACGCCCATCAACCCGCTCCTGGCGATCCTCGCGTACAACCGAGGGATGACCTGGGCCGTGCCCGTGTGCGTCCTATGGGGACTTGGGTCGCTCGCCTGGTTCGCTGTCGTGGCGACGCGGAAGCGCTCCGGTGTGACTGAGGCTCCCTCCTCGCGCGACTGAGGGGGTCGAAAGGTTTGCGGCAAATTTCCGAAGGGGTATCCAACTACTTGGAACCGCGCGATCACCCCCCGTAGGGGGTCGCCCCCTGTAGCGCAAAGGCACGATGCGCCCCCTTCGCGTCACCTGCGGCGTCACCGCCTCGGCTAACCTGCTGATTCCAAAGGTGAACCACCGGATTAGGTATCCAGTGCCTAGGTAATCCCGTGCGATACCTGGGCAACCTGCGGACATCCGCGCTCAAACGTTCGCGCCTCTGTCTGTCCCTATCTGTCTTTTTGCCCTGACCGCCACGCGCCCACCTCGGCACCACCTCGGCACACCTGCCGACCACCTCGGCGCACCCTGCCCCGGCCTATGCCCACCTGCCGCCCACCACGGCCAGCCAATGCGCCACCACGGCCCACGCAAGGCCCGCCACGGGCATCCCTACCGCCCCGCCTATAGAAGCTCCCCACGCGCGCGCTAGGCGCTCCCTGCGACCATCCAACATCGTTGCCATCGGGGTATTGACAGCCATGCGGGGATTGATCTAATCTATACCCGTCGCCAGCAACACGGCGGCAGCGGAAAAGGCGGCGACAGACGTGCGACCGATGGATCGACAGCACCTAGAGCTTATCCCGCCAGCACTGAGGACTAGCCCCAAAGGCCCCTGAGCGCACCGCAGGTAACGTCCGGCTCAACCATCCCCCTACGGGGAGTGATTGACAAACCGGGAGCAAACGGGCATAATGCCCACCATCGAACAACGGTCGCAGGGTGCGGTCGGGACAGTAGGAAAGGGGCAGGCAGGAGCGCCGCCCACGGCAGAACGCGGGGAGCTGGGAACACTAGCCGCGCCGGGAAGTGTAAGGGCCGATGAAGGCCGCCACGGATACCGGGTCACCGCCAGAAACAGCGGGGCCATCTGTACGGGATTCCTAGGCGAGCTGGAGGCGCTCCCGGAAGCTGGCGACGGTCAGATTCCATGCCTTACAAGCATGAGTCTGACCGCCAAAGCGTCCCTACCGTTGTGATGGGGCGTTTTGGTGGTCCGATTCACTGGAGAGCAACCCATGACGATGATCCCGTTTGATATGACCGCCCGCGACTACTACGTGGCCGGTTGCATCCGCCGCGGCATCCGCGAGCACCGCGCCCGACTCAACGAGCGGGAGCGCCAGGCGAACAAGAACCGCACCCAAGTTGCGCCTTGTCCATCCCCCGTTGTCATCTGATCCCCTTTCGTCAACCCGGTTTTCCACACCCCGCCGACGTGTGACGGCGGGTCTTTTTTGGAGCTACCATGAGCACCAATGGACCACTGGAGGACTTGCAAGTGCGCAAGCTCACCGCTGAGATTCGCAAGATCAACCGCGAGAGCGACAAGCTGATGATGGAGACCCGGTGGTATCCGCTGGTGGTCGCCACGGCCTTTGTGGCTGGCATCGTCACGCTGACCAAGTTGTTCCTCTAACCGCGCCCTACCCCAATCCCCCGAAGCCGCCGCAAGGCGGCTTTTTTGTTGCCCGGAGAAAGCCATGAACCTCGACAACTACGCCCCCGAGAGCGCGAAGCGCATAGCCGTGGCGCTGGTGGATGCCGCCCTCGCCGCTGGTTACTCGCTCGGCGTCTACGACGGCGAAGAAACCACGGTGCGGCACAGCCGCGACCGGCAAGAAGTATTGGAGGCCCTCGCCTCTACCGACCACGATCACCTGCGGTTCTACCGCCCGGACGCAACAAAGGCGGGGTTTGTGCTCCTGATTTGGGAGAACGGGGACGACGCCGCGAGCGACTGGAGCGACAACGACGAGACCAACGCGCTGGTGATGCCGGTGCTGCGCGGGCTGGGGGTGCTGTGATGGAACTGCGCACCTACGGAACCCGCAACGTGTTCCTGGCACAGCCGGGGCGCTATCACGAACAACTGGCGGCGACCGCGATGACGCCGCAGCAAGCCGAGGAGTTCGCCACCGTGGTCAACCGCGCAATCAGGGATACCGACTTCGACCCCATCGACCTCGCACAGTTGGCGAGCGGGTGGACGTGGCCCGAGCCGATGAACACCGCGCCGCTGGGCATTGAGGACTCCGAATTTCTTGTCGAGGTGGCGCGCATGCTGCACCGCCTCTGGCAGGAGGTCGGCGAGCAGTGGAGCGGCGTTTGGGCCTACGACATCGCCGACCCGCTGGGCGGGTGGCTGTCGAGGAACGGCATCAACCACGAGACCACCGATGGCGTGGCCCGCGCCGAACAGCAGGCCCGCGCATGGATCGCCGAGGGCATGGGAGCCGCGCGATGAGCTACCGCGAGGAGGACATCGTGTTCGAGGCCGAAAAGGCATGGGTGCTGCGCAAGGGACCGAACCATTTTGAGGTCTACAAAATCGGCCTCACCCACTCGACACGCCACGGCATTTTTCACAACATCCCCGGCGCGCTGGATCGCGCCATCGAGCACGCAAAGGGCCTGTCGCAATGAGCAACGACAACGAGCTGGCTGTACCTGCCGGTGACAAGCTGGTCACCCTGGGCGACCGATCGGTCTCCTACGGTCCCCGCCAAGAGTTCGATGGAAGCGTCGAGCCTTGCGCACCGATGGCCACGCAGTTTTGGGGCGTCTACCGCTGGGCCGGTAAGGACCGATGGTGGTGGATTGCCGACGTGGCCGACGAGGACACCGCCCGCGCAGTGGCCGCCGCCTACCTGCTGAACGTCAAGCCCGATTGGGCGCACTGACCGACAACCACCGCTGATCCCGAGGCCCGCCTAGTGCGGGCCTTCGCATTTCTGGAGCACTTACATGGCACGCAAGCCTGCCGCACTGCTGACCCGCGAGGAACTGATGGCGATGCTGACCGCTTTCGTCAATCAGCGCCCCGGCTTCGACCCGTGCAACTACGGCGACGCATCGAGCTACCGCAGCGACCAGCGCACCGCCCAGCGGCAGCGCAGCGACGCACTGGAAATGCTGGCCGCGATTGGCTGGCGCGAGTCGATCACCGCGCACGACATCCGCAAGGCGCTGCAAACCTCGGGGCGGCTGCAACTGCGCGACGACGGCCGCCTGGACTACTGCACCGGCCAGTATTGGCCGACCGAGTTCCGCGCGGGCGTCTGCCGCGTGCTCTCGCAACTGCTGTGGGACTACTGGCGCGAGAACTCGCCCGCCGAGCTGCGCGAGCGGCACGACGGGAGCTGGGGCAATCACATCCGCGCAACCGCGCGCCGCGAGCTGGGCCGCGGTGTGGCGCAGCGCTGGTTCCGCTGAGGAGACGAGCATGTATACCTTCGAGCTGCACCGACTGACCTTCAAAGTGGAGCATCACCCGGACTTCGACGCCGCTGCTCCCTGGGACCAATGCGACCTGCTGGGCAGCGTGGATGACGGCAACCGCAGCAAGCGTCCTGGCGAGATCGTCATCAACCACGACAGGAGCGGCTGGCGTCGCTTCTACGACTTCGCCGGAGCGGTCGCTAAGGCGCGAGCAGAAGGGTTGCCGGGCGAGCGCGCAGCGGAAGCGGCAAGGCGCGAGTGCGATTGGCTGCGCGGCTGGTGTCGGGACGAGTGGAACTACATCGGGGTCACGGTGACGCTGCTGGACGCCGAGGGCAACCCAACCGACTACAGCGATTCCTGCTGGGGCGTGGAGGACAACGGCGACCATGCCAACGTCATCGCTAATGACCTGGCCCTGACCATCGGCGCTCGCGTCAATTGGGACGACGTGATCGAGGTGCCCGCGCGCACCATCGTCCTGCGCGCTCCGAAGGTGGCCGCATGAGCGCCCCCTGCGAGACCCCCGACTTCCCGTGCAGCGACGCTTTCACCTGCTGCGACTGCGGCGGCCACGGTTGTGGCTGCCGCTACTGCTGGTCCTGCAACGCCTGCCCGGCGTGCATGCCCGAGGACTGACCACATGACCACCGAAATCACCGTGACGCCGAGCTGGCGTGAGGTTCTGATGCCCCTGCTGGCCGTAGTCCAGCACGGCACCGCCGAAGGTCGCCACCTCGCCATCAAGGAACTGGAACGCATGGCGACTGCGGCCGACAGGTGGAGCGACTACTGCCGCGTGCGGCCCTTGGAACCGAGGGCTGTGCGATGAGGGCCGGTCTCCTGTTCCGCTGGGGCAGCGCGTGGATTGGCGCGCACTGGTCGCCCTACAACCGCCGCTGGTGCATCAACGTCCTGCCGTGCGTGACCTTGTGGGTCGCGCTGTCGGGAGGGCGCGCACCGTGATCCGCCTCCGCGCTCCTAAGCGCCCCCAAGCCATCCGGGTGGCCCGGCCGTTGTCCCCGGCCGATGCCGCCGAGTTCCACCGCCTGATGCGTCAGGCCAACTACTACCTCGCCCGTCGCGGCGCTTGATCCACGCCAAAGGAAACCATCATGAAAATCATCATCGTCAACCTGGCCTTCCGCGCACACCAGATCGGCCCGTTCCTCGTCATCCGCGAGGAGGTTGAAGTCCTGGCCGCGCACGCCCACGAGCTGCCCGACGAGAGCGCGGAATCATGAACAATTCAATGTCGGACGTGGGATCAATCTCAGTTCTGGTACGTGATTTCTATGGCCGACCGCTGGTCCTCGGCCGCAGCACGCTAGACGGTGGGTGGTCGCTGTCCGCCACCCCCGCCACCTAACGACAGGAGCAGTCTCAGCCTATGAGAGACTGGAGAAAGAGAATGACATCCGCCGCGGTGCGAGCCGGGCAAGCGATGTTCTATGTCGCGGTGATTGGGGCACTCGTGACGATTGGGGTAATGCTTGTTCTGCCCGCTTTAAGTAGTTGATTAATGGAATATTTTGTGGAGCGCAGCCGGGGACATGGCGGCGTCATAGCGGAGCCGTTGCCGGGGGACAGGACAGCCCTCGTGGGCGGAAGAAGTGCCTGGACCTGTACGTGAACGCATTCGGATATGAAATCGACCTCGACCTGTGCCCCGCCCCCTGGCAGAGGGGTTTCTGGATCGACAAAATCGGCAAAAACGCCATCAACATCGGCCTCGGGGTTGTAATCCTTACGCTGCGTTGTCAAGATAGAACTTGATGGCTCCCTAGTGGGAACCATCCCCCTTTGGAAATTGAGAAGCCATGAATCTCTCGCAGAAAGAACTGACGGTCATCCTGACCACCGCATTGTCAGCATTTCGAGAGGAGATCGACGAGGACATTACGGCCACCCGTATCCTGACTCTGCTCGCCGTTGTGGATGAGCCAGGGATTCAACAGGTGGACCTGGAGCGAGTGCTCGGCGGACTCTCTCCATCGGCTGTGAGCCGGAACGTGCTCGACCTGTCGCAGATCAAGCGGAACCGTGAGCCTGGCCCTGACTTCTTGGAGCAGCGCCCTGACCCCGCTTATCGCAAGCGCAACCTCATCTTCCCAACGACCAAGGCACTTCATTGGCTGACCACTCTCGCGGAGAGGGTGAGCAGGAAGATGGCGGCCAAGTTCGCCGCGTAAGACCAACAGCAGCAGTATTGCCCGAGGCCCGCCTAGTGCGGGCCTTTTCTTTTTCTGGAGATACACATGGCCCTTCGCCTCAAAGGGACCGCGCCCAAGCCGGGCGCGCCCGATAAGCGCTACTACATGCTCGACGTGCAGGAGGGATACCGCCGCGTGCGCCTGTCCACCGGCACCCGTGACCGCGTGGCCGCCGAGCGCAAGGAGCAGGCGGTCCTCGACGCCCTGCGCGATGACCCCGACGTTTCCGAGGACGTGCTGCGCGAACTCATCCGGGGCAAGTCCCGGTCGGCGCAGATGGCCGTGGCGAAAGCCAAGGCCCGGCAGCGCACCCTCAAGGACGCGATGGATGACGCCCTGGAGGACCGCAACTTTTGGGGCAAGCTCAAGTCCATCGAGACCGTTCGCACCAACTGCAAGATCGTCCAGGGCTTCCTGGGCGAGGACACGCCCATCAACTACATCACCCAGGCCGCCGTGGACGCGATGGTGACCAAGATGGAGGCCGAGGGAGCTGCCCCGGCGACCATCAACCGCAAGATGCACGCCCTGATGGCCGTCCTGCGCCGCGAGGCGAAGGCCGGGCGCATGCTGGCCGCCATCCCGGAGTATCGGCCGAGCGACGAGCGCGACAACGCGCGCCAGTTCACCCTGACCATCGAGGACGAGGAGCTGATCCTCTCCCGCGTGCTCGCGTGGGACATCCTGCCCGACCCCGAGTACGGCGGTCGGCCGCGGACGCGCGACGGTAAGGACTACCACGACCTGTTCGTGTTCCTGGCCGACGTGGGCTGCCGCCTGAGCCAAGCGTTCAACCTGCGATGGAGCGACCTGGTGGGCACCCCGCCCACCGCCGTGCGCTTCTGGCGTCACGGGGAACTGAAAGGTGGCCGGCAGCGCACCATCCCGTTGACCTTCCGCGCGTCGGAAGTGGTCCAGCGGCGGCGCAGGGCGGCAGGCAAGGAGCAGACCGGCCCCTTCTCGACGCTCAACAAGACCCGCGCCAACAAGCTCTGGAATCGTGCGCGAAAGGGGACGCATCTCGCCAAGGAGAAGGAGTGCGTGATCCACTCGCTGCGGCACACCTGCGCCACCCGGCTGCTGCTGGCGACCGGCAACATCAAGCTCGTGCAGGAGTGGCTGGGGCATCGGGACATCCGCACCACGTCGGAGACCTACGCGAAGGTGCTGGCCGAGCAGGCGCTCATCGGCAAGTCTGCGCTGGAGCAATTGCGGGCTGCGCCGCAGGTGACGCCCCCAGGTGACGTTCCGAGACAGGGATTGATTGCCAACGGGGGATTGTAGTACCAAAACTGACCGTCGCCAGCTTACTTTTCAGTAACTTAGCGACGGTAGTAAGAAAACAGTGGGGTGGCTGAGGGGATTCGAACCCCCGACCACCGGAATCACAATCCGGTACTCTAACCAACTGAGCTACAGCCACCACTGAAACTTCTGCTCCCCTGCCGATGCTGCCAGCAATGGAACCTGATGCGTTGCGACCGGGTGGGACCAGAAGGCCGTCCCCTGAAGCGAGTCCGGCATTTTCCGGGAGTCGCGAAGGAATTGCAAGCATTTCTTCACATTGATGTGCCGGTCGCCATTCCGGCCCGCGTCGCGCTGCGCACGCGCCCGCCTCAGCGCCGATCCTCATCCAGCAGTGACTTGAACAGATCGGCCGACGGCATCTGCGAAAGCGGGATTTCCGCCATCTTGAACCACTGCGTCGGCGCTTCCGGATGGGGTCCCGACAGCACCACCCTGCCCTTCCCGTGGCGATACGACGCAGCCGCAATGTCGCCATTGGTGTAGCGGGAAATCACCTTGAACCCTTGGTCGCGTGGCGCCTTGGGCAGGTAGGGACCGTCCTGGAAGTACACCGTCTGGCGACGCCCGTCCCAGACGACGGGAATCACGGCATCGTCTTCATCCTGTACCGGGAATCCCGGCCTGCCGGCCTCGGCGTCCAGGTCCTGCGCCAGCAGGCCCAGATGCGATGCACCGGCCAGGTAGGCCCCCATGCACAGGCCGATGTAGGTTCCGCCTGCATCGACGAAACGACGGATGACTGCCGCCCCATCTTCGCCCACCGCCGCCATCGCGGCGTCGATGTCCTGCCCGCCCCCCGGCTGCACATAGGCCCGGTAGCGCGACGTGGCCAGCGAATCGACATCGACGGCCTCGCCCGGGCCGACGAACACCACGTGATAGTCCGGACGCGAACGATGGATGGCCTGTTCGACGGCCTCCGAACACCCTGGGCAACCGGCCTCGCCGCGGTAGACCGCAATCACGGGGGCATTGGCGGACGCCTGCACGGCAAGCCCCAGGCCCATCGCCAGCAGCAGACAGCGCGATCGCGCAACGGTGTTCATCAAGGGATGGCTCAGCGCAGTCACCCCGGCATGGGGCAGGCCGACTATGCCTCGGCCACGACGGACCAGATTGAATGCGCGCCAACACAGCGCAGGACCAGGCAGAGGCCGGTAACAACAGGACCTGCAGGAGATGGGTGAAATGGCGCGCCCGACAGGAATCGAACCTGTAACCGCCGGCTTAGAAGGCTGGCGGACTGTGCATTGTAGTCAACGACTTAGATTGAGTTCAATTCAGGAGGCCATCGGGAAAGCGCCTAGTCCCGCAAGGGGCAGGCATGGTGTATTCGGGAACCTCCCCCGTCACCAACCGCGTAGATCGCGAAGCCCTGCCCTCACCCATGTCTTGCTGCGGATGTCCCTCGCTCGGGGTTTCGTCTCTGCCGGCGGCTTGCGCGGTTCGAGTGCTGCCTTGATCCGCTCGACCTCCTGCGCTCCGGCCTCAGCCAGGCGCCGAGCCTGTTGCTGCTGCTCGCGGGTTGGCGGTAGACCAGGCAGTGGCGGGGGCAATTGGATCGGCGTGCTGTCGGTCAGCCGGGCAGCCTAATGGACCCGACGCTGAGCGAGCGGCACCACCGATACCGCGTCAAGGCTGGCAGAACAAAGGCCGCGCTTTACGCCCGCGTGGTCGAGAACAAGCGTTACACGATGCGCCAGATTGCAGACGAACTAGGCGTGTCGATGACCACTGCAGACACGCGGGTGAAGCGTGGCCCCTATCCCCTCACCTGGGAATCGCTGCGCCTGGCGCGCCTTCCCGCCAACAGCAAGGACATGCAGGCATGAGCAACGACAAGACGACCCTGGCGGACTTGCAGCCCGGTGGGAGGGTGAGGCTGGGGGATCAGCGTTCCGACCTGGTTCCGGGCATCGTGCGCTGTGCGAAATGCTCTTTCCAACTGCACCGCACGAACCTGTATCTGCAAAGCGGGACTGTCGGTGCTGGTGACAGCAAGACGGAGCCGTGCCCGAATGGCTGCGGTCCGCTCTGGCCTGTGACGTGGGAAACGTGGGCGCGCGAGGGTTGGGCCGAGGCCAAAAGGCTGAATCTGGAGAATGCCGCCCTCTCCGCCCAGCCCTCCCCGGGTGGTCAGGGTGTCGGCGTGTCCATCAGCGACGACGACCGCGCAGTGCTGCAGCGCCTGCAGGATGCGCTGCCGACCGCAGGGATCAATGGCTGGGCCAAAGGCGTCGAGGTGCTGGAGCGCCTGCTGCGCGATTCCCTCGCCGCCCGCCAGCCGGTGGGGGAGCCGATCACGGTCGAAGTGGTGGCCGAGATCTTCAACCATCCAGAGTACGGGCTGAGCATCAACTGGCTTCTGGAGAACGGCATCGGCGAACTGCAGGTCGGTGACGTGCTCATGGTGTCCGACCGAGCAATAACCGATGAAGACGGATCGGGCGAGGTCTACGCCGCCCCGCCCGCGCAGGCCGTGGACCTGGGTGCGGTACGCGAGGCCCTGCAGGCCGCTGAGGGGCTTGCAACCATCTGCACCGCGATCGATGGCTACTCCCGAGACGAGGTGGCTGCCAGTGGCCGTGCGATGAGGCAGCAGTTTGCCGATGCTCTTGCCAAGGTCAACAGCCAGGCGGTGGGCAATGGCTGATCAGACGACCGCCGGCGCTCTGCCGGATGCCGAGCTGCAGATCCTTCGCCACGCCCTGGGCGTCGGCGAAGGCGGCTTGGAGCGCAGCTACCGCAGTCACTTCGTCACCGGCCCTGGCGGCGCCGACCACCAGCACTGCATGGCGCTGGTCGCTCGCGGGTTCATGGTTCGGCGCGCGGGCAACGCGATCACCGGCGGCAGCGACCTGTTCAACGTCACCCAGGCCGGCCGAGCCGCAGCGCAGGAACACACGCCGCCGCTGCCGAAACTGACCAGGTCGCAGCAGCGCTACCAGCAGTTCCTGCGCTACGACGGTGGCGTGACGTTCGGCGAATATCTGAGGGGCTGGCGATGAAGGCGATTAGCACCGACTCGGCGACGCCCATGGCTGACCAGCTGCTCACCGTGAGTCCCATTCGCGCCGTGGTGAACGCAAAGTTCATCGCGAGCCCCGGAGTGTCCGTGCTTGAGGGTCACTTCCAATGTGAACTGGATTGCGGCCACATCGTCATCCGCCCCGGGGAGCACGTGCGTGGCACCAGGTTCTCGATTCGGGCGCCCCACAGTGCCCCGTGCAACCAATGCAAGAAGGAGCCCACCCATGGTTGAGCGAAACCCGTACGGCCGCACTGGCAACGATATGGATCTGCCCGAGGGCAAGAACTGCGGCGACTGCGTGCATTGCCGGCGCTGCACCGCCATGTTCGGCCACATCCCTGCAGACGAAAGCTGTGACTGGTCGCCGTCTCGATTCCGGGCGGTCGAAGGAGCCACGTCTTGATCGGCGAGATCCTCCAATTTCGCGACCTGCAGGAACTCTGCCAGCCCGGGAAGCGCCCGCGACTGGCAACGGTCGAGCGCTGGGCGCGCGATCGCCACATCCGCTTTCAGTACGACGCCTGCGGCGGAATCTGGACCACCACGACAGCATTGAACGAGGCCCTCGGCCTGACTGCACCCGCCAGCAATGGCGACACCTATTCCACCGACTTGCTCTAACGGAAACAGCTACGAAACATGGCACGTCCTCGCAAGGCCCCGCCCAACCTTCCAGCGCACATCGACTACGGCTTGGTGCCTCCCGGTATCTACTGGGATCGCACCGGCCGTGGCAGATGGTGCGTACAGGATCCGCACCCGGACGGGCACGGTTTCAAGAGGAAGACGGTTGCCGGGCCGAATGCCCGCCTGTCTGACCTGCATGCCATCGCCGAGGGCCGGCGCGGCGAGGCGCAGCGCGGAACTATCGCGTACGTGATCGATCAGCATGCCAAGAGCCTTGCGTTCACCCAGCTGCAGCCGTCGACCCAGCAGCACTACCGCGACTATGCCAAGGCCATCAAGGCCTATCCGCTAAAGAACGGAACCACCCTAGGCGCTGCGGTAGTGGATCGCCTTTCTCCTGGCCTTATACGGCGGCTGATCGATGTGATCGCTCAAGGTAGACCCGGCCAGAAGCCGAGCGATCCGGCCATCCCTGGCTACCCTACGAAGGCCAACCACTGGCTGCGATACTTGCGCCGCGTGTTCGGCTGGGCACGGGAGCATGACCACGTCACCACGAACCCGGCGACCGGTATCAAGCAGGTGAAGGAGAGGGGCGCCCACCGCATGCCGGCGGTCGATGTATTCCGCAAGGTTCAGGCCTATGCGAAGGAATGCAGCGCGCGCGGCGCCCGGGCGAAGGGTGCCGTGCCGGCGTACCTATGGGCAGCCATGGAGTTGGCCTACCAAGCGCGCCTGCGCGGCATCGCGGTTCTCACGCTGACTGACGCCCACGTGGATGGCGAGGTGCTGCGGACGAACCGCCGTAAGGGCAGTCGCGACAACCTGGTGCGCAAGGGCGCCGAGACCGAGGCGGCCATCGCAATGCTGCGGGCACGGCGCGCGGCGATATGGGAGAAGAACGGGGGAGTGATTCCGATCCGGGCCGAGGACCGCTATCTCTTCGTCAGCGAGGACGGCGAGCGGTTGACCGAGGATGGTTGGCAGACTGCCTGGGGACGCATGATGCGAAACGCGGTAAAGGATGGCATTTTGTGCCAGGAGGATCGCTTTGGGCTACATAGCTTAAAGCACCGGGGCGTGACAGATACTAAAGGTGACAAGCGCCTAGCAAGCGGGCACAAAACTAATGCAATGTTGCATCTGTACGACCACGAAATCCCCACTGTGAATCAAACTCAGCAATCAAGCGACAAAATCGAGGTCGCCTCTAAGGGGACATAGATTGTTAAACTGCCTTAGAACAGAGATCTCTCCAGCTGGAGATATACCAACGGTTACATTTCCCTGACAGAGCGCGGGACGACCATTCGGAATTGCGTTCGTCGCTATGTATCGCATAAGAACAGGATCCAAAACATTGCTATCTGCGGTAGGCAGCGGTTGAGCGTGAGAGCACACCTTAGAAAGGCCAGTGCAATACGGATGCACACCACGCAGGCGCAAATGTTTCAGCACCTCAGGAGCGGGGTGACTTCTACCGTCAGCAGATATAACTGCAATTTTGTTGGCCCCGTCTGACGGGGCCGCCGTGCCGAATATGAAATCCAACACATCTGGCCCCGAATCTTTAGCAGAACCATGATGTGGCAAGCAAGCGACATCTGCGTGCAATGAACCAAACTCATCGGCAGAGGCCGCTTTGCGAGTTCTCTGCCTGATGTAAACCCAGTTTTCCCAAGTGCCATCGCCTCCAACCACAACTACTCGGCCCGCATATTCAAACTTGAAGGCCAAACTTAACGCGTTGTCCTTGTGGCATTTATATGCAGATTCATTGTTTGCGATGCGCTCGAAAAATGGCCCCTTAACCTTAGCAGGGGGGAGCAGCACAGAAATGCGCATTTCATCGCTCATCCCTGGCACATAGGCAACTGACTCATAGTTGCTCAAAGGCTCCCAATCATCCGCAGCGTTATCAAAACCAAGGACCACATCAAGAAGCTCATCTATTTCTCCGAGCACCTCCCGGCTGGTTACGCCAAGGGCAAGGTCTTGGAAATTGGTGAGCCACTTAGTGAGACGGTGCACATCTCGATCCAGCGGAAAAGAGAAGAATCTATCAACCCTGCCCGCATAGGCCGCCATGACGGCAGCCAATCCCTTGTAGTGGTCAGCATGCGGATGAGTAAGTGCAACGAAAGCCAGGTGACCGGCATCGAGTTCGGCGAGACGCCTCAGCGCCGCAGGCTGTTCCTGGCCGCGTCGATTCGAATCGATCACCCCAAAATGTCGATGACCATTGAGCGACGTGTACTCAATAACAGTCGAGTTACCGTGCCCAACATTTAGAAAGTGGAACTTGAGCAACCCGTACCATCCCTGTAATGACTAGGCTCTTTGTTCGGCTCGACGCTTAAAAGCCTCGACCTTAGCGTTAATTTTTTCTTTTAGATCCCGAGCTTCACCGGCTGCGCCTTCAAACCAAGTAAGTACAGGACGCCGAAATCCTTCAGATTCCTCCATCTTGAGCTCATACGAGGCGCCAATGAAAGGTTCGCGGCCTTGAGGCGAAGGAGGAAACAACCCAAATGGCAGTTCGATCACCACGTCGTTTCCGCCCAATTCTGGAATCTGGCAGACCACAGCTGCGCCAACCAGGTCTCGAACGTCGACGCGAACAAAGTCTCGGCGAGGTGCACCGATCATTCGCTGAATCGCTTGCTTCGCTGTCTCTGGCGGAGCCGCTGAGGGCCGGTAGACCTCGGCTTCACCATCTACCACCGTGGCGTCGGTCAAAGAATCGAAGCTTTCTCGGCGAGCAAAGGTGCTACGAACTGGCTCTCCATGACTACCGAACGCATAACGGTCAACATTCCGGTCATCGCCGAAAAAGACGAGTGCTGTCTCAGCCATTACCATTCCCCCTAATTCCGTTAGACACCGAAGTCGCGACCTCTCTAAACCGACTCATCACCGGTAGCGCCCACTTCCGCGCCGAGGTGGTCATTGCAAAATTAGCTTCCCAGAAATCCGCATCGCAGAGAAGGTCGTAACCGCTAGCTTCTGGCCAATTATCGGCAACATCCGAGAAAAATTTAGGGGCTTCGAAATCACCAAACGGACCGTAAGAGATGGTGTAATGCATCTCGTCTTTGTGCTTCCCCACGATTTTTACACTTGCATCAGTGATATCGCCGGCGGTCTTGCGGATTCCTCCTGACACCGACTCGCAGGATCGTTCAAGAAACTGATCCAACAGCACCAGACCAGCATCACCATCGACCGCAACGTCTTGCTGCCTTGCTGCATCCAAGGCGATGAACCGCAGACCACATCTACGCAGTTCCTTTATATCGCCAAACTCCCTCACGGTATCCAGGCAAGCGAAGAGATCTCTAAGCGTTGGATCTTCCGACAATGCGGAAAGTTCCACGCCGTCGACCCAAGTCGCGCCAAAGACTGCAAACTCAGGGGCAAATGTAAAATTTTTGCTAAACCCCGGTTTGGGCTTGGAACTTAGGCTGAATTGTCGCTTAGAGGACGCTTCACGGATTAGCTCCCAAGTATTCGCCATGCCGAGCGCCTCACACAGCTCGCCTGGCCGATCCATCAGCTTCGGGCGGAGGTTGAAATCCAAACGGCATATAACTTGGTGAACGGCCACGGGCAGCCAGCGGTTGTGGGTTGGCCGTCTATGCTAGCACCAGTGGCTTGACAAAGACGTGTACTCCAGCAATTCGGTGGCTGGCGAAGGATCCACTTTTGAGGAACGATTTGAGGAGCTCAAGTAAATTTTGGCGTAAGCCGTTGATTTAAATGGCGCGCCCGACAGGAATCGAACCTGTAACCGCCGGCTTAGAAGGCCGGTGCTCTATCCAGTTGAGCTACGGGCGCCCGAACCGGAACGGCGTCCAATCCGACGTGATGTGGGATTGGTCGGGGTAGAGGGATTCGAACCCCCGACATCCTGCTCCCAAAGCAGGCGCGCTACCAGACTGCGCTATACCCCGGTCTTGCAATCCCCTCGAGCCAGGCCCGGGGAGCTGGTCATTGTGGCCAAGCGCATCATGAACTGTCAACGCGGGCGACTCGAACCCGACGCCTGGCACGGCACCACGTGCAGCCATCGGCTATGCTCCCGGTCATCGGCCGGATGGCCGTCCAGCCCCTCATCCGCACGGAGAACACGCATGCGCAGCGGCAACCCGGCTCTTTCCGAGTCGACCTTCCTCGACCTCGCCAGCGGCTCGGTGGTGACCAGCCCCGACCAGGTGATGACCCTCAACGGCACCGCCAACAAGACCGGCATCCTGCTGTTGTTGACCGTGCTGACCGCGGCGTTCGCCTGGAGCCAGGCGGTCGACGAGTACGGCCAGATTTCCGGCAGCGCGAGCCTGTATGCCATCGGTGGCGCGATCGGCGGCCTGGTGCTGGCGTTGATCACCATCTTCAAGAAGGAATGGTCGCCGGTCACCGCGCCGATGTACGCGCTGGTCGAAGGCCTGTTCCTGGGCGCCGTGTCGGCGCTGTTCAACATGAAGTACCCGGGTATCGTGTTCCAGGCCGTACTGCTGACCTTCGGCACCCTGGCCGCCCTCCTGGTCGCATACCGCAGCGGCGTGATCAAGGCCACCGAGAACTTCAAGATGGGCGTGGTCGCCGCCACCGGCGGCATTGCCCTGCTCTACCTGGCATCGTTCGTGCTGGGCTTTTTCAACATCAACGTGCCGGTGATCCATGACTCCAGCTGGCTGGGCATCGCTTTCAGCCTGTTCGTGGTGGTCGTGGCTGCATTGAACCTTGTACTGGACTTCGACTTCATCGAGACCGGCGTGGCCCAGCGCGCGCCGAAGTACATGGAGTGGTATGGCGCATTCGGCCTGATGGTGACCCTGGTCTGGCTGTATGTGGAGTTCCTGCGCCTGCTGTCGAAGATCCAGCAGCGCTGAATCGGAACATGCCATAGACGACAAAGGGCGCCTCTCGTGGCGCCCTTTTCGTTCCTCCCTCAGCGCGCCAGCAGCGTCGGCAGCGACGAGGCCAGCAACGCAATGCCTGATGCGGTCAGCAGGCCCAGTACGACCTGCCTGAAGCGCAGCTCGCTGATGCCGATGTAGACGCGCGCGCCCAGCAGGGTCGGCACCAGCATGGCTGGCGCCACGATGGCGAAGTACGGGGGCATCTGCCGGCTCACCAGGCCACTGCCGACATAGGTGGCCATGGTCACCGCCAGCATGGCCAGATTGAAGTTCTGGATGACCGCGCGCTGCTCGTCCTTGCCGAAGCCGCGCAGCGTGCTCCACAACGTCGGCACCGGCCCGGCGAAGCCGCCGATGCCGCTGAGCACGCCACCGGCCATGCCAGCAATCGCATCACCGATACGGCCGCCGACGCGGACCGCAGGCAACGAGCGCGCCATCAGCATCACCGGGCACCACAACGCCAGGAAGCCGCCCAAAAGCGCCTTGAACCAGTCCATGTCCAGCTGCGGCAGCACCATCACGCCCAGCGGAATGCCGGCCAACCCGCCCAGCACGAACGGCAGCAGCAGGCGCAGGTTGAATCCGCGGCGCACGGTGAACACCGCGACCAGCTGGCCGACCAGCGCGCCGAACACCGACAGCGTGGCCGCCAGTCGCGGCTCCAGCCCCCATGCCCAGAACGACATCGCCACCATGCCAAAGGCGAAGCCGGACAGGCCCTGCACGAATCCGGCGACGATCGCGCCCAGTGCGACCAGCAGATACACCGACTCCATCACCACCTCGGCTGCCACCGCGCGACTACCCTGCCGCGCCCACCTGTGCAGCGTAGTGCGCCGCAAGGTGCTCGACCAGCGCGCGCACTTTCGGCGCCAGCGCACGTGCATGCGGATACAGCGCGAAGTAGCGCCGCTGTCCGGCGTGCCAGGCAGGCAGCACACGGATCAGGCGGCCGGCACGCAGGTCCTCCTGCACGGTCAGCGCAGTAAACAGGCTGATGCCCATGCCAGCCAGCGCGGCGGCGTACAACGCTGGCGTCGCATCCACGCGCAGGCGTTGCCCGGCCTCGACGCTCGCACTGGCACCACGCGGCCCCTGCAGCTGCCAAGGCGGCATTGACGGCGTGGGACTGAAGCCCAGCAGCGTGTGCTGCGCGAGATCCGATGCCTGACGCGGCAGGCCATGACGCGCCAGGTAGGCTGGCGCGGCCACCAGGATGCGAGGGCAGCTGGCCAGTTCATGTGCGACCAGCTGGCTGTCCGGCAACGCATGCGCGATGCGCAGGGCCAGGTCAAACCCACCACCGACGACATCGACCAGCTGATCATCGGCCGACAGATCCAAGGAGACGTGCGGGTAACGCTGCAGGAACGACGGCAACCAATGCGGCAACTCCTGGCTGGCCACGACCTGCGGCACGCTGATGCGTACGCTGCCACTGGGTTGCGCCTGCCCGGCGCGGGCACGGTCGTCCGCCTCCTGCAGGCGGTCCAGCAGCGTTGCCGCCTCGCGGTAGTAGTCGCGCCCGGCCTCGGTCAATGACAGCCTGCGGCTGTTGCGATCGAGCAAGCGAACCTGCAGATGCTCTTCCAGCTGGCGCAGTTGCCGTGACATCGCCGAGTGGGTAGTCCCCAGGCGTTCAGCGGCCGCGGTGAAACTGCCCGCGTCAACGATGGCGCGCAGCGCACGCAGGGCGGCGAAGTGATCCATCGGCGGGCAGCTCCATGTGGCGGGGCCCTCGGCATGCGGGCCCCGCCAGCTTATCAAGCGCCGTCGCCGGCCTTGCGCACCGGCAACGCCAGGATCGCGTCGGTACTCATGACATCACCGAAGGCGTCTTCGATCTGCGCCAGCGAGGCATCGTGCAGCGCGCGATGATCGATGCGCTGGCCACCGGCCAGGTCCAGGTCACGGCTGGCGCTGGCATCGGACGACACGATCACCCGGTAACCACGGGGTGCGGCCGCCGCGTCGCGCGCGGCACCGGCCACACAGGCATGGGTCTGCAGGCCGGTGACGATCAGGGTGTCGATGCCGGCATCCTTCAGCACCGTGTCGAGCACCGCGGCCGAGTTGCCAGCGAACACACTGACGTTGTCCTTCTGCACGACCGTCTCGCCCTTGCGCGGCTGCAGGTCGCGATGGAAGTCGGCATTGACGCTGCCCTGCGCGAACAGCGGTGCACCGGCCGGCAACACGTGCTGCACGTGGATCACGCGGATGCCGTGGGCATCGGCGAACGCGACCACCCGCTTGGCCTGGCGCAGTGCGGCCACGCCATCGGGAATGACCATGCGGCCACCGGCAAAGCCCGGCGCGGCCTTGGCATCGAAGTACTCGTTCTGGAAGTCGATCACCAGCACGGCGGTCTTCGCCGCATCCAGCGAGGTCGCGACCGGCGCGCCGGCCATGTGGCGGATGGTGGGATGAGACGGTTCGGCAGCGGCGACCGGGGCGGTGGCAGCCATGCCGATCAGGCTGGCCAGGCCGAAGGCGGTGAGATTCATGGAGCGACTCCTGTGCAGTGGAAAGTGGGCACAGGATGCGGAGCGGATGGCGCACGAACCAGCCGTGCAACAGCACATGATCTGTGCGAGATACGCACAGACAACCCCCTGTAGAGCCACCCCATGGGTGGCTGCGGACCAAAGCCACGCCATCCACGCATGGCGTGGATCTACGAGTCAGCCCACAACGCAACGGGGCGCCCGAAGGCGCCCCGCTGTGGATCCAACCGAGGTCGACCGGCCGCTTACAGGCGGCTGGCGATGGCTTGGGCAAAGCTCATGGTGGTGCCGGTACCGCCCAGGTCGCCGGTCAGCGAATCCTTGGCTTCCATGGTGGCCACGATGGCCTTGCGCAGGCGCTCGGCGTTTTCCGGCTGGCCGATATGGTCCAGCATCTGCGCGGCTGCCAGCAGCAGCGCGCACGGATTGGCCTTGCCCTGGCCGGCGATGTCCGGCGCGGTGCCGTGCACGGCTTCGAAGATCGCCGCCTCCTTGCCGATGTTGGCACCCGGAGCCAGGCCCAGGCCGCCGACGAGGCCGGCGCACAGGTCGGAGATGATGTCGCCGAACAGGTTGGTCGTAACGATCACGTCGAACTGTTCCGGACGCATCACCAGCTGCATGCAGCAGTTGTCGACGATCATTTCCTGGAACTCGATCTCCGGGTACTGCGCGGCCACTTCACGGGCGACGTTCAGGAACAGGCCCGAGGTCGACTTGATGATGTTGGCCTTGTGCACAGCGGTGACCTTCTTGCGGCCGGTGCTCTTGGCCAGCTCGAAGGCGTAGCGCACGATGCGCTCGGAGCCCTTGCGGGTGATGCGGGTGCCGGAGAAGGCGGTCTCGCCGTCGGCCGACACTTCCTGGCCTTCGGCCAGGTAGGCACCCTCGGTGTTCTCACGAACGGTGATCAGGTCGACGTTGTCGAAACGCGACTTGGTGTTCGGGAAGGTGTGGGCCGGACGCACGTTGGCGTACAGGTCGAAATGGCGGCGCAGGCTGACGTTGATCGAGGTGAAGCCACCACCGACCGGGGTGGTCAGCGGGCTCTTCAGCGCGACCTTGTTGCGCGCGATCGATTCCAGGGTCACCGCCGGCATCAGGTCGCCGTGCTTTTCCAGGGCCACCAGGCCGGCGTCGGCGTCTTCGTACTCCAGGCCAGTCTTGAGCTGGTCGAGCACGAACAGGGTGGCGTCCATGATTTCCGGGCCAATGCCGTCGCCGCGGATGACCGTAATTTTCTGCGTCATTGATCGATGTTCCGAACAGGGGGAAAAACGCCGTCCGGACGTGCCCGGAAACGCCGGCGCAAAGGAAGTTTCACCGGCAATTATGCCTGAGACGGGGCCGAGGTCCCAAATAGACCATGGTCCCAGTGCCCGGCTCAGGCATAATTGCCCGCGCATTCTTCCTCTACCCCCGCCTGTCGGCGCGCCCCTTCAACAAGAAGGGGCTCCTGGGCTGTTGGATCGCGGGACAGGCCCCCTCGCGGGCCCGGTAGTGCCGGCCGCTGGCCGGCAACCTCGGCCAGGTCAAGTTCAGGCGATGCCGGCCAGCGGCCGGCACTACCCTTAGTGCTCGTGCGCTGCCGGAGCGCTGGCGCCGCCTTCAAGCTGGTCGAGGAAGTCGACCGCGCGGCGCAGGTGGGGGATCACGATGGAACCGCCCACCACCAGGCCGACCGAGAAGGTCTCGAAGAACTCTTCACGGGTTACCCCGGCGTCCTTGCACTGGGCCACGTGGTAGCTGATGCAGTCGTCGCAGCGCAGCACCATCGAGGCCACCAGGCCCAGCAGTTCCTTGGTCTTCACGTCCAGCGCGCCGGCCTGGTAGGTCTGCGTGTCCAGTGCGAAGAAGCGCCGCACCACCTGGTTCGGTTCGCCCAGGATGCGTTCGTTCATGCGCTTGCGGAAGTCGGTGAATTCGGCGATGCGGTCCTTGCTGCCGTCGTCGGCCGCGCTCATGCCTGGCCCTGCCCGGCCAGCAGCGGCTCGAGCTTGCCTTCACGGTGCAGGGCCATCATGTCGTCGTAGCCGCCCACGTGGACGTCGCCGACGAAGATCTGCGGCACGCTGGTGCGGCGGGTCAGTGCCATCATCTTCTCGCGCTCGGCCGGGTCCAGGTCGATGCGGACCTCGGTCCACTGCTGGCCCTTGCTCTTCAGGAAGTTCTTGGCGGCCACGCAGTACGGGCAGACGGCGGTGGAATAGATGGTGATGGCGGGGGCGCCGCCGGCGGTCTGGGCTGTCACGGGAAACTCCACGATGGATCGACGGTCTACATATGGTACCGGTGCGCTGGAAATTCCACGCCACCGCCGCAACACTGTGGGTTAACGAATGGTTGCCCCCTGCCCTGCCACGCTTGGCGCGCCCTGCCCGAGGACCTTCCGCTTGCGAGCCCTGCTGCTGACTACCGCCGTTACCCTGGCCCTGGCCATGCCGCTGGCCCAGGCCCAGGAGAAGCTGCCCGACATCGGCTCCTCGGCCGGCGAGCTGCTGACCCCGGCGCGCCAGGCCGAGTACGGCGCGATGATGCTGCGCGAGCTGCGCAACTACGGCTACCTGCTGGACGACCCGCTGGTGAACGACTGGCTGCAGACCATGGGCACCCGGCTTGGCTCCAACAGCGACCAGCCGCGCCAGCCCTACACGTTCTTCGTGATGAAGGACCGCCAGATCAACGCCTTCGCCACGCTGGGCGGCTATATCGGGGTCAATGCCGGCCTGGTGCTGACCGCCGAGCGCGAGGACGAGGTGGCTGCAGTGCTGTCGCACGAAATCGCCCACGTCACCCAGCAGCACGTGCTGCGCGGGGTCGAACGCGCCCAGCGCGACCAGATACCGATCCTGCTCGGCATGCTGGCGGCGGTGGTGGCCGCGCAGGCCAGCAACAGCACCTCCTCCGGCAACGCGACGATGGCCGCGATCAGCTCCGGCATGGGCCTGATGCAGCAGCGGCAGATCAACTACACCCGCTCCAACGAATCGGAGGCCGACCGCCTCGGCATCCGCACCCTGTCGCGCAGCGGCTACGACGTGGATGCCATGGCCGGCTTCTTCGAGCGCATGTCGGCGGCGATGCGCGGCAACGAGGGCGGCTACAGCGTGCCCGAGTTCCTGCGCACCCATCCGGTCAACATCACCCGCATCAGCGAGGCCAAGGCCCGCGCCGAGCAGATGAAGAAGGACACGGTGCTGCTGACCACCAGCACCCCCAGCGGCGAGCGCAGGGAGCGTGTGAATCCGGCCGACCCGGGCCTGGCCGAGCCCCTGCTGCGCGGAAACAACCCCTTGCTGCCCAGCAGCGTGCTGCGCGTTCCGGTCGGCCAGCTGGCCCGTGGCGCCAGCGGCGACTTCGAGTGGGCACGCGAGCGCCTGCGCGTGCTGAGCGCCGATTCCACCGCCGAGCTGGAGCGCGAATACGCGGACATGGCCAAGCGGCAGAAGGACGGTCTCAACGACGCCCAGCGCTATGGCCAGGCGCTGGCGGTCATGCGCGGGGGCCGCAGCGGTGCCACGCAGGCCCGGCAGACCCTGGCCAGCCTGCTGCAGACCCGCCCGGACAACCTGTGGCTGGCACTGGGGCTGGGCGAGGCCGAATCGCGTGCCGGGCTGGGCGCGCAGGCCAACACCCGTTTCGAGCAGCTGCTGCGCGAGCACCCCAACAGCCGGCCCGTGGCCCTGACCTACGCCGAGATCCTGAACGAACAGGGCACCCGCGAGGCGGGCCAGCGCGCGCAGGCCATGCTGCGGCCCCTGCTGTCGCAAAGTGGTAACGATCCGGTCTTCCAGCAGCGATACGCCCGCGCCAGCGAGCTGGCCGGTGACAGCGTGCGCGCCAGCGAGGCCTATGCCGAGGCCGCCTTCCTCAGCGGCCGCCCGGAGCAATCGCTGATGCAGCTGCAGGCCCTCAAGCGCAACCCGGCGCTGGACTACGTGGGCCGGGCGCGGGTGGATGCGCGCATCGAGGCGATCACCCCCACCGTGCTGGAGCTGCGCCGCCAGGGCGTGCAGGACCCGGACCTGGACCGCCGCTGAGTGCTGCGTGACCGGTCGATGGCAATCCCGACCGGTTCCGGCCAGGTAGTCACAAACATGTCATCAAACCGTAGTCTACTGGCACCACTCCAGTAACCGAGCCCTACGGTGTCCTCGTGCAGAAACGCATCCTGATCGTCGATGACGAGCCCGCGATCCGTGAAATGGTCGCCTTCGCCCTGCGCAAGGGCGATTACGAACCGGTCCACGCCGGCGATGCCCGTGAGGCCCAGACCGCCATCGCCGACCGCGTCCCCGACCTGATCCTGCTGGACTGGATGCTGCCCGGCACCAGCGGCCTGGACCTGGCCCGCCGCTGGCGCAAGGAAACGCTGACCCGCGAAGTGCCGATCATCATGCTGACCGCCCGCGGTGAAGAGAACGACCGCGTAGGTGGCCTTGAAGCCGGCGTCGACGACTATGTGGTCAAGCCGTTCTCGGCGCGCGAACTGCTGGCCCGCATCCGTGCGGTCATGCGCCGCGCCCGCGAGGACGACGAGGACGGCAGCGTGGCCGTCGGCCCGATCCGCATCGACGGCGCCGCCCATCGCGTGTTCGCCAACGACCAGCCGGTGCCGATCGGCCCGACCGAGTACCGCCTGCTGCACTTCTTCATGACCCACCCCGAGCGCGTCTACACCCGCGCCCAGCTGCTGGACCATGTGTGGGGCGGCAGCGTGTACGTGGAGGAGCGCACCATCGACGTGCACATCCGCCGCCTGCGCAAGACGCTGGAACCGTTCAACGCCGAGAACATGGTGCAGACCGTGCGCGGCGCCGGCTACCGCTTCTCCACCGCGACCTGAGTCTCGTCGTGCCGACGCCGCGCACCCGCGGGTGCCGGCGCCGGCAACTCTGCTATAACCCTCGGTTCACCCCAGTGAACCGCCGCACTTCAACGACGAGATCGCAATGCCCCGCCACATCCGCTCTGCCTGGTTGAAGACCCTGGCCACCGTTGCCGCGGTACTGCTGTTCTCCGGACTGGTGGGGTGGTTCACGGGTCACCTGTGGCTGTGCATCGCACTGGGCGCGCTGGCCACCCTGGCCTGGCATTACTGGCGGCTGCGCAGCGTGCTGCGCCGGCTGACCGCGCGCCAGCGCTGGGACACCGCCGAGGAAGGCACCGGCGTCTGGAACGAGCTGGACCGCCTGCTGTACCGCAACCAGGTGGAAATGCGCGTTCGCAAGCGCCGCCTGCTCGACATGCTGCGCAGCTACCGCGCCGCGGCCGCCGCGCTGCCCGATGCCGTGGTGGTGCTGGACCGCAACAGCCAGCGCGTGCAGTGGTTCAACGAAGCGGCCACCGCCCTGCTTGGCCTGCATCATCCGGGCGACCTCGGCGAGGCGCTGGTCGAACGCCTGCAGCCGATGCCGCTGGCGCACTGGCTGGCCGGCGGCCGCAACGCCGAGCCGATCCTGGACGTGCCCTCACCGGTCGATCCTGCGATCCGCCTGAACCTGCGACTGATTCCGTATTCTTCGGACTACTGGCTGCTGATCGCCCGCGACGTCAGCAAGCTGCTGCGCCTGGAACAGGTGCGCCGCGACTTCGTCGCCAACGTTTCACACGAACTGCGCACGCCGCTCACCGTGGTCCACGGTTACCTGGACATGATGGACCCGGAGGATTTCCCGGGCACCGGTCCGATGCTGGAAGAAATGCGCAAGCAGAGCCAGCGCATGGCCCAGCTGGTGGAAGACCTGCTGACCCTGTCGCGGCTGGAATCGCAGGAGCACAGCGAGGAAGAGACCGTCGCCATGCAGCCGATGCTGGCCACACTACGCCGCGAGGCCGAAGCGCACAGCCAGGGCCGCCACCAGATCAGCATCGACGATCTGGCCGGCGTCGACCTGCAGGGTTCCACCAAGGAGCTGCACAGCGCCTTCTCCAACCTGGTCACCAATGCGGTGCGCTATACGCCGGCCGGTGGCCGCATCGCCGTGGAGTTCCGCCGCGAAGGCGAGGGCGCGGTGCTGGCGGTGCGCGATTCCGGTTACGGCATCCCGGCTTCCCACCTGCCACGCCTGACCGAACGTTTCTACCGCGTCTCCAGCAGCCGCTCCCGCGAAAGCGGCGGTACCGGCCTGGGCCTGTCCATCGTCAAGCACATCCTCGGCCTGCACCACGCGCGGCTGGAGATTGAAAGCGAGGTCGGCAAGGGCTCGGTGTTCTCCTGCCATTTCGATGCCGACCACGTGCGCCCGCGCGAGTCCGCCCCCCTGACTTCCATCGAAGAATGACGCCATGAGCAGCCTCGGATCCCTCCCCCTCCCCGTGAGCCCGGACAATGATCCGTTGCGCGACCCGGCGCTCTACATCAACCGCGAGCTGTCGCAGCTGGATTTCAACTTCCGCGTGCTGGCGCAGGCGATGGATCCGCAGGTGCCGCTGCTGGAGCGCCTGCGCTTCATGTGCATCTCCTGCACCAACCTGGACGAGTTCTTCGAGATCCGCGCCGCCGCCGTCCGCCACGCGCAGGAATTCGGCCTGCCACCGGCACCGGACGGGATGAGCCCGCAGGCCATCCTCAACGCCATCCACGACCGCGCGGCTCAACTGGTCGACCAGCAGTACCGCTGCTGGAACGAGACGCTGCGCCCGGCGCTGATGGAGGCCGGCATCGGCGTGCTCGGCCGCCACTCCTGGACCGATCGGCAGAGGCGCTGGCTGCGCGCCTATTTCCGCAACGAGATCATGCCGGTGCTGTCGCCGCTGGGCCTGGACCCGGTGCACCCGTTCCCGAAGATCCTCAACAAGTCGCTGAACATCGTGGTGGTGCTGAAGGGCACCGACGCATTCGGCCGCGCCGGCCATCTGGCCATCGTGCGTGCGCCGCGCTCGCTGCCGCGCATCATCCAGCTGCCGGAGAAGCTCGGCGGGTCGCAGAATTTCGTGTTCCTGTCCTCGGTGCTGTCCACCTTCGTCGATGAGCTGTTCCCGGGCATGGAAGTCCAGGGGGCCTACCAGTTCCGCGTCACCCGCAACTCCGAGCTGGTGGTGGACGAGGAGGAGGTGGAGAACCTGGCGCTGGCACTGCGCGACGAACTGGTCGATCGCGGCTACCGGCCGGCGGTGCGGCTGGAAATCGCGCAGGACATGCCGCGCGAGATCGTGCGCACCCTGCTGCAGAACTTCGGCCTGACCGAGAACGCGGTGTACCGCATCGACGGCCCGGTCAACCTCAACCGCATCATCCAGTTGTACGACCTGATCGCACAGCCGGACCTGAAGTACCCGCCAATGACCCCGCGCACGCTGCGCGACAGCGACGGCATCTTCGAGACCGCGGCGCGCCAGGACCTGCTGCTGCACCACCCGTTCGATGCTTTCACCGCGGTGCTGGACCTGATCCGGCAGGCGGCGATCGACCCCAACGTGCTGGCGATCAAGCAGACCCTGTACCGCACCGGCAAGGATTCGCTGATTGTCGATGCGCTGATCCAGGCCGCGCGCAACGGCAAGGACGTGACCGTGGTCGTTGAACTGCGCGCACGCTTCGACGAAGAGGCAAACCTGGGCCTGGCCGATCGCCTGCAGGAAGCGGGCGTGCAGGTGGTGTACGGCGTGGTCGGCTACAAGACCCACGCCAAGATGCTGCTGATCGTGCGCCGCGAGGGCCGCAAGCTGCGCCGCTATGTACACCTGGGCACCGGCAACTACCACAGCGGCACCGCCCGCGCGTACACCGACATCAGCCTGATCACCGCCGATGCGGACATCGGCAACGACGTGCACCTGCTGTTCCAGCAGCTGTCCGGGCTGGCCTCGAAGATGAAGCTCAAGCGCCTGCTGCAGTCGCCCTTCACCCTGCACACCGGCATCCTCGGTCGCATCGAGCGCGAAACGCGCATCGCCGCCGCCGGCCGCCCCGCGCGGATCATCGCCAAGATGAACGCGTTGAACGAACCGCAGGTGGTGCGCGCGCTGTACGCCGCCTCGCAGGCCGGCGTGCAGATCGACCTGATCATCCGCGGCGCCTGCACCCTGCGCCCGGGTGTGCCGGGCATCTCGGACAACATCCGCGTGCGCTCGATCGTCGGCCGCTTCCTGGAGCACAGCCGCGTCTACTGGTTCGGCAACGACGGCGCACCGGAGATGTACTGCGCCAGCGCCGACTGGCTGGAGCGCAACCTGCTGCGCCGGGTCGAGACCTGCTTCCCGATTCTCGACCCGGAGCTGGCCAAGCGGGTCTACCGCGAGGTGCTGCAGAACTACCTGGACGACAACCTCAACGCCTGGGAACTGGATGCCGACGGCATCTACCACAAGCGTGCCCCGGCGCACGACGAAGCCCCGCATTCCGCGCAGATGGCATTGATGCAGGGGCTCTGATCCGGTGTGTCGACCAAGGTCGACACCTACCAAGAGCAGTAGGCACCGATTTGGGGCGGGATAGGATCAGTGCCGACCAACGGTCGGCACCCACCATCAGATCGCAGAAATCTGTCGAAGGCGGGGTGGGTCCGCCAACCCACGGATAGCTCGCTTTTGCTGTTGCCGTTGATTCGGCGGGTGCAGGGCGCAGCCCTGCCGCACTCCCCTCTTCCAAAATGTGAAGGCCGCGCGGTGACGAGCACACCGCCCCTTCGGCTAACATTCGCCCATGCCGCATACCACCACGACTCCGCCCGCATTGCAGGATGGCGACCTGCTGGCCGCCATCGACCTTGGCTCCAATAGTTTCCACATGGTCATCGCGCGCTACACGCTCGGCCAGCTGCGGGTGATCGACCGGCTGCGCGAGACCGTGCGCATGGCCGATGGCCTGGATGGCAAAGGTGGGCTCTCTTCCGCCGCACGGCAGCGCGCGCTGGAATGCCTGGCCCGCTTCGGCCAGCGCATCCGCAATGTGCCGCCGCACCGGGTACGCGCGCTGGCCACCAACACCGTACGCCAGCTGCGCTCGCCGCAGTCGTTCCTGGTCCCGGCCGAAACCGCGCTGGGGCATGCCATCGAAGTGGTCAGTGGCCGCGAAGAAGCGCGCCTGATCTACCTCGGCGTGGCCCACGCGCAACCGCCCAAGCCCGGCCAGCGCCGGCTGGTCATCGACATCGGCGGCGGCTCCACCGAATTCATCATCGGCATGGGCATGCAGACCCTGGAGCGTGAAAGCCTGCAGGCCGGCTGCATCGCCAGCACCCGCCGCTTCTTCCCCGGCGGCAAGCTGAGCAAGAAGCGCTGGAAGGACGCGCTGGCCGAGATCGGCCGCGAGTTCCAGCCCTTCGCCAGCAAGTACCGCGCACTGGGCTGGCAGGAAGCGCTCGGATCTTCGGGCACGCACAAGGCAATCAGCGAGATCTGCGCGACGATGAAGCTGAGCAAGGGCGCGATCACCGCCGAGGCCCTGCCCCAGCTGCGCGACGAGCTGCTGAAGGCCAAGAAGATCGACGACATCCAGTTGCCGGGCCTGTCCAGCGACCGCCGCCCGATCATCGCCGGCGGCATCCTGGTGCTGGAGGCCGCCTTCCAGGCCCTGGGCCTGCAGAAGCTGCTGGTCAGCAAGGCGGCGATGCGCGAAGGCATCCTGTACGACATCGTCGGCCGTGCCGGTGAGAACGACCTGCGCGACGAATCGGTGGCCGCGCTCAGCCAGCGCTACGGCATCGATACGGTACAGGCCGACCGCGTGCAGGACACCGCGCTGTCGCTGCTGGAGCAGGTGCAGGAGCGCTGGAAACTCGATGCCGACGACGCACGCATGCTCGGCTGGGCCGCGCGCCTGCACGAGCTGGGCCTGATGATTGCCCACAGCGGCTACCACGTGCATGGCAGCTACGTGCTGGAACACTCGGACATCGCCGGCTTCTCGCGGCAGGAGCAGCAGATGCTGGCCGCACTGGTACGCAGCCATCGCCGCAGCGTGACCAAGACCGCGTTCGACGCCCTGCCCGAGCGCCTGCTGCTGACCGCACGCCGGTTGGCCGCCCTGCTGCGCCTGGCGGTACTGCTCAACCGCGCCCACGAGGACGATCCGCTGCCGGCATTGGAATTGACCGCGGACGACAACCGCCTGTCGCTGATCGTGCCGCAGGCCTTCATCGATGCGCGCCCGCTGCTCCGCGCCGACCTGATCGGCGAGACCGACGGCATCGCCGGGCTGGGCATCCAGTTCCGGCCATTCGTGGCCTGATCCCTACGGCCAGGGCGGCACGTCATGACGCGTCGCCATAGGCCTCTTCCGCGCGTGTTCGACAAGCTGTTGAAGCTCTACGACCACGGCCCTTCGGAGCCGTGGTCTTTTCTGTTTCCGCGCAGGTTGTCGCTGCCTGCAATTGCCATGACGCTTTCGGTCCAGAGTCGGGGCGAGGGTGCATCGTCCATCGCTCCGCCGTCGATCAGATCAATCGATTGATTCACTTCCGGTTTGTGCGGAAGCGTCATGCCGCTCCATGGCGATTTCGTCCTTTCCCCATACCTCTCCCTCTCCTCCTTCACTAGGTTCGAACAACCACCGCCTGCGGTGGCGTTGGCGCGGCCCGCTTGGCTGCGCACCGAAGACTTCGAAGACTGAGAGAGAGACACCCATGACCATCCGTATTCCCGCACTGGGGCTGGCGATCCGTCGTGCGCTTGCAATCACGGCGACCACAACCCTGGCCGTTCCAGCGCTCGCGCAGCAGGCACCGGAAGCCACCACGCTGGACCGCATCGAAATCACCGGCTCACGCATCCGCCAGGTCGACCTGGAAACCGCACAGCCGGTGCTGACCGTCAGCCGCGCCGACATCGAGCGACAGGGCTTCAACTCCGTTGCCGACATCCTGCAGAACCTGACCGCGACCGGCAGCCCGGCATTGAGCCGCGCCAGCCCGTTGAGCGCCGGCGAAGCCGCCGGCGGCAGCTACGTGAACATGCGTGGCCTCGGTGCGCAGCGCACCCTGGTGCTGGTCAACGGCAAGCGGCTGGGCATGACCACTTCGGGTTTTCAGGACATCTCCAGCATTCCTGCCGCTGCGGTGGAACGCATGGAAGTGCTCAAGGACGGTGCCTCGGCCATCTACGGGTCCGACGCGATGGCCGGCGTGGTGAACATCATCACCCGGCGCAACATTCAGGGTGTAACCGCCAACGTCTATCACGGCCAATACAGTGAAGGCGACGGTGCCCGTACCCAGTACGACGTGGTTGCCGGCTGGTCCAATGACCGTGCTTCCATCAGCGTTGCTGCCGAGCATGTCGAAGAAAAGGGCGTCTGGGCCAGGGACCGCGGCTTCAGTGCCTATACCTATACCGACGGCCACGCGGATGACGGCTGGACCACGGTCGGCCAGTGGGGTCGCATCACCGGCTTCAAGGGCCCCGGCTGCAGCAACAGCCGGGGCTGCAGCTATTCGCTCGACCGTGGCAGCCAGCCGGGCGGGCCGGACAGCTTCCACCTCAGCGACAACACACCGTTCACCGGCGATGTCAGCAACAGCAACGAGCAGATGCATCTGCAGACGCCGATCAAGCGCGATTCGATCTTCGTCGATGCGCGCGTGGAGTTGAACGACCAGGTCCGTTTCAACACCCAGCTGGCCTACAACCGGCGCACCACCACGCGCCAGATTGCCGGCTATCCCTTCCAGTCCGTCCCAGCCGGCATCACCCCGATGTCGGCCGACAGCTGGTTCAATCCGTTCGGCAGCCATCACGGCTACGACACGCCCAGCGATGTGCACTGGAACCGTCGTACCTGGGAGATTCCTCGCGTCAGCACCAGCGATCTGACCACTTGGCAGGCCGTCGCGGCACTCGAGGGCAACTTCGAATTCGGCGGTCGCGACTTCGACTGGGAAGCGGGTTACCAGTACAACCGCAGTGAGCTGACCCAACGTGCCACTGGCAACCTGCACAAGCAGCGCGTGGCCGATGCCACCGGTCCTTCGTTCTACAACCCGGCAACCGGCAAGGTCGAATGCGGAACGCCGGATGCGCCGATCGCAGGCTGCAAACCCTGGAACCCGCTGGTTCCGTATGGCCAGGACGATCCCTATGGCCTGACCGGCAACACGGAGCTCCAGGATTGGCTGTTCCCGGAAGAACTCACCCGCGGCCGCACCACCACCCGCAACCTGTTCGCCAACCTCAGCGGCAGCCTTGCCAGCCTGCCCGCCGGTGAGCTGGGCTTCGCCGTGGGGGCCGAGAGCCGCCGCGAGGACGGCCGCTTCATCCCCGATGCGCTTGCGCAGACCGGTGCCACCACCAACCTGGCGGCAGGCCCCACCGGTGGCGGCTACCGCGTCGATGAGGCCTACCTGGAACTGAGCGTGCCGGTGCTGCGCGACCTCGCCGGTGCCCGGGAGCTGACCCTCAGCGCGGCGACGCGGTACTCGGACTACTCCACCTTCGGCGGAACCCTCAACAGCAAGTTCGGCTTCACCTGGAAGCCGATCGATCAGCTGCTGGTCCGCGGCACCTGGGCACAGGGCTTCCGTGCGCCGACCATCGCCAACCTGTACGGCGGCGGCTCGGAGACGTTCACCACCGGCTTCCGCGATCCCTGCGATACGGTCCATGGCGCAGCCGCAAGCAGTGCCGAGGTCCGCGCGCGCTGTGCTGCCGACATCGCCAACGCCGACACCTACCGCCAGCTCGGCCAGGGCAATGAACCCATCACCGGCAGCAGTGGGCAGACTCCCCTGCCCTTCACCAACGGCTCCAATCCCGACCTGCAGCCGGAAACTTCGACCAGCCGCACTCTGGGCCTGGTCTGGAGCCCGACGTTCGCCGAAGGGCTTCACATCGCACTGGACTGGTGGAAGATCCGCATCGACAACACCATCGTCTCCGACCATCCCAACGACATCCTTCGCGACTGTTACGAGCTGGGTATTGCCGAGCGCTGCAGCAGCTTCACCCGCGACCCGGAGCTGGGCATCGTCAACAAACTCAACTTCGGCAACCGCAACAGCGGCTTCCGCCAGGCAGAAGGCTACGACCTGGAGATCGGCCACAAGGTCGAAACCCGCTGGGGCAGGTTGAGCGCTGACTGGAAGTCCACCTATGTGGTCAACGCCGAAGAGAAAACCACCAACGAAGCCGGCGTACCGGCCATCCCCAGCAATGGCATTGCCACCAACGGCGGCATCGGCTTCCGCGTGCGCTCCAACGCGTCGCTGGGCTGGGAGCATGGCAACCTCGGCCTGACCTGGGGCCTGCGTTACTTCTCCGCCGTCAAGGAACGCTGCCTGGGTGCGGAGGATTATCCGAACGAGTGTTCCCACCCCGACCAGCGCGCGCCGTGGTTCAGCGGTACGCGCGACTACAACCGTCGTGGATCGGTCACCTTCCATGACGTGCAGGCGCGCTACAGCCTGCCGTGGGACGCCACCGTTTCAATCGGCGCCAACAACGTCTTTGGCCGCCAGGGCCCGGCCATGTACAGCCAGCCGAGTGCCAACTTCTCCTACTACGGTGGCTTCGACATCGGCCGTTTCATCTACATGAAATACCAGCAGCGCTTCTGATCCACGCACCACGCACGGTGCCCACCACGGCCCTTCGGGGCCGTGATGGCGTACGCTTCCGGCCGCGTCATCTGCCGGTCGCAAAGCGGTCACATCGGCTACATCGCCAGGCCCGAGCATGCCGGAAACCCGGAGGCCCGCCATGCGCTATGCCATCGTCACCGAGACCTATCCGCCGGAAGTGAACGGCGTTGCCCTCACCGTGCAGGGGTTGGAGCAGGGACTGCGCAATTCCGGCCATGAGATCGACCTGATCCGGCCCCGCCAGGCCAACGAAGCGCTGGACTCCGCACCGGGCACCCTGTTGGTTCCCGGCGCCGCCCTGCCGCGCTACCCCGGCCTGCGCTTCGGCATGCCGGCACCGATCCGGCTCGGTCGCCATTGGCAGCAGCAACGCCCGGATGCCGTCTATGTCGCCACCGAAGGCCCACTGGGCTGGTCGGCGGTGCGCACCGCACGGCGCCTCGGCATCCCGGTGGCCAGTGGCTTCCACACCCGCTTCGACGAGTACCTGCCCGACTACGGCGTGGCCTGGCTGCAGGCCGCCGCGATGCGCTGGATGCGCCGCTTCCACAACCAGGCCGATGCAACCCTGGTACCTACCCGCGAACTGCAGCAGTTCCTCGGCGAACAGGGCTTCGAACGCGTGCGCCTGCTGGCGCGCGCGGTCGACAGCCAGCAGTTCGATCCGAACCGCCGTGACCCTGCCCTGCGCGAAGAGTGGGGCGTGGACGGCAACGGCCTGGTGGCGATCTACGTCGGCCGCATCGCCGCGGAAAAGAACCTCGGCCTGGCGGTGAAGGCCTTCCGCCGGTTGCAGCAGATCCGTCCGAAGGCCCGCTTCGTGTGGGTGGGCGATGGCCCGGCCCGCGAAAAGCTGGCGCATGAAAATCCCGACTTCATTTTCTGCGGCGTCCAGCGTGGCGATGCGCTTGCACGTCATTTTGCCAGCGGCGATCTGTTCCTGTTCCCCAGCCGCAGCGAGACCTTCGGCAACGTGACCCTTGAAAGCATGGCCAGCGGCGTGGCAACGGTGGCCTTCGACTACGGCGCGGCGCGCGAGTACCTGCGCAATGGCGAGAATGGCGCCGCAGTGGACAACGACGAGCAGTTCATCGACGCGGCCGTGCAACTGGCCGCGGATGACGCGCAGCGCCACGTGCTGGGCAGCAACGCCGCACGCGCCATGAAGCGCCTGCATCCGCAGCAGGTGGTGGCGGAATTCGACGCCCTGCTGGCCGAACTGGCCCAGTCGCGGAGGACCGGCCATGCGCACAACGCGGCTTGAACTGCTGGCCGACCGCGAAGCGCGCCTGTGCCGGCGGGCCAACCACTACTGCCGCCGCCGCCGTGTGCGCCGCCTGTTCGCGGTCATCAGCCGGCTCGGTGATGGCGTGTTCTGGTATGTGCTGATGGGCGCCCTGGTGCTGCTTGATGGCTTCGATGGCCTGCGCGCATCGGTGCACATGGCCGCCACCGGCCTGGCCGCGCTGTTGCTGTACAAGGGCCTCAAGCGCTGGACCCGGCGCCCGCGCCCGTATGCCGCCGACCTGCGCATCCGTGCCTGGGTGGCACCGCTGGACGAGTTCAGCTTTCCCTCCGGGCATACCCTGCACGCGGTGTCGTTCACCATCGTGGCGCTGGCCTATTACCCGTGGCTGGCGCCACTGCTGGTGCCGTTCACGGCGGGCGTGGCGCTGTCGCGGGTGGTACTCGGCCTGCACTACCCGTCCGACGTGCTGGCCGCCACCGGCATCGCCATCGGGCTGGCCTCGGCCAGCCTGGCCTGGTTGCCGTTGCCGGTGTAGCCCCCGGGGTCAGATCCGTTTTCCTTCGGAGAGGGATCTGATCCCCACGATGCCGGCGGCGCTACCGTCATCGTTGATGCCCTAGAATGCCCGCATGACCACGTTGTTCATTTCCGACCTGCACCTGGACCCCAGCCGTCCGGAGATCACCGACCTGTTCCTGCGCTTCCTGCGCGAGCAGGCGCCCGGCGCCGATGCGCTGTACATCCTCGGCGACCTGTTCGAAGCCTGGATCGGTGACGACACGCCCTCGCCCGCCGCCGACGCGGTGGCCGATGCACTGAAGGTGCTGTCCGACAGCGGCGTGCCGGTGTACTTCATCCGCGGCAACCGTGACTTCCTGCTTGGCGAGGACTACGCGCGCCGTGCCGGCCTGCGCATCCTGCCCGACCCGTGCATGATCGACCTCTACGGTCGCCCGGTGCTGCTGCAGCACGGTGACCTGCTGTGCACCGATGACATTCCCTACCAGCAGTTCCGTGCACAGACGCGTGACCCGGTGTTCCAGGCACAGTTCCTGTCACAGCCGCTGGCAGCGCGTATCGCGTTCGCGCAGAAGGCGCGCGAAGCCAGCCAGGCCCGCCAGTCGGAAATGAAGCAGGGTGATCGCGCGCAGTTCGAGACCGTCACCGACGTGGCGCCGTCCGAAGTCGATGCCACGTTCGCGCGCCATGGCGTGGACACGATGATCCATGGCCACACCCACCGCCCGGCGATCCATTCGCTGCAGGCCGGTGGCCGTGCCTGCACCCGCATCGTGCTGGGTGACTGGTACGAGCAGGGATCGGTGCTGCGCGTGGATGCCGGCGGCTGGTCGCTGGATACGCTCGCGCGCGAATGATGGGTCCGAAGGTGCCAACCAAGGTTGGCATCTACCCGGGCAGGTGCACGTGCCCGGGTAGACGCCGCGCCTGGTCGGCGCCTGGCCTCAGCGGAAGGCCGCGATGGTCGCTTTGGTATTGACCAGCACGCGCTGGTTGTCGGCGGTACTGGCATTGCCCATCGGGATGCCGTTGTAGCTGATGTTCGGGTTCGACCAGTAGTTCAGGCGCGGGCAGCTGCGGGTGCAGTTGTAGGCCATGATCGTGCGCCAGCCGGTGCCGGTGGACGGTTCATAGCGATAGCCATGGCCATAGGCGTACGGCGAGGTGCTCGAGTCGGTCGCGATATCATGCCGCGCGCTCTGCAGGTGGCCGATCTCGTGTGCGAAGGAGTAGTAGCCGGTCGCGCAATCCCAGTACACCGCCGCGAAAGCGGTCGACGCGGTCGAGCCGATGCCCGAGGCCAGGCCGCAGTAGGCACTGTTGTTGATGAGCAGCACGCCGACGTCGGCCGCGGTGGTGTTGCGGCTGGTGTGGATGCTGTCCATGTAGCCATCACTGGTGCCGCGGAAGCGCGCCAGATCGGTATCGAAGCTGCCGGACTCGGTGTAACTGGTGGTCTCGTAACCGGCCAGCTGCATGGTGATTCCAACGTTGCTGTTGACGTAACCCTGGTTGGACTCGGCCACCGCCAGCTGCACCAGCGACTGCATGTTGCCGCCATAGGCAGTGACCGCCGCATTGGTCGCCACCACCAGCACGCGGATGGTGGCCGGGCTACCGGACGAGGCCTGCGCGGTGCCGATGTGGTCGTTGTCGGCCATCGGGATCTTAGGCAGCTGGTTGTAGTCAGCCGGATGATCGGCTGGCATCCTCGATTCGTCGACTTCGACCAGCACGTGGCGGTTACCCAGTGGACGCAGGCGATAAAGCTTGCCGTCCTTGCGGATCGAACCGGTGATGGTGTCGCCCGAACGTACCAGGATCAACGAATTGCCCGGATCGTCCTGGCCGCTGGAGGTGGCGGCGGTCAACCGGTCGGACGGCGAACGGAACTGGCCGTACCAGATGCTGCCACCATCGGGCAGCGCCTCGACCTTGCTGCGCACCGCCTGCACCCGTTTGCCGAGCAGCTCGAATTCCAGCTGCGGCTGCGCCGTAGCCGCCGCGTCGACACGCACTTCCTGCACCGTCGCCGTGGACGGGGTGGCCAGCAGCTTGCCGAGTGCAGGCTCGCTGTTGGCCGATGCCCGGCTGATGACCGTCACCGGTTCGAACAACGGTGCCGCATGCGCGGCTGCCGCCACCGACAAACCCAACACCAGGCCACCTGCCGCTTTGCCAATCGATCTGGACAACATTGCGTCGCTCCTTGAATGATGTGAACAGCGTTGATGCAGCACGCCCGGGTTTGCCGGGTTTGGCCATATGGCCTGCGCGGGTCGTGTGAATTCAATAGAAGATGGGAATGAAAATCAGGAACTGTGATCGACCGCATCTGCGTTAAGTAAGGTCAAAAGCGTCACTACACTTCGCCAATACACCGCTTTCGCGCTACCGTGACGCGGCCACGACGGGGAATGCACATGGCACCAGCGAAGGACACGGACGAAGATGTCGGCTTGCTGCGGATCGGCCTGTTCTTCGACGGCACCCGCAACAACGCACACAACCTGGCGCGCGGCCGTCCGCAGGTTCCGCAGCCTCGACCGGCGCAGCTGCGCGCGGACGATGATTCGACCTACCAGAGCCGGCTGACCAGCAGCTACGACAATGGCCTGACCAACATCGCGCGCCTGCAGCAGCTGTATCCGGACAGCCGCCGTGATGCGCTGGCCGCTCCCTCGCTGTCGATCTATGTCGAAGGCGTGGGTACCCGCGATGATGCCGACGACGATCTGATCGGGCTGGCCTTCGGCATCGGTGCCAGTGGCGTTCGCGCGAAAGTGCAGCGCGCGCTGCAGGTGCTGCTGCCGGCCGCACTGTCGGGACTATCCGCACGCTGGCAGCGACCGCTGCATGGCGTGCAGCTGGACCTGTTCGGTTATTCACGCGGTGCTGCTGCCGCACGTGACATCGCCAACCAACTGCAGGGCTGGGACAGCGTGCGCTGGCGCCAGCTGCTGCAGGCCGCCGGCCTGTCCTGCACTGCGAACTTCGCCCCGGCCACGCCGGTGCTGCGCTTCATCGGGCTGTTCGACACCGTTGTCGCAGTCAATGGCGGCCGCGCCGATGAGCGGCCGCAGCTGGCCCTGCACAGCGGCATCGCCGGTCGCGTCGTGCAGCTCACTGCACGCGATGAACATCGCCAGCACTATCCGTTGACCAGCGTGGCACCGCCGTTTGCCGAGATCGCCCTACCCGGCGTACACGCGAATATCGGCGGTGGCTACAACCAGCTGGAAGAAGGTCCCAAGCTGCTCAGCCGCCCGCGCCGGCAACAGTTGCGCCGCCCCGCGGTTGCCGACTACCAGGTCCCTCCACTGGCGTTGCTGCGGGCCACCACGGTCTACGCTGAAACGCAGGCCGATGCCGAACGCTGGCGCCAGCAGCTGGGCGTGGGTGAGAAGGAGGTCTGGGTGGATGTCTGGCACCAGTGGCAGCAGCAGCGTCGCGCCGGCAGCCGCAGCGTGCTGTTGTCACCGGTGCTGTATGTGACCGCCGCGGTGGTGCTGCGTCGGCGCATCGACTGGCGTTACCAGCTGATCGCACTGCAGGTGATGCAGCAGCAGGCCATCGACGCCGGCGTGCAATGGACCGCCAATGCCGCCGAGGTTCCTGGCTGGGAGCTGCCGTCCGCCCTGCAGCCGATCGCACGGCGCCTGGTGGCCGGACAGCCGCTGACGCAGACACAGGAGGCGCTGCTGCGCCGGCGTTACCTGATGCAGTCGGCGCACTGGAACTTCGATGCACTGGGCGACACCGCACTGACCTACGCCGCCGATGCCGGCGTCAGCGAACTACCCTACCGGCCGGGTCCCGGCCTGTTCTACATCAACCGGCCGACGGTGGATGGCAAGCGCGTGGTATTGCCGAACGCCTGAAAAAAGGGGACGGAGGGGATCAAGTCGTTTGTGCCACAAACGACTTGATCCCCTCCGTCCCCTTTTCTTCAACCGGCCTGTTCGACCAGGTTGGCGAGCTCATCCGCATCGAAACCGGCCAGCAGGCGCGCTTCCACGTTGAACGGTCCGTGCAGGTAGCCGCCGGCGTACTCCACCAGCAGTTCATTGAAACGTGCACGCGGTTCGACGCCGGCGCGGTCGCAGTACCAGCGGTACCAGCGCGAACCGGCAGCCACATGTGCCACTTCCTCGCGCAGGATCACTTCCAGCACATCTGCGGTCTCGCCATCGCCGACATTGCGCAGTTTCCCGATCATGCCGGGCGTCACGTCCAGGCCGCGCGCTTCCAGCACGCGCGGCACCAGCGCCATGCGTGCCAGGCCATCGTGCGCGGTCTTTTCGCACATTTCCCACAGGCCGTTGTGCGCGGGGAAGTCGGCGTAGTCGTGGCCATGCACCTGCAGGCGCTCCCGCAGCAGCATGAAGTGCCGCGATTCGTCGTCGGCACAGCTGACCCAGTCGGCATGGAACGCCGGCGGCAGGCCGCGGAAGCGGTACACCGCGTCCCAGGCCAGGTCGATCGCGTTGAGTTCGATATGCGCGATGGCGTGGATGAAGGCAGCCCGTCCTTCCACACCGCCCAGTCCGCGCCGCGGCACTTCGCGCGGATGCACCAGCACCAGCTGCGCCGGCCGGCCCGGCATGCGGATCGGCTCTGGCGGTGGCGCGTCGGCAGCCACCTTCAGGCGGCCGGCACGGAACGCAGCGGCGTAGGCCTGGGTCAGCGCCACCTTGCGCAGCGGGTCGGCTTCGGCCAGGCACTGCTGCGCTGCGCGCAGCAGGTCGCCAGCAACGTCGGGCACGTCAACCACGCCTGGACCTCAGGCGCGGCGCTTGTGCTTGGCGTCGTCCGAACGCAGCTGCTGGATGCGCTCGAAGTAGCCCGGTTCAATGCCGGTCGGGTAGTGGCCGTTGAAGCAGGACGAATCGAAGTTGCGCAGCGCCGGATTGCCCTCGCTCACTGCCGCTTCCATGTCTTCCAGGTCCTGGTAGATCAGCCAGTCGCAGCCCAGGTGGGCTTCGATCTCTTCCACGGTGCGGTTGTGCGCGACCAGTTCCTCGGCCGCCGGCATGTCGATGCCGTAGATGTTCGGGTAGCGCACCGGCGGCGCGGCGCTGGCCAGGTAGACCTTGCGCGCGCCCGCGTCACGGGCCATCTGCACGATCTGCTGGCTGGTGGTGCCACGCACGATCGAATCGTCCACCAGCAGCACCACGCGGTTGCGGAACTCCAGGTGGATCGGGTTGAGCTTGCGACGCACCGACTTCACGCGTTCGCCCTGCCCCGGCATGATGAAGGTACGGCCGATGTAGCGGTTCTTGATGAAGCCTTCGCGGTACTTCACGCCGAGCACGTTGGAGATCTCAAGCGCAGCGTCGCGCGAGGTATCCGGGATCGGGATGATGGTGTCGATGTCGTGGTCCGGGCGCAGGCGCAGGATCTTCTCGCCCAGCTTGATGCCCATGCGCATGCGCGCCTTGTGCACCGACACGTTGTCGATCATCGAATCCGGGCGTGCGAAATACACGTATTCGAAGATGCACGGGGTGTGCTCGGCCGGCTCGGCGCAGATCTCCGAGAACAGCTCGCCACGCGCGGTGATCACCAGCGCTTCGCCTGGCTGCACATCGCGCACGCGCTGGAAGCCCAGCACGTCCAGCGCGGCCGACTCGGACGCCACGATGTACTCGTCGCCCTCGGCATGGCTGCGCTTGCCCAGCACCAGCGGACGGATGCCATGCGGGTCGCGGAAGGCGACCAGGCCCAGGCCCAGCACCACGCTGACCACTGCATAGCCACCCTTGCAGCGGCGGTGCACGCCAGCCACCGCGCGGATGGCCGCTTCCGGGCTGAGCTGGCGCTGCTGTTCCAGTTCGTAGGCGAACACGTTCAGCAGCACTTCGCTGTCCGAATCGGTGTTGACGTTGCGGCGGTCCTGTTCGAACACCTGCTGGCGCAGCGCCTCGGTATTGATCAGGTTGCCGTTGTGGGCCAGCGCGATGCCGTACGGCGAATTGACGTAGAACGGCTGCGCCTCGTCCATGCCTTCCGAACCGGCAGTCGGGTAACGCACGTGGGCGATGCCGACGCTGCCTTCCAGGGTGGACATGGTGCGGGCATCGAACACATCGCGGACCAGGCCGGTGGCCTTCTGCACGCGCAGGCGGCTGCCGTTGGCGGTGGCGATGCCCGCCGCGTCCTGGCCACGGTGCTGGAGGACGGTCAAGCCGTCATACAACTGCCCGGCGACGTTCTGGTTGCCGACGATTCCGACGATGCCACACATGGTGCGAGGTCTCCGCTGGGCTGTGCCCAGTTACAAGGAAGGTGGCCGTACCTGGCCGCGGTGGTCGCCGCGCCTGCGGTCGACATTGGCCGGATCGCCCGGCTCGATACTGTCCGGCAGTGCTGGGGCGTCCGGACGCACTTCGGCCGGATCGTAGGAATCGCCCTGTTCCGCTTTCGCAGGCCGCAGCCATCCGCTGCCTGCCACTACCTGGTTGAGGATGCCATTATCGCCTGCCGCGCCCGGCTTTCCCAACCCGGCGCCCGCGTTCTTGCCCAACTCCATCAATGCAGATGGGGACAGCGCGTCGGTCGGCAAGGCCTTGGGCAGCAGATCGGCCCCGGGAACCTCCCAGTGCGGCAGCTTGCTGTTCATCCAGGCAACGGTGGGGTTCAGCAGCGGGCGCACCGCAGAGCGCTGCCAGGAGGGCTCGGCAGTCAGCGGGGTGAAACTGCCCAGCAGCAGCAGGATCGCGGCGATCAGGCCGCCCCGCACGGCGCCCAGCACCCCGCCCAGCAGGCGGTCCAGGCTGGTCAGCATGCTGCGGTGGACCAGAGCCTTGATGACCATGCCGATCACCGCAACCACGATCATCACGCCGATGCCAACCCCCAGGTAGCCACCGACGAAGTGTTCGCCACCGGGGGCCGCCGGGGCGGCCCACCAATGGGCGGCGTCATTGCCGAAGGCGAAGGCCGCCCACGCGGCCAGCAGCCACGACAGGGTGCCGATGACGATTCCCACGAAGCCGCGCAGCATCCCCAGCAGGGTGGAGGCGGCGATCACGATCAGCAGCACCACGTCGATCATGGCGCCCCGCTCCTTCGGCGGCGCTGGCAACGAGGCTGCGCGTGGGTCATGGGTGCGGTCGGACCATGCCGGCCACGCCGACCTTGGCGGCAACCTGCGCCTTCAGCTGCTCGGCATCGCCACGGTTGGCCACCGGCCCGACGCGGACGCGATGCAGGGTGCCCTTTTCGGTGCGCACCTGCTCGACAAAAGCACTGAAGCCGGCGGCGCGGACCTTGTCGCGCAGGGCGTTGGCATCGTTGGCCTGGCCGAACGCGCCCAGCTGCACGGCAAAGCCGACGCCGCTGGCGGCCGGTGCTGCCGGCGTGGCCGGGGCCGTTGCCGGGTTGCTGGCGGTGGCCTCCGGCTTCGGCTCGGGCTTCGGGGTTTCGGGCTTCGGCGCCGGCTTCGGCGGCTCGGGCTTGGCCGCCGGAGTGGTCGTTGCAGTCGGCGTACTCGGCGGCAGGTTTTCACTGCGCACCGGGTTGCTGCTGGCCGACGGCGCGGTGGCGGCGGATGGGGTACTGGCGCTCGGCGTAGCCGGTGCCGGGGTGGCTGCCACCGGGGCGCTGCTGTCCGCTGCGGCATCCAGGGTGATCACTTCGGCCTTCACATCGGCACGGATCTTCACCGCCTGCAGGCGGGCGGCCTCGGCCTGTGCACGGTCGGCGTACGGCCCCACGCGCACGCGCCATGCCTGGCGGCCGTTGATGGTCGCCGTTTCGGCGAAGCCCGGCAGCTGCGAGCGCTGCAGGTAGGCGATCACCGCATCGGCGTCGGCCTTGCTGCCGTAGGCACCGAAGGTAACCGCATAGTTGCCGGCGGCGACCGTCGGCGAGGTATCCACGGTCGGCGGAGTGGCCGGCGTGGCGGCGTCCTGCAGCGGCTTGGCCTGCCCGGTCTGCAGGCCGGTGGCGCCACCGGCCGGGGCGACCAGGGGCAGCTCACGGGTTTCGAACTGGCCATCGGCCGGTGCATCCGGCGCGGCGATCGGCACATTGGCCACGCCGCTGTCCGGTGCGGGTCCCTTGACCAGCATCGGCAGGAAAATCACGGCCAGTGCCACCAGCACGATGGCACCAATCAGACGCTGTTTCAGAGGCGTATCCACGTGAGGCAGGCAACTGTCCGGAGATTGGCATCGATTATACGGGTGCCGGACCGGACGGCGTCGGCGTTGGCTGAACGCGTATCAGGCATCGCCCTGCAGCCATTGCAGGGCGGCGGCAGCGGTATGGAAGGAGCCGAACACCAGCACGCGGTCACCGCGCTCGGCCTGGGCCAGCACCTGCGCCAGTGCCTGTTCGACGCTGTCAGCCAGCAGCGCCGTGGCGGCGGCGGTGCCGGCCAGGCGTGCCTGCAGCTGGGCGGCGCTCTGCCCGCGCGGGCCTTCCAGCCCGGCCAGGGTCCACTCGCCCACTACGTCCTCCAGCGCCTGCACCACCCCCGCTGCGTCCTTGTCCTGCAGCGCGGCGTACACCGCCAGGGTGCGCCCGGCAGAGACCTCGGCCTTCAGCGCACGCGCCAGCTGGCCCGCCGCCTGCGGGTTGTGGCCGACGTCGACGCGGATTTGCACGCCATCGCGCTCGAATGCCTGCAGCCGGCCGGAAATGCGTGCCGCTGCGACACCGGCGGCCCACGCCGCACGCGGCACCGGCTTGTCCAGCGCGCGCAGCGCGGCGATGGCGGCACCCGCATTGGCCAGCTGGATCGGGCCGGCCAGCGCCGGGGTCGGCAGTTCCATGCGCAGGCCGACATCGCGCCAGCGCCAACGCTGCGCATCGATCGGCTCGTAGAAATAGTCGCTGCCACCACGGATCGCATTGGCGCCAACCAGGTAGGCACGGCGCAGCACGCTCGACGGCGGATCGGTCTCGCCCAGGATCACCGGCTTCCAGCCGCGGATGATGCCGGCCTTCTCGGTCCCGATCGCCTCGCGATCCTCGCCCAGCCACTCGGCATGGTCGATGTCCACGGTCGTGATCACCGCCACGTCAGCATCGACGATGTTGACCGCATCGAGGCGGCCGCCCAGGCCCACTTCCAGTACCGCCAGGTCCAGCCCGGCGTCGGCGAACAGCTGCAGCGCGGCCAGCGTGCCGTACTCGAAATAGGTCAGCGTGATCTCGCCACGCACGGCTTCGATGGTATTGAACGCGGCGACCAGCGCGGCATCGTCCACGTCCTGGCCGTCGATGCGCACGCGCTCGTTGTAGCGCAGCAGGTGCGGCGAGGTGTAGGCACCGACCTTCCAGCCGGCGGCGCGTGCAATGGCTTCGATGAAAGCCACGGTTGAGCCCTTGCCGTTGGTGCCACCGACCACGATGGTGCGCTTGGCCGGCGCGCCCAGGCCCATCGCTGCGGCCACGGCGCGCACGCGCTCCAGGCCCATGTCGATGCTCGCCGGGTGCTGGCGTTCAATGTAGTCCAGCCAGTCGGCCAGGGTGGTCGGGGTGTTCGTCACGGCAGCGGTTCCAGCAGAAGCAGTTGATGCGGGGGATGGATCAGAGGGCGCGGTGCTTGGCTTCGCCGAAGAACGGCGTCTGGTGGGCGCAGTCGTTCAGGCGCACCACTTCCAGGCTGTCCAGGTCGGCGCCTTCGAGCAGGTTGAGCGTGGTCGGTGCCTGGCGGAAGGTCCACAGGCGGGAAAGCGGCAGGCCCAGCACCTTGCACAGGATCACGCGGTTGACCGCATCGTGCGCAACCACCAGCAGAGTGTCGTGCTCGCCGAGGCCTTCGGTGGCACGCGCCAGCCCACGCCAGCTGCGCTCCAGCACCAGGCGCAGCGATTCGCCGCCGGGCATCAACACCGTATCCGGCTCCTCGCGCCAGGCCTGCAGGCGCGACGGATCCTTCTCGTGGATCTCGCTCGCCAGCAACCCTTCCCATTCACCGTGGGCGATTTCCTGCAGCTCGGGCTCGGTCAGCAGCATGTCGGCGCGGGCGGCGCCAAGCGCCAGCTGCGCGGTGCGCTGCGCGCGCGACAGCGGCGAGGCAACGGCACGGGTGATGTCCACCGAGGCCAGGCGGGCACCCAGTGCCTGGGCCTGGGCTTCACCGATCGGCGAAAGCGGAATATCGATCTGGCCCTGGTAGCGGCCTTCGGCGTTCCACGGCGTTTCGCCGTGGCGGGCAAGCAGGATGCGCATGCGTGCAAGGGGTCCTGGGGGGAGGAGGTTTCCGCGTTTCGTTCACATCCTGTGAAGTACGCGGAACAGGGATGATACCTGTTCGGCGCACCGGGCCGGTCAGCCAAGCGCACAGTGCGACCAACGAGGTCGAAACGGACAGCCACGTTCACTTCTCAATTTGCAACCAATCTGATGGTATTGCTGGCAACCGATGTCCATGCTCTGGGCTTTTGCGGGCCCATCCATGTCCAATCGCTCCTACCTGTGCTGCAGCCCCTTGCCGGGCATCTATCCCAGTTTTGCCGACGACTACGATTCCGACTTGCAGACGCTGGCAAATGATGTCTACTGCATACCGCTGCTGTGGCCTGCGCTTTTCACGCCCGAGGATTTCCAGCGGGCTGATTTCGAAGTCGATGGCGAAGTTGTGATCGGACAGGCACCTTCGGCACCCAAACAGAAAGTGCTCGAAACCCTTCGGCGCCGCCGCACAGGCGTCGTCCAGGCACTTAAGGGTATCGGTGATCTTGCTCCGTACGTGAACATGCTCGAGCGGGTGATTGAAGACGCACCGTATGAGTTCATTTCAATCGAAATGGACGAAATTGCCGCCCTGAACGATCCAGAGGAAGAGTTCTATGAAGCGTTCAAGCGCTTGTTGTCCGGATTGGATGCACCGGACGAAGACGTTTGCGAACAGCTGATCGCGCTGGCTGCAATGGAACACAGCTGGCCTATCCCATCCGTCCGCCTGCATCTCGACAGCCTTGAGGGCTCGGAAGATGACTACTGGAATCACTGTCGGGTGCTCGGAGCGGGCAGCGATGTGTCGGGAATGGGGCGCCCGGTTCCCTGGGAAACCGCTTAAGGCTGCTGACAAAAAACCCCGCGACAGACGTCGCGGGGTTTCAGGATTTGCAGTAGATCCACGCCATGTGTGGATGCACCGCCCGGCAGTATCTGCAGGTGCTGCCGGCCAGCGGCCGGCACTACCTCACTTCGCCAGGTTCAGTTCCTTCAGCAGCTGCGGCGCCGGCGCCACTTCCTGCATGATCCACTGCATGTAGCGGCTGTCGACGGCGATCATGCGGGTCATCACCGGGTCGAACACCCAGTTGGAGCTGACCGATTCCCAGTTGCCATCGAAGGCCAGGCCGACCAGCTTGCCGTTGGCGTCCAGCACCGGCGAACCCGAGTTGCCACCGGTGATGTCCAGGTTGGACAGGAAGTTCACCGGCACCGAACCAATGCGCTTGTCTTCCAGGCCGCCGTAACGCTTGGCCTTGACCGCATCGAGCAGCGCCTTCGGCGAATCGAACGGATCCTCACCGGTTTCCTTCGCCGCCACGCCTTCCAGGGTGGTGAACGGGGTGTACTTCACGCCGTCCTTGCCATAGCCCATGACGTTGCCGAAGGTGATGCGCAGCGACAGGTTGGCGTCCGGGTAGACGAACTCACCCTGGCTCTTCTTGTAGTCGGCCACGGCCTGCAGGTACAGCGGGCGCGCGGTCAGCGATTCGCCTTCGCGGATCTTCTTCTGCTCTTCCTGCTTCAGCAGCGCCGGCATGACGGCCACGGCGTACTGGATGGCCGGATCATTGCTGGCCTCAAACGCGGCGCGGTCGGCCTTGAACCATTTCAAGCGTGCGTCCAGGCTGCCCAGCTCGGTGCCCGACAGCTTGCCCACCAGCGACTTCACCGCAGCGGCATCGCTGCCGGCCAGCCACTTGTTCAGCACTTCGTTGTCGCGCTGTGCGGCCGGCAGGGCCACGTACTGGTCCAGCCAGTAGGCCTGCAGCTGCTGGTCCATCTTCGCCACGTAGCGGCGGTCCATCTGCTTCAGGCCACCTTCGATGGTGGTCAGGTCGCGTTCCTGGTAACCGGCTTCGCGCTCGGCATCCGGCTTGCTGCGCTCGATCGACAGGCGGTACAGGGTGATCGCCGCGCCAACGGCCGAGGTGTTGTTGAACTGACCGACGAACAGGTCGCGTTCGCGGGTCGACTTGCTGGTATCCAGATGCTTGAGCAGCTGTGCGTGTGCGGCCAGCGCCGGCTTGCCGGCAGCGCCCTGCTTCTTCAGCCACGCCAGCACCGCGGCTTCTTCAGCCTGCTTCTGGCCAGCGGCGTCGATGCGCTTGAAGCCTTCCAGCTGGCCCAGGTAGTTCTTGGCCACGTTGTTCATGCTGGCGGCGGTGGCGGCGTACTTCACCTTGACGTCGGCGTCGGCCTTGCCGGCGTCGGCGATCATCTTCAGCACGGCGTTGTAGTGCTTGGCGATGGTCGGGTAGGTGAAGCTGGCGGTTTCGTTGAATTCACCGGCCAGTGCATAGCGGTTGGTGCGGCCCGGGTAGCCCGCCACCATCACGAAGTCGTCGGCACCCAGCGGCTGGTCGGCGAACTTCAGGAAGTGCTTGGGCTGGTACGGCACGTTGTCGGCGGCGAAGGCGGCCGGCTTGCCGTCCTTGCCGACGTAGGCGCGGTAGAACGAGAAATCGCCGGTGTGGCGCGGCCACATCCAGTTGTCGACGTCGCCGCCGAACTTGCCGACGCTGCCCGGGGGCGCGTAGACCAGGCGCACGTCCTTGATTTCCATGTTGCGGAACAGGCGGTAGGTGTTGCCGCCGGAGAAGCTGTACAGGCGGCAGCGGAAGCCGGCATCGGCTTCACAGGCGGCGACCTGGGCCTTGTCGAAGGCGTCCAGCGCGCGGCTGCGGGCCAGCGGGTCGTTGCCGGCGGCAGCGATGGCGGCCTTGGCCTGGGTGGTGACGTCGGTGATCTGGTCGAGCACGAACACGCGGGCGTTCGGGCCGGCGCTCAGTTCGTCCGTCAGGGTCGGCGCGTTGAAGCCGTCCTTGATCAGGTTCTTCTGCGCGGTCGAATTCAGCTGGATGGCGCCATAAGCGCAGTGGTGGTTGGTGACCACCAGGCCCTGCGGCGAGACGAAGCTGGCGGTGCAGCCGCCGAGGGCGACGACCGCGCCCATCGGGTCGCCGGTCAGGTTGGACAGCTGTTCCGGGGACAGCTTCAGGCCGGCCTTCTGCAGCGGGCCGGCGATTTCCGGCAGCTGCTGCGGCACCCACATGCCTTCAGCGGCATGGGCGACCTGGGCCAGCCCGAGGCTGGCGACGATGGAGAATGCAAGCAGGTTCGAGCGCATGGAGCGGCCCCTGGTAGTGGAACCCTCGATTGTAGCCCGCCGCCCTGCCCCGCCCCGAACCCCGGAAGTCATGGGCCTACTTCTCGCGCTGCCATGCGCACGTCGGCCGCGCACATGGAATCGTCCAGAGGGGGCGTGGTCACCCTGGCCGGGACCGTTGGCGCCATGGGCCGGGCGCATGCGACTGGCGGGTTGGGCAGGACGCCCAACCCCGGTCTTGCCGTGTGCGCAGGACAGCGCGCACGAGCAAGGCGCCATCGAGCACCATGGATGGGCTTTTGCGTGTCCCGGCCTGGGTGACCACGCCCCCTCCCCCGGAATCAAGGAGGCGCTGCTGTTTGCGGCACGTTCGAAACGCCCGCCGGCGCACGCCTTTCGTTCCGCCACTGAACCCGCAGCGCAACATGGGAAATCCGCGCGGCACCCTATAATCCGCGCTTTCCCCCTGATGAGTTCCACCCCGATGGCGCAGCAAACGATGAAGGCCCTGGTCAAGCGCGAAGCGGCCAAGGGCATCTGGCTGGAAGAAGTTCCGGTGCCGACCCCGGGCCCGAACGAGGTCCTGATCAAGCTGGAGAAGACCGCGATCTGCGGTACCGACCTGCACATCTACCTGTGGGACGAGTGGAGCCAGCGCACCATCAAGCCGGGCCTGACCATCGGCCACGAATTCGTCGGTCGCGTCGCCGCACTCGGCTCGGCCGTGACCGGCTATGAAATCGGCCAGCGCGTCTCGGCCGAAGGCCACATCGTCTGCGGCCACTGCCGCAACTGCCGTGGCGGCCGCCCGCACCTGTGCCCGAACACCGTCGGCATCGGCGTCAACGTCAACGGCGCCTTCGCCGAATACATGGTGATGCCGGCCAGCAACCTGTGGCCGATCCCGGACCAGATCCCGTCGGAGCTGGCTGCGTTCTTCGACCCGTACGGCAATGCCGCGCACTGTGCGCTGGAGTTCAACGTGATCGGCGAGGACGTGCTGATCACCGGTGCCGGCCCGATCGGCATCATCGCCGCCGGCATCTGCAAGCACATCGGTGCACGCAACGTGGTGGTGACCGACGTCAATGATTTCCGCCTGAAGCTGGCCGCCGACATGGGCGCCACCCGCGTGGTCAACGTGGCCAACCAGTCGCTGAAGGACGTGATGAAGGAACTGCACATGGAGGGCTTCGACGTGGGCCTGGAAATGAGCGGCAACCCGCGTGCGTTCAACGACATGCTCGACTGCATGTACCACGGCGGCAAGATCGCCATGCTCGGCATCATGCCCAAGGGCGCCGGCTGCGACTGGGACAAGATCATCTTCAAGGGCCTGACCGTGCAGGGCATCTACGGCCGCAAGATGTACGAGACCTGGTACAAGATGACCCAGCTGGTGCTGTCCGGCTTCCCGCTCGGCAAGGTGATGACCCACCAGCTGCCGATCGACGACTTCCAGAAGGGCTTCGACCTGATGGAAGAAGGCAAGGCCGGCAAGGTTGTTTTGAGCTGGAATTGACCCTTCGCCGTGCGCGATGGGTGGGTGCCGAGCTTGCTCGGCACACCTTGAAATTGAAAAAGGCGCCCGATGGGCGCCTTTTTCTTTGGTGTTGCCGGCCAGCGGCCGGCACTACCCGTAACGCCTGCGGCGTTACTTGCCGACGGCGACGCTCAGCATCACCCGGCTGTGGGCCAGCTTGCCGGAATTGTCACGGCCGTTGCCGTCGGTGCCGTAGTAGCCCAGGCCGACGTTGAACAGGCCGAACTGGCGCGCGACGCCGACGTTCCAGTCGGTGTAGTCCTTGGCGATGCCGTCCTCGAAGGTGCTGCGACCGACGTTGGCATTCAAGGTGAAGTCCTTCGGCAGGCCCCAGCTGCCGCCCAGGCCGAAGTACCAGCCATCGGTGCTGCTGTTCCAGACATCGTTGGTGTAGGCCACCGTCAGCTTGTAGGTGTCATCCAGCGTGGTGGTGGTGATCAGCTCGTTGTAGTTCTGGTGGCTGGACTTCAGGTAGGTGTAGCGGTTCAGCAGCACGTCGAAGTTGACGCGCTCGGTGACGTCCACGCCGTAGCCGATCAGGTAGTCGACCTCGGTCTTCGGGTCACCCGCACCAAAATCCACGCCCGAGCCCCACACGCCTGCGTACAGGCCAACCGGGCTGGTGTAGGTGAAACCGGCCTGCAGGGTCGGATCCTCGTCGGTCTGCGACACACCACGGAACAGGTAATCGGAAACAGCGGTGACGTTCCAGCTGTACGGCGATTCGTTTTCCTGAGCGCTGGCGGCGAACGGGGCGGCCAGGGTCAGGGCAGCGGCAATGGCGAGGCAGGCACGGGCGTGCTTCATGGGCGTCTCCGAGGGTGGCGGGGGCGGGAAGGGGGAGCGGGCAACCGGCGCCAGACAGGCGCGGTTCACGAATTTTTAACCCGTTTGCTATTGCGATGCAACATGTGCCACCCGTGGCGGTGCCCTGCCCGGCCCGGTCGAAGGCCGTCGTAGCCCGGTAGAATCAACGGTTTCCCCGTTCAGAGCCGTGCCCACGCCATGACCGACGCCTCCTCCGCCCTGACCCGCCACTACGCCGAGGAACTGGACGCCATCCGCGCCCAGGGCCTGTTCAAGTCCGAGCGGATCATCACCAGCCCGCAGTCGGCCGAGATCACCCTCGAGGATGGCCGCAAGGTGCTGAACTTCTGTGCCAACAACTACCTGGGCCTGGCCGACCATCCGGACCTGATCCAGGCCGCCAAGGATGCGCTGGATACCCACGGCTTCGGCATGGCCTCGGTGCGCTTCATCTGCGGTACCCAGGACCTGCACAAGCAGCTGGAGAAGCAGATCGCCGACTTCTTCGGCAAGCAGGACACCATTCTGTACGCCGCCTGTTTCGACGCCAACGGCGGCCTGTTCGAACCGCTGCTCGGTGAGAACGACGCGATCATTTCCGATGCACTGAACCACGCCTCGATCATCGACGGCGTGCGCCTGTGCAAGGCCAAGCGCTTCCGCTACGCCAACTGCGACATGGCCGACCTGGAAGCCCAGCTGCAGGCCGCCGATGCCGCCGGCTGCAAGACCAAGCTGATCACCACCGACGGCGTGTTCTCGATGGACGGCTTCATTGCCCCGCTGGACGAGATCACCGCGCTGGCGAAGAAGTACAACGCGCTGGTGCACATCGATGAGTGCCACGCCACCGGCTTCCTCGGCGCCACCGGCCGTGGCTCGGCCGAAGTGAAGGGCGTGCTGGAGAAGATCGACATCATCACCGGCACCCTGGGCAAGGCCATGGGCGGCGCACTGGGCGGCTTCACCTGCGCCAGCGCCGAGGTGATCGAGCTGCTGCGCCAGCGTTCGCGGCCGTACCTGTTCTCCAACTCGCTGCCGCCGCATGTGGTGGCCGCCGGCATCAAGGCATTCGAGATGCTGGCCGCCGCTGACGACCTGCGCGACACCCTGGTGGAGAACACCCGCTACTTCCGCGAAAAGATGGTCGCCGCCGGTTTCGACGTGAAGCCGGGCGTGCACCCGATCAGCCCGGTGATGCTGTACGACGCGCCGCTGGCGCAGAAGTTCGCCGAGCGCCTGCTGGAAGAAGGCATCTACGCGATCGGCTTCTTCTTCCCGGTGGTGCCCAAGGGCCAGGCGCGCATCCGCACCCAGATCAGCGCTGCGCACAGCCGCGAGCACCTGGACCGCGCGATCGATGCGTTCACCCGCATTGGCGTCGAGCTGGGCGTGATCAAGGGTTGATCCCAGCGGTCAAAGCGTGCCGACCAAGGTCGGCACCTACCGGAGCTTGAGGGCGTGCCGACCGAGGTCGGCACCTTCCCGGCATCACTTCTTTTTCTTCTTGCCCTTCGGCTCGTCCTTGCTGGCCACCACCACCGGCTTGGCGGCAGCGTCCTGGCCGTTGCCCTTGGCAACGCGGATGCCGTTGGCCTTCATCCAGGCATCGAACTCATCGGCGGTCATCTTCTTGTCGCCGTTGCTCATCAGGAAGCGGTAGCTGCCGCGGCCATCCAGCTCCGGGGTCTTCACTTCCACCACCGGGGTTTCGGCCGGCGTTTCTGCCTTGGCCACCTTCTTGTGGCCACCACAGGCGGTCAGTAGCACCATCGGCAGCAGCAGGCCTGCGCAGCGCAGGGTTTGGTTGAGGGTCGGGTGGTACATGGGCAGGCTCCGTTCGGGAAGTTCAGCAACCAGGCGCCCCCTACGCCTGGAACGGTGGCCGGCAACCGCCGGCCGCGGGCGATGATCAGCCCGGTGCAGCGGCCCCCAGCCGCTGCTGGTCATTGACCTCCAGCATCCGCCACTGGCCCTTGCCGAGATCGCCGAGCTGCAGCCCGCCGATCGCAACCCGGACCAGGCGCAGCACCTGCAGGTCGAAGGCCGCCAGCAGGCGGCGGATGTGGCGGTTGCGGCCCTCGTCGAGGACCACCTCCAGCCACGCGGTCTTGTCGCCGCTGCGCAGCACGCGCACGGCCTGGGCCACGAGGAACTCGCCCTCGTCATCCACGCCAGCCTGCAGGGCCGCCAGCGTGGCGTCATCTGGCAGGCGGTCGACCTGCACGTGGTACGTCTTCTGCGGACCCGTTTCCGGATCGGTCAGGCGCGCCGCCCACTGCGGATCGTTGCTGAACAGCAACAGCCCTTCACTGGCCTTGTCCAGGCGCCCGACCGGCGCGATCCACGGCAGCCCTGCACCATCGAAACAGCGGTAGACGGTGTCGCGGCCACGCTCGTCCTGCGCGGTGGTCACCACCCCGCGTGGCTTGTTGAGCATCAGGTAAAGGCGCTGCGGCGCGCCCATCGGCTGGCCATCGACCTCGATCGGCGGCGCCGGCTGGCCAATCGGGAACTCGGGATCCCGCACGATGCGGCCGGAGACGCGTACGCGGCCCTCGGCAATCCAGCGCGCGGCCTCGCTGCGCGAGCAGACGCCGGCCTTGGACAGCACGCGCGCCAGGCCATGACGGACACCGGCGGCTGTGGCAGCGGGAGTCGCACGCCCACGCGATGCGTGGGAGCGGGCGGCGGGGGCGGCAGGTGGGCGGCGCGTGCGCAAGCCTCTGCTCCCCGCGGCGCTTACTTCTTGTCGACCGGCTTGGTCTCAGCCGGTGCTTCGGCCGGGGCCGGAGTGGCGGCCGGAGCCGGACGCGCCTTGACCACACGCACGCCACGCGCCTTCATCCAGGCGTCGAACTCTTCGGCGGTCATGCGCTTGCCGTTCTGGCTCATGTCGAAGCGCCAGGGCGTGTTGTCGAATTCGGTCTGCGGCTTGTAGGCCGCCGGATCGTTCGGCTTCACCGCCGGTGCGCTCGGAATGGCCTTGGCGATGTTCTGGCAGCCATCGATGCGCAGGCGCTGCAGCACCTGGTCCAGCGACTGCGACGGATCGTAGTTGCTGCTCAGCACGCCGGCCGGCATGCCCAGCTGGTTGCCACGGATGTAGAGCTCGTCGGCCACTGGCGCGATGGTCGTGGCCGGCAACGGCAGCGGCGAGGCGCTGGTGTTGACCGAGCAATCGACCGCAGCGTGGGCGGCGGGAACCAGGGCCAGCGCCAGAACGGCGGCCGATGCAGAGCGCAGCATGAAGGGCATCCAGGAAAGGAAGTGACGCGGCGAGTTTAGCAATGCCGCGACAGCTTTCAAGCGCCACTTTCAATGAATACGGCAACCCATTGGTTTTACGGACAAAAACCCGACGAACGGTTACCCCCGGAGCGGCAGGCACCGGATTCCGGGCCGCAGAAACAACAAGACCCGGCCGAAGCCGGGTCCTGCTGTGTCCTACTGGCAGAGCGTCAGAACTTAGTTCTGGACGTTCAGCTCGGTACGACGGTTCTTGGCGCGACCTTCCGGGTTGTCCGAACCATCCGGGTTGGTGTTCGGAGCAATCGGACGGCTCTCGCCGTAGCCGATCGGGCCGACCAGGCGACCGGCGTCAACGCCGTTCTTGGTCAGGTAGTTGTACACGGCGGTAGCACGACGCTCCGACAGCTTCTGGTTGTAAGCGTCGGTACCCTTCGAGTCGGTGTGACCGGCGACTTCAACGCGCAGATCCGGGTAACGCTTCAGGATCTCGGTGGCTTCGCTCAGGATCGCCACGGCGTCCGGACGCAGGTTCGACTTGTCGAAGTCGAAGTTGACGCCCTTCAGGTCGATGGAGACCGGCACCGGGCAACCGTCCGGACCGATGGTCTGACCCGGCTGCGAGTTCGGGCACTTGTCGTCGCAGTTGTTGACGCCGTCACCGTCGTCATCCAGGTCGGCGCAGCTCGGGGCAACCGGAGCCGGAGCCGGAGCAGCCGCGACCGGAGCCGGGCCCAGCGGGATCACGACGCCGACCGAAGCCAGCACGTCGCCGAACCAGCTTTCATCGTTGCCGGCACGCTTCGGGTTCACGCTCTGGTCGTCGAAATCAGCGCGGTAGGCGACTTCGGCACGGACAGCGACGCGCTTCTCGAAGGTGGTCTGCAGACCGACGCCGACCTTGGCGGCAAAGTTGCCGTCCTTGCGGTCAGCCAGGCCACCGCTGATCGGGTTGTACTCTTCTTCCGACTTCTGGTAGCCCAGGCCGGCCAGCAGGTACGGGTTCCAGCCGCGGCCTTCCTTGATGAAGTGGCGACGCAGGTCCAGCGAGACGCCGTACTGCGACCAGTTCATGTCCTTGTTGGCGTCGAAGTTCGGGTTCTGGTAGTTCAGCTCACCGTCCAGCGACCAGTTCGGGCTGATGAACTTGCCCAGGCCCAGGGTGACGAACGGAGCGTCATTGGTCAGGCGGTCGCTGTCCTGGAAGTTGAAGCCGGCCGAACCGGTCAGGTACCAGCGGTCATCGAACTCCTGCGCGGACGCAGCCTGGGCGAAAGCCAGACCACCCAGCAGCGCGGCAGTAAGGATCTTCTTGTTCATTGAGTACAGCTCCTATTTCGGGGGTATGAAACCGGTAGAGGCATGGGCCAGCACTAGTGCGTCGATGTTCGACAGCCGATTCAGCACGCCACCGCCGCGAACATTATGCTCAGGCGGGTGAAGGTCATGTTAACAGTCCCGTAACATGTGAAGTATCGCGCCCGACCCTCCACCGGTCCGACGTTGAAACCCTATACAGGATGATGAAAATCCGCAAGACCCTCACGCTGCAAGGGTTTGACGGGGTTTAAGTGCGGAATACGACATATTGCGCAACAGCTTGCGCCACCCGATTCAGCGTATCTGCTGAAACGTGAGGAACTCTATGATGGAGCCACGTACCCAGCCGGAGCCGAGATGAAAGCCGTCGCCCTGAGTCGTGAATCCGCCCCCGCCCTCTGCGATATCCGCCTGCCCCCGCCGCTGCCTCCGGGTGGCCGCGACCTGCTGATCCGGGTCGAGGCCGTCTCGGTGAACCCGGTCGACGGCAAGCAGCGGGCGGCCACCGATCCGGCCACGCTCGAAGCACCCCGCGTACTCGGCTGGGACGCCGCCGGTGTGGTCGAAGCGATCGGCGAGGACGCCAGCCTGTTCGCGTCCGGCGACGAGGTCTACTACGCCGGTGATGTCACCCGGCCGGGCTGCAATGCGCAGTTCCATCTTGTGGACGAACGGCTGGTAGCGCGCAAGCCGACCACGCTCGACTTCGCCGAAGCGGCCGCACTGCCACTGACCACGCTCACCGCATGGGAACTGCTGTTCCAGCGCATGCCATTGCAGCTGGATGATCGCCGCCATGCCGGCCAGCACCTGCTGGTGATCGGCGGAGCAGGCGGTGTTGGATCGATGGCGATCCAGCTGGGCCGGCATGCTGGATTCGAGGTGATCGCCACCGCCTCGCGTGAATCGTCGATCGACTGGTGCCGGCAGATGGGTGCCCAGCATGTAATCGACCACCGGCAGCCGCTGCTGCCCCAGCTGCAGGCATTGGGCATCGACGCAGTACAGGTCGCGCTCAACCTGGCCGACACCGACCATTACTGGGATGCGTTGGGTCAGCTGCTGGCGCCACAGGGCCATGTCGGCCTCATCGTCGAACCGCGCGGCGCGCTGCGCATCGGTGATCCCTACAAGGCCAAGTGCATCGGCATCCACTGGGAGTTCATGTTCGCGCGTTCGCGCTTCGCCACGGCGGACCGCATCGAACAGCACCGCATCCTCAGCCGCGCGGCCAGCATGATCGACGCTGGCCAGCTGCGCGGCACCCTCAGCGAGACGCTGGGCGCGATCAATGCGGCGAATCTGGACATCGCGCATCAGCGCTTGGCCAGCGGGCGCACGGTGGGCAAGCTGGCGCTGGCCGGCTGGGGCGACTGAGCCAGGCTGGAACGCCGGTGCAGTACCGAGCCATGTTCGGCTGGCGGTGCCAGGCAAAGCAGCCGGAGCATGGCCCAGCTCCACAGAACGGCCCATACGCAGGATCGACGACTCCTGTAGCGGCGGATCGGCCGGCATCTGTATCTATGGGAGTGACTGAATCGGGATTACGGTGGAAACAGATCCCTCCCCTCTCCCCGAGCGCCGTCATGCCCACCGCCCTGCCCCTGCGTCTGCTGCAACTGATCATCGGCCTGTTCCTGTACGGCTTCGGCGCCTCGCTGATGATCCGTGCAGCGATCGGCGTGGCCCCCTGGGACGTGTTGTCGCAGGGCATCGCCGCACAGACGCCGCTATCGTTCGGCCTGGCCACCAATGTGATCGGTGCCCTGGTGCTGCTGCTGTGGTGGCCATTGCGACAGAAGCCGGGCGTCGGCACCGTGCTCAACGTGATGTTGATCGGCCCATCCGCGCAGTTCGGTCTGTGGTTGCTTCCCCCGGCGGTCGGCCTTGGCTGGCAGCTGGCGATGTTCTGCGCCGGCATGCTGCTGGTCGCCCTGGCCACCGGCCTGTACATCGGCGCCAAGCTCGGGCCCGGCCCGCGCGACGGCCTGATGACCGGCCTGCATGCCCGCACCGGCTGGCCGATCTGGAAGGTGCGCAGCCTGATCGAGGGCAGCGTGCTGCTGCTGGGTTGGTGGCTCGGCGGCAACGTCGGTGTCGGCACCCTCGCCTTCGCCCTGCTGATCGGCCCCCTGTGCGGAGTAACGCTGGGCTGGTTCGGGATTGGGCGTCCCCCGGTAGTGCCGGCCGCTGGCCGGCAACCGCAATCACCCTGAGCTGATCGGGATGCCGGCCAGCGGCCGGCACTACCGCCCCCGGAGTTCGGGGGGAGCGCCGCAGGCGCGGGGGGTGGAGGCCGGTAAGTGGGGCCCGCGGTTCGCGCAGCGAAATGCGGGAGCGACAGCACGCATGTGCCGAGCGTACCCGGCCAGCGGCCGGCACTACCGCCCGCGCCCCTTGCCCCAGCCGCCGTTTCCCGGCACGCTTCGCGCTTCCGTACGCAAGCGTATCGATCATGTCGCCAGCCAACGAAAGCGCCTATCCCCACCTGTTCGCCCCGCTGGACCTGGGCTTCACCCAGCTGCGCAACCGCGTGCTGATGGGTTCGATGCACACCGGCCTGGAAGATCGCGCCCGCGACTTCCCACGCCTGGCCGCCTACTTCGCCGAACGCGCCGAAGGTGGCGTCGGCCTGATCGTCACCGGTGGCTTCGCGCCGAACGTGGTCGGCTGGCTGAAGCCCTTTGGCGGAAAGCTGTCCTGGCCCTGGGAAGTGCGCCCGCACCGGCAGCTCACCGCCGCCGCGCACCAGCACGGCGCGAAGATCTGCCTGCAGCTGCTGCATGCCGGCCGCTATGCCTACCATCCCCTGTCGGTGGCACCGTCGAAGCTGAAGGCGCCGATCAACCCGTTCACCCCCCGTGCGCTGTCGGCCAGCGGCGTCGAGCGGCATATCGCCGACTACGCACGCAGCGCAAAGCTGGCCCGCGAAGCCGGCTACGATGGCGTCGAAGTAATGGGCTCGGAGGGCTACCTCATCAACGAGTTCATCGCCCCGCGCACCAACAAGCGCTCCGACCGCTGGGGTGGCGACGCCAACCAACGCATGCGTTTTGCAGTGGAGATCGTGCGCCGCATCCGCGAGGCCTGCGGCCCGGACTTCATCATCATCTACCGCCTGTCACTGGTGGATCTGGTTGACGACGGCAGCAACTGGGAAGAGATCGTGCAGCAGGCCCAGGCCATCGAGGCGGCTGGCGCGACGATCATCAATTCCGGCATCGGCTGGCACGAAGCGCGCATCCCGACCATTGCCACCTCGGTGCCGCGCGCCGCCTTCGCCGGTGTCACCGCCAAGCTCAAGCCGCATGTAACGGTGCCGCTGGTGGCGACCAACCGCATCAACATGCCCGACGTCGCCGAGCGCATCCTTGCCAGCGGCGGCGCCGACATGGTGTCGCTGGCGCGCCCGCTGCTGGCCGACCCGCAATGGCCCAACAAGGCCCGCGCCGGCCGCGCCGAGGCGATCAACACCTGCATCGCCTGCAACCAGGCCTGCCTGGACCACGTGTTCGAGAACAAGCTGGCCAGCTGCCTGGTCAATCCGCGTGCCGCACACGAGACCGAGCTGGTCTACCGCCCGGCTGCCACGCCGAAAAAGGTGGCGGTGGTCGGCGCAGGTCCGGCCGGCCTGGCTTGCGCCACGGTGGCCGCCGAGCGCGGCCACCAAGTCACCCTGTTCGATGCCAACGACGAGATCGGTGGCCAGTTCAACGTGGCCAAGCGCATCCCCGGCAAGGAAGAGTTCCACGAGACCCTGCGCTATTTCCGCCACAAGCTGGCTGAAACCGGCGTGCAGCTACGCCTGGGCACGCGAGCAGACGCGGCCAGCCTGGCCGGCTTCGACGAGGTGGTGCTGGCCACCGGCATCACGCCGCGCAAGGTCGACTTCCCCGGCGCCAACCACGCCAAGGTGGTCAGCTACCTGGACGTGCTGCTGGGCCGGGTCGAAGTGGGCGCCAGTGCGGCGATCATCGGCGCCGGCGGCATCGGCTTCGATGTCGGCGAGTTCCTCAGCCACACTGGTGAGTCCCCCTCGCTGGACCCACAGCGCTGGATGGCCGAATGGGGCGTGGACAGCACATTCGAGGCCCGCGGCTCGCTGGCCAGGCCGCAGGCCGAGGCATCGCCGCGGCGGCTGTGGCTGCTGCAGCGCAGCCCCGGCAAGCCCGGCGCGCGGCTGGGCAAGACCACCGGCTGGATCCACCGCGCCACGCTGAAGGCCAAGGGCGTGCGCATGCTCGGCGGCGTCGAGTACCTGGGCGTGGACGACGAAGGCCTGCGCATCCGCGTGGAAGGCAGCGAACAGCTGCTGCCGGTCGACCATGTGGTGATCTGCGCCGGGCAGGAACCGAACCGCGCATTGCAGGCCGAGCTGCAGGCCGCCGGCATCAACGCGCAGCTGATCGGCGGTGCCGATGTAGCGGCCGAACTGGACGCCAAGCGGGCCATCGACCAGGGCAGCCGGGTGGCCGCCGCGCTCTGATGAGCGCCTGAATGGGGGACGGAATGTGATTTCCGTCACCCCTCCCGAACCTGAATGTCAAGCCGGACGGTTCACGATGCGTTCGGCTACGCCCCCCTACCTTGCGCCATCTTTCCGCTCACCAGCCAGTTTCCGGTGAGCCGGCGCAGCCCCCACGATCGGTACTGGTCGTTTCTTTTGGGGCTGCCCACGGGGCGGCCCCGATGGCCGCCTCCCCATGACGCCAAGTCGTACCCCGCATCCTGTCGCCCCCGCGACTGGAAGCGGAGAGTGCGGCCCATACGGAGCAAGGAGTTATATGAAACTGGCCTGGATTCTCTGGCTGTCGCAGTTGTTGCCGCAGCCGGCCGCTGATTCACTGTGTCTGAGCACCACCGTTTACCTGGAAGCCCGCGACCAGACCCTGCGCGGCCAGCAAGCCGTTGCCGAGGTCGCCCTGCGCCGCCTCGACAGTGGCCTGTGGGGCGACTCGATGTGCCAGGTGGTCACCGCGCGCAAGCAGTTCGCGCCGACCATCGTCTCCCCCGGCACCCAGCTGGGCAATGACGCGGCCTGGAGCGAGGCAATGAACGTGGCCTTCGACGCCGAGCGCAACTGGGCGCTGCCGGCCGGCGAGCGCCGCGAGATCGTGCCCGGTGCCAGCCACTTCGCCGCGTTGTCCATCGCCAGCCCGAACTGGCGCAACGCCTACCAGGTGGCCACCATCGGCGATCACACCTTCTATAAGGTGCAGAACCTCAAGCCGCGGCAGTCGTAACGATCCGTGCTGGCGGCAGCGTTGCCGCCCGCTGGCAGGCTCTGGGATAGTGGGCGTTTCCCGCCCGCATCACCTGGAGTTCCCATGAAGCTGTACAGCAAGCCCGGTGCCTGTTCCACCGCCGACCACATCGCCCTGCAGTGGACCGGCCAGCCGTTCGAGGTCGAACTGCTGAACAAGGACACCCTCAAGGGTCCGGAATTCCTCAAGATCAATCCGGCCGGCGCCGTTCCCGCGCTGGTCGATGGCGACTTCGTGCTGCTGCAGAACGCCGCGATCATGGGCTATATCGCCGACACCTACCCGCAGGCCGGCCTCGGCGGCGATGGCAGCGCGCGCCAGCGTGCCGAAGCCACTCGCTGGCTGGCCTTCGTCAATTCCGACGTGCATCCGGCCTTCTCGCCGCTGTTCGCACCGGGCAAGTTCATCGCCGACGAAAGCCAGTTCGACGCGATCCGCGCCGCCGCACACAAGCGCCTGCGTGGCCTGTTCGAGACCGCTGACAGGCAGCTGGCCGACAAGCCCTGGCTGGCCGGCTTCCGCAGTTTCGCCGACCCGTACTTCTACATCACCCTGCGTTGGGCCGCCGGCACCAAGGTCGACCTGTCGGGCCTGGACAACCTGGCCGCCTACAAGGCACGCATGGACGCCGATGCCGGCGTGCAGGCCGCACTGAAGGCCGAAGGCCTGGCCTGAGCCTGACCCGGGGTCGGATCCGTCTGCACAGCAGGCGGCTCTGACCCCACCGGCGCCATCACCACACTCAGCCGATCTGGCGGATCACTTCACCGTTGGCATCGCGCAGGTAGGTCGGCACCACTTCAATGCGCAGCGCTCCCGCCACCGGGTAGATGCCACGTTCGGCACGCACGCCCGCCAGGGCCTGCAGCCCCGTCCCGTCCAGTGCCCAGCGCGCGCTGTCGGCCGATACCTCGCCGGTTTCACCGCGCGCTGCCGGAATGAATTCCCACTGCCGCTCGCGGCTGGCCAGTTCCAGCGATTTGCCGTGGCGCAGGCGCAATGGCAACAGCTCGCACACACTGGCCACCTGGCCGGCGCCGAGCACCAGGGTGGTGACGCCCGCCTCCTGCCGCCAATCCAGTGTCTCGATGAACAACATGCCGGTGCTGGAGCCCTCGCGCTCGCTGCCGGCCCGCACCTGTGCGGCGAGTGTCGGATCCTCCAACAGGTTGCCGCGATGCAGGTCACTGATCCACAGCGGCATCGCCGGTTGCAGCGCCTGCAGCACGCCGCGCGTCGACCAGCGCTTGACCGCTTCCATCTCCTCATCGGTCAGCCCGACCAGCTGCAGGAACTGCAGGTGGCCATTGGCGGTGTCGCGCGCAGGCAACTGCGGATCGGCGATGAAGGCCAGGTGGCACAGACGCGTGCCGGTCTCCAGCGCGATCGGGCCGTTGGCGTTCAGATGGTGACCATCCTCGAACACGTTGCCGCTGCCAAACACGTAGCGCGCCAGGTTCTGCAACAGGTTCATCGGCCACACCGGCGGGGTACTGCCGGCGTGCTCACCGGCTTCAGCAGCCAGGCGGAAGGTCAGCTCGAAACCATAGCCGCTGGCGGCGGCATCGCTGCTCTCCTTGGCGTACAGCTCGGAGAAGCCGTAGGTGATGTAGTGCCAATGCGGTACCGGTGCATCCACCCAGTACACGCTGATGCCATCCAGTGGATCCTGGCCACCCAGCGTGTACGGCAACGCCGTACCGTAGTGACGGGGTTCCTGGCCGGCATACAGCGGCGCCAGCGCCGCATTGATCGCGTCCCAGCCTGGGGTGTCGGTGTCGTCGTGGTCGTCCTGCACGCGGGACTCCTTGTGGGGAAGTGAACCGATCACTTTACGCGGTGGCTCAGGCCTGCACGACCTCGCCGCCACCATTGACCACGGCGGCCTGGGTTTCCTGCCACCAGCGCTGCGCCAGCGCCGGGCTGCGCGCCTTGCCCACCGCCGCCAGCAGTTCCGGGCACAGGCGTTCCAGTGCAAGTGCATCGGTGCAGCGTTCAATCTTCAACTGCATGAAGTAGCCCTTCAATCCCAGGTGGCGCCGCACCGCCTCGCTCATCGCGTCGTACAGCTGCTGGTACAACGCCGGATCCTGTTCGCGGCCGGTGCTGATGCCACGTACCGGTGCCACCTCGGCATTGCCACCGATCACTTCGATCAGGCCCTGCGCTTCCAGCTGCTCCAGTGCATCGGCCGGCGCGCGCAGGCCTTCGAACAGGCCACGCAGTTCGGTGTCATCGCGATGGCCGTCGACCATCAGCAGGATCGAACGCAGTGCCGCCGGCAGGCGCCGGCCACGGTCTTCGATTTCCTGACGGCCAGCAGCCGTCTTGGCGTGCAGCAATGCCATTGCCTCCCCCTCCCTCGATGCGCAATGCCGGCGCGCCCTGACGGGCACGCCCCCCTGTGTGCCATCCCCGGACGGCACGCGCCTTCCCCGGCGCGCGCCGCGTATTGCAGGTCGATGACAGGCCGAGCTTAGCGCAAGTGCCGCGGGTAGTGCCGGCCGCTGGCCGGCAACCTCGGGATTGATGGGGGTGCCGGCCAGCGGCCGGCACTACCGGATCAACGGCCCAGCGCGCGGCGGATCTCCTCCAGCGCGCTGGGGTCGTCCAGCGTCGACAGGTCGCCCGGATCACGCTGTTCGGCCAGCGCCTGCAGCGAGCGCCGCAGCAGCTTGCCGGAGCGGGTCTTGGGCAGTGCATTGACCACGTGTACGTGCGCCGGGCGTGCGACCGCGCCGAGCGAGGTGGTCACCGTCGCCATCATCTCGGCCACCACCGGCGCCGGATCCTCGCCATCCAGACCCTGCTTGAGGGTGACGAACACCAGCGGCACCTGCCCCTTCAGTTCATCCTTGACCCCGATCACGGCGGCCTCGGCCACCCGCGGATGGCTGGAAATGGCCTCCTCGATCTCGCGCGTGCCCAGACGGTGCCCGGCTACATTGATGACATCATCGGTGCGACCGAGGATGAAGGTGTAGCCATCGTCGTCGCGGATCGCCCAGTCCAGCGAGCTGTACAGCAGTTCCTTGAAGTGGCTGAAGTAGCTCTGCAGGAAGCGGCTGTCATCATTCCACACGGTGCTCATGCAACCCGGTGGCAGCGGTGGCGACACCACCAGCACGCCCTTCTGCCCCGGTGCGACTTCCTCGCCGGTGTTCTCGTCGATCACCTTCATCCGGTAACCGAGATTGGGGAACCCGGGCGAGCCGAAACGCACCGGCTTCATCTCCAGGCCCGGCAACAGGGTCAGTGCCGGCCAGCCGGTTTCGGTCTGCCAGTAGTTGTCGATGATCGGCTTGCCGAGCGCTTCGCTGATCCAGTGCGCGGTCGGCTCGTCGAGCGGCTCGCCGGCCAGGAACAGGTACTTCAGCGCGCGCAGGTCGTGGCGATGGATGAAGTCCGCGTCGTGCTTCTTCAGCACGCGGATGGCGGTGGGCGAGGAGAACATCGTGCGCACGTTGTACTGCTCGCACAGCGCCCACCAGATGCCCGGGTCCGGGTTGGTCGGCAGCCCTTCGTACAGCAGCGAGGTGCAGCCACCGATCAGCGGGCCGTACACATTGTAGGAGTGGCCCACCGCCCAGCCGACATCGGAGGTGGAGAACATCACCTGGCCTGGCTTGCAGTCGAACACGGTCTCCATCGACTGCGCCATCGCCACTGCATAGCCGCCCACATCGCGCTGCACGCCCTTCGGCTTGCCGGTAGTGCCGGAGGTGTACAGCAGGTAGCTCGGCTCGCTCGCTTCCAGCCACTGCACCGGCACGTCGACTTCACCGATCTGCGCACGCAGCGTGGCGTAGTCCACGTCACGGCCCGGCACGCGGGGTTCGGCGGCATCCAGCCCACGCGACACGATCAGCACATGCGGTGGCGGCGACGCCGCTTCGGCGCAGGCGGCGTCGACCATCGGCTTGTACGGAATCAGCTTGCCACCGCGCATACCGGCGTCGGCGGCGATCAGCAGCTTGGGCTTGGCATCGTCGATGCGCAGCGCCAGGTTGTGCGCGGCGAAGCCACCGAACACCACCGAGTGCACCGCACCGATGCGCGCGCAGGCCAGCATCGCAAACACCGCCTCGGCCATGTTCGGCATGTAGATCACCACACGGTCACCGTGGCCGACGCCGAGGTGCTTGAGTACCGCGGCGAAGTCGTTCACTTCGCGGTACAGCTGGCGATAGGTGATCTCGCGCGTGCTGTTGGTTTCGGTGGAGATGGCGACCAGTGCGAGCTGGTCGGCGCGCTCGGCCAGGTGGCGGTCGACGGCGTTGTAGCAGAGATTGGTTTCGCCGCCGACGAACCAGCGCCGGAACGGCGGGTTGCTGTAGTCGAGCACCTGCTGCGGCGGTTTATGCCAATGGATGCGCTTGGCTTCCTCGCCCCAGAAGGCCTCCGGCTCGTCGATCGAGCGACGGTAGGTTTCCTCGTAGTTCATGACGCAGCCCTCCCAGACAAAGTCATGGGTTCGAGGATAGTCCGGCGCTGCCGCGCGGGCCGCCCTACCTTGGTAGGGGGTGGGTTTGTTCTGCAGGGCTTTGCAGCCCTGCACCCGCAGAAGCCGAAGCAACAGCAGAAGCGGGTTTCCTGAGGGTTGGCGGGCTGGGTCCGGTTGCGGGGGACGCCGTGAATCCGTCCATGGAGGCTCGGTCGCGCCATCCATGGCGCTCACGCCCCCGCAACCGGACCCACCCCGCCTTCGACAGTTCCCCGCAATCTTTCGGGCTGGCATTGCCTGCTCTTGGTGGGTGTCGACCTTGGTCGACACGCTCGATCCACGCCATGCGCGGATGAATTCCATTCGATTCGATTTCTGACAGATGTGTCGACCAAGGTCGACACCTACCAACGACCACGGAAATCTGTCGAAGGCGGGGCACTGTGGGTGTGCGGGGTGTGAGCGGCATGGATGCCGCGACCAAGCCCCCATGGATGGGTTCACGGCGTCCCCGCACACCCACAGTGCCCCGCCATCCCGCGGAATGCCGCTTTAGTTTTTGACGTTGCTGTTGCTGTTGCCTGAAAGCTTCGGCAGGTGCAGGGCTGCAAGCCCTGCCGGCCCTCTAGAACGGAGCCGCGGACTCGAACGCGAGCGCCTCGCCCGTCAGCGGATGCGTGAACCGCAGGCTGCACGCATGCAGATGCACGCGGTGCGCCGGTGCCGCGTCATACAGCACGTCGCCAACAATCGGATGGCCAATAGTGGCCATGTGCAACCGCAGCTGATGGCTGCGGCCAGTGATCGGTTCCAGTTCCACGCGCGTGCGCTGCGCTTCAACATCACGAGCCAACACGCGCCAATGCGTCAGCGCCGGCTTGCCGCGCTCATGGTCGACCATCTGCTTCGGCCGGTTCGGCCAGTCAACGATCAACGGCAGGTCCACTTCGCCGGAATCACCCTCGAGCAGCCCCTGCACCACCGCTTCATACCGCTTGCCAACCTGGCGCTGCTCGAACTGCTTCGACAATGCGGCCTGCGTCTCCTTGCCGCGCGCGTGCAGCAGCAGGCCGGAGGTCACCTGGTCCAGCCGGTGCACGGTCAACGCATCCGGATACAGCGCCTGCAGGCGCGCGACCACGCAGTCCTGGTTCTCGGCGCTGCGGCCGGGTACGGACAACAGGCCAGCCGGCTTCTCGGCCACCAGCAGTGCGTCATCGATGTAGTGCAGGTGGATCATGCGGTTCCAGGAATTCCAAATGAAAACGGGGAAGCCGAAGCCTCCCCGTTTTCTGCGTACCAACCAACGGTCGGTACCTACCTTGATGGAAGACGTACCGGCCGGAGCCGGTACCGCCTGCATCAGCCCAGCAGGTGGGCGACGCCGGCGCGCTCTTCTTCCAGCTCGGCCAGGGTCTTGTCGATGTACTTCTGGCTGAAGTCGTCGATCGGCAGGTCCTTGACCAGGGTGTACTTGCCGTTCTCGGTGGTCACCGCGAAGCCGAAGATCACGCCTTCCGGAATGCCGTAGGAACCGTCGGACGGCACGCCCATGGTGACCCACTTGCCGTTGCTGCCCAGCACCCAGTCACGCACGTGGTCGATCGCTGCGTTGGCGGCCGAAGCAGCCGAGGACGAGCCACGGGCTTCGATGATCGCCGCGCCGCGCTTGCCGACGGTCGGGATGAAGGTGTTGGCGTTCCACTCCTGGTCGTTGATCGCATCGGCGATCGACGCACCATCGGCGGTGGCGAAACGGTAGTCCGGGTACATGGTCGGGCTGTGGTTGCCCCACACCACCAGCTTCTCCATGCCACCGACCGGCTTGCCGAGCTTGGTCGACAGCTGGCTCAGCGCGCGGTTGTGGTCCAGGCGCAGCATGGCGGTGAAGTTTTCCGGCTTCAGGTCCGGGGCCGACTTCATCGCGATGTAGGCGTTGGTGTTGGCCGGGTTGCCGACCACCAGCACCTTCACGTCACGGCTGGCGACCTTGTTCAGCGCTGCACCCTGGGCGGTGAAGATCTTGGCGTTCTCCAGCAGCAGGTCCTTGCGCTCCATGCCCGGGCCGCGCGGACGTGCGCCGACCAGCAGGGCGATGTCGGCGTCCTTGAACGCGACTTCGGCGTCATCGGTGCCGACCATGCCGGCCAGCAGCGGGAAGGCACAGTCTTCCAGCTCCATCATCACGCCCTTCAGGGCGGCCTGGGCCTTGTCCACCGGCAGTTCCAGCAGCTGCAGGATGACCGGCTGGTCCTTGCCCAGCATTTCGCCGGAGGCGATGCGGAACAGCAGGGCATAACCGATCTGGCCGGCGGCGCCGGTCACGGCAACACGAACGGGTGCTTTCATGGGGGTTTCCTCTTGCTTGCAAGCGTTTGATGGGACGCCGCGGGCAGAGCCACGCAGGCCAGGCGAGCGGCGGGGAACAGGGAAACGGCCACCCATGGGTGGCCGTTTCGAAGGGGGATCAGGCGGCGAGGTGCTTGTTCCACTCCGCGACGCGGTCGGCCTGGGCGGCCAGCACGGCGTCGACGTCGCCTTCCAGGGTGATCGAATGGATCACGTCGCCCTGCTTGACCGAATCAACGATGGCCTGGCCTTCCAGGACCTTGCCGAAGACGGTGTGGCGGCCGTCCAGCCAGTCGGTCTTGATGTGGGTGATGAAGAACTGGCTGCCGTTGGTGTTCGGGCCGGCGTTGGCCATCGACAGCGAGCCGACCTCATGCTTCACGCCGTTCTTCTCGTCTTCGAACTTGTAGCCCGGGCCGCCGGTGCCACGACCCTGCGGGCAGCCGCCCTGGATCATGAAGTCGGCGATCACGCGGTGGAAGATCAGGCCGTCATAGAAGCCGTGCTTGACCAGGTTCACGAAGTTGGCCACGGTCAGCGGCGCCTTGTCGGCGAACAGCTCGACCTTGATCGGGCCCTGGGTGGTGTCGAAAGTGGCGATGAGGGACATGAAGATCCTTGATGCAGAGGGGAACGCGTCTAGCCACCTAGTTTACACCTGCCTCGTGGCGGCGGCGGCTTCGACCATCGGTGAAGAACCCGGCTTCAGCCCGTGGACGGGAAGCCGCGTCTCCGGGCGCTGGCGGCCCCGGCCGACGCGGCGGACAGCCAGCTGAATGGGCCCCGCGACCGATGTGAAATCCACCTTTTCGCGAATCGTCAAGTTCGACGTATAATGTTGGACTTCTTTTTCCAAATCCGGCGCCGACTGGCCCCCTTTCGTATGTCCATCGAAAATCTTCGCAACATCGCCATCGTCGCCCACGTCGACCATGGCAAGACCACCCTGGTCGACCAGCTGCTGAAGCAGTCCGGCACCCTGTCCGAGCGCACCGTCCTCGCCGAGCGCGTGATGGACAGCAACGACCAGGAAAAGGAACGCGGCATCACCATCCTGGCCAAGAACACCGCCATCACCTGGGAAGACAAGAAGACCGGCATCAAGAACCGGATCAACATCGTCGACACCCCCGGCCACGCCGACTTCGGTGGTGAGGTCGAGCGCGTGCTGTCGATGGTCGATACCGTGCTGATCCTGGTCGACGCGATGGACGGCCCGATGCCGCAGACCCGCTTCGTGACCCAGAAGGCCTTCGCGATGGGCTTCAAGCCGATCGTCGTGGTCAACAAGGTCGACCGTCCGGGCGCCCGTCCGGAATGGGTGATCGACCAGGTCTTCGACCTGTTCGACAAGCTCGGCGCCACCAACGAGCAGCTGGACTTCCCGATCGTCTACGCCTCGGGCCTGAACGGCTATGCCGGCCTGGAAGACACCGTGCGCGACGGCGACATGACCCCGCTGTACGAAGCGATCATGCAGCACGCGCCGAAGCCGGAAGTGGATCCGGAAGGCCCGTTCCAGATGCGCATCAGCCAGCTGGACTACAACAACTTCGTGGGCGTGATCGGCATCGGCCGCATCCAGCGCGGCACCCTGAAGAAGAACATGCAGGTCGCGGTCATCGACCGTGAAGGCAAGAAGCGCAACGGCAAGGTGCTGCAGGTGCTGGGCTTCATGGGCCTGGAGCGCATCGAGCAGGATTCGGCCGAGGCCGGCGACATCGTGGCCATCTCCGGCATCCAGGAGCTGACCATCTCCGACACCATCTGCGCACCGGACTTCCCGGAAGCGCTGCCGGCGCTGACCGTCGACGAGCCGACCATCTCGATGACCTTCCAGGTCAACAACTCGCCGTTCGCCGGCAACAAGGACCTGTCCGGTGGCAAGTTCCTGACCAGCCGCCAGATCAAGGACCGCCTGGACCGTGAAAAGGTCCACAACGTGGCCCTGAAGGTCGAGCAGCTGGAAGACGCCGACAAGTTCCTGGTCTCCGGCCGTGGCGAACTGCACCTGTCGGTGCTGATCGAGAACATGCGCCGCGAAGGCTACGAGCTGGCCGTGTCGCGCCCGGAAGTGATCATCAAGGAAATCGACGGCCAGCTGATGGAGCCGATCGAGCAGCTGGTGGTGGACATCGAAGAAATCCACCAGGGCGGCGTGATGGAAAAGCTGGGCACCCGCAAGGGCCAGCTGAAGAACATGGAATCGGACGGCAAGGGCCGCGTGCGCCTGGAGTACCAGATCCCGGCCCGTGGCCTGATCGGTTTCCAGAACGAGTTCAAGACCCTGACCCAGGGTTCGGGCCTGCTGTTCCACGTGTTCGACCACTACGGTCCGAAGGAACAGGGCGCGATTGCCAAGCGCATCAACGGCGTGATGATCGCCAATGCACCGGGCACCACGCCGGCCTACTCGCTGGGCCCGCTGCAGGAGCGCGGCAAGCTGTTCGCTGCTGAAGGCGACAACGTGTATGAAGGTCAGCTGGTCGGCATCCACTCCAAGGACAACGACCTGACCGTCAACGCGATCAAGACCAAGCCGCTGACCAACATGCGCGCTTCGGGCAAGGACGATGCGATCCAGCTGACCCCGGCGATCAAGTACTCGCTGGAACAGGCCCTGGACTTCATCGAAGACGACGAGCTGGTCGAGATCACCCCGAAGGAGATCCGCCTGCGCAAGAAGTTCCTGACCGAGAGCGATCGCAAGAAGGCTTCGCGCGGCGGCTGAGCCAGCACCCCGTGAACCAGAGCGGCTACAACCCGGATCCACACCGGCATCCGGGTCTGCACGTCATCGCCCTGCTCGAAGCGAGCAAGGCGATGCTGGCGCTGTTGGCCGCCACCGGGCTGGAAGTGCTCGGACCGCAGCCACTGCGGCACGGCATCATGGCCCTGATCCGGCGTTTCAGCCTGGATCCGGACCATGGCACCCTGCCCTCGCTGCTGCACATGATCAGTCCCGACGCGGTCCACCTGGCCGCGGCGGGGATGATCGGCTACGGCCTGCTGCACCTGGTCGAAGCCTGGGGCCTGTGGCGGGCCAAGGCCTGGGCGTCCTGGCTGGGCTGCCTGACCGCCGCCCTGTACCTGCCTTTCGACATCTTCGCGATCATCCGCCATCCCGGCTGGCCGTCATGGACGATCCTGGCGATCAACCTGATCGTGGTCTACGTCCTCGCCCGCGACCTGCGCAAGCGCCACCGCTGAGCACCGGCTACACTGGGGATTGGAGCCGACCAAGCCGCCCCATGCGCCCGTCCTTGCCGCCTCTGCTGACCTGCCTGCTCGCCGCGCTTCCGGCGCTGCTTTCGGCTGGCTGCAGCCCGGCCACGCCCAGCGCGCATGCGGCCGAACCTGCGAGCCGCAACGTGCCGTTCCCGTACGCCGAAACCGATGTCGCCGACCTGCAGGCGCGGATGACTGCCGGAGATCTGGACAGCACCACCCTGACCCAGGCCTACCTGCAGCGTATCGCCGCCCTGGACCGCACCGGGCCCCGCCTGCGCGCGGTGATCGAGCTCAACCCCGACGCCCTGAAGGAAGCCGCCGCACGCGACCGCGAGCGCCGCGAAGGGCGCCTGCGTGGACCGCTGCATGGCATCCCCCTGCTGCTGAAGGACAACATCAACGCCGCACCGATGGTCACCAGTGCCGGCTCACTGGCCCTGCAGGGCTTCCGTCCGGACGATGCCTACCTGGTCCGCCGGCTGCGTGAGGCTGGCGCCGTAGTGCTGGGCAAGACCAACCTCAGCGAGTGGGCCAACTTCCGCGGCAATGACTCCATCTCCGGCTGGAGCGCGCGCGGCGGCCAGACCCGCAACCCCTACCGCATCAGCCATTCACCGTGCGGTTCCAGCAGCGGCAGCGCGGTGGCCGTGGCCGCCAACCTGGCCAGCGTGGCGATCGGCACCGAAACCGACGGCAGCATCGTCTGCCCGGCCGCGATCAACGGCGTGGTCGGTCTGAAGCCGACGGTCGGGCTGGTCAGTCGTGATGGCATCGTGCCGATCTCCTTCAGCCAGGACACCGCCGGCCCGATGACCCGCAGCGTCGCCGATGCTGCCGCCGTGCTGACTGCGATCGCCGGTCGCGATGACGCCGATCCCGCCACCGCGACCATGCCCGGCCGTGCGGTCTACGATTACACCGCGCGCCTGGACCCGCAGGGCCTGCGCGGCAAACGCATCGGTCTGCTGCAGACGCCGCTGCTGAAGTACCGCGGCATGCCGCCGCTGATCGATCAGGCAGCGACCGAGCTGCGTCGGGCCGGCGCCGTGGTGGTGCCGGTGGAGCTGCCCAACCAGGGTGCGTGGGCCGAGGCTGAGCGCACGCTGCTGCTGTACGAATTCAAGGCCGGGCTGGAGCGCTACTTCAGCACCCACCGCGCGCCACTGCGCAGCCTGGCCGAACTGATCGCCTTCAACCAGGCGCACAGCAAGCAGGAACTGGGCCTGTTCGGCCAGGAGCTGCTGGTGGAGGCCGATGCCACCACCGGCCTGGCAGACCCTGCCTACATCCGCGCGCGCAGTGATGCGCGCCGGTTGGCCGGCCCGGAAGGCATCGATGCAGCCCTCGCCGCCCATCAGCTCGATGCGCTGGTGGCGCCGACCACCGGTGTGGCGTGGCCGATCCGCAGCGAAGGCGACGACTTTCCCGGCGAGAGCTACAGCGCCGCTGCCGTGGCCGGTTACCCCAGCCTGACCGTGCCGATGGGCCAGATCAACGGCCTTCCCGTCGGCCTGCTGTTCATGGGCACCGCCTGGAGCGAGCCGAAGCTGATCGAAATGGCCTACGCCTACGAGCAGCGCACCCGTGCGCGGCGGCCGCCACACTTTGATACCGATGCGCTGATCGACGCCGGCGAACCCTGAGCTCCGGTGACGCCGCGACATCTTGCTTCCGGTAGTGCCGGCCGCTGGCCGGCAGCTCGATCGCTCCGGCGTTGCCGGCCAGCGGCCGGCACTACCGATCCTGTGGCTCCTCCGGCACGATCGCGGCCTCACCATCTTCAGCACCTGGCGAACGCACATCCGCAGTGCGTGCACGTGGACCACGCGGCATATCCAGCTCATCTTCGTGTTGCAGCCGCGCACGCACCTGCGGCAACGACTGCGGATGCTCACGTGCGAGGAAATCGAGCATGCGTTCGCGCACCAGGCAGCGAAGATCAAAGGCATCACCGGAACTGCGCGCGCTGACCAGCAGGCGCACCTGGATCGCGCGCTCGTTGGTTTCGGTCACCTGGGTCACGCAGACGCGCCCATCCCATAGCGCCTGGCCATGGCAGATGCGCTCCAGCTCGGCACGGATCGCCGCGATCGGTGCCCGATAGTCCAGCCACAGAAACGCAGTGCCGAGCAGATCGGCGCTACGCCGCGTCCAGTTCTGGAACGGGTTCTCGATGAACCAGGTCAAGGGCACCACCATCCGCCGCTCATCCCAGATCCGCACGACCACGTAGCTGCTGCCGATCTCCTCGATGCGTCCCCACTCGCCTTCGACGATCACCACGTCGTCCAGGCGGATCGGCTGCGTCAGTGCGATCTGCAGGCCGGCGATGAGGTTGCCGAACACCGGCTTGGCGGCGATGCCCGCCACCAGCCCGATCAGGCCTGCCGACGCCAGCAGCGCCGTGCCGATCTTCTGCACCATCGGGAAGGTCAACAGCACCAGCGACGCACCGAGCACGATGATGCCGCCCATCAACACCCTGCTGAGCACGCGCGTCTGGGTCTGGATGCGGCGTGCCTCCAGGTTGTCGGAGACATCGATGGGATGGCTGCGCAGGATCGCGCGCTCGCCCGCCGCCACCGCGCGTACCAGCAGCCAGACGAAGCAGGCCATCAATGCAATGTGCAGTCCGTGCTGCAGATGGCCCAGCAACGGATCCTGCAGCGGCGTCGCCTGCAAGGCGGGAATCAGCAGCAGCAGCGGCCACGCGGTGGCCAGCGGCAACCCGAGTACTCGACCGATACGCGCACGTCGGCGATCACGCCCTTTCAATCGATGATAGATCCACAGGATCAGCCACGCGCCGATGCCGCCCACCACTACGGCCAATCCCAACGGCCATGCGTAGGCCTGTGCGCTCTGCCAGTGCACCGTTGCCACCTCCAGTCGAACAACCAGGTGGACAGCCTCGCGCATGGCGCATGAGCGTCACGTCAGCCGTTCGTAAGCAGGGTGTTGGTCGGCAGGGCTTGCAGCCCTGCACCTGCGGACGCAACGGCAACGGCCGAAGCAACAGCAACAGCAGAAGCGGGTATTCCGTGGGATGGCGGGGTGGGTCCGGTTGCGGGCGGCGCTGCAAGTCCCCCTCCGGGGCCCGGCCCAGCCGCCGGCGGCTGTGCGTTCGGGCGCTTGCAAAGCAGTGCTTCGCAAGCAAAGCGCCCTCACCCATGTAAGCTCGGTCGCCGCTTGCTCGTGTGCGCTGTCCTGCGCACACGGCAAGACCGGGGTTGGGCGTCCTGCCCAACCCGCCCGAGGCATGCCTCGGGCCCATGCGGCTCACGCCCCCGCAACCGGACCCACCCCGCCTTCGACAGTTTTCTGCGATCTGTCGGAACCTGCTGCTGATGGTGGGTGCCGACCGTTGGTCGGCACGGGGTCGGAGCCCATTTTGAATACTGCTATCTGACAGAAAAATCGTGTCGACCAACGGTCGACACCTACCAACAGCCGCGCATGCCAATCGCCGCAGTTACCAGTAGATCCACGCCATGCGTGGATGATTCATGCGACATCTGACAGATGTGCCGACCAACGGTCGGCACCCACCAATAGCGACCTGAACCTGTCGAAGGTGGGGCGGTGTCGGAGTGCGGGGTGTCAGCCGCATGGATGCGGCTGCCAAGCTTACAGGGACGTACTTGCAGCGTCCCCGCACTCCGACACCGCCCCGCCAGCCCACGGAATGCATGCTGTTGCCGCTGCTTCGGCTTTTGCCGTTGACGTTGATTGCAGCAGGTGCAGGGCTGCAAGCCCTGCCGAAAAACCCTTACCGCACTTGCTCCTGCTTGCGCACGATCGCCATCGCGATCTCCAGCGACTGCTCGTAGTTCAACCGCGGGTCCACCGTTGAGCGATACGCACGCTCCAGGTCACGCTCGGTCAGTTCGCGCGCACCACCGGTGCATTCGGTCACGTCCTCGCCGGTCAGCTCCAGGTGCACGCCACCCAGGCGCGTGCCCGCGGCCGCATGCAGATCAAACGACATCTCCACTTCGCCACGCACGTTGTCGAAGCGACGCGTCTTGAAGCCATTGGCAGTGCTTTCGGTGTTGCCATGCATCGCATCGCACACCCACAGCACGCGGCGGCCATCACGCTTGACGGCATCCAGCAGCGGCGGCAGCTTCTCGGCGATCTGCGCCGCACCCATGCGGTGGATGAAGCTCAGTCGACCCGGCTCGTCATGCGGGTTGAGCACATCAATCAGGCGCAGCAGCTGGTCCGGCGTCACCGACGGGCCGACCTTGATCGCAATCGGATTGCGCACGCCACGCAGGTATTCCACGTGCGCGCCATCGAGCGCAGCCGTGCGCATGCCGATCCACGGGTAATGCGTGCTCAGGTTCAACCAGCCCTGCTGGCGCGGCACCTGGCGGGTCAGCGCCTGCTCGTAGGGCAGCAGCAGTGCTTCATGCGAGGTGTAGAAGTCGATGCGGTTGAGGTTGTGCACGCGGGCCCCGGCCAGGGTCTCCATGAAGTGCACCGCATCGCCGATCGAGGCCACCATCTTCTGGTACTCGGCCGCCAGCGGCGAGTGGCTTACCCACTCCAGGTTCCAGTATTCGGGGTGGTGCAGGTCGGCGAAACCACCGTCGATCAGCGCACGCACGAAGTTCATCGTCATCGCCGAATGCGCATGGGCCTGCAGCATCCGCTTCGGGTCCGGCAGACGCGCTGCTTCAGTGAAAGCGGGGGCGTTGATCACATCGCCGCGGTAGCTCGGCAGGGTCACGCCGTCGCGGGTCTCGGTATCGGCCGAACGCGGCTTGGCGTACTGGCCGGCAAAGCGGCCAACGCGGATCACCGGCTGGCGCAGGCCGTGCACCAGCACCAGGCTCATCTGCAGCAGTACCTTCAGCCGGTTGGAGATGGTGCCCGATTCGCAGTCGCTGAAGTTCTCGGCGCAGTCGCCGCCCTGCAGCAGGAAGCGCTTGCCTTCCTGGGCCTCGGCCAGCTGCTGCTTCAGCGCCAGGATCTCCCATGAGGTGACCAGCGGTGGCAGCCGCTTAAGCTCGTGCAGGGCCGCCTCCAGTGCTACCGGGTCGGGATAGGTCGGCATCTGCAGCGCGGTCTTGCCCCGCCAGCTCTCCGGCGACCAGGCAGCACCGGCGGCGGTCGCGGCGGGATCGGGCACGGGCGGAACGGCGGACAGGCTCATTGCAGACTTCCGGGATGGGGGGCGGTCATGGTCGCAGAGCCGGCCGCTGACGCAAAGGGCCGGTCCGGCCTACCGGCTCGCCTGAACGGCAGAGAAAGGCCGACGCCAGCGGCCAGATCCTGCATGGTCAGTCGCCCGGGACAGGCGCATGATTTGTTACGGAGTAACACTTCAATGTCATGGACCGGCCCCTTCCACATCCAGCCGCCACCTCTCCCACCATGAAGCCCTCGCCCCTCGCTACCGGCATCACCTTCGCCCTGGCCCTGGCCAGCCTGCCCGCCTTCGCCTCGGCAGCCGACGCCCCCGCTTCGTCCGTCAAGGATCTGGATGCGGTCACCGTCCACGCCCAGCTCGACCAGGCCCGCAACACGCTGTCGCCGGACATCGGCAGCAGCCAGTACCGGATCACCGCCGAGGACATCCAGAAGCAGCCGCTGGCTGCCTCCGCGCCACTCAGCCAAGTACTGCTGCAGGCCCCTGGCGTGGTCCAGGACTCCTATGGCGGCGTGCATGTGCGTGGCGACCACGCCAACCTGCAGTACCGCATCAACGGCGTGCTGCTGCCCGAATCGATCTCCGGCTTCGGCCAGACCCTGGACGCGCGCACCATCAAGAGCATCCGCCTGATGGACGGCGCACTGCCGGCGCAGTTCGGCGAGCGCACCGCAGCGGTGGTCGACATCACCACCCGCAACGGTGCCGAGCTGGGCAATGGCGGCAGCGCGGGGCTGACCACCGGCTCGTTCGGCAAGATCAATCCGAACGCCTCCTGGTGGGGCAACCAGGGGCGCTGGAGCTGGTTCCTGACCGGCAACTACGACCAGCATGAGGTCGGCCTGGAGAACCCCACCAACTCGCGCAAGCCGCTGCACGACGATCTCACCAGGGAAAGGCCTTCGCCGACCTCACCTACCTGGTCAACGACAACACCCGCCTGAGTGTGTTCGCCGGTTTCGCCAACAACCGCTTCCAGATCCCGGTGAACCCGGGCCAGACGCCACAGTTCGGATATCTGGACACCACCACCTTCGACTCCAGCCAGCTGGATGAGACCCAGCGCGAGACCACCCGCTTCGGCATGCTGGTGCTGCAGGGCACGCTGGGCAGCACCGCGTACCAGCTATCGGTCGGACAGCGCTACAGCGACGTGGCGTTCAACCCGGACGTGGTGGGCGACCTGGTGTTCAGCGGCGTCGCCTCGCAGGTCCAGCGCAGCAACCGCGCCAATACCCTGCAGGCCGACTTCTCAACGCCGTTGGGCAACGACCACACGCTGCGCTATGGCCTGTACGGCAATTACGAGAACGCGCGGGCCAGCAGCAACAGCTGGGTGTTCCCGGTTGATGACGGCGGCCAGCAGTCCGGCACCACACCGCTGTTGATCCCCGACCGCAGCGCGTTCCACGCCAGTACGCTGGCACTGTACGTACAGGACGAGTGGAAGATCGGCGACGACTGGACCGTGAACTACGGCCTGCGTGGCGACCGCTACAAGGCCTTCGGCCGCACCGAAGGCCAGCTCAGCCCGCGCGTGGGCGTGGTCTGGAATGCCAGCGACAGCACCACCGTGCACGCCGGCTATTCGCGCTACTTCACGCCACCGGCCAGCGAGTTGATTGCCAGCAGCGACATCGCGCTGTACGACGGCACCACCAACCAGCAGCCCAGCGGCGGCAACAACACGCCGCTGGCCGAGCGCAGCGACTACTACGACATCGGCGTCTCGCAGCAACTGGGCGAGCACCTGACCCTGGGCCTGGACGCGTATGACCGACGCGTCGCACGCCTGCAGGACGAAGGCCAGTTCGGCGCTGCCTACATCTATTCGACCTTCAACTACCGCCGTGGCCACATCCGCGGCCTGGAGTTCAGCGCCGACTACAGCAACGGTCCGTTCAGTGCCTACTTCAACGCCGCGCTGAACAAGGCCATCGGTACCGACGTCATCACCAGCCAGTACAACCTCGACCCGGAAGCGCTGGCCTATGTGGCCAACCACTGGATCCACCTCGACCACGACCAGAAGCTGACATCATCGGGTGGTCTCAGCTACGCCTTCGCCGGACACAACCGGATCGGTGCCAACTACGTGTTCGGCAGCGGCCTGCGTTCGGACATCGAAGGCGTACCCAACGGCGGCGAGCTGCCGTCGTACCTGCAGGTGAACCTCAGCGCCGGGCACGACTTCAATGCCGACAGCGGCCATCCGTTGCACGTCCAACTGGCCGTGATCAACGCACTGGATCGCAGCTACCAGCTGCGCGACGGTGGCGGTGTCGGCGTCTTCGCCCCGCAGTGGGGACCGCGCCGAGGTGCTTACCTGAGCCTGCAGCAGGACTTCTGAGGTAGCGCCGGCCGCTGGCCGGCATCCTCACGGTGTGCCGGCCAGCGGTCGGCACTACCCTTCGTCAACGATTGGGGTCAGAGCCCTTTGCGATGCCAAGGGACCCGACCCCGTTTCGCTTTCAGCGCTTGACCTTGCCCAGCGACACCACCAGCGCCCACAACGCCAGCAGCACGAACCACCCGCCCGACCACATCGGCATGGTCAGGCCCAGGAAGGTCCAGTCGATGTTGCCGCAGTTGCCGGTACCGGTCAGTACCGTGCGGAATACTTCCAGCGGTCCCATGGTCTCGCTCAGGAACGCCAGCGGCGGGCCACAGGTGGAACCCATTTCCGGCGGCAGCATCTGCACGTAGACGTGGCGCGCGGCGATGCCGGCACCCACTGCGGCGGCAATGAACGCCAGCACGCCATAGGTCGCGCGTCCCGGGCGGTTGGAGGGCCCGTGCAGCGCACCGATCAGGAACAGCAGGCCGAGCGCGGCAAAGGCCAGGCGCTGGAAGATGCACAGCGGACACGGCTCCAGGCCCATCTTCAACTGCAGGAAGATCGCGTAGCCAAGCAGGCCCGCGCAGATCAGGAAGCCCAGGAAGAACTGGGCGCGGAAGGGCCAGCGCAGTGGATTCATCGTCAACGCTCAAATGGATCAGGCGCCAAGCGTAACCGAGAGTGCGTGCCATTCGAACCGCCACAGGTGACGCCTGTCGGAACGGTGCGGGTCAGATCCCAGTGCGAATGCAAAGGGCTCTGGCCCGCGGTGCCGCCTGCCCGGGGTCAGGGCCCTTTCCTGCTGAAAGGAATCCGCCCACCGAAAACGCAAAAGCCCGGCAGAGGCCGGGCTTTCGCTGTGTCGCGTTGGAGCGGTCCGATTACTCGGCCACTTCCTCGGCCACGACCGGACGGTCAACCAGCTCGACGTAGGCCATCGGCGCGTTGTCGCCGGCGCGGAAGCCGCACTTCAGCAGGCGCAGGTAGCCGCCCGGACGGTTCGCGTAGCGCGGGCCCAGGATGGTGAACAGGTTGCCCACGGCTTCGTTGTCGCGCAGGCGGGCGAAGGCCAGACGGCGGTTGGCGACGGAGTCGACCTTGGCCAGGGTGATCAGCGGCTCGGCAACGCGGCGCAGTTCCTTGGCCTTCGGCAGGGTGGTCTTGATCAGCTCGTGCTTGAACAGCGAGGCGGCCATGTTCTTGAACATCGCTTCGCGGTGGGCGCTGGTGCGGCTGAACTTACGGCCAGACTTCTGGTGACGCATGGTGATATTCCTTGGTTAATGATGTGGCTGTGTGGATCGTTGTCGCCATCCTGGCGTTGCTGCGCGGACTGCGGATGGTCCTGGCCGCCCGTCCTGGACGACCTGCCGCGCGAACCTGCGGTTCGTCATGGCATGTTGTGTTGCGTTGAAGGCCCCACCGCGAACGGTGGAGCCTTCAGGCATTACCGATATCAGCCCAGCATGCCGTGGCTGGCGACACCGGCCGGCGGCCAGTTCTCCAGCTTCATGCCGAGCGACAGGCCGCGCTGAGCCAGCACTTCCTTGATCTCGGTGAGCGACTTCTTGCCCAGGTTCGGGGTCTTCAGCAGCTCCACTTCGGTCTTCTGGATCAGATCGCCGATGTAGTAGATGCTTTCAGCCTTCAGGCAGTTGGCCGAACGCACGGTCAGCTCCAGATCGTCGATCGGGCGCAGCAGCACCGGATCCACGCCGTTGTTTGCCGGCTTGGCCGCACCGCGGTCGCGGTGGGTGAAGTCACCGAACACCGACAGCTGGTCGCTGAGGATGTCGGCGGCGGTGCGCACGGCTTCCTCGGCGTCGATGGTGCCGTTGGTCTCGATATCGATGACCAGCTTGTCCAGGTCGGTACGCTGTTCGACGCGGGCCGCTTCCACGGCATAGGCGACGCGGCGGACCGGCGAGAACGAGGCATCCAGGACCAGGCGGCCGATGGCACGGGTTTCTTCGTCCGGACGACGACGCGCGGCAGCCGGCTGGTAGCCGAAACCACGTTCGATCTTCAGACGCATGTTGATTGCCGTGTCCTTGGTCAGGTGGCAGATCACATGGTCGCCGTTCAGGATCTCCACATTGTGGTCGACCTTGATGTCGGCAGCGGTGACAACGCCCGGGCCCTGCTTGGACAGGGACAGGGTGGCGCTGTCGCCGGAGTGCATACGGATGGCCACGTCCTTGAGGTTCAGCAGGACTTCGAGGACGTCCTCCTGCAGACCTTCGACCGTGGTGTACTCATGCAACACGCCGTCGATTTCGACTTCCGTGATGGCGAAGCCCGGGATGGACGACAGCAGCACGCGACGCAGGGCATTACCCAGCGTATGCCCGTAACCCCGCTCCAAAGGTTCGATAACGACCTTTGCACGGGTGTCGGTAAGGCGTTCGATCTGCGGACCGCGAGGACGCAGAACCTGGTTGGCGGTAACCGTCATGTTGCGGGTTCTCCTAGTGAACCCCCGGCCGTCGCCGGGGGCTCTCCAATGTGAATTACTTCGAATACAGCTCGACGATCAGCGCTTCGTTGATGTCCGCAGGCAGATCCGAACGATCCGGAACAGCCTTGAAGATGCCGGTGAACTTGCCGGAATCCACTTCAACCCACGACGGGCTCAGGTCATGCTGGGCGGCGACGGTCAGGGCTTCCTGGACGCGCAGCTGCTTGGCAGCCTTTTCAGACAGAGCGATGGCGTCGCCAGCCTTGACCTGGTACGAAGCCAGGTTGACCGACTTGCCATTCACGGTGACGCCGCGGTGCGACACCAGCTGACGGGCAGCCGGACGGGTCACGGCGAAGCCCATGCGGTAGACGACGTTGTCCAGGCGGGTTTCCAGCAGCTGCAGCAGGTTCTCGCCGGTGTTGCCCTTCTTGGTCGAGGCCTTCTTGTAGTAGTTGCGGAACTGACGCTCCAGCAGGCCGTAGATACGCTTGACCTTCTGCTTTTCACGCAGCTGGGTGGCGTAGTCGGACAGCTTGCCCTTGCGGGCAGTGGCGCCGTGCTGGCCGGGCTTCTGCTCCAGCTTGCACTTCGAATCCAGCGCACGCGCCGGGCTCTTCAGGGACAGGTCGGCGCCTTCGCGACGGGCGAGCTTACAGGTAGGACCGATATAACGAGCCATTTCTTATCGCTCCCTTTAGACGCGACGCTTCTTCGGCGGACGGCACCCGTTGTGCGGGATAGGCGTCACGTCGATGATGTTGGTGATCTTGTAGCCGACGTTGTTCAACGAACGCACGGCCGACTCACGGCCCGGACCCGGGCCCTTGATGCGGACTTCCAGCGACTTCACGCCGTAGTCCAGCGCAGCACGACCGGCCTTTTCAGCGGCCACCTGGGCAGCGAACGGGGTCGACTTGCGCGAACCGCGGAAGCCAGCGCCACCGGAGGTCGCCCACGACAGAGCGTTGCCCTGACGGTCGGTGATGGTGACGATGGTGTTGTTGAACGAAGCGTGGACGTGGGCAACGCCGTCGGTGACGACGCGCTTGATCTTCTTCTTGGTCTTAGCAGCGGGCTTAGCCATTTCTCAGTCCCTTACTTCTTGATCGCCTTGCGCGGACCCTTGCGGGTGCGGGCGTTGGTACGGGTGCGCTGGCCACGCAGCGGGAGGCCACGACGGTGACGCAGGCCGCGGTAGCAGCCCAGGTCCATCAGGCGCTTGATCGCGATGCCGATCTCACGGCGCAGATCGCCTTCCACGATGTACTTGCCGACTTCGGCGCGCAGGCGCTCGATTTCCGGCTCCGACAGATCGCGGATCTTGGTGGTCGAAGCAACGCCTGCGACTTCGCAGACCTTCTTCGAACGGGTACGGCCGATGCCGTAAATGCTTTGCAACCCGACCCAGACATGCTTCTGGGCTGGCAGGTTGACGCCTGCAATACGCGCCATGACGCGGTTCTCCAGCTGAGTGATGGCCGACAGCGCGCCTCGGGCACGCCAATCCGGCAGGATGGATCAAAAAAGTGAACTAGCGATACTAACAAGGTTCCGGTTTACATGGAAGCCCGTGAAACCATTGGTTTCATGAACCCGGCCTGGGGAGTGTGCCCAGGCTCCGGCGCCGGATGGGGTTGGACCTGGGGTTTCCCCCGGGGCCGCCCGCGCTACTCCAGCGCGGGACCACCTCATCACACCCCCACCCGGAACCGCTGCGGGGGCCGCCCTTCGTTTGTGTGGCCGGAGTCCGCGAAGCGGAGGGACCATCACGTCAGGAAGACGAAAGTATAACAGGCCAATCAGCCGCGGGCAAAACCGCCGCGGTTGCCGCCCTTCAGGTTGGCCTTCTTCAGCAGGCTCTCGTACTGGTGGGACATCAGGTGCGCCTGCACCTGGGCGATGAAGTCCATCACCACCACCACCACGATCAGCAGCGAAGTACCACCGAAGTAGAACGAGGCGTTCAGCTGCGTGCGCATCAGTTCCGGCAGCAGGCAGACGATCACCAGGTAGGCCGAGCCGGCTGCGGTCAGGCGGGTCAGCACGCCGTCGATGTAATCGGCGGTGGCCTTGCCCGGACGGATGCCCGGAATCAGCGCGCCCGACTTCTTCAGGTTGTCGGCGGTTTCCTGCGAGTTGAACACCAGCGCGGTATAGAAGAACGCGAAACCGGTGATCAGCGCAGCGAACACGATCATGTGCAGCGGCTCGCCCGGGCCGAGGGCATTGGCGACCTTCTGCAGGACCTGGCCGAAGCTGCTCTGGTTGGCAGCCTGGCCGGACCACATGGCCAGGGTGGCCGGGAAGGCCAGCAGGCTCGAGGCGAAGATCGCCGGGATGACGCCGGCCATGTTGAGCTTCAGCGGCAGGAACGAGGTCTGGTTCATGTACGCGTTGCGACCGCCCTGGCGGCGCGCGTAGTTGACCGTGATCCGGCGCTGGCCACGCTCGACGAACACCACGAAGAAGGTGAAGGCGAGCACGACGATGGCGATCAGCAGCAGCTGGATGAACTGGATGTTGCCGTCGCGGTAGGCGTCGAAGGTGTGAATGATCGCACCCGGCAGGCCTGCGACGATACCGGCGAAGATGATCAGCGACACGCCGTTGCCGATGCCGCGCTCGGTGACCTGCTCACCGACCCACATCAGGAACATGGTGCCGGCGGTCAGCGCGACCACGGCGGTGAGCACGAAGCCCATGCCCGGCGCGTACACGACCGGAGCGCCCGACGGCGAGACCTGGCCCTGCAGGGCCAGCGCGATCGAGCCGCCCTGCACCACTGCCAGCAGCACGGCGCCGATGCGCGAATACTGGGTGATCTTGCGGCGGCCGGACTCACCTTCCTTCTGCATCGCCTTCAGGGCGGGGAAGATGTGCACGGCCAGCTGCATCACGATCGATGCCGAGATGTACGGCATCACGTTCAGCGCGAAGATGCTGAAACGGTGCAGGGCGCCGCCCGAGAACATGTTGAACATGTCCACGATGCCGCCGCCCTGCTGTTGCATCATGGCAAGCATGGCATCGGGATTGACGCCCGGCACCGGCACGTAGCAGCCGATGCGATAGACGATCAAAGCCCCGACGACGAACAGCAAACGTTGGCGAAGTTCAGTGAACTTGCCCATTCCGCCCGCGAGGTTACCGATGCCAGCTTGCGCCATGATTTTCTTACTCCGTTACGCTGCCGCCGGCAGCTTCGATCGCGGCCTTGGCACCCGCCGTGGCAGCAATACCCTTCAGGGTGAACGCCTTGGTCACTTCGCCCTTGACGACGACCTTGGCCTTCTTGGCAGTGCTCGGGACCAGCTTGGCAGCACGCAGGGCGGCGAAGTCGATCTCACCGGCCGGCAGCTTGTCCAGCGCGTACAGCAGCACTTCAGCGGTGTCCTTGGCAATCGGCGAACGGAAGCCGATCTTCGGCAGACGACGCTGCATGGGGGTCTGGCCGCCTTCGAAGCCAGCCTTGATCTTGCCGCCACCCTTGCGGGCGAACGAACCCTTGTGGCCGCGGCCGGCAGTCTTGCCCAGGCCCGAGCCGATACCGCGACCGACGCGGGTACGCTCGGTGCGGGCGCCCGGTGCCGGGCTCAGTTCATTGAGACGCAGAGTCATGGTCGATTACTCCTCAACCTGGACGAGGTACTGAACCTTGTTGATCAGGCCGCGCACCTGCGGGCTGTCCTTCAGTTCACGCACATCGTTGAGCTTGTTCAGGCCCAGGGCACGCACCGACAGGCGGTGACGCGACTGGGTGCCACGCAGGCCACGCACCAGGCGGACCTTGACAGTCTTGTTGGACTCATTAGCCATGGTTGAGTTCCTCCACCTTCTTGCCGCGCTTGGCCGCGATGCGGGCCGGCGACTGCGCAGCAGACAGGCCCTTCACGGTGGCACGCACCAGGTTGATCGGGTTGCGCGAACCGGTGGCCTTGGCCAGCACGTTCTTCACGCCAACCGCTTCCAGCACGGCGCGCATGGCACCGCCGGCGATGACGCCGGTACCTTCCGAAGCCGGCTGCATGAACACGCGGGCTGCGCCGTGACCATCCTTGATGGTGTGCCACAGGGTGCCGTTGTTCAGGTCAACGCTGACCAGGTTCTTGCGGGCCTGTTCCATCGACTTCTGGATGGCGACCGGCACTTCGCGGGCCTTGCCATAACCGAAACCGACCTTGCCTTCGCCGTCGCCGACAACGGTCAGGGCGGTGAAGGTGAACTGGCGGCCACCCTTGACGGTCTTGCTGACGCGGTTGACCGCGACCAGCTTTTCGATCATGCCGTCGTCGATCTTCTCTTCGCGGTTACGGTCGCGATCGCGACCCCGCTGCTGACGCTCTTCTGCCATGTTGATTCCTTGGTTGTTTGGGTATGTACGGCTCGAAGCCGCTTATGGTTGTGGCGTGACGCGGCGTTCCGGTGGGCCGCTGCAGAAGAGCGGCGCCGTCCAGCCTCACTCAGGCTGGCGAGCAGGCAGGCAGGAGGCCAATGGCCCCCTGCCCTTGTCCCTTAGAACTGCAGGCCGGCTTCGCGAGCCGCTTCTGCCAGGGCCTTGATGCGGCCGTGGTAGCGGTAGCCCGAACGATCGAAGGCAACCTTCTCGACGCCGGCGGCCTTGGCGCGCTCGGCGACGATGCGGCCAACCTTGGCGGCGGCATCGGCGTTCTTGCCGTTCTTCAGGCCTTCCATGACGTCGGTCTGGGTGGTGTTGGCGGCAGCCAGCACCTTGGAACCGTCGGCGGTGAAGACCTGGGCGTACAGGTGCTGGCCGGTGCGCAGCACCGACAGGCGGGCGACGCCGAGCTCACGGATGTGGGCGCGGGTCGACTTGGCGCGACGCAGGCGGGCGATGTTCTTGTTCATTTTGATTATTCCTTGAAAGCTGAAGGAAGAGCTTTTCCCTGAGAAGTCCGCACAGGGATGTGCGGGCTCTTGCGAGGGACTCGCGCTTATGCCTTCTTGGCTTCCTTACGGATGATGACTTCGTCGGAGTACTTCACGCCCTTGCCCTTGTACGGCTCCGGCTTGCGGAACGCACGGATCTTGGCGGCAACTTCACCGACGACCTGCTTGTCAGCGCCCTGGACCAGGATCTCGGTCTGGGTCGGGGTCGACAGGGTGATGCCTTCCGGCGCCACGAACACGACCGGATGCGAGAAGCCCAGCGACAGGCTCAGGTCCTTGCCCTGCATGGCAGCGCGGTAACCCACGCCGACCAGCTCCAGCTTGCGCTCGAAGCCTTCGGACACGCCCTTGACCATGTTGGACAGGATCGCACGCACGGTACCGGTCAGTGCGACCAGGTCAGCGTTCTCGGTGCTCAGGGTGGCAACGCCGTTGTCGACGTTGATGGCAATACCGGCCGGCTTGGCCAGCGACAGGGTGCCCTTCGGGCCCTTGGCGGTGACGCTGTCCGACTGGACGTTCAGTTCAACCTTACCCAGGTCGATCGGCTTCTTGGCTACGCGGGACATAGTTCTACTCCTTTCGCCTTAGGCCACGAAGCACAGGACTTCGCCGCCGACGCCCAGCTGGCGCGCCTGCGCATCAGTCATGATGCCCTTGGAGGTGGAAATGATGGAGATACCCAGGCCGTTCATGACCTTCGGCAGCTCGCTCTTGCCGCGGTACTGGCGCAGGCCCGAACGCGAGAAGCGCTTCAGGGTCGCGATGACCGGCTTGCCTTCGAAATACTTCAGCACGATTTCCAGCTCGGACTTGTTGTTTTCCAGCTGGGTCACGCGCAGGTCGGTGATGTAACCCTCGTCCTTCAGGACCTGGGCAATCGCAACCTTGATCTTGGACGACGGGGCTTTCACCGTCTGCTTGCCAACCGCGGCCGCATTCTTGATGCGGACCAGCAGGTCGGCGATGGGATCAGTCATGCTCATATGAGTACCTTTGAGTGCACCGATATCCGCTTTCGCGAAAATCTGTTGTCTCCTGGAAACGGGCCAGGTCCCTTGTTGCAGTGGGCGGAAGCCCACTCCTACAACCCCGTCTGCACAGGGCAAGACGCGGGAGTATACGCCAAAAGAGCCCGGCTTGCGCCGGGCTCTTCGGTTTTTTTGCGTCGGGAAAGCTGAATGCCTCCCCTGCCCGGTTCAGGAACCCCCGAAGGGGCTCCTGATCGCAGGGCCGGCTGGGATTACCAGCTGGCCTTGCGCAGACCCGGGACGTCGCCACGCATGGTGGCTTCACGCAGCTTGTTACGGCCCAGGCCGAACTTGCTGTAGACGCCACGCGGACGACCCGACAGCTCGCAACGGTTGCGCTGGCGGCTCGGCGACGAATCGCGCGGCAGCTTGGCCAGCTTGGTTGCGGCGTCGATCTTCTCTTCGTAGGTCGCGTCCACGGAGGACACGATCTTCTTCAGAGCTGCACGCTTTTCAGCGTACTTCTTTGCCAGCTTTTCCCGCTTGATGTCGCGGTTGACCATGGAGGTCTTTGCCATTTCGGTTTCCTCGACAGATCAGTTACGGAACGGGAACTTGAACGCTGCCAGCAGCGCCTTCGCTTCCGCGTCGGTCTTCGCAGTGGTGGTGATGGCGATATCCATACCGCGGATCGCGTCGACGGCGTCGAAGTCGATTTCCGGGAAGATGATCTGCTCCTTCACACCCATGTTGAAGTTGCCGCGGCCGTCGAAGGAACGACCGGAAACACCACGGAAGTCGCGCACGCGCGGCAGCGAGATGTTGATCAGGCGATCCAGGAACTCGTACATCTTGTGGCGACGCAGCGTGGTCTTGCAGCCGATCGGCCAACCATCGCGGATCTTGAACGACGCAACCGACACACGCGACTTGGTGACAACCGGCTTCTGGCCGGAAATCTTGGTCATGTCGCCGACGGCGTTTTCCAGGATCTTCTTGTTGGTGGCCGCTTCGCCGACACCCATGTTCAGGGTGACCTTGACCAGCTTCGGCACTTCCATCGGATTGGTGTAGCCGAACTGCTTCATCAGCGCCGGCACCACTTCGTCCTTGTAGAACTTTTCGAGACGGGAACTCATCTTCTCATTCCTCAGGCGTCGAGCGCCTCACCGCTGGAGCGGAACACACGCAGTTTGCGTCCATCCTCCAGCACCTTGAAGCCAACGCGTTCGCCCTTGCCCGAAGCCGGGTTCAGAACATTCACGTTGGAGATATGGATCGAAGCTTCGCGCTCGACCACGCCGCCGGCAACACCTGCCTGCGGGTTCGGCTTGGTGTGGCGCTTGACGATGTTCACGTTGGCGACGACCACACGGTCGCCGTCGACGCGGACGACTTCGCCCTGCTTGCCCTTGTCCTTGCCAGCGTTGACGACAACCTGGTCGCCCTTCTTGATACGGTTAGCCATGATTATCTCCTGTCGCTCACAGCACTTCGGGAGCGAGCGAGACGATCTTCATGAACTTCTCCGAACGAAGTTCACGGGTCACCGGCCCGAAGATACGGGTACCGATCGGCTCCTGCTTGCTGTTCAGCAGAACGGCAGCGTTGCCGTCGAAGCGGATCAGCGAGCCGTCGGCGCGACGCACACCCTTGCGGGTACGCACCACGACGGCGTCATACACTTCACCCTTCTTGACCTTGCCGCGCGGAATCGCATCCTTCACGGTGACCTTGATGATGTCGCCGATGCCGGCGTAACGGCGCTTGGAACCACCCAGCACCTTGAAGCACATCACCTGCTTGGCACCCGAATTGTCCGCGACGTCAAGGTAGCTCTGCATCTGGATCATGATTCAGCTCCTTATTCAGCCGCGCGCGTGATGACTTCCACCACGCGCCAGTTCTTGGTCTTGGACATCGGAGCAATCTCGGTCACGCGGACGACATCGCCTTCCTTGCAGGCGTTGTCGGCATCGTGGGCGTGCAGCTTGGTCGAGCGCTTGATGTACTTGCCGTACAGCGCGTGCTTGACCTGACGCTCAACCAGGACGGTAACCGTCTTGTCCATCTTGTTGCTGACGACACGGCCTTCGACCGTGCGCAGCGTCTTCTTTTCAGTATTGTCGCTCATAGCGGCCATCCTTACTTCGTGCTGCCGAGCAGGGTCTTGACGCGAGCAATCTCGCGACGGACCCGGCGAATGTCGTGGGTCTTCGGCAGCTGGCCGGTGACCTGCTGCATACGGACAGAGAACTGTTCCTTACGCAGGTCGATCAGGTGGGCCTTGAGTTCGTCAGCCGACTTTTCACGGAGAGTTTTGATATCCATCAGCGCACCGTACGGGTCACGAAAGTGGTGGTGACCGAGAGCTTGGCGGCGGCCAGGCGGAACGCCTCGCGAGCCACTTCCTCGGAAACACCCTCGATTTCATAGATCATGCGGCCGGGCTGGATCTGGGCCACCCAGTATTCCACGTTACCCTTACCAGAACCCATTCGGACTTCGATGGGCTTCTTGGTGATGGGCTTGTCGGGGAACACGCGGATCCACATCTTGCCGCCGCGCTTGACGTAGCGGCTGATCGAGCGGCGGGCCGCTTCGATCTGACGCGCGGTCAGCTGACCGTGTGCGGTTGCCTTCAGGCCGTATTCGCCGAAGCTGACAGCGTTGGCGCTCCAGCTCAGGCCATCGTTACGGCCCTTGTGTACCTTGCGGTACTTGGTTCGCTTGGGTTGCAACATTGTCGTTACCTCGCTTCACGGGCCGGGCGCTGACGGTCACCACGGTCGCCGCGATCGTGACGATCGTTGCGCGACGGGGTGTCGTCCTGCTTTTCCTGGCCAACCTGGGAGAAATCGAAGACCTCGCCCTTGTAGATCCAGACCTTGATGCCGATGATGCCGTAGGTCGTCTTGGCTTCAGCGAAGCCATAGTCGATGTCGGCACGCAGGGTGTGCAGCGGCACGCGGCCTTCGCGGTACCACTCCGAACGGGCGATTTCTGCACCGTTGAGGCGGCCACCCACGTTGACCTTGATGCCCAGGGCACCCAGGCGCATCGCGTTGCCGACCGAGCGCTTCATTGCGCGGCGGAACATGATGCGACGCTCCAGCTGCTGGGCGATCGACTCGGCAACGAGCTGCGCGTCCAGTTCCGGCTTGCGCACTTCGGTGACGTTGATGTGCGCCGGGACGCCCATCATCTCGCTCACTTCCTTGCGCAGCTTCTCGATGTCCTCACCGCGCTTGCCGATCACCACGCCCGGACGGGCGGTGTGGATCGTCACGCGAGCGGTCTTGGCCGGACGCTCGATCAGGATCTTGCTGATGCCGGCCTGAGCCAGCTTCTTGCGCAGCATTTCGCGCACTTTCAGGTCGGCTGCCAGGTAACCAGCGAACTCGGCCTTGTTGGCGTACCACTTGGAGTTCCAGTCCTTGGAAATGCCGAGGCGGATACCAATCGGATGAACTTTATGACCCATGGTCTTTTCCTTATCCGCTTACTTGGCGGCGCCCACAACCACAGTGATGTGGCTGGTGCGCTTGAGGATGCGGGTACCGCGGCCTTTCGCCCGCGCCATGAAACGCTTCAGGGTCGGACCTTCATCAACCATGATGGTCTGAACCTTCAGCTCGTCGACGTCGGCGCCCTGGTTGTTCTCGGCGTTGGCAATAGCCGACTCCACCACCTTCTTGATCAGGTGGGCAGCCTTCTTGTCCGAGAACTTCAGCAGGTTGACCGCACGCTCGGCCGGCAGACCGCGCACCTGGTCAGCGACCAGACGAGCCTTCTGCGGGGAGATGCGCGCAGTGCGCAGGATGGCTTTCGCTTCCATTGTCATCTCTCCTTACTTGCCCGACTTCTTGTCACCACCGTGACCCTTGAAGGTCCGGGTGATGGCAAATTCGCCGAGCTTGTGGCCGACCATGTTCTCGTTGACGAGAACCGGGATGTGGTTCTTGCCGTTATGCACGGCAATGGTGACGCCTACCATGTCAGGCAGGATCATCGAACGGCGCGACCAGGTCTTGATCGGCTTCTTGCTGCCCGCAGCGGCCTCCACCTTCTTGACGAGGTGGTGATCGACGAACGGGCCCTTCTTGAGTGAACGTGCCATGGTCGATTAGCCCCTACGATCGCGGACGATGAACTGCTGAGTGCGCTTGTTATGGCGCGTCTTGTAACCCTTGGTCGGGACACCCCACGGGGTGACCGGATGCGGGTTACCCTGGCCGGCCTTCGCCTCACCACCACCGTGCGGGTGGTCAACCGGGTTCATGGCAGCACCACGAACGGTCGGGCGGACGCCGCGCCAACGCTTGGCACCGGCCTTGCCCAGCTTTTCCAGGCTGTGCTCGTCGTTGCCGACTTCGCCGATGGTGGCGCAGCACTCGACCGGAACCTTACGCATTTCACCCGAGCGCAGGCGCAGGGTGGCGTAGATGCCTTCGCGAGCCACCAGCTGCACGGCCGCACCAGCGGCGCGAGCGATCTGAGCGCCCTTGCCCGGCTTCAGTTCGATGCAGTGGATGGTGGTGCCGACCGGGATGTTGCGCAGCGGCAGGGTGTTGCCAGCCTTGATCGGGGCATCCGAACCAGCGATCACCTGATCACCGGCCTTCAGGCCCTTCGGGGCGATGATGTAGCGACGCTCACCGTCGACGTAGCACAGCAGAGCGATGTGCGCGGTGCGGTTCGGATCGTATTCGATGCGTTCCACGCGCGCCGGGATGCCCAGCTTGTTGCGCTTGAAGTCGATGATGCGGTAGTGCTGCTTGGCACCACCACCGACGTGACGCACGGTGATGCGGCCATGGTGGTTACGACCACCCGAGCGGCTCTGCGACTCGACCAGCGCAGCGTGCGGAGCACCCTTGTGCAGGTCGGGAGTGACCACGCGCACGGCCGAACGGCGGCCGGGGGAAGTGGGCTTGAATTTCATCAATGGCATGGGATGTACCTCAGGCCTTGGCCGTTACATCGATCGACTGGCCATCGGCCAGGCGAACGTACGCCTTGCGCCAATCGCCGCGGCGGCCAGCACGGTTACGGAAGGACTTGTTCTTGCCCTTGACGTTGACCACGTTGACGGCTTCGACCTTGACGTCGAACAGCTGCTCAACCGCGGCCTTTACATCGGCCTTGGTGGCTTCGTTCGAAACTTCGAAGACATACTGGTTGGAGAGTTCCTGCAGGCGCGCGGTCTTTTCGGAGACACGCGGGGCACGCAGCACGCTGAAGATTTTTTCGTTGCTGTTCATGCCAGCCACTCCTCGACCTTCTTGACCGCGTCAGCGGTGATGACGACCGTGTCGGCACCCACCAGCGAGACCGGATCCAGACCCTGGACGTCACGCACCTGCACGTACGGCAGATTGCGGGCGGACAGGTACAGGTGCTCGGACGCTTCTTCGGTGACGATCAGCGGGCGCTTGCCCACTTCCAGGCCGGCCAGCTTGGCGATCAGACCCTTCGTGTTGGTCACTTCGACATCGAAGGACTCCACGATGGTCAGACGGCCCTGACGGTTCAGCTCGGACAGGATCGCGCACATGGCGGCACGGTACTGCTTACGATTGACCTTCTGCTCGAAGCTGCGCGGCTTGGCCGCGAAGGTGACACCGCCGCCGACGAAGATCGGAGCCGTCAGTGCGCCATGACGCGCGCCGCCGCCCTTCTGCTTCTTCGACTTCTTGGTGGTACCAGCCACTTCGGAGCGAGTCTTCTGTGCCTTGGTGCCGGCGCGACCGGCGTTGCGGTAGGCAACGACGACCTGGTGGACCAGATCTTCGCTGAAATCGCGACCGAACACGGCGTCGGAGACCGAGACCTTGTTGTTGCTACCCGTGATAACGAGTTCCATCGTCATCTCTCCTTATGCCTTGCTCGCCGGACGGACGATCACGTCGCCACCCGCCGCGCCCGGAACGGCGCCGCGAACGGCGATCAGACCGCGCTCGACGTCGACCTTGACCACTTCCAGGTTCTGGGTGCTCTGCTGCACCGCGCCCATGTGGCCCGACATCTTCTTGCCCGGGAAAACGCGACCCGGGGTCTGGCGCTGACCCAGCGAACCCGGCGCGCGATGCGACAGCGAGTTACCGTGGGTTGCATCGCCCATACGGAAGTTGTGGCGCTTGATGGTGCCCTGGAAGCCCTTACCCTTGGTGACACCCTGGACGTCGACGATCTGGCCGACTTCGAAGATGTCCGCCTTGACTTCGCCGCCAACGGCGAAATCGCCGAGCTGCGCGTCTTCAACGCGGAATTCCCACAGGCCACGACCCGCTTCCACCTTCGCCTTGGCGAAGTGGCCGGCTTCCGGCTTGTTGACCAGGGCAGCGCGACGCGCGCCGACGGTCACCTGCACGGCGCTGTAGCCGTCGGTTTCGACGGTCTTGATCTGCGCGATGCGGTTCGGGGTTGCTTCGATCAGGGTCACCGGGATGGAGCGGCCATCTTCAGTGAACACGCGGCTCATGCCAGCCTTGCGGCCCACGAAGCCCAACGAATACTTCTTCGTCATGGTCGTAGTCCTCAGGTCAGCTTGATCTGAACGTCGACGCCGGCAGCCAGTTCGAGCTTCATCAGCGCGTCCACGGTCTTGTCATTCGGGTCAACGATATCGAGCACGCGCTTGTGCGTGCGGGTCTCGTACTGGTCACGCGCGTCCTTGTCGACGTGCGGGGAAACGAGAACGGTGTAACGCTCGATCTTGGTCGGCAGCGGGATCGGGCCACGCACTTGCGCGCCGGTCCGCTTTGCCGTTTCAACGATCTCGCTGGCCGAACGGTCGATCAGACGATGATCGAACGCTTTCAGCCGGATCCGGATCTTTTGGTCCGCCATGGCGGTAGGTTCCTTCGTTAAAAGAGCGACAGACAAAGCCTCTGGGTTGCTTTGCCCCATGAAATTCCTGAATACGGACGGCCCGCACTCCTGCAGGCCGCCAAGGTCAATCCATAGACCTCAAAAACGTAGGCAGACCAGTTTCCCGGCCTGCCCAGACGTAGAAGCATAATGGCACGCAAGGCAGCTGTCAACAGTCGCCTGTTGACGCCGCCTGAATGGCATTGACCCTTCCTGGTCCGGGGAACACAAGGCACATCCTGTGCCTGCTTTCCCATTTGATACGCCCCGATGCCCTACCCAGGCAACATCGGGGCGCAGATACTACCAGATTACTCGATGATCTTCGAGACCACGCCGGCGCCGACGGTACGGCCGCCTTCGCGGATGGCGAAGCGCAGGCCTTCGTCCATTGCCACCGGGTTGATCAGGGTGACGACCATCTTGACGTTGTCACCCGGCATCACCATTTCGACGCCTTCCGGCAGAGCAGCTGCGCCGGTGATGTCGGTGGTGCGGAAGTAGAACTGCGGACGGTAGCCGTTGAAGAACGGGGTGTGGCGGCCGCCCTCGTCCTTCGACAGGACGTAGACTTCGCCTTCGAACTTGGTGTGCGGCTTGATCGAACCCGGTTACTCGATGATCTTCGAGACCACGCCGGCGCCGACGGTACGGCCGCCTTCGCGGATGGCGAAGCGCAGGCCTTCGTCCATTGCCACCGGGTTGATCAGGGTGACGACCATCTTGACGTTGTCACCCGGCATCACCATTTCGACGCCTTCCGGCAGAGCAGCTGCGCCGGTGATGTCGGTGGTGCGGAAGTAGAACTGCGGACGGTAGCCGTTGAAGAACGGGGTGTGGCGGCCGCCCTCGTCCTTCGACAGGACGTAGACTTCGCCTTCGAACTTGGTGTGCGGCTTGATCGAACCCGGCTTGGCCAGGACCTGGCCACGCTCGACGTCGTCACGCTTGGTGCCGCGCAGCAGCAGGCCAGCGTTGTCGCCTGCCTGACCCTGGTCCAGCAGCTTGCGGAACATTTCAACGCCGGTCACGGTGGTCTTCTGCACCGGACGGATGCCGACGATTTCGATTTCGTCGCCAACCTTGATCACGCCGCGCTCGATACGACCGGTCACCACGGTGCCGCGGCCCGAGATCGAGAACACGTCTTCCACCGGCATCAGGAACGGCTTGTCGATCGCGCGCTCCGGCTCCGGAATCCAGCTGTCCAGGGCGTCGACCAGCTTCAGGATGGCCGGCACGCCGATGTCGCTCTGGTCGCCTTCCAGCGCCAGACGGGCCGAACCNGCGATGATCGGGGTGTCGTCGCCCGGGAAGTCGTACTTGCTCAGCAGCTCGCGCACTTCCATCTCGACCAGCTCGAGCAGCTCGGCGTCGTCCACCATGTCGGCCTTGTTCAGGAACACGACGATGTACGGCACGCCGACCTGACGCGACAGCAGGATGTGCTCGCGGGTCTGCGGCATCGGGCCGTCAGCGGCCGAGCACACCAGGATCGCGCCGTCCATCTGGGCGGCACCGGTGATCATGTTCTTGACGTAGTCAGCATGGCCCGGGCAATCGACGTGGGCGTAGTGACGGACCGGGGATTCGTATTCGACGTGCGCGGTCGAGATCGTGATACCACGAGCCTTTTCTTCCGGAGCGGCGTCGATCGAGGAGTATGCGGCTTGGTGCGCTCGAACTTACCCTTTGCCATTGTTCTATACCTTGATTGTTCGTAAGTGGTTTCAAGAGAGGCTGAGCGAGGCTCAGCCCTTCTTCATGACGGCTTCGGCGATGTTGGTCGGAGCCGGCTCGTAGTGATCGAATTCCATGGTGAAGGTGGCGCGGCCCTGGGTCTGCGAACGCAGCGCAGTGGCGTAGCCGAACATTTCACCCAGCGGGATCATCGCGTTGATGATGCTGGCCGAACCGTCACCGGTGGTGTCGGAACCCTGCAGCACGCCGCGACGACGGCTGACGTCGCCCATCACGTCACCCTGGTAATCCTCCGGGGTCACGATCTCGACCTTCATGATCGGCTCCAGCAGCACCGGCTTGGCCTTGGCGAAGCCCTGCTTGAAGGCCATCGACGAAGCCAGCTTGAACGCCATTTCCGAGGAGTCGACGTCGTGGTACGAACCGAACACCAGCTTCACCTTGACGTCCACGACCGGGAAGCCAGCCAGCGGACCGCTGGTGATGGTTTCGCGCAGGCCCTTTTCAACCGACGGAATGAATTCCTTCGGGATCACGCCGCCGGTGATGTCGTTGATGAACAGGAAGTCGTCCTTGATGGCCGGAGCCAGCTTCGGATCGGCACGGTCGGCAGCGGTGATCGGCGACAGTTCGATCACGACGTGACCGTACTGACCCTTACCACCGGACTGCTTGGCGTGCTTGTAGTCCGACTTGACGTCGGCCAGGGTGATGGTTTCGCGGTAGGCCACCTGCGGCGCGCCGACGTTGGCTTCAACGTTGAACTCGCGCTTCAGGCGGTCGACGATGATGTCCAGGTGCAGCTCGCCCATGCCCGAGATGATGGTCTGGCCGGATTCTTCGTCGGTCTTGACGCGGAACGACGGATCTTCCTGCGCCAGACGGCCCAGGGCCAGACCCATCTTTTCCTGGTCCGACTTGGTCTTCGGCTCGACGGCCATCGAGATCACCGGCTCCGGGAACGTCATGCGCTCCAGGATGATCGGGGCGTCCACGGCGCACAGGGTGTCACCGGTGGTGGTGTCCTTCAGGCCCACGGCAGCGGCGATGTCACCAGCCAGAACTTCCTTGATTTCCTCGCGGTTGTTCGAGTGCATCTGCAGGATGCGGCCGATGCGCTCCTTCTTGCCCTTCACCGAGTTCAGCACGGTGTCACCACCGTTCAGGGTGCCCGAGTAGACACGGAAGAAGGTCAGCGCGCCGACGAACGGGTCGGTGATGATCTTGAAGGCCAGCGACGAGAACGGAGCCTTGTCATCCGACTTGCGGGTCATTTCGACGGTGTCGTCGTCAACGTCCACGCCCTTCACGTCCGGCACGTCGACCGGCGACGGCAGCAGCTGGATCACGCCGTCCAGCATGGCCTGCACGCCCTTGTTCTTGAAGGCCGAGCCGCAGTACATCGGCACGATCTCGGTCGCCAGGGTACGGGTACGCAGGGCGTTGATGATTTCGGCCTCGGCCAGCTCTTCGCCGCCCAGGTACTTTTCCATCAGCTCTTCGCTGGCTTCGGCAGCGGTCTCGACCATGAACTGGCGAGCCTCTTCAGCCGGACCCTGCAGTTCGGCCGGGATTTCACCGTATTCGAACTTCATGCCCTGCGAAGCCTCATCCCAATGGATGGCCTTCATCTTCAGCAGGTCGACAACGCCCTTGAAGTTGTCTTCAGCGCCGATCGGCAGCTGCATCGGCACGGCAACCGCGCCCAGCTTGGCCTTCAGCTGGCCGACGACCTTCTGGAAGTTGGCACCGGTACGGTCCATCTTGTTGACGAACGCGATGCGCGGCACGTGGTACTTGTTGGCCTGGCGCCACACGGTTTCCGACTGCGGCTGCACGCCACCGACGGCGCACAGGACGAAGACGGCACCGTCGAGCACGCGCAGCGAGCGCTCCACTTCGATGGTGAAGTCGACGTGCCCGGGGGTGTCGATGATGTTGAAGCGGTGCTCCGGCAGGGACTTGTCCATGCCCTTCCAGAACGCGGTGGTGGCAGCGGACTGGATCGTGATGCCACGCTCCTGCTCCTGCTCCATCCAGTCCATGGTGGCGGCGCCGTCATGCACTTCACCGATCTTGTGGCTCTTGCCGGTGTAGAACAGGATGCGCTCGGACGTGGTGGTCTTGCCGGCATCGATGTGAGCCATGATGCCGAAGTTACGGTAACGCTCGATGGGAGTGGAACGGGCCACGGGAGCCTCTCAGATTTCTTGGATTTCGGATGGCCGAACGCCGCCTTTCGGCGGCCTTCGGATTGGCGCAGCCCTTCTGGGACCGCGAGGCAGCACGCACCGAAGTGGTGCTGCCCTGCCTGTTTTACAAGGCCGTCAAACTCACCAGCGGTAGTGGGCGAATGCCTTGTTGGCTTCGGCCATGCGGTGGGTTTCTTCGCGCTTCTTGATGGCGCCGCCACGGTTTTCCGAGGCGTCGATCAGTTCAGCAGCCAGCTTCTTCGGCATGGTGTTCTCACCACGCTTGCGCGCGGAGTCGATCAGCCAGCGCATGGCCAGGGCCATCTTGCGCGACGAACGCACTTCGACCGGCACCTGGTAGGTGGCACCACCGACGCGGCGCGACTTGACTTCGACCGCCGGAGCGACGTTGTCCAGAGCCTTCTGCACCAGTTCAATGGCGTTGGCGCTGCTGTTCTTCTCGGTGATCACGTCCATGGCGCCGTACACAATCTTTTCGGCGACGGACTTCTTGCCGCTCTGCATGACCATGTTGATGAAGCGGGCGATGGTTTCGCTTCCGTGCTTCGGATCGGGCAGGACGGAACGCTGCGGAGTATTACCCTTACGCGACATAGTGCTCTCTCCTTATGCCTTCGGACGCTTGGCGCCGTACTTGGAACGGGCCTGGCGACGCTTGGCAACGCCGGCGGCGTCGAGCGAGCCACGAACGGTGTGGTAACGCACACCCGGCAGGTCCTTGACGCGACCGCCGCGGATCAGGACCACGGAGTGCTCCTGCAGGTTGTGGCCTTCACCACCGATGTAGGAAATCACTTCTTCCTGGTTGGTCAGGCGGACCTTGGCAACCTTGCGCAGAGCCGAGTTCGGCTTCTTCGGGGTGGTGGTGTAGACACGGGTGCAGACGCCACGGCGCTGCGGGCACTTGTCGAGCGCCGGCGAGGCACTCTTGTAGGTGGTCGCTTGCCGCGGCTTGCGGACCAGCTGGTTGATCGTCGCCATCAGTAGGTTCTTCTGATTGGTGGCCGGAAAATCCGGCCAGAGATGCGGAAATGTTAAAGCAGGCCAAAATTCTGGCCTGCTGAGACAGACGATTGTAGCAACCTGCCAGGAAAGCAGTCAAACGCCTCCTGTCAAGCCCGTTCCTGATCCCGGAACGTTACTGGGGGGCCTCCATGTACCCCGTTCAGGTTGGCGGGGTGAACCGCAAGCGGTCCACCCTGCCCTGCACCGGTAGAGTCGACTGTCAGTCGACTCTCGATAGCGGTCGACTGACAGTCGACTCTACCCGCCCGGGTGGTCCGGCCCTGAGGCCGGACCCGTGTTTCAGTCTTCCGAGGCCTGTTCAGCTTCGGCTTCAACCACCGGTGCCTCGACCGCGGCCGGGGTGCCGGCAAGGGTCTGCATTTCCGACTCGGTGAGGCCGGAAGCGCCGCGACGGCGATTGCTGTGGTACGCCAGGCCGGTACCGGCCGGAATCAGGCGACCCACGATGACGTTTTCCTTCAGGCCACGCAGGTTGTCCGAGGTGCCGCGGACGGCCGCTTCGGTCAGCACGCGGGTGGTTTCCTGGAACGACGCGGCCGAGATGAACGATTCGGTCGCCAGCGAGGCCTTGGTGATACCCAGCAGGACCGGATCGAAGTGCGCCGGCAGCTCATTGCGGGCTGCAAGGCGGGCATTCTCCTCGATAACGCGCTGGCGCTCCACCTGTTCGCCGTTCAGGAACTTGCTGCTGCCCTGGTCGGTGATCTCGACCTTGCGCAGCATCTGGCGGGTGATCACCTCGATGTGCTTGTCGTTGATCTTCACGCCCTGCAGGCGGTACACGTCCTGGATTTCCTTCACCAGGTAGGCGGCCAGCGGTTCGACACCCAGCAGGCGCAGGATGTCCTGCGGGCTCGGCTCGCCGTCCACGATGGTTTCACCCTTGGTGACATGCTCGCCTTCGAACACGATGACCTGGCGGTACTTCGGGATCAGCTCTTCGTGCTCCGAACCATCGGTGTCCTTGATGATCAGGCGCTGCTTGCCCTTGGTGTCCTTGCCGAAGCTGATGATGCCCGAACGCTCGGCCAGCACCGCCGGATCCTTCGGCTTGCGCGCTTCGAACAGATCGGCCACGCGCGGCAGACCACCGGTGATGTCGCGGGTCTTCGACGCTTCCTGCGGGATCTTGGCGACCACGTCACCCACGCCGACGGCAGCGCCGTCCTGCAGGTTGACGATCGAGCGCGGCGGCAGCAGGTACTGCGCCGGCAGGTCGGTGCCCGGAATCGACAGGTCGTTGCCCTTGGCGTCGACGATGCGCACGATCGGGCGCAGGTCCTTGGCCTGGGTACCACGACGCTTCGGATCGGTGATTTCGCGCGACGCCAGGCCGGTCAGCTCGTCGGTCTTCTCGATGACGGTGATGCCGTCGACGAAGTCGATGAAGCGGATGAAGCCGGCCACTTCCGACACGATCGGGTGGTTATGCGGATCCCAGTTGGCCACGGTCTGGCCAGCCTTGATCGCATCACCGTCCTTGGACGTGATGGTCGCACCGTACGGCAGCTTGTAACGCTCACGCTCACGGCCGTGGGCATCGAGCACCGAGATTTCGCCCGAGCGCGACACTGCCACCAGCGAGCCGTTGGCATGCTCGACCGACTTGAGGTTGCTGAACTTGACCGAGCCGGTGGTCTTGACGGTGATGTTGTCGACCGCAGCAGCTCGCGACGCCGCACCACCGATGTGGAACGTACGCATGGTCAGCTGGGTACCCGGCTCACCGATGGACTGGGCGGCGATGACGCCGACTGCTTCACCGATGTTGACCAGGTGGCCACGGGCCAGGTCGCGGCCGTAGCAGCGCGAGCAGACGCCGAAGGCCGATTCGCAGGAGATGGTCGAGCGGACCTTGATGGTCTGCACGCCGGCATCTTCCAGCTTGGCCACCCAGGCTTCGTCCAGCAGGGTGTTGCGGGTGACGATCGGATCTTCGTCGTTGCCCGGCAGGAACACGTCCTCGGCAACCACGCGACCCAGCACGCGGTCCTTCAGCGGCTCGACCACGTCGCCGCCTTCCACGATCGGGGTCATGATCAGGCCTTCGGTGGTACCGCAATCCACCTCGGTGATCACCACGTCCTGTGCCACGTCGACCAGACGACGGGTCAGGTAACCCGAGTTCGCGGTCTTCAGCGCGGTATCGGCCAGACCCTTACGGGCACCGTGGGTGGAGTTGAAGTACTCCTGCACGTTCAGGCCTTCGCGGAAGTTCGCCTTGATGGGCGTCTCGATGATCGAGCCGTCCGGGCGGGCCATCAGGCCACGCATGCCGGCCAGCTGACGGATCTGCGCCTGCGAACCACGCGCACCGGAGTCGGCCATGATGTACAGCGAGTTCATCGACTTCTGGTCGATGGTCTCACCCTTGGCATTGACCACCTTCTCGGTACCGATGGTGTCCATCATCGCCTTGGCGATGCGCTCATTGGTGCGCGACCAGATGTCGACCACCTTGTTGTAGCGCTCGCCGGCGGTGACCAGGCCCGACTGGTACTGCTCCTGGATTTCCAGCACTTCGGCTTCGGCCTCGGTGAGGATGCCCTTCTTCTCGTCCGGGATCAGCATGTCGTCGATGCCGATCGAGACACCGGCGCGGGTCGCGTACGCGAAGCCGGTGTACATCAGCTTGTCGGCGAACACGACCGTGTCCTTCAGGCCCAGCTGGCGGTAGCTGGAGTTGATCAGGCGGCTGATGTTCTTCTTGGTCAGCTCGGTGTTGGCCAGCGCGAACGGCAGGCCTTCCGGCAGGATTTCAGCCAGCAGGGCGCGACCGATCGTGGTGTCCACGATCGAGGTCTTGTTCTGCTTGTTGCCGTCTTCGTCGGTCACCACTTCGGTGATGCGGACCTTGACGCGCGCGTGCAGTTCCACCACGCGGTTGTCGTAGGCACGCTTCACTTCGGCGATGTTGGCAAAGGCCATGCCCTCGCCCTTCTTGTTTTCCAGCGAGCGGGTCATGTAGTACAGACCCAGCACGACGTCCTGCGACGGCACGATGATCGGCTCGCCGTTGGCCGGCGACAGGATGTTGTTGGTCGACATCATCAGCGCACGCGCTTCCAGCTGGGCTTCCAGCGAGAGCGGCACGTGGACGGCCATCTGGTCACCGTCGAAGTCGGCGTTGAACGCGGTGCAGACCAGCGGGTGCAGCTGGATGGCCTTGCCTTCGATCAGCACCGGCTCGAACGCCTGGATGCCCAGACGGTGCAGGGTCGGCGCACGGTTCAGCATCACCGGGTGCTCGCGGATGACCTCTTCCAGGATGTCCCAGACTTCGGCTTCTTCGCGCTCGACCAGCTTCTTGGCGGCCTTGATGGTGGTGGCCAGGCCACGACGCTGCAGCTTGGCGAAGACGAACGGCTTGAACAGCTCGAGCGCCATCTTCTTCGGCAGGCCGCACTGGTGCAGGCGCAGGTACGGGCCGACCACGATGACCGAACGGCCCGAGTAGTCGACGCGCTTGCCGAGCAGGTTCTGGCGGAAGCGACCCTGCTTGCCCTTGATCATGTCGGCCAGCGACTTCAGCGGGCGCTTGTTGGTGCCGGTGATGGCACGGCCACGACGGCCGTTGTCCAGCAGCGCATCGACCGACTCCTGCAGCATGCGCTTTTCATTGCGCACGATGATGTCCGGCGCGCTCAGTTCGAGCAGGCGGCGCAGGCGGTTGTTGCGGTTGATGACGCGGCGGTACAGGTCGTTCAGGTCGGAGGTCGCGAAGCGGCCGCCATCCAGCGGGACCAGCGGACGCAGGTCCGGCGGCAGCACCGGCAGCACGGTCATGACCATCCATTCCGGACGGTTGCCCGATTCCAGGAAGGCTTCGATCAGCTTGATGCGCTTGGTGAGGCGCTTGAGCTTGGTTTCCGAACCGGTAGCGGCGATTTCCTCGCGCAGGCGGGTCATTTCCGACTGCAGGTCGATCGTGCGCAGCAGTTCGTACACGGCCTCGGCGCCCATCGCGGCGTCGAAGTCGTCACCGTGCTCCTGGCGGGCCTGCAGGTACTGTTCCTCGGTCAGCAGCTGGCGGCGCTCCAGGGCAGTCAGGCCCGGCTCGGTCACCACGTAGGCTTCGAAGTACAGCACGCGCTCGATGTCGCGCAGGGTCATGTCCAGCATCAGGCCGATGCGCGACGGCAGCGACTTGAGGAACCAGATGTGCGCGACCGGCGAGGCCAGGTCGATGTGGCCCATGCGCTCGCGGCGCACCTTGGCCAGGGTCACTTCGGTACCGCACTTTTCGCAGACCACGCCGCGGTGCTTCATGCGCTTGTACTTGCCGCACAGGCACTCGTAGTCCTTCACCGGGCCGAAGATGGCGGCGCAGAACAGGCCGTCGCGTTCCGGCTTGAAGGTGCGGTAGTTGATGGTTTCCGGCTTCTTCACTTCGCCGAAGGACCACGAACGGATCAGGTCCGGCGAAGCCAGCGCGATCTTGATCGCGTCGAAGTCCAGCGTCTGGCGCTGCTGGTTGAAGAGGTTGAGCAGGTCTTTCATGGTGTTCTCCAGAAGGAGGAATGCTGTGTCGATGGGCTTTCAGTTCACTGCCAGCGGCGCGGCGGCGTTGACCGCCGCGCCGGCATGGATCAGTTGTCTTCCAGTTCCATGTTGATGGCCAGCGAGCGGATTTCCTTCACGAGCACGTTGAAGGATTCCGGCATGCCCGCGACCATCTCGTGCTCACCGTCGACGATGTTCTTGTACATCTGGTTGCGGCCCTGCACGTCATCGGACTTCACCGTCAGCATTTCCTGCAGGGTGTAGGCCGCGCCGTAGGCTTCCAGCGCCCAGACTTCCATTTCACCGAAGCGCTGGCCGCCGAACTGCGCCTTGCCGCCCAGCGGCTGCTGGGTGACGAGCGAGTACGGACCGGTCGAACGGGCGTGCATCTTGTCGTCGACCAGGTGGTTCAGCTTCAGGTAGTGCATGTAACCCACGGTGGTGTGGCGATCGAACGCTTCACCGGTGCGGCCGTCGTACAGCTGGGTCTGGCCACTGCTCGGCAGGTCGGCCAGTTCCAGCATGCGCTTGATTTCCGCTTCGGTGGCACCGTCGAACACCGGGGTGGCCATCGGCACGCCGTCGGTGAGGTTACGGGCCAGGCGCAGCAGCTCCTCGTCGCTGAACTGCGACAGGTCGACACGGTTGGCCACGTTGGTGTCGTCGTGGTTGTAGATGTCGTCCAGGAACTTGCGCAGGTCGGCAACCGCCGCCTGGGCTTCCATCATCGCCTGGATCTTGCGGCCCAGGCCCTTGGCCGCCCAGCCCAGGTGCACTTCCAGGATCTGGCCGATGTTCATACGCGACGGCACGCCCAGCGGGTTCAGCACGATGTCCACGGTTTCGCCCGAGGCCATGTACGGCATGTCCTCGACCGGCACCACGTTGGAGACCACACCCTTGTTGCCGTGGCGGCCTGCCATCTTGTCGCCCGGCTGGATGCGGCGCTTCACGGCCAGGAACACCTTGACCATCTTCAGCACGCCCGGGGCGAGGTCGTCACCGGCGGTGATCTTGCCGCGCTTGTCGGCGAAGCGACGCTCGAATTCCTTCTCGTGCGCCTGGATCTGCTTCTGCGCGCGCTCGATGGCTTCCGAAGCGTCCTCGTCCTTCATGCGCAGGGCGAACCAGTCAGCCTTCTTCAGGCCGTCCAGGAAGGCGTCGGTGATCACGTCACCCTTCTTCAGGCCAGCGCCACCGTTGACCACCTTGCCCACGATCTGCGAACGCAGACGCATGTAGATGGCGGCTTCCAGGATGCGGAACTGGTCGTCGAAGTCCTTCTTGACGCGCTTGATTTCAGACTCTTCGATCTGGCGGGCGCGCTTGTCCTTCTCGATGCCGTCGCGGGTGAAGACCTGCACGTCGATGACGGTGCCGTCCATGCCCGGCGGAACGCGCAGCGAGCTGTCCTTAACGTCCGAAGCCTTCTCGCCGAAGATCGCGCGCAGCAGCTTCTCTTCCGGGGTCAGCTGGCTTTCGCCCTTCGGGGTGACCTTGCCGACCATGATGTCGCCGGCGCGGACTTCCGCACCGATGTACACCACGCCGCTCTCGTCCAGGCGGTTCAGCGCCTGCTCGGAGACGTTCGGGATGTCGGCGGAGATTTCCTCCGGCCCCAGCTTGGTGTCACGCGCGACGCAGGTCAGCTCTTCGATGTGGATCGTGGTGTAACGATCCTCTTCCACCACGCGCTCGGAGAGCAGGATGGAGTCTTCGAAGTTGTAGCCGTTCCACGGCATGAACGCGATCAGCATGTTCTGGCCCAGGGCCAGTTCGCCGATGTCGGTGGACGGACCGTCGGCCAGCACGTCGCCGCGGGCGATGACGTCACCCACCTGGACCAGCGGACGCTGGTTGATGCAGGTGTTCTGGTTCGAACGGGTGTACTTGACCAGGTTGTAGATGTCCACGCCTGCATCGGTAGCGCCAACGATCTCTTCCTCGTTGACCTTGACCACGATGCGGGCCGCGTCGATCTGCACGATCTCGCCACCACGGCGGGCGTTCACGGTCACACCGGAGTCACGCGCCACGGCGCGCTCGATGCCGGTACCGACCAGCGGCTTCTGCGCACGCAGGGTCGGCACCGCCTGACGCTGCATGTTGGCGCCCATCAGTGCGCGGTTCGCGTCATCGTGCTCCAGGAACGGAACCAGCGCGGCCGCGATCGACACGGTCTGCATCGGCGAGACGTCCATGAAGTGGACTTCCGCCGGCGGCTTCAGCAGCGATTCGCCCTGGAAGCGGCACGGAACGAACTGCTCGGTCAGGGTGCCCTTGGCGTCGGTCAGCGCGTTGGCCTGCGCAATGACGTACTCGTTTTCTTCGATCGCCGACAGGAACTCGACTTCGTCATAGACCTTGCCGTCCACGACCTTGCGGTACGGAGTCTCGAGGAAACCGTACTGGTTGGTGCGGGCGTACACGGCCAGCGAGTTGATCAGGCCGATGTTCGGGCCTTCCGGGGTTTCGATGGTGCAGACGCGGCCGTAATGGGTCGGGTGCACGTCGCGCACTTCGAAGCCGGCGCGCTCACGGGTCAGGCCGCCCGGGCCCAGGGCCGAAACGCGACGCTTGTGGGTCACTTCCGACAGCGGGTTGTTCTGGTCCATGAACTGCGACAGCTGCGAGGAGCCGAAGAACTCCTTGATGGCAGCGGCAACCGGCTTGGCGTTGATCAGCTCCTGCGGGGTCAGGCCTTCGGACTCGGCCATCGACAGGCGCTCCTTGACCGCGCGCTCGACGCGGACCAGGCCGACGCGGAACACGTTTTCGGCCATTTCGCCGACCGAACGCACGCGACGGTTGCCCAGGTGGTCGATATCGTCGACCACGCCGCGACCGTTGCGGATCTCGGTCAGGACCTTGATCACGTCCAGGATGTCGGAGCTGTCGCCGTGGGTGGCGACCAGGCGCTTGGACTCTTCGTCGTTGCGCTCACCGAAGTACTTGCTGTCGTACAGCACGGCTTCGCCGGTGGTTTCCTTGCGGCCCACGCGACGGTTGAACTTCATGCGGCCGACCGCGGACAGGTCGTAGCGCTCGAAGGTGAAGAACAGGTTGTGGAACAGGTTCTGCGCAGCGTCCTTGGTCGGCGGCTCGCCCGGACGCATCATGCGGTAGATCTCGACCAGGGCTTCCAGCTGGGTCTTGGTCGGGTCGATGCGCAGGGTGTTGGACAGGTACGGGCCACGATCCAGATCGTTCACCCACAGGGTGCCCACGGCATCCACACCGGCCTTGCGGAAGGCCTGCAGCTGCTCGTCGGTGATCTCGTCATTGGCCTGGGCCAGCAGTTCGCCGGTCGAGGCGTCAACCACGTCGTGCGACAGGATGCGGCCGACGATGTAGTCGTCCGGCACGGCCAGGGCGGCGATGCCCGAGGCTTCCAGCTGCTTGATGTGGCGCGCGGTGATGCGCTTGCCGGCTTCCACGATGACCTTGTCGCCGTCGGCGAGGTCGAAGCCCAGGGTTTCGCCACGCAGGCGCTCCGGCACCAGCTCCAGCTGGACGCCTTCATCCGGGTTGATGTGGAAGGTGTTGATCTCGAAGAACTCGGCCAGCATCTCTTCGTTGCTGTAGCCGAGCGCGCGCAGCAGGATCGACACCGGCAGCTTGCGGCGACGGTCGATACGGGTGAACAGCGCGTCCTTCGGGTCGAACTCGAAGTCCAGCCAGGAGCCGCGGTAAGGAATGATGCGGGCGCTGTACAGCAGCTTGCCCGAGCTGTGGGTCTTGCCACGGTCGTGGTCGAAGAACACGCCCGGCGAGCGGTGCAGCTGCGAGACGATGACGCGCTCGGTGCCGTTGACGATGAAGGTGCCGTTCTCGGTCATCAGCGGGATTTCGCCCAGATAGACCTCCTGCTCCTTCACGTACTTGATGGCCTTGGTCGACGACTCACGGTCGTAGATCACCAGGCGCACGGTCACGCGCAGCGGGGCGCCGTAGCTCATGCCACGCTGGCGGCACTCGCGCTCGTCGAAGACCGGTTCGCCCAGCTTGTAGCCGACGTATTCCAGGGCAGCGTTGCCGCTGTAGCTGGCGATCGGGAAGACCGACTTCAGCGCAGCGTGCAGGCCGTGGTCCGTGCGCTTGGCCGGATCGACGTTTTCCTGCAGGAATTCACGATAGGAATCCACCTGGATGGCGAGCAGGAACGGCACTTCGAGAATCGAGCGCTGCTTGCCGAAATCCTTGCGGATACGCTTTTTTTCGGTGAACGAATAGGACGTCATGAGGTCTTCCACCTTGTTGTGCGGATCGTGCGCCCACGATCCGAAGGGAACTTGAAATTGTCAGTTGGAAGTCGCTGGTATTGCCGGCACCAGCACGCCTTCTCCCGCTACTTCCAACTGCCAACTCGTCTGCTACCACGCCCCTGCTGCCGCGCAATGCGCTGGCCGGCGGGGTTTGACTGCAGCCCGTGTTGGGCTTTTTGCTGCATTTGAAACGGTAGAGTCGACTGTTAGTCGACTTCCTTCACAGCAGTCGACCAACAGTCGACTCTACCGACACCGCAACAACGACCAAAGGCCGGGGGCTTACGCCCCCAGCCTTGGCTGCATCGCCGTGAATCGGTGACGATGCAAGGTAACTGCTTACTTGACTTCGACAGTCGCGCCAGCAGCTTCCAGGTCCTTCTTCATCTTCTCGGCGTCTTCCTTCGAAGCGCCTTCCTTCAGGACGCCACCGGCTTCGGCCAGGTCCTTCGCTTCCTTCAGGCCCAGGCCGGTGATGGCGCGGACGGCCTTGATGACTTCGACCTTCTTGTCGCCGGCCGACTTCAGGGTGACGGTGAACTCGGTCTGCTCTTCAGCGGCAACGGCCGGGCCGGCGTTGACAGCCACGGCAACCGGAGCAGCGGCGGAGACGCCGAACTTCTCTTCGATGGCCTTGACCAGCTCCATCACTTCCATCAGGGACTTCTCGGCGATGGCGTCGACGATCTGTTCGTTGGTAAGGGACATGATTAATACCTTTGGATGATTTTCTGGGTTGAGGTTCCGTCAGGAACCACGGTAAGTCGAAACTCAGGCGGTCTCGGCGGCCGGTTCGGCAGCGTCGGCGGCGACGTCGCCACCACCCTGCTTCTCGCCAACGGCCTTGATGGCGCGGGCAAACATCGTGACCGGCTCGGTCAGGACGCGGGCCAGCATGGCCAGGGCCTGGTCGCGGGTCGGCAGCGAGGCCAGCACGTCGACGTGGCTTGCCGGGAACACTTCGCCACCGATGGCGACGACCTTAGCCTTCAGCTTGTCGTTGCCCTTGGCGGCTTCCTTGATCAGGCGACCGGCAGCGCCGGGCTCCTCGAGCGAGAACGCGTACAGCAGCGGACCAACCATCTGGTCCTGGGCGACTGCGAACTCGGTGCCTTCAACGGCGCGCGAAGCCAGGGTGTTCTTGACAACCTTCAAGAAAACACCGGTTTCACGAGCCTGCTTGCGCATCGCGGTCATCTGGGCGACCGTGGTGCCAGCGTATTCGGCTGCGATCAAGGAGTGGGCCTTGGCGGCGACGTCTGCCAGCTCGGCGACTACTTCTTGCTTCTGGGACAGATTGAGAGCCATTGCACTCCTCCTATTGAACTCCGCTTACGGCTCCTGCCGTGTGCGGTCCTGTGCGGCATCCGTCCTGGATGCCGGGAACATCGGGATGATGTTCCGGGGGTGGGCCGTTCCAGACCTGGAGGCAATCAGGGAAATCCCAGACGTGCGTGAACCAGAAAAACTCCAGAAGGGCACCATCTACGCAGGGTGATTCCGGGGAATCGATTAAGCGCTCATGACTGCTCCGGCGGCGACTCCTTGCCAGATCGAGCTTCCGTGCCCGTCGCCGGTATTGCCACGACCGCGCCTGCGGTCTTTGACGGCTACCGCGGGCGATGCACTGCCAACGATGCCTTCAAATGTCACGGTCACGGCACCGAAGGTACCGTGACCGCTTGAAACAATTACTTCAGGGTCAGCGACGACTGGTCGACGGTGACGCCCGGGCCCATCGTCGAGCTGACCGAAACCTTCTGCAGGTAGGTGCCCTTCGAGGTGGCCGGCTTGGCCTTGATCAGGTCCAGCAGCAGCGCGGTCAGGTTCGACTTCAGCGCGTCTTCGGCGAAGTCGGCCTTGCCGATGGTGCAGTGGATGATGCCGGCCTTGTCGGTGCGGTAACGGACCTGACCCGACTTGGCGTTCTTCACGGCTTCACCCGGGTTCGGGGAAACGGTGCCGACCTTCGGGTTCGGCATCAGGCCGCGCGGACCCAGCACGGTGCCCAGCTTACCGACGACGCGCATGGCGTCCGGGGTCGCGATGACGACGTCGTAGTTCAGATCGCCGGCCTGCATCTTCTCGGCCAGATCATCCATACCGACGGCTTCGGCGCCAGCGGCCAGGGCTTCATCAGCCTTGGCACCGGCCGGAGCGAACACGGCGACGCGGACCGACTTGCCGGTACCGGCCGGCAGCACGGTGGAGCCACGAACCTGCTGGTCGGACTTCTTCGCATCGACGCCCAGGCGCACAGCGACGTCGATCGACTCGACGAACTTGGCCTTGGTGGCGCTCTTCAGGATGTTGATCGCGTCCTCGAAGGCGTATGCCTTGCCCGGAACGACGGCGGCCTTGATGGCCTTCTCACGCTTGGTCTGTGCCATCTTATTAACCCTCCACCACGAGGCCCATGGAACGGGCAGAGCCAGCGATGGTACGCACGGCGGCGTCCAGATCGGCGGCAGTCAGATCCGGTTCCTTCGCCTTGGCGATCTCTTCCAGCTGCTTACGGGTGACCTTGCCGACCTTCTCGGTGTTCGGGCGCTTGGAGCCCGACGAGATGCCAGCGGCCTTCTTCAGCAGGGTGGTGGCCGGGGTGCTCTTGGTGATGAAGGTGAACGTACGGTCCGAGTAGGCCGTGATGATCACCGGAACCGGCAGACCCGGCTCGAGCTTCTGCGTGGCAGCGTTGAACGCCTTGCAGAATTCCATGATGTTCAGACCGCGCTGACCCAGCGCAGGACCGACCGGCGGCGAGGGGTTGGCCTGACCGGCCTTCACCTGCAGCTTGATGTAACCGACAACTTTCTTTGCCATGTGAGTACTCTCCGGGTGCTAGCGCCTTTCGACAACAGGCTCCCCATCGGACCGGGAATCACGCGTCCCGGCATCGCGTTTTGAAATCATGCTGAAGGCCACCTTCCGGCGGCCTCGTCCTGCTGGCTTCCCAGCGGGGAGCCGCGCACTATATCAGGTTTTTTCTTCACATGCCTGAAGCGGCACATAAACGGACGAAACCGGGCAAGGCCCGGTTCCTGGTTCCGTAGAGTCGAGCTTTGCTCGGCCGATCAGCAAAGTCGAGCAAGCTCGACTCTACAGCTGGATCAGACGGCCTTTTCGACCTGGCCGAACTCGAGCTCGACCGGAGTGGCACGACCGAAGATCAGCACCGAGACGCGCAGACGGCTCTTCTCGTAGTTGACCTCTTCGACGACGCCATTGAAATCGTTGAACGGGCCGTCGGTGACGCGGACCATCTGGCCCGGCTCGAACAGCACCTTCGGGCGCGGCTTCTCGACACCTTCCTGAACGCGGTTCAGGATGGCTTCGGCCTCGGAATCGGCAATCGGCAGCGGACGGTCGGCGGTGCCGCCGATGAAGCCCATCACGCGCGGGGTTTCCTTGACCAGGTGCCAGCTTTCGTTGTCGATGCGCGGGATACCGGCTTCTTCGTGGGTCTCGATCTGGACCAGCACGTAACCCGGGAAGAACTTGCGCTCGGAGCGGCGCTTCTGGCCAGCGCGCATCTCGACCACTTCTTCGGTCGGGACCAGGACATCGCCGAAGCGCTCTTCCATGCCGTCACGGACGATGCGATCGCGCAGAGCCTGCGCCACCGACTTCTCGAAGCCCGAATAGGCGTGAACGACGTACCAACGCTTCATGCAATTCTCCTTAGCGGCTCAGGAACAACTGAACCAGCCACTGAATGACGTAATCGAACCCACCCAGCAACAGACTGAGAATGGTCACCACCACCATCACGACCCAGGTCATGCGGATGGCTTCCTGGCGCGTCGGCCAGACCACCTTGCGCAGTTCGAAGCGCGACTCGGAGAGGAATTCGCGGGTGTCGCGCCCCTTGCCGGTCAGCATGAACACGCCGATACCGCCAACCAGACCGACCACGACCGCCAACGCACGCAGCTGACCCGCCCACGCACCCAGCTGGGTGGCGCGACCGGAGTCGGCGGAGAACCAGAACCAGACGAACAGACCGGCCAGCACCAGCAGCGATGCGGCGACGTACTTGACGATATCCCCGCCGTTGGCGGAGTTGTCCTTGGAATGTTCGATCTTGCTATTCATCCGGCTGTGTCTGCTTTAGCGGCCCAGGCCGCTGGATAAGGTGGGCAGATGGCACGCCAGGAGGGACTCGAACCCCCAACCTGCGGTTTTGGAGACCGCTGCTCTGCCAATTGAGCTACTGGCGTACTTGTTGAAACTTGCCTTCCCTTAGACGGCGAAGGCGGACCGAGGTTCCCGGCCCGCCATTCGCGTAACCGGCGGCGCTATGCAACCACCGGTACTGCAGGCTTACTCGATGATCTTCGAGACCACGCCGGCGCCGACGGTACGGCCGCCTTCGCGGATGGCGAAGCGCAGGCCTTCGTCCATTGCCACCGGGTTGATCAGGGTGACGACCATCTTGACGTTGTCACCCGGCATCACCATTTCGACGCCTTCCGGCAGAGCAGCTGCGCCGGTGATGTCGGTGGTGCGGAAGTAGAACTGCGGACGGTAGCCGTTGAAGAACGGGGTGTGGCGGCCGCCCTCGTCCTTCGACAGGACGTAGACTTCGCCTTCGAACTTGGTGTGCGGCTTGATCGAACCCG